>CAMCTY010000007.1 GCA_945878725.1 Bifidobacterium breve | reverse complement strand
CGCCGACTGGTCCTGTGGCGGTGGCGAATTCAGCCACGTACAACACGGCCGGCAACGTGACCTTGTTTGCGGTGTGGACGCTGATTGATTACACGATCACGTTCAATGCCAATGGCGGAACGGGCACGATGCCGGCCCAGGTGTTCACTGTCGTTGGTGAACCGGTCAACGCGAACTCGTTTGCACGGGTTGGGTACACGTTTGCGGGTTGGGCGACAACGCCGACTGGTCCTGTGGCGGTTGCAAATTCGGCCACCTACAACACCGCCGGCAATGTGAACCTGTATGCGGTGTGGACGCCGATCGAGTACACGATCAACTTCAACGCCAATGGTGGTACTGGCACGATGGCGGCCCAGGTATTCACCGTTGTTGGTGAACCAGTCAACACGAATACGTTTACCCGAGCGGGTTACAGGTTTGCGGGTTGGGCAAGAACTGCCACTGGTCCTGTGGCGGTCGCGAATTCGGCCACGTACAACACAGCTGGCAACGTGATCCTGTATGCGGTGTGGACGCCGATTGAGTACACCATCACGTTCAACGCCAATGGTGGTACCGGTTCCATGCCGGTCCAGGTGTTTACGGTTCTGGGTGAATCAGTGGACGCGAATGCCTTCACTCGAGCGGGTTACACGTTTGCGGGCTGGTCGAAGACCGCGACTGGTGCGGTAGCAGTTGCGAATTCGGCCACGTACAACACGGCCGGCAACGTGGTCTTGTTCGCGGTGTGGACGCCGATCGAGTACACGATCTTCTTCAGTGCCAATGGTGGCACGGGCACGATGCCAGCCCAGGTGTTCACTGTTGTGGGTGAACCCGTCAATGCGAACACGTTCACTCGAGCGGGTTACACGTTTGCCGGTTGGGCGACAACGCCGACTGGTCCTGTGGCGGTGGCGAATTCAGCCACGTACAACACGGCCGGCAACGTGACCTTGTTTGCGGTGTGGACGCTGATTGATTACACGATCACGTTCAATGCCAATGGCGGAACGGGCACGATGCCGGCCCAGGTGTTCACGGTTGTCGGTGAACCCGTCAATGCGAATACGTTCACTCGAGCGGGTTACACGTTTGCGGGTTGGGCTAGGTCCGCGACCGGCGCAGTGGCGGTGGCGAATTCAGCAACGTACAACACGGCCGGCAACGTGACGTTGTTCGCGGTGTGGACGCCGGTTGATTACACGATCACGTTCAATGCCAATGGCGGAACGGGCACGATGGCGGCCCAGGTGTTCACGGTTGTCGGTGAACCCGTCAATGCGAACGCCTTCACCCGAGAGGGTTACACGTTTGCCGGTTGGGCGAGATCAGCCACCGGCGCAGTGGCGGTGGCGAATTCGGCCACGTACAACACGGCCGGCAACGTGATCCTGTATGCGGTGTGGACGCCGATCGAGTACACGATCACCTTCAACGCGAACGGTGGTACGGGCACGATGCCAGCCCAGGTGTTCACTGTTGTGGGTGAACCCGTCAATGCCAATACGTTCACCCGAGCGGGTTACACGTTTGCGGGCTGGTCGAAGACCGCCACCGGTGCTGTAGCAGTTGCGAATTCGGCCACGTACAACACCGCCGGCAACGTGGCCCTGTTCGCGGTGTGGACGCCGGTTGATTACACGATCACCTTCAACGCGAACGGTGGCACGGGCACGATGCCAGCCCAGGTGTTCACGGTTCTTGGTGAACCCGTCAATGCGAATACGTTCACTCGAGCGGGTTACACGTTTGCGGGTTGGGCTAGGTCCGCGACTGGTGCTGTGGCGGTGGCGAATTCAGCCACGTACAACACGGCCGGCAACGTGACCTTGTTCGCAGTGTGGACTCCAATCACGTACACCGTGACGTTTAACGCCAATGGTGGAACGGGCACGATGGCAGCTATGACGTTCACGACTACGGGCCGGGCGTTGACCGCGAATACGTTCACCCGCGCTGGCTACGCGTTTGCGGGTTGGGCGAGGACAGCGACGGGCACAGTTGCCTTTGCGAATTCGGCTGTGTACAACACGGCCGGCAACGTGACGTTGTTCGCGGTGTGGACGCTGATTGATTACACGATCACGTTCAATGCCAATGGCGGCACGGGCACGATGGCGGCCCAGGTATTCACCGTTGTTGGTGAACCGGTGAATGCGAACACGTTCACTCGAGCGGGTTACACGTTTGCCGGTTGGGCTAGGTCCGCGACCGGTGCTGTGGCGGTTGCGAATTCAGCCACCTACAACACGATCGGCAACGTGACATTGTTCGCGGTGTGGACGCCGATCACGTACACCGTGACATTCAATGCGAACGGCGGAACGGGTTCGATGGCCCCGATGACATTCACGGTTACGGGCAAAGCACTGACTGCGAATACGTTCACTCGGGCTGGTTACACGTTTGCGGGCTGGGCTAGGTCCGCGACCGGTGCTGTGGCGGTTGCGAATTCAGCCACCTACAACACGATCGGCAACGTGACATTGTTCGCGGTGTGGACGCCGATCACGTACACCGTGACGTTCAATGCCAATGGTGGTACGGGTTCGATGGCGGCCATGACGTTCACGGCCGCGGGCCGGGCGTTGACGGCAAATACGTTCACTCGGGCAGGTTTCACGTTTGCAGGTTGGGCGACATCCGCAACCGGTGCGGTGGTATTTGCGAATTCGGCGACGTACAACACGATCGGCAATGTGACTCTCTACGCGAAGTGGCGATAGATCGGGTTAGGAACCCACGGATCCCTTGGGTTCGTTAGCCTTGCCTCGTGCGCTTCGGATTCAAGACCTCACCACAACACACAACTTGGCAATCGATGCTCGACGTCTGGCATGCGGCTGACGATATCGACCTCTATGAGTCGGGATGGAACTTCGATCACTTCTATCCGATCTTCTCCGATTCCACCGGCCCGTGCCTCGAGGGTTGGTCGACATTGAGTGCGTTGGCGCAGGCGACGAAGCGCATCCGTATCGGAGTGCTTGTCACCGGAATGCCATATCGCCATCCTGCCCTTCTTGCGAATATGGCGGCGACTGTCGACATCATTTCCAACGGACGCCTTGAGCTTGGACTCGGTGCGGGATGGAATCAGGAAGAGGCCGATGCCTATGGGATCAGCCTCGGCGCGACGTTGACCGAGCGGTTCGATCGATTCGACGAGGGGATTGAGGTGATTATCTCGCTGCTGACCAACGAGACCACCGATTTTTCCGGCAAGCACTTCTCGCTGGCCGGGGCCCGATGTGAGCCGAAGCCGATTCAGCGTCCCCATCCACCAATCTGCATCGGCGGTACGGGCAAACGCCGGACGATTCCGACCGCAGCGCGATACGCGCAGCACTGGAACCACCCCGGTGGCAGCGTGGATGACTGGAAAGCATCACGCGACCATCTGTGGTCGGAATGCGAACTCATCGGCCGCGATCCGGCCGAGATCACGACTTCGATCCACCTGATGGCCGATGTCGAAAATCCCAACCGGACTGCGGAACAGGCGGCAGCGTTCGCCGAGGCTGGTCTGGACCTCGGAATCGTTTACATCGCACCACCCCACACCCCGGCAGCCCTCGAAGTGATGGCGGCTGCTCTCGAATCACTAACGGAGTCATGACATGAAACTCGGAATGTTCGCCCAGCCCGCAACCGTCGATGCGGCGATCGGAGACGTGAAAGCGATCGCCGATGCTGGCTTCGCCTCAGCGTGGATGCCGCAGATTTTCGGTCTCGACACGCTCACCGCTCTTGCCATCGCGTCGCGCGAGGTGCCGGGCATCGAACTAGGCACTGCTGTCGTCCCGACTTTTCCTCGCCATCCGATGATGCTGGCCGCTCAGGCCCGCACCGTTCAGCAGGTTTCGGGTGGGCGGCTCACCCTTGGCATCGGACTCTCTCACCAGATGGTCATCGAAGGCATGCTCGGCATGGAATGGGACAAGCCAGTGCGTCACTTGCGCGAGTACCTCGAAATCCTCCAACCACTACTGCGCGGCGAGGCGGCCGATTTCACAGGTGAAACTCTCTCGGGTCATCTTGCGCTTGAGATTCCGGATTCGACGCCGGTGCCGACGCTTGTCGCCGCACTCGGCACGCAGATGCTGAATGTGACCGGTCGACTCGCCGAAGGAACCGTCACCTGGATGACGGGGCCCGGCACAATCGGAAACCACATCGTTCCCACGATCCGCGCAGCGGCAGCCGAAGCGGGTCGACCGGAACCGCGCGTCGTTTGTCCACTGCCTGTCTGCGTCACCGACGACGAGGCGACTGCTCGCGCCAAAGCCGGCGAGCAGTTTCAGATCTATGGGTTCCTTCCTTCGTATCGAGCCATGCTCGATCGCGAAGGTGTCGCCGGTCCGGCCGACGTGGCGATCGTGGGCACTGCCGCCACAGTGAGGGCGGCAGTGGAGAACATCTTCGAGCAGGGCGCTACGGAATTCGTAGCCATTCCCTATTCGAACCGCGACGCAACGATCGAAGTTTTGCAAGGGCTGCTCTGAGCTAGTGCTCGCTTCAGACCGGGGCCTGTGCGTGACGCATCTCGATGGGCTCGACAAAGTTGTCGGCGAGATCGAGAAGAAGTTCATCGCGTAGCGAGCGGCGGGCGGGATCTTCCCAAAGGTTCACATGCATCAGCGGATCGTTGGCGAGGTCGTAGAGCTCACCCTCGGTTCCGTCGTGCACGGTTCCGGGCCGATACATCGTGCACACCATTCCGTCGCGCGTGATTGACCGTAGGTGCATCGCAGTCCCGTCGGGTTGACGGCTGTCCCATTCGGTCAAAACTCGTTCGAAGCCCCGGGCGTGCGCATCGGCGTCGTCGATGGGAAGAGGTGTTCCCTCCATCCATTCAGGAACATCAACTCCGGCGATTGCGCAGAATGTGGGAGCAAGATTGATGAGGCCGACCGGTTGTGACACGCGGGTCACGGCATCGACACCCCCGCCGGCGCTGGGCGCTGGTCGCCAGATGAGCGGCAGACGCATAAGCGAATCAACGTGATACGGACCTTTAAAGAGAAATCCGAAATCACCCTGGAATTCGCCATGATCGGTCGTGAATACGACGTCGAGATCATCGGACCAACCGCGGGCAGCGATGGCTTGGAGCACGCGTCCGATGGCTTCATCGATGAGTTCGTTTTCGACGTGTACAAGCGCGTTCACTTCAAGAATCTGTTCTGGGGTGAGCGTGGCTGGTACCCACTTTGCGGGTGCTTCGTAATTGCCGACGAGTTCACCGTCATACCAGAGGCGCCAATGACGCGGCTTGGAATCGATGATCGCCTCCCGGGTGGCCGCATCCTGCGGGTAACCCTCGGGCAGGTCGAGATCTCGCCAGTTCACACGATGTTTCTCGGACTCGGGTGGATCCCAGGGATGGTGAGGATCGGGGAAACTCATCCAGCAGAACCAATCGTCACTGGCATCAAGCGCGTCGAGCCATGCGATTGTCCGATTGGCGACCCAGTCGGTGTGATACCAATCCCGCTCGATTGGGTTGACCTTGACTTGCGGTGCACCAGTGTCACCACCGGCGACGTCGCTCACTTCAAGATTTCCATTGAGAACCTGGAAAAACCCGCCGATTGTTTCCGGATGGTTGTCGCGGATCCACTTTGAATAGTGGGTGAAACCGACAGCACCGTGCGTCGCCAGTTCCATGTGGTCGAAACCTCGGTGGCCTTCGGTCTGACCTGCGAATCCTTGTCGGTTCTCCTCGAAGCGGAGAAACGGATCGAGGAGAGGCTCGAAATGACTTTTGCCGATGAGTGCCGTCTTGTAGCCCGAATCGCCGAGGACGGCGGCAACACTCGGAGCATCAATAGGAAGCGGCACGCCGTTCATCCATACGCCATGCGTGCCGATGTTTTGGCCGGTGACCATCGTGGCGCGCGATGGCATGCACACAACGTTCTGGGGCTGGGCACGGTCGTAATTGATGCCCTCGGCCGCAAGTGAATCGATCACAGGTGTACGAGCAACCCGGCCGCCGTTGGCGCCGATCGCGTCGTAACGCATCTGGTCGGTGGTGATGAAGAGGATCTTGCGGCCCATCAGCGTTGCTCCTCGTTGTGTTCGTTAAGCATGTGAGCGAGGTTTGCGATGCCCTCAGAAATGACGCCGTCGAGCACAAATGCCATTGGCTCGGGGGTTATTTCCGTGGAGTACATGAGTAGACACCCCGGTTGGCCGTCGTCGATGACGTCCATCGTGCCGAGGTGATAGTTGACGGGAATGGGCCCGGTGATTGAGTACTGGAATCGACGCATGTCGTGATCGAGGGTCACGATGTTCTCGACGATCGGAAGCCCGGACTTGGTCGTGAGCGTGCGTACGCCGTCCTCGACGGCCACGGATACCAGTCCAGGAAACCATTCGATGATCCGCGAGGGATCGCCCACGACTTTCCAGACGTCGTCGGCAGAACGTTGAATGCGTGCAAATGTTCGTAATGTCGCCATGCGGCCCCCACCATAATAATAGATCTAATCCAATCAAAACTGAACGTACATGTCGAATTCAAATGACACCTGTACTGGCACGGCGACGCTAGTGCCTCCGCCGGGGCGCCACCGGGAGCGGTACTAGCGTTTCCCCCCGTGCCCGGACCGTCTCCCGCTCCCATCAACACTCGTTGGCAACGATTGACGACATCGCTGATCCACCGATGCTGGAATCGGGTCAAGACCCGTGGGGCAGTCAACTGGCAACACCCACTGGCCCGAAAGTTCGGCACGATGGGCGAGGGCAGCTGGATGGCGTTTCCTCCGGGCGATTGCACGAATGCCCACGCCATACACATTGGCGCTAACTGTTTCATCGGCGCTGGAGTCACCTTGGCTGTGGGTATGCCGACCGAGGTCTATGCCGCCGAGTGTGATCCCGTCATTGAGATCGGTGATCGTACGACGATCGGCAAGGACTGCTGGTTTGTTGCCCGGCATTCGATCGTGCTCGAAGACGACGTCACGATCGCTCCGAACGTGTACTTCACTGATCACAATCACACCTACGCCGATCCATGGCTTCCGGTCGGACAGCAGATCCTGCAGGGACATCCCGTCCGCGTCGGTGCCGGTACTTGGATCGCTACGAACGTTGTGATCCTTCCGGGCACGAACATCGGAAGAAACTGTACGATCGCCGCCGGCGCTGTCGTGCGCGGAGACATTCCCGATCATTCGGTCGTGGCTGGCATCCCCGGTCGCGTCATTCGTCGTTGGACAAAAGCCGACGGATGGGTTCCCCCGATCGCCAACGAAGTGGTTGTGATCGAGGGATGGCCCGTTGGCGTTCCTCCCGAAGAAGCCGACGAGTAGGGCCGGATCATTCGTCGAACAAGCGCTACCTCTTTGCGCTGCTCTTCTTTACCGCAAAGGCGCCGACGAGTTCGTCCTTGCTGAATGCCTCGCCAGTCGGAAGGCCAACGGCGAAACGGTAGAGCGCAGTGCGATAGATCGCTCCAAGGGCCGACATGATCGAGCCAATCACTGCGATCCAGATGATCAGCAGCGGGATACCGGCCAATGGAATCGCGAACGACACAGCGCCGAATAGGAGTATGCCCGGCAGCATGACCAAGAGTCCGACGAGGCCGAGACCCATCTGCGCATAGAGGTTCTCGCCCCACGTCGATTTGAGGAGGACGGCGGAGCGCTTGACGGCGGCGATCGGTCCGATGCCTTCGACGATGATGATCGGGAGTACGAGCCAGGTGACGACTCCCCATGCTGCACCAATCATTCCGACAACGATGTCGCCGATAAACCCAGCCTTGTCGCGGATTGCATTGAGTACCACGCCGACGGTGGAGTTCAGGGCGGCCCATCCGAGAACGGGAGCGAGACGAGTCGACGCTTTTGAGATGGCACTGCGGAGCGTGGGGCTTCCGCCCTCAAGACGTTCGTTGGCTCCGGCAACAAGTGTTGCCGCGAAGAACTGGGCGATCATTCCAAGAAGGAAGAGCCCGACGATGCCAACAACCCAAGTGGCAGGCGTGGCGGCGAAATCATCCTGCCCATCAACAGGAGCGGCAACTTGGGTGACTGTCAGGAGCATGCCCCCGCCGACCAAGAGCGCCACGACACCGCAGGTGATTGCCGATACGAGCGGAATCGCGGCCAGTTCCTTGTCCTGTTTCAGGACGCTGAAGCTTTCCTTTGCGAGGCTGACGCTGTTCGAGAGTTTTCCCATACCCGCACCTTATGGGGGCGGGCCGTACCAAGGCGGCGCAATCAGGATTGGCTGATCGGATCGATGTCGACGATCTCGCCGTGGCTGCCGTGGGGCAACAGCAAGGCCGCTACTTCTTCGCAAAGGAAGTCCAGTTTGTCTGCTGTCGCGCGATAGATATCGAGACCCTCGCCAACGGGGTCGGCGATGTCATCGGAGGCAAGACCGGCGGGTCGGTTGGGCTGACGGAGAGCGGCAACCTCGGAGGCCCACTCGCGAACTGATTGATCATCGCGTCGGGGTCCAATCTTGCGACCGAGGCGAACGATCTCACCCATGACGAATGTCCGGGCGAGGGCAGCACGATCGTGAATGATGACGCCGTTGACGTGATCGCGGGTCATCCCGATGATGAGATCGGCCTCGCCAACGTCGTCGCCGGACATTCTCCGGCTCATGTGTTCAGACAGATCGAGTCCACGAGCAGCAAGGGTCTCCACCGCGTGATTGGTGGCGGGGCCACCCCAGCCGAGCGTTCCGACCGAATGTACGCGCGCATCCATCCCGCGTTCGGCGAGATGATGCGCGAGTAAGCCCATCGCCATTGGAGAGCGACAGGTATTTCCGGAGCAGACGACAAGAATCTCGATCCGAGGATCCTAGAAGGCGGACACAGGGGCTGATTCGCCGAACACGCACCGCCAGCGCGACCACGAGCCGGACGAAGGGGAGACGTCATCGAAACGAGTGTTTCCCGTTGGTTCGGCGAGGAGCACGCGTGGCCCT
This sequence comes from Bifidobacterium breve, assembly GCA_945878725.1. GTDB lineage: Bacteria > Actinomycetota > Acidimicrobiia > Acidimicrobiales > Acidimicrobilacustridaceae > Acidimicrobilacustris > Acidimicrobilacustris thunensis. The sequence continues at coordinate 94,082 of CAMCTY010000007.1, read as the reverse complement.
TGACTCGCCCGGTAGGAACGAATCGAGATGGGCAGAACGCTGTCGCCAGTCAATCGAAAGCCAGAGTCAGAGTCGGAGAAGAGCTCGCCGCCTGGGTGGTTGATCATGAAAAGTTCGGGGTGGAGATTTCCCGGCCACCAGTCCGAAGGCGTCGCTGGTTCCAGATCGCAATCAAGGCGAGTCATGCGCAATTTCCCCTTGAGAAAGTCAGGAAGGCCAGTCGAGTTTCGCCCGTGTTCGATGTACTCGTCGCTGGTGAGTACCGAGATGTCGGTGGTTTCGTACATGGTTAGAAACTGCGGAGCACCCCCGTCGGCGTGGTCCAGAGTGTTTCCGTCAACGAAGGCGAAGCGTCGGGCGCGCAGAAACCCGGGGACAGTCAGCAGCTCGCGATGGTGATCGTCGCACCATGCCGAGAACTCGTCATGAAGTTCGACGGGGAGCCAGGTGCTGAGGAGAAGCAGGCCTGTCGGTGCGGGATTCACTGCGTTGGCACTCATCCCTCAAAAGCGGGGAGGGTGGTGAGGGCCGTATCCGTTTCGATCTCCTCAAGGCGATCGTGCTCTTCTTGTCGTCGTTCGTCCGGAGTCAGTGAGTTCAGACGCGAGCGGGGCATGACGAATGTCATCGCAACGGTGGCGAGTAACGCGGCGATCAGCGTCATGGTGAAGACGGCGGAGAATCCACCGATGTTCCACATGGTCACCTCGAGGCTGATGCCAGCGGTCGAACCGAGAAGAGCGATCATCCGCATCGTTGCCATGCCGACGCCAAAGAACTCGGGGGCAAGGGCCGAGCCACCGGCAGAGGCCATGGCCGGCCTGACGAAACCATTCGCGATTCCCTGCACAATGAGCGCAGCAACGATGACCGAAAGCATGCGCGAATGGAATCCGACAAGGAAGAGCACCATCGAAGCGGCCATCGAGATCGACCCGATGAGTCCGCCAGTGCGTTCACCGAGTCGGGCCGCAGCACGACCGCCGGCCAAAGCTCCGACACACATGCCGAGCGGGAGAGGAAGCATTGTGAGCGCAGTCTGAGTGATCGTTTGGTTGAATCGGTCGTGAAGCAGCAGGGGGGCACCGAAGAATACGGCGTTGCTTGAGATCTGGCAGAGGAACTCGGCCGTAACCGGCGCGGCGTAGGCGCGGTTCCGGAGCAGCCCGGCTGGAAGTAGAGGTGACTTCGCGCTCCGCTCGATACGGATGAAGGCCATCGCCGCTACGGGGAACACAGCGAGAGCGATATAGGTCGTGGGAGAACTCCAGCCCCAAGCGCTGCCGCGATCGAAGAAGAAAAGAATCGATCCGCTGGCAATCATTAGTGCGATGCCACCGGGGATGTCGAAGCTAACGCGCTTGTTCTTTTGCGTTTCGGTGAGCCATCGCTGGCAGATCGGGAAGAACGCGAGCGCGATAACTCCTTGAAGGATGAATACGCCTCGCCAACCGACGGTAGCGACGATTGGACCGCCGAAAATCAGGCCAAGCGCCGGTGACCCGGCGGTGACGAAGGCCCAGATGCCGAGAGCGCGTGGCCGTTCGGCGAGGGGGAACTTGTCCATGAGTAGGGCGATGGCGGTCGGTGTGGTCGCCATGCCGCTGGCCTGGCTTAGCGTCCGAAGTGCGATCAGCGAACCGGCATTCCACGCGAACGCGGTGAGGATCGCGCCAAGACCACAAACCCCGAGGCCGATGAGAAAGACGCGCCGTTGTCCTTCGAGATCGCCGAGTCGGCCGAACGTGGGAAGCATCACCGAGCTGACGAGCATGGGGAGCGCGATCACCCATGCGATGGTCGCCGTGCTCGCGCCGAGTTCTTGGGTGATCTCGGGAAGCGATGCAACGAGAATCACCGACGGCCATGCGGCAACGAAGACGCCAAGCATCGTTGCGAGCAGCGTGCGCCGCTGGATCCCCCTGTCCATCTGGCAACCCTACCGGTAGGGGGCAGGCTGTCTTCAATGGCGCGGTAGCGTTTGCTCCGAACAGGAGCAGGTAATGGTCAACGAAAATGTGACGGTGGTTATCGGTGCCGATCGGGGCATCGGTCGGGCGATCTTCGACGGACTCCGTAATGCGGTTTCCGACGATGGCACCAGCGATGTCGTCGTCGGTCTGGGCGACGAGATCGATTTCGCCGATCCTTCTGCGGTGGCGGCGTCGTTCGCCGAAATCGCAACACGGGGCACCATCAACCGAGTGGTGTTCTGTTTCATCGATGAATCCGCGTTCACGCCTGCTCCGATCATCGAGATGGATGAAGCAGCGTGGGATGCGGCTGGAGAACGTTCCCTGCGTGCCGCCCTCATCACCTTTCAGGAAGTGCACCGCAACATTGCCGACGGCGGACGAGTAGTCCTCGTCCTCCCCACGGTGGGAGCAGTAGGTGTCGCCGATCTCGTTCCACTCTGTTCGGCGGTCGAGGGCGTCCGCGTGATGGCCAAAGCTGTCGCTCGCCGGTGGGGCGCTCGTTCCATCACGGTCAACACCATCGAGGTGGAACTGTCGGCGTTCATCCTTGGCGACGAGCCAGTCGGTGACCGCGTGCTGCCAGCGGTCGCGACGCTGGGGGCCTCTGCCCTTCCTGCCGGTTCGGCCACACAAGATGTTGTGGGATTGATTGACATGCTGTCGACCGATGCCGGCGGAGCATTAACGGGCGCCTTGCTCGTAGCTGATCGCGGAACGGTGATGCAGCCATGACCAAGCTTCTTGATGGTCGGGTCATCTTGGTTACGGGTGCAGCTGCGGGTGTGGGCCGAGGCGTTGCCGTTGCGATGGCCGAGGCTGGCGCAATCGTGGGCATCGGCGTGCGTCGTCCCGAGAACGCGGTGGATGTCGCCGACGAAGTTGCGGCCGCTGGCGGAACGCCTGTGCTGCTTCGGTGTGATGTCACTGATGGAGCGCAATCAGCAGCTGCCATTGCTGAACTCATGGCTACCTATGGCCGTCTCGATGCACTCGTGCACAACGCCGTAAGCAATCGTTCGAGCGAACCGACGGATTTCGAGAACGCGTCTCTTGAATTGTGGGAAGAGCACGCGTCGGTGACGGTCCGAGCCACATGGCGTCTCGCTGTTCAGGCATATCCTCATCTGAAGGCCTCGCGCGGCGCGCTGCTCCTCATGACGTCGCCGGCGGGTATCGAGGGATCGGCACCACTGCCGTTCTACAGCGCGGTCAAGGCCTCGCAGCGCGGCTTCGTCCGGGCGCTGGCCCGCGAATGGGGACCCGACGGAATCCGCGTGAACAGCGTCGCTCCGCTTGCGATCTCACCGGCACTGGAGAACCTCCAGGCAACAGACCCCGAGCGGGTCAAGCGGATTGAGAGTCTGGTGCCGTTGGGTCGATTGGGAGACCCGCGTACCGATATCGGGCCACCGTCGGTGTTTCTATGCAGCGACGAAGCGCGCTACGTGACGGGACAGACGCTTGTCGTCAGCGGCGGTCGATTCACATCGTTGTGAACTGACCAGCTGCCGCTAGTCACCAGTCGGCGAGGCGGGCCCGCAGTTCTTCGTTGTGGACAAACACCGGTAGTTCGTCGCGATCGTTCACGGCCGGCCGAATCGATGTTCCGCCGTCGACGCAGAGAACCTGTCCGGTGACGTAGTTGGCGAGATCGGACATCATGAAGAGCACGGCCGACGCGATGTCGTCCGAGGTACCGCGACGACGCATCGGGATGACCTCAAGATCGTTGCCGTCGGTATCGCCCGGCTTGCGGGTCGATGCGCTCTTCGGGGTGGCGATTGAACCGGGGGCAACGGCGTTCAGCCGGATCTGGCGACTGCCCCATTCGACCGCAAGTGAGCGCGTGAGCGAGAGGACAGCAGCTTTTGCGGCGGCGTAAGCCGAACCGTAGGGCATTGCATTGAGCGCCGACACCGTTGCGATGTTCACGATTGAGCCGCCGTTGCCCTGCTCGACAAGCTTGCGACCGACCGCGCGAACCGTGTTCACGGTGGAGCCGAAGTTGAGAGCCATGACATCGTCGAAGGCGGCATCTTCACTGACGAACGGCGCCCATTGTGGCGGCCACATGCCGCCGGCGACCTGAACGGAACCGCGCAGTGGAGCCAATGAACAGGCGCGTTCAACAACGTGAGCGACGGCATCCTTGTCACGGCCATCGGCGACAAGTCCGAGATGCGAAATCCCGTTGGCCTCGAGATCGTCAGTGCAGATCGCGAGTTTGTCCGCGTCGATGTCGACAGCGACGATCGTGGCCCCGACGTTGCCGAGATGACGACAGATCGCCGATCCGATTCCCCCGCCACCGGCGCCCATCACCACGATCGACTTACCAGTGAGTCCCCATATGTCCGAACCGTCAAGAGTCATAGTGCGACTCTATGCGGACACACGATTGCGAACTGAAGATGTCGTTAGGGGTGCATCTGATTGGCATCGGTCGGGCGATGCCAACCACCGGCTGCCCAGTTTCCGCCGTCGACATGAATCGATGTACCGGTGATGAAACGTGAGAGATCGCTGGCCAAGAACAGTGCTGTTGCGGCGGAATCTTCAGGGGTACCGAAGAAGCCGAGAGGCGGGACGAACGCGGGAAGGAACTCGGGATCGGAAGCCAGCATGGCCTTGCGCGCTTCTTGTTCACCTTCGCTGGGTTGGGCATCCGGGGAGATTGAGTTGATGCGGATGCGCCGGGTGCCGAGTTCGAGTGCGAGGGTCTTCGAGAGACTCTCGACAGCAGTCTTCATCGCCGCATAGATCCCGAATCCCGGACCCGCCTGATAGGCCTCAATGGAGGTGAGATTGATGATCGACCCGCCATCATTCATGACGGGAGCAACACACCGGATGAAGTGGGTGACCTGTGTGAAGTTCTCCGCGATCAGTGACGCTTCGCCTTTGGCATTGGTGTCGAGGAAAGCGGAGACGAACGTCCCGCCTGCGTTATTGACGAGTACATCGACTGAGCCGAACTGTTCGGATACTTGACCGACGAACACGGTGACGGCGTCGGCATCGCGTACGTCGAGAATCCCGGTGAGTACGGGTCGGCCCATCGCCTGAATCTCAGCGGCTAATTCGGCGAGTGGCTCTTCTTGGCGATCACACAGGGCGAGAGTCGCTCCACAACGGGCGAATAGCCGCGCTGTAGCCCGGCCGATTCCTTCGGCGGCCCCGGTGATGATGACCACGCGGTCGGTGAGAAGGATGGAACGTGCGTCGAAGAGGTCGGCCATACGCTCACTTTCCCACATGCCCGGCGAGGTCGGTGACGATTTCCCTGGGGGACTTCGGGCGCGGCCCTTGGGCCGGTCAGAGTTGCGGCGAACGCCAGGAGCGCTTCGTCGCCCAAACAATCCATGCGAGCGAACCGACCGGGATCTCGAGCAGGTAAGTGAATCCCCGGAAGAGGAAGACCGCGGCAGTGGCGGCGCTGTCATTGGCACCAAAACTGATGAGAGCCGCTGCCGCCCCGGTTTCAACGAATCCGACGCCGCTCGGTGTGATCGGCACGGCTTCGAGAAGACGGGCAAACGCGAACGCCGCGAAGATCTCGACCCAGCTCGCCGTGTTGTTATCGATACCAAGTGCGCGGCAGCACGAGAGGAGGAGCAGAAACTGAATCAGGTTGAACGCGATGATCCAGATGGTGATTCGCCACCATCGCTGCTTCAGTAGGCCGATGCTGCGGTGACGGAAGTCGAGGATGCTGTCGGCGACTTGAGGGATTTTCTGCCGTCTCAGTTTGGAACCAGCGAAGGCGATGATGCTCTGCGCTGTGTTCCCGATGCGGAGCGCGAGCGCTTCGCTCCGCAGAACGAGACTGAGCATGACGATCGCTCCGAGGAGTGCCACGAGCCCGATCAAGGTCGGGACGAGGAGCTTCCCGGTCGCGCTACCGGTGGCGACGAGAAGCACTAGGGCGAGAACGGGCATGGCGAGTTTGGCGAAGATGTTCCAGATTCCCGAAACGAGGATCGAGAGCGTGATCGATGGCGCTGAGAATCCCCACGACATGTCGATGGCATAGGTAGCACCGACTCCGATTGCACCACCGAAGGGGAGAACATTGGATACTGCGCTGCCGGCGAGGTTCACGGTGAGCGCTTGCGGTCGACGCAAACCCGGAAGCGCATTCACGAGCACTCCGGTATAGGCGAGCATTTCGGTGAACCAGAGAGCCGAGAGCCCAGCGAACTCAAGAGCATCGAGACTCGACATTTGTTCCCAGATGTCGTTGTAATGCGAACCGGTGACCGCAGGAATTACGAATATGAAAATGATCGCGATAACCGAAAGTGAGCCGATGATTTCGCCGACACGCCGGCCGGTGGATTTGCGGTGGAGCTCATGGCTGACGACGGCGACCGGATCGATTGCTTCGTCAGCACTGAGGCCGCGTAGCACTTCGGGGATGTCGTCGTCGCCAGGGGAATCAGTCACGCGGGCGGGGTGAACAGCGAGTCGAGTGAGGATGGCAGCGCTGAACCAGTCGCTGCCGCAAGAACAAACCATTCGGTCGAGAAGGCGACGGCGAAGATGTCGTCGGGGAGACCGAGAAAGACCGACAGCGTGCGGACGGTGTCTGGAGCGCCCGTGGCCTGGGTAGCGTGCGCAGCCATCGAAGCGCGCTTCGCTGCCAGTTGCGAACCTACGTCAGCAACGTGCGTGATCTCGTCGTGCGGTGTGTACCAAGACGAAACGTCCGGCGGAACGAAGCCCTCGGGCACCTCGAATCCGAGACTGCGCGCAAGTTCGATTCCTCCAGAGAGAAACTCCCGATCAATCGTGGCCTGCAGCAGCGGCACGCCAGTTGCGAGAGCCGCGGCGTACGCAACGGAATGAACCTGGACATGATCGGGATGGCCATAGCCGCCGTTGCGATCATCAGCGATCAAAAGGATGGCGTTCTCCCGCCGGAGGATCTCAACAAGATGTTCCGCGGCTTCGTCAATCTCAGCGGCACAGAACGAACCGATGGGCCACGATCCATCCGCTGGAGGGGCGAGACCAGAATCGTTGTAGGGGAGGAACTCGAGAGCGGCGACACCGAGCGCATCAGCCGAGGTTTTTGCTTCACGGGCGCGGCGGCTGCCGAGATCCTCGTCGGCGCCGAGAACGGAGTCACCGACGGTTCCGGCGTCACCCTTCGTTGCGAGGACGAGAACCACTCGATGCCCGGCGGCCGTTGCGATGGCGATGGTCCCGGAGCTAAGGAGGGCCTCATCATCGGGATGCGCATGAAAAACCACGAGCGTTGCCTCAGTCACCGGCTCATTCTTACAGGGAGGAGCGGGGGAGTACCGTTGGTCTCGTATGTTTGCCGCAGCCGGGAGGTGAGTTGTGGATCGGCCGTTGCGGATTGCGCTGGTATCGGATTGCTATGTTCCTCGCCTCGGCGGGATCGAGATGCAGGTCCACGATCTGGCACGCCAACTTCAGGCCGCGGGTCACGAGGTTGTGGTGTTAACCCCCACGCCCGGTCCGACGGTTGTTGATGGCGTGCGCGTTCATCGCATTGACGTTCCCCTTTTGCCATTCGACATCCCCTTCACCCGAAAGGCCTTCCGTGCGGTAGCCGATCTTCTCGAAAGCGAGAGAGTCGACGTTGCCCACTTCCATGGTGGAATCGTCAGTCCGCTGGCGTACATCGCGGCGCGGGCGGCACAAAAGGCCGGAGTACCAACGGTCATCACGGTTCACTGCATGTGGAGCTACGCCACCCCGATGTTTGCGGCCCTCGACCGCCTTGGTGGCTGGACCAAGTGGCCGGTGGTCTTCTCCGCCGTCAGTGACGTCGCCGCTGAACCGCTGCGCCGGATCGCCGGTCCAGATCGGCCAGTCATTGTGCTTCCCAACGGGATCGAGAACGACTCGTGGCGAGTCGAACCGGTACCTCACGATCCGTCGATTGTCACCCTCGTGTCGGTGATGCGACTTGCACCGAGGAAGCGTCCGCTGCAGTTGCTCAAGATGATCCGCAAAGTCGTCGATCGACTTCCGTCATCGGTGAATCTTCGGGTCGTGATTGTCGGCGATGGCCCGGAGCGCGATCAGCTTGAGAAGTATCTCCGCTCGAACGGTCTCACCGAGACGGTCACACTCGTCGGGCGTCGCACCCGTTCTGAAATCCGCGAAATCTTTGCCTCGTCAGATGTCTTTGTCGCTCCGGCCAATCTCGAATCGTTCGGCATCGCTGCACTCGAAGCCCGTTGCGCCGGTTTACCTGTCGTGGCCAAAGCACAGACCGGCATCCGCGAGTTTGTGGTTCACGAGCGCGAGGGGCTGTTGGCCACGTCAGATTCCGACATGGTCGTGCAACTCACGCGGGTCGTGGCCGATCAAGATCTGCGCGAGCGGATGACCGAACACAATCGTTCTACGCCTTCGCCTGTCGACTGGAGCGAGGTAGTGGCCCGCAACGTCGAGGCCTATCGACTGGCTATGACGCTTCCAAAGAGTTGAGTTCGTCAGTCACAGCATCATCGCTGGTCGCTTTCGGCACGCCCCGCCCGGACCGTGTGAATGCTCGGGCGATCCAGTAACCGGCGACAAAGATCGCGAGCCCTCCGACTGCGTCGAGGAAGAAGTGATTCGCGGTGACGACCACGACTGTGATGGTGGCGATTGGATAGAGAGCCGCAAGCGCTCGAGCCCAGTTGGACCGGACTCGCGAATAGAACACGGCGAAGCCCCAGAACGCCCATCCACAATGAAGAGAGGGCATGGCCGCGAACTGGTTGGAAATGGTCTTCATGGCTTCGGAGTCGAATGACCAGAAGGTCGGATACTTCACGAGGGTGTCGACGAATCCGAAGACGTTGCCATTGCCGATGCCGTCCGCCACGGTGTCGAGTAGCCGCGGTGGCATGAGCGGAAATGTCGCGAAACCGATAAGTCCCAGCATCGTGCCGATCACGAGGGTGTTGCGCCACAGCGGGTAATCATCCGGATGCACACGGAACAGGTACACGAGTCCGGCGATGGTCGCTCCGAGATAGACGGACCCGTAGAAGTAGTTGGCCACGATGATGGCGGCCGTTGAGTTCAGGGCCCATTGTTGGATCCCGTATTCGTGCCAGATGCCGAGCGTCTTCTGCCAGTCGATGATGCGGAGTGCGTTTGCGTAGGCCTTGGCAGGGGTGGAGGACGTGAAGTTTCGGATCGACTCATAGACCCCGTTGACCACCAGAACGATGATGATCTCCTTCCACCAAAAGAGGCGCGAGCCGTCCGAGAGTCGTCGTCCGGAGCGCCAACGTGGCGCTGGTGCAGATCCGGTTGTCGCGTGTGCGTCGGTCATCGTGCAGAAACCAATCGAAAGAGGCCGCCCGAACTCGAAAGTACATAGAGTTCGCCTTGGTCATCTTGCCCGAAACTGACGAGGCTGTTCTGCTCAACCTTCGCACCAAGAGTTTTCGTGTCGAGAAGGACTCCTCGGCGAGAGAGCAAGCCGCTCACTTCACCCGTGCAGTAATCACCGAAGATGTAGGTGCCTTGGAGCGAGGGGATGGCCGGACCCCGGTAGACGTACCCGCCGATGACCGAACAAGCGCCATCGCTGTGGGAATAGGTATGGATGGGGGCCACGAGATTGTCGGGTGGCGTTCCGTCCTTCTCGAATCTCTTTGAACCCTCGAACCAGTTCCATCCGAGATTCGCTCCGCGACCGGGACCGGTTGACCTCGGAAGGCGATCAATCTCTTCAAGAGAGGACTCTCCCGGATCCCCGATCCAGAGATCGCCGTTACTGCGGTCGAAACTGAATCGCCAGGGATTGCGCACTCCGAGAATCCACACCTCGGGGGATCCGTCCCCATCGACGTTTGGATTGGTCGGAGGGATGTTGTAGGGAGCGATGATCGAACTCTGCCCGGGGTCGATCCGAAGGATCTTGCCCAGCAGTGATTCGGAATCCTGGGCATTGCCCTCTGGATCGCCGGATCCACCTCCATCGCCGACCCCTATATAGAGGTAGCCATCGGGACCAATGGCGAGTTGGCCACCGTTGTGATTGGTCTTGTCGTCATGAGGGATCGTGAGGAGCACGATGCGACTCGACGGGTCGATTGTCGTGATTCCGAGCTTCTCACGGAGCGGATCGATCGTGGTGGTGGAGGCTGATGGGTCGAGGGTGGTCGTGGTCGTCGTCGTTGTCGGAATGGTCGAGGTACTTCGCTTCACCGTCGTGGTTGTCGTTGGCGGCACCACAGGCGCGTCGGTTACGACGTAGGACGCAACGACGACATCGCCCTTTTTATCAGTGTAGTCAACAAAAAGTGTCCGTGCATCGGTCGAGAACGCCAGACCGAGCAGACCGCGTTCGCCCTCGGTGTCGACGAGATTCGAGATGTCCAAGACGACGCCGGTTTCGAGGTTGTAGCCAGTGCGCTTCACTCGGCCCCCCTCAAGGTCCCAGTCGGTCTCGACCGTGACCACGCGTACTCTGCCGGCCTTCTCGCCGATCCACAGTTGGTTCCGCATCGGCCTGTTAGCGACGACTGTGGGTGAATCCAAACCGCTGGCCACCACGGGGTCGAGGCGAAGTGAGCTGTCGATGGTCATGGGGCCCGGCCCCGGATCGCCAAGGGTTGTCGTTGTGGCGCGTTCTCCGCCGAAGGTCCCGTTGCTCTCGGACTTTGTCGTTCCGCAGGCGCCAGCCAACAGCGCCCCGACGGCGATGGCCGCGATTGCGACGAGGGCCCGCGACCGGACGCCGGCCGAGTAGTGCGGAGGCAGGCGCAGGAAGGACATGGCACCCAGAGGCTACCGAGCCGTATCGAGTGCCTGCTGTCACCACGGCCCATCCCCGGCCATCTTCTGTTCACCTTTCGCTTATCTTCGTCGAAGAGGTTCACTTCCCGTTGTCTCGGGGTTAGTTCCCGGTTTCATGGGATGAATGATACTTCGCCGGTCGTGGTGCAGATCGCCTGCACCTCTCCCATCACCTGACGGAGTGCGCAACGCTGTGGCTGGCACCGCCCTAGACGAGAACCCGGTCACCGAACCGCCGAGCCAACCCCCCGTCAGGGTGGAACGAACGCGGCGCGTGATCACTGAAGATCCGAGCACCGCCGACAAGAACTTCAATCGGATCACGATGGCTTCCGGCATTTCCGTGCTGCTGTTGCTCGTTCTCGTTGGTGTTTTCCTCATGATCCAGAGCGGTGAAGCGCTTTCGGAGACGGGAATCCTGAGGTTCCTCACCCGCACCGAATGGCGAACCGATGTTCAGCCCGCTCGTATCGGAGTTCTCGGCCTCCTGACCGGCACGGTGCTGGTGGCACTTGTGGCGGTTGTTATCGCTGTTCCCTTCAGTGTTTTTTGTGCGCTCGCCATCACGGAATACTCAACGGCGAAGCGACGCAAATGGCTCGTCGGAGTCGTCGACCTTTTGGCGGCCGTCCCGAGTCTTCTGTTCGGACTTTGGGGCTTCTTGTATCTGTCGGACAAGATCGTGCCGATTTCACGATGGCTCTCACAGAATCTGGGATTCATCCCACTCTTTAAGACCGAGTCGGATGCCAGCCTCACCGGATCGATCTTCATCGCCGGCATCGTGGTTGCGCTCATGGTGCTTCCGATCATCACCTCGGTTGTCCGCGAAGTCTTTTCCCAAACTCCACCAGGGGAGAAGGAAGCTGCACTCGCTCTTGGTGGAACTCGCTGGGGCATGATCCGTGCGGTCGTCTTCCCATTCGGCAAGGGCGGCATTATCGGTGGATCGATGCTGGGATTGGGCCGTGCTCTTGGCGAAACAATCGCCGTCGCCCTTTTGCTTCCGCAGGTTCCGCAAAAGATCGGCGAGAGCATTCACATTCTTCAAAACGGCGGTGCGACGGTTTCGGGATTCATTGCCAACCGTGCCGGCGCCGATTCGTTCACCACATCCGGCCTCCTCGCGGCCGGCCTGGTTCTGTTCGTCATCACGCTGGGAACCAACATGATTGCGTCGGTTGTCGTCTCCAAGAGTCGTTCGGGTGCGGGGGTTGACATTTGACCATCACCGAAACTCCGGCCGCTGAAGCGGCAGCGCAGCGCCGGCCTCCGACGCAGCGCAAGCGGACCCCGCGTCGTCCGCGTGAGTTCACGACCTTCGACGTGTGGATTCTTCTCGGATCACTCGTCAGCGCTCTTTGTCTTAACTGGCTGATCTTTTATCGATTCTCGGTGGGCGCAAGCCTTTTCGGCTTCGTCCTCGGCTCGTACATCACGTTCCTCGTGATCTTTACGGCAGTTACTGCCGATCGCGTCGGACGTCTGGTGGCAACCGATCGCGTCATGACCGTCGTTGTTGTCTCCGCGGCGGCCATCGTCTTCATTCCGCTCGTACTGCTTGTGGGCTACATCCTCGTCGAGGGCCTCAAAGCGCTGCGACCGAATTTCCTTGTTGAAGACCAGGCAGGAGTTACGCCGGTCATGCCTTCTACATCGGGCGGCGGATACCACGCAATAGTTGGAACAATTGAGCAAGTGGGCTTGGCTCTTCTTGAGTCACTCCCACTTGCTCTTGCGGCGGCAGTGTTCCTGAACGAATCGCGTAGTAAGTGGCGTCGTCCGGTCCGTATCTTCGTTGACGCGATGAGCGGTTTGCCATCAATCGTTGCCGGTCTTTTCATCTTCGCCGTGCTGATTCTTCCGTTCGCAAAGAGCGGCAATCCGCTCTTTGGTTATAACGGTTTCATGGCCAGTCTTGCGTTGGCCATCACGATGCTTCCGACCATTACGCGAACGGTTGAAGTTGTGCTCCGCCTCGTCCCGGATGGCCTGCGTGAAGCGAGCCTTGCGCTCGGAGCGTCTCGTGCTCGAACCGTCTGGTCGGTGGTTTTCCCAACTGCGAAAACCGGTATGACCACCGCAGTCGTTCTCGGCATCGCCCGCGCCGTGGGTGAAACAGCTCCGCTGCTGTTCACCGCCTTCGGTTATGACCTCATGAACGCCAATCCGTTCAACGGACCGCAAGAGTCGTTGCCTTTGTTCGTCTATCGGAATATCCGAAAGCCAGACATCTCGGCGATCGAACGTGGCTTCGCCGGAGCGCTCGTGTTGTTGCTCATCGTTCTTGTTCTCTTCGCTCTTGCTCGCTTCTTCGGCCGCGATCGTTCGAAGTCGACAAAGCGCAAATCACGACTTTCGTTCCATTCCCTCAAGTCGTCGCTCACGCCACGACGAATGACTGCCTCGCCGGCTAAGGAGGTCTCCGCATCATGACCGACATTCAAACTAACGATGTTGACGAAGACGACATCATTGACACTCCGGAACAAGCTGCTTCGGTATCAAACGCGATGTCTTCCAAGGTTGAGATCATTGGTGGTCCGCCAGTGGGAGCATCGACACTTGAAGCACGTGACGCTTGCGCCTGGTTTGGCGAGCGACTCGTGCTCGAAGGTGTCAACCTCACCATGCCCAAAGGCAAAGTCACGGCGCTTATCGGCCCGTCCGGTTGCGGTAAGTCAACGTTCCTTCGTCTCCTTAATCGCATGCACGAGCTGATTCCGGGCGCGGCGCTCGACGGCGAGATCCGACTCGATGGCGAAGACATCTACGCCACCGGAACTCGTGCGCAACAGATTCGAATGCGTATCGGCATGGTGTTCCAGAAGCCGAACCCGTTCCCCGCAATGTCCATTCAAGAGAATGTGCTTGCCGGTCTCAAGCTTGCTCGTCTCAAGTGTGACGACAAAGACCTGCTCGTCGAACAGTCACTGATTCGCGCTGGTCTCTGGAAAGAGGTGCGTGATCGCCTCGACAGCCCCGGCGGCGCGTTGTCGGGTGGTCAGCAGCAGCGGCTTTGTATTGCTCGCTCCCTTGCTGTGCATCCGAACGTTCTGCTCATGGATGAGCCGTGTTCGGCCCTTGATCCAACCTCAACGCGTCGAGTCGAAGAGACGATCGATGAACTTCGCGATGTCGTGACCGTCGTAATCGTGACGCACAACATGCAGCAAGCCCAGCGTGTGTCTGATTTCTGCGCATTCTTCTTGGCCGAAGAAAATCAACCCGGTTTCGTGGTTGAGCACGGTGCCACTGACTACATCTTCTCGACTCCCAAAGATTCCCGCACACTCGATTACGTACAAGGTCGGTTCGGCTGATGTTTCGCTCAGTGTCACGCTTCACGTTCCGCCGCAGTCTTCGCGTCTCAGCCGTCCTCGCCGTAGTCGTCGGTCTTGGCGCTCTTGCGGCCTTGCCGGCCAGCGCAGCACCGGCGCGTGTGAACGGTCAGGGCTCCTCGTACGTTGCGCTCGCCATGCAGCAGTGGGTGGCCGACGCACAAACACAGGGTCTTCAGGTCAACTATCTACCCACTGGTTCGCCGGCTGGTCTCACCTCGTTTGGTCAGTCGCTGGCCGACTTTGCCGGCACGGAAGCAGAGTTCTCTGCCCTGGGGACTCCGACTGCGGGCGATTCTCGCGGGTACCAGTACATCCCGAGTGTCGCGGGCGCAATCTCCGTGATGTACAACGTTCGCGACACCGCAGGCCGCGAAGTCGACTACCTGCATCTTTCTCGACGAACCGTCGCCAGAATCTTCACCGGTGACATCACGAATTGGAACGACCCGGCGATTTCCGCGGAAAACAAGGGCCTCGTTCTTCCCGACAAAGCAATCACCGTGGTCTACCGCGGTGGGCAGTCGGGAACCACCGGCCTTTTCTACGACTTCGTTCAAGTCGTGGCCCCTGACATCTTTAATCCGTGGGCGGCAAAGAACGGTTTCCCGACCACGGTTCGCATCATCCAGCTCGACAGTTCGCCGAAGTTTGCCCCCAAAACGCAGGCGTTCCAGGGTTCTGATCAGATCGCCCAGTTCGTCGGTAGCGGGCAGGGCGAATGGAGTATCGGCTACGACGAATTCGGCTACGCCAAGACCTACGAAGTTAACTCGGCATGGATCGAAAACGGCTCCGGACAATGGGTGCTTCCCTACGCCCAAAACATTTCCGCGGCACTTGAAGGCGCAACGCTGCGTCCAGACCTCAGCCAAGAACTCTCCGGCGTATACAACTCGATGGATCCGCTCGCCTATCCGATCTCGGCCTATTCCTACATCGTGACTCAGTGCGTGGAATCAGCCGATCGCCCCACGTGTAAGGGCGCCTATTCCAACCCTGGCGTCACTGAAACTCTGGCAACCTGGCTGCGCTACATCGCCTGTGATGGCCAGACAAACATGGCCCGAATCGGCTACTCGCCGCTTCCGCCAAATCTTTCGCAGGAAGTTGCGAATTCAATCGCTCGACTGACCGGCCAGCCTGCTGAACAGTTGAGTGCCGGCAACTGCGCGAATCCGCGTTTCTCAGGTTCGGTCGGTGACGGCGGCGGGCCGCCGGTCGATCCTCTTGCTGGTGTGACCTCAATCGGCGCTGGAGCAGGGCCTGCCGGATCGAACACAGCCGATGGCGCTGCGGTCGCAGACGGAACGGGCACTGCGGCGAAGGCCGGTTCAGTCAAGTCGTCCGGTGGAGGAAGTTCTGACTGGCGCAAGGCCGTGCCCGTTGCGTACACCGGGCCGTCTATCCCAACCTCGAGCACGTTTGCCCTGCTTGCGCTTCTGGCGATCATGGCCGTCCCGATTGGTGCCGGAATTTTGCGTTCTCGCCGTCGAAATGACTGAACGCGACGTTTATCCACTCTTTACCTTGCGTTAGGTGGAAACGGTTTGGGCGTTCATCTTGACCCGCCAATGTGATCCCCGACGCATGGTCACTCTTGCGTCGCCACGCAAGTTGACCAATTCACCCATGAAAGGAATACCCTCAAGTGAAAAGCTCACTTCTCAAGCGGGGCTTGATCGCCGGTACGGCAATCATCGCTTCCGTTGGAACATTCGGGGCACTCATTCCCCAGGCCGGCGCTATCAGCCCGACCCAAATCACCATTGCCGGTTCGGACACGACTCAGAACGTCATGCGTGCAATCGCTGCAGCGACCACCACTCCTGGCGTGAACTACACCAACGTCGATTCATACCCAGCCGCTGACGTTGTCATCCCGGCTGACGATCACTGCGCAGGTGCAGTGACTTGGCGTAACTCACTCATTTGGGGCAGCTCCACCGCCAGTGCCACTCTCCAGAAGGCACCGAACGGTTCAAGTGCCGGTCGAGCATCGCTCGGTGTCTACGCTCTAGGCACGCTTTACGGCGCGACCAACCGTGCTTGCCTTGATATCGCCCGTTCTTCCTCCTACGGAGCGGATTCACCGGTCGACGGGGCCGAGTACTACGGATTCGCCCTTGACGCAGTGAACTGGGCAACCACATCGCAAAATGCCCCGTCGTCACTGACTCCAACGCAGCTGGCGCAAATTTACCAGTGCACGTTCACCGACTGGTCTCAGGTTGGTGGAACCGCTGGTCCGATCCAGCGCTACCTCCCCCCGTCTGGCTCGGGCACTCGTGACTACTTCCTCGAAGAAGTCCTGAAAAGCGGTGACTCAACGATCACCAAGTCCACAACATTCCCGACGAATGCAAGCTGTCCCGCAGTGCTCGACCTTGAAGAGCACACCGCCAACACCATCTCGTTGGCCAATTGGAACAAGGCCGTCTTCGCTTACTCGGGTGGCGTGTGGTCCTACCAGGCTGCAAACGCCACCAACCCAACGATCGACAAGCGCGGTCGTACTGGTGCGGGCACGAAGGCTCGCATGGGTGGCTTTAACCGGTCGACTTTCGCTCTGACGGGCACCGGTGACAACAAGATCAACAACGCCAACGTTGTTGCTTGGAACACCGGTGACGGCGCGTGGCAGCTCAACACCCCCGGCCTTGCGTTTGTCACAGGCAATGCGAGTGATCCTGGTGGCTTCGTGGTGAAAGAGCAGAACTCAAAGGGAGTTAGCGGCTACGTAGCTCCGCTAACCGCCGATAACGTGTTCCCTGGCATCCGAATCGTCTACAACGTCGTCGATTCTCGTATCGGCACGGTAAGTGCTGATTTGGCTCGTGCGTTTGTCGGATTCGACAACTCTGCCGGCGGTACCAAGTCGCCGCTCTGCAATGGCGAACTTGAAGGCATCATCCTGAGCAACGGCTTTGCCACACTTCCCTCGAGTGGTGGCGGCGATGCGAACGTGGCCGGCTCAACCTGCCGCAAGGTGCTGGCGTAGTAATTCGGTAGACAGGTCGGGTGGGCTTTCGGGCCCACCCGGCTACCTCGCCAGTTCATTAGTTCCAATGTGCAGATGTCCAGATATTGCGTAGTGAAGCCTGACTTTCCTTCCGCTGTACTTCCCAAACTCTTAAGGAGCAATCGTGTTTGAAGCAATCACGCGTCGTGCTCGCCGAATCGCTGCGATAACCGCAGCAGGCGCTCTCGTCGCAACCGGGTTTGCGTTGCCCGTCGTCAACGCTACGGCCGCCTCGGCTGACACACTTGAAGCCACTGTGGCAACCGCTACCGCAGTTGCCGCAACCCCAGCATTCACCGGCCAGACCACCAATGGCCTTGTTGATGGCCAGACCGTTGCGATCCGCGTTGATCGTGTTGGCACCAACAATATTTCGGCAATCGAAGTTCGACTTTGCCGATCGGGTGCGAACGTTTCGTTTGACTCAGATTTCAACCCTTCGCAGGGCGGCCGGTGCATTAACGCACCGTTGTCGGCTTCGAGTGACGCCACCGTCTCCGCCGATGGCCAAGTGGGTGCTTCCCCTACGTTCGCCACGGTCAATTTCCGTGTCGGCACGGGTACGAACTCCTTCACCCGTCAGAATGGCCAGACGGCCACCATCACGTGTAATGCCACTTCGCCGTGTGACCTTGTGATCAAGGTTATGACCCCGGCCAATGCGAATCAGTACAAGAGCTTCGCTGTGACCTACGCCGGAACTCCCGGTGCACCGACGGCAGTTGGCGTCGTTGCTGGTTCAACGCAGGCTGATGTTTCGTGGACCGCTCCGACCAACACCGGAAACGCCCCGATCAGCTCCTACACCGTCACCGCCACTCCGGAAACGGGTACTCCCGTGGTCAAGTCCGGCGTGACCGGAACCTCGACGACGGTAACGGGGCTTAGCAATTTCACCTCGTACTCCTTCACCGTCGTGGCTAACACAATCGGTTCGTTTGTCAGCGCAGGCTCGACTGGTGCAGTCGCATCCCCGGCTCCTGCCGGCCCGACCGCTCTTGGTGGCGTTCCTGCTGGTGGAGCGATCTCGCTTAGCTGGACAGCTCCCTCTGCCGCCGGCGTGACCAATTATCAGGTCAGCTACACCCCTTCAGGCGGCTCAGTGGCCACGGTGCTCACCGGTTCCACCGGCGTCACCTATACGCTTTCGGGGCTCACCAATGGCACCTCCTACACCGTGACGGTTGCCGCCGTTTACTCGGGAGGAACGACCACCGAGTCGAACGCCGTCGCTGTCACACCGACTGCAGCAGTGCAGGGCGAGTCGTTCACGGTTGTGGTTCCGAACGGTTCCTTGACACTCACCTCAGCGGCCAGCGGTGCCATCAATCTTGGTACGGCAGTGCTTGACACAACGGCCCGTTTCTGGGAGTCGACCGGCACCCTGAGTGCGCTCACGGTCCGCGACACCCGCTACTCGGCAACGGAGTGGTCGCTCTCGATCAGTTCCTCGACCTTCATTGCAGGGTCGAACAGCTTCTCGGGCGCCAACCTCGGCATCACGCCGCTCCGCACGTCCTACACCACCGACACGCCGGCAACGCCTGGCGCGGTTGTCCTGCCCCGCAATGGCGTGAACACCACTCCGATCGTCACCACCGGCGGTCTCAGCTCGGGTCGCACCTTCTCGTCGTCGGCTGCGTCAGGCAATCTTGGTGAGACGGTCATGGGCGGAACGCTCAAGCTGTCAGTCCCGACCAGCCAGGCACCTGGCACCTACACCGGAACGCTTACTATTACGGCGCTCTAGATCCTGACGGTTCGTTCCGAACCGACAAGACACACGTATCCGCCGGGGCGGGACAGGGCTTCGACCCTGTCCCGCCCTGTCGGTTCCTCCCTTAGAAATCCGAAGGACGTTGGTCGTGACACAGCACACTTCAGTTCGAACTGCGAAGTTTCTCCGCTCCACCATTGCGCTTGCGATAGTGGTCGCAACCTTTTTCGGGGTCATTGGGCTTGCCGGGTCCGCCGGCGCGCAGGCGGCGCAGTCCTGGAGCATCACGCCCGCGGGAGGATCTCCGGATCAGCCCGGGAATCGTCCTGATCTTTCGTTCACAGTCGATCCGGGAACGACGATCACCGACACGATTCAGGTGTGGAACTACGGTGCCGATCCGATCGACCTGAAGGTCTACGCCGCTGACGCGCTGATCACGGCCGAAGGGTCCTACGATCTCGATCCGTCGTATAAGGCCCCGGTAGATGTCGCAAGCTGGACCAAGCTCAGTTCCGACAAGGTCAGCCTCGCCCCAAATTCAGTTACGGCCGTGACAGTGACGATTGCGGTGCCCAAGGACGCATTGCCGGGTGACCATCCCGGCGGAATTGTGGCGTCGATAGCGACACCAGAATCCAACGGTGAGGGCGCCCAGGTCTTGGTCGAAAAGCGAGTCGGAACCCGCCTCAACGTCCGTGTCACCGGCGACATTGTTCCGAGCGCCGAAATCAAGAATGTCTTTGCCTCGTATTCGGGCTCGCTCAATCCGATCGCCCCGGGCACGGTGAACGTCAAGTACACCCTAGTAAACACGGGCAATACTCGCCTCGGCGGCACCGTGCGTCTCGAACTCTCTGGCATTGCCGGATCGAAGTCGATCGACATGCCTGAGGTGCCAGTCACGATGCCGGGCAACACGCTTGAGCAGAGCTTCACCGTCGCCGATGTTTGGCCCACCGGCATCATCAGTGCGAAGGTCATCTTCACGCCAAAAGACGATCCGGGTATCCCCGAACTTCAATCCCTCGCCTCTGCATCAGGAAGTGGATCGACAATCGCGATTCCCTTCGGGCAGTTGCTTTCGATCATCGTCATCGTTGGTCTCGTAGTGCTTTACCGCCGACGTCGTCAGGCCAAGATTGATCGTCTAGTGGCGGCAGCGATGGCGGCCCCCCAGACGCCTCCGGCGCCCCCAGCCCCGCCGTCTGCAGATCTTGAGCCTGAGCCCGTCGCTTAGGTTCTCTGGTCTGACCCGCACTGCACGTACACGTTGGAAGGGTTTTTCATGAAGATCAATCCCCGAATTCTGATTGCTGCTCCAGTTGGGATTGTTGCTGTCATCATCCTGATTGTCGTCCTGATGTCTGGAGGCGATTCTTCGACGTCGACGGATCCGGGAGGCAAGGGTGCGTCGACGACGGCGAAGGGTGATGGATCGGCTACCACGACCTCGTTGCAATCAACCGCGAAAACGATTCCTCCGGAGCCCTATACGACTCCATCGATGCCTCTCTCCATCGCGGCTCAGGGCAATTCGAAAGTGGGCTCGGGTGACGTGGTGACGGTCCGTGCCGAGCCAAATGCGGGATCACAGATGTACGGCGTAGATGCTCGTCTTTGCCGAGGGGACGTTGGGATTTCGAACGAAGGTGCGTTCCGGCCCACGATGGGCGGCAATTGCATCATTGATCCACTTTCGCCCGGAACAGATGCTGTTGTGAATCTCGAAAACGCAAACCCGGGCCAAGGTCTTGATGTTGAGTTCCGCGTCGGAACCGGTACGACTACGTTCAAGACGCAGTCGGGCAAGGACGTCACAATTGCCTGCGGGCCTTCGAATCCCTGTCAGATCGTGTTGAAGCTTCAGTATCCGAATGGATTCGGGTTTCAGGGGATTCCAGTTACGTTCCGTTGAGCACGGTTGGCCGAATAGTTTACCTCGAATTTAGGTGAGGTTCAGGTCGCGTCTACGAGCAGATAAGAGCGGCCCTGAAGGATACGGGGGTACATCTCAGCCGTGAGATGTCTGTCTCTCGAGGTAAATCACATGGTTACATCGCTCGTGTCTCGCCGAATTTCCGCCACACTTCTGGCCTTCGTGGTCTTGCTCGCCAGTGGTGTGCTCGCCATCGGCGCTGGTCCGATCAAGACTGCCGGGGCTGAGACTTCGTCTCCGACGTTCTCGGCAACTGCCACGGTGAGTAAGCAGATCGGTGTTGACGGAAATAACAACCCGACGTGGCAAGTTCGCACGTCAGGGATTGCATTGGGCACGACAATCGATGGCCTTGAGGATGGGGACAAGATTACCGTCGATCTTCTGACCACTGGGCAGATCACTATGGTTCAGGCGCGCCTTTGTAAAGGTGAAACTGCAGGCGTTGAGGTCACGTACGCCTCCACCACGGATATGAATCCGACCCAAGCTGGAAAGTGCGTTCTGAATCCGTTTGGAAAAATGCCGACGAACTCCGCCGAGAAGGAGGTCGTGTCACCGTTCAAGCGTGAGTCGATCGAATTGATTGTTGGTGTTGGAACGGACACCTTCTTCAAACAGTCTGGATCGCAGACAACCGTTCAGTGCGGTCCGGCCTATACCGATGACTGCAAACTTGTCCTCAAGGTCCTTACGCAAGACACAAACGAGTTCATCTCCTACCGCCTGAACTACGCCAGTCAGGTCGAGCCTCCGAGTGCTCCCACCGCGGTGAAGGCAGTGGCGTCGAACCCGGCCAGTGGGCGCGCTGATGTGTCATGGACCGCCTCAAGTTCAACGGGTGGTGTTGGGGCAACGATTTCGAACTACACCGCAACCGCCTACAACTCTGCTGGTGTGGCGACTGCTTACACATGCGTGACGGCAACAACGAGCTGCACCGTGACAGGCCTTACGAACTCAACTCCGTACACGTTCAAAGTGAAGGCCAAGAATTCTGCGGACTACTTTTCCGCTGATTCGGCGGTGTCAGCAGTGTTCCTCCCTGGTGGCACCAGATTCACTGCGGTCGCAGCGAGTCTGGCGCTGAATACTGCGGCAGCACCGGTCTCACCGATCACGGCCAACGGAACAAAGACCGTCACTCTCGGCACGACTCAGGGTGTAGCTGCAGGAGCAACCGCAGTCGTACTCAATGTCACCGTGTCAGGCTCAACAGCCGCCGGGAAGATCACGGCTTACCCCGCAGGTGTCGCGAAGCCGAGTGCTGAACACCTGAACTTCACCTCTGCTGCCGTTGCGAGCAATCAGGTTGTTGTTCCTCTTGGCACCGGCGCCAACGCTGGAAAGATTGTGCTGCACAACTCAGCAACGAGTACCGCGCAGTTGGTAGTGCACGTCATGGGCTATTACAAGCCCGACACTGGGTTGTACTTCACCGCCACAAACAAGCGCGCACTTCAGACATCGACTGCTCCGGCTACGCCGCTTACGGCAGCCGCGACACGTAACGTCCAGATTGCCGGCACGACCACCCCTGCTCTGGGGATTCCGAGCACGGCAACGTCGGTGGTGCTGAACGTGACCGTGAGTTCGGCAACGGCTCCTGGTTTCCTGACCGTCTTCCCGAAGGGCGGAATTAAGCCCGGCGTGAAGTCAGTGAATTTCACCGCCGGGAAGTCCACCTCGAATCTTGTAACCGTTGCGCTGGGAACGGGCCCGACCAATGGGGGTGGCATCTCAATCTTCAACTCGGCCGGCTCCACCAATGTCACTGTCGATGTCGTCGGCTACTTCAGCAACGCTACAACTGGTTCCCGCTTCTTCCCCCTCAACCCAATCCGTACCGCCAACACCGTTGACGGTACCGGTGGTGTCGCGGTGGGCAAGATTGCATCAGGAACGTCACAGTCATTCAGGGTTGCCAGCCGTTCGGGTGTCCCGGCCGCCGGTGTGAAGTCGGTTGCCTTCAACCTCACGATGAGTGGACAGGCCGCTCTTGCCTCGATGACAGTCTTCGGCCAGGGAGCATCTCGTACCCAAGCGAATGTGACGGGGTACGCAAACGTTCCTGTCTCGATCGCTGGAATGGCGAACCTTGGTTACACCTCGCCGGCCCTCGGTGGTCTCAGTGTGTACAACGCTGGTGGAGCAGCGAACGCGGCTGTTGACCTTGCCGGGTACTTCTCATGATCTTCAGGCCTTTGCGCAAAATCGCGATCTGTGCGGTTGCATTAGCGATTGTTGCAATGTCGGTCACCGTGTTTCCTCAGGAACGGAAGGCGGACGCGGCTATCGAGAACTTTCCGACGCCGTGGACCGTTTCGGTAACGCCCACGTCGTCGCTACTCGATGGTCAGATCATAAACATCACGATCAAAACCGATGTTGACCATCCGGTGGACACGGTCAGTGTGCAGGTTTGTCGTCCTGGCGTGCAGTATCTACCCAACGGCGGAAATGATCCGAATGAGGATTTTCGACTCGGAGGGGCGAATTGCCCTCCGACACCGCTGTCGACGTCCGGCGACCTGCGGATTGCCGAGCAACCACCGACAGAGTTTGTGACCACCGACGCGGGCTACACCTTCCCGATGTTCGTGGGAACAGGCACGGCTGTGTGGTCAGATTTCCAGGAGACTGAGCAGACGCTGACTTGCGATGAATTCAACCCGTGTGCCTTGGTGGTTCAGGTTCGGGGCGAAGACGAAGCCGGCGATTATCGGTGGATTCCTTTCGTCACGGAACTCACGTATCAGACCTACGACCCTGTTGCCAGCTGCGGAGGCAAGTCCACCGATTCCCTTTCGGCAGCAAGTAGTGATCGGATGATTGACCTCTGGATTCGTTGGACGCTCGAACAGTGCAAGCTTCCTGGAGCGCAAACTGGAGCAGCGGTAATTCAAACGTTCGTTGCTGAAGAATCAGCAATGGATTTCTTCTCGTCTGGCGACACCGATATTGCATACTCAGCGGTTGGTTATGAAAAGAGTCTTGGGTTCGGTACCGGAACCGAGAGCGAACCCATCGCCACCCGAGACTCAGTCGCAATTCCCGTTGCACTCAATGCAGTAGTGCTTGCGATTGGAAATGGCACTCCAGGGCCCGGAGGGCAAAAGATTCCGTATTCCAATGTGAAGATGACCATCGACGAGGCCACACTATTTATTTCCGGTACCTATTCGGGCTTAGAACCGCTTCGGAACGATTTTCTCTCTCGTAACCCGCAGATAGCCGGATCAGATTTCTTCAGTCGATCGACCGTGAGTTTGGGGGCAACGGCTGAGGACGAGGCAACCTCGTGGTTCTTCACCAACCATTTTGATGTGATACGCCCCGCACTCTGGAAGGTTCCTGACGACAATAGGTTCGGACCTGAGCAAGGGATGGAGAGGGGCACCTATTCGCAGCTTCCGACTGCAAACCCATCATTCGGCGGTGTCCTTGATCTCTTCACTGGTCGAACGGCCCTCGATAGAGCAATCAAGAGATTGTCGAAATCCGATTACGGAGGGGTGTGGGCTGTCACCGATGCCGCGACGGCGAATGCGCTCGCAATGGCGCCAGCGCAGATCTCCTATGACTCCAACGGCGCCAACTTCGTGGGCCCAACGCGAAATGCGATGGTTGCGGCTCTCCCCACGATGATCACGACCGCTGATGGTCGTCTCATGCCAGACCCGACAAAGTTCGTCGACTCCTCGGGCCCGGATGTTGACGGACAACTCGCCTATCCGATGACGTATGTCGAGTACGCGATCGTTCCCAAGGCGCCACTCGTCGATAAGTCTTGTGCTCCCCGCTCGGGCTCTCAGACTGTGTTGAACAACTGGCTGAACTACGTCGTGAATGAAGGACAGGCCAATCTTCCTGGCGGCATGATGCCGCTCACCGACGAACTTAAAGCCACTGCGGTCGCTGCAATCGCGCAGGTCGGTACGGGTGCGAACACCTGCACACCGGCAGCAACAGGCGCACCGGCCGGACCGGGTGGAGGCACAGTCGTTGCTCCATCTGCGACGGGTGTGGCCGGTCGCGGTGCGGCTAGGACAGCGGTTGTCGCTGCTACCGGAACTGGAGCAGCGGGGGGTGGCACTCAGGTTCTTGCCGACGCGGAACTTGCGTCTGCTCTTGCCGACATGGGATCGCTAAACAACGGATCGGCATCCAGTGGCCTCATTGCCATCGGCGGACTCCTTGCTGTCTTGGGTCTTCTGATTGTCTCTGCGATGGCGACGGCAGGAAAGCTCAATTTCTTCGGCCGAGCAGGTAAGTAGCTAATGACCGCTGTGCTTGATACCGAAACGTCCCTGAACGAATCCAGCGATGCTGGCGACGAGATCAAACCCGCCGAAGGTTCGGAAACATCGGCGGAGGATTCCAACCAGCCGCCTCGCTCGTTGGCAACGGGTCAACTCGTCGCCCTCTGGCTCGTTATCGCTGTAGCCATGCTCGGGATCGTCTTGTACTTGGTCGAACCGATGTTCCAACAGCGAGAGCAAGGCCTTCTGCTTGAGGACTACCGATACAGCATCGATCAGTCGGCGAATCAGTCAACTGGTCTTGGTGGCGTAGAGGTCTCCTCGATCGCACCCGGGGTCGGAACCGCGGTCGGCATCGTTGAGATCGGCGCCCTCGGTATGCGTCAGGTCATTGTCGAGGGAACCTCCGCTTCGCACACGATGGTTGGGCCGGGTCATGTTCCCGGCACAGCGGCGCCGGGTCAGCCGGGAAATTCCGTCATCGTCGGTCGCCGTTCGATCTACGGCGGTACGTTCGGTGAACTCGAAAAGATTCAGGTCGGCGATCAGATTGTTGTATCCACCACCCAAGGACAGTCGCTCTACGAAGTGACTGACACGGGTTCGGTGGAACTCACCGATGCTGCCACTCCAACGTCAGCGCCCGAGGTTCCTGCGCCTACTCCGGTGTCCACGACCACATCGACAACTGTCGTGCCGGAAGGCGATGCTGCGGTCACGGAGACAACGGTTGTAGAAACCACGACAACCGTTGCTGCTGAGGAGACCACCACCACGTCGGAGGCTCCGACGACAACCACGACCGAAGCGGTCGAATCAGCGCTCTCCGGTGGATCAATCCCGCTCAACAGTCTTTACGGTGTTTCAACCGACAATCGTCTGACGCTCGTCACCTCTGCGAGTGTGTTCCCCTGGAACTCCGGTGAGGCCACTGTCGTTGTCGCCGTAATGAAGGGCAAGCCGTTCGAGCCGACACCGCAGAACGGTCGCAGCATGGACGCGACGGGCAATCAGGGCGATACCTCGAAGTGGCCCGTGACGATTCTCGCCTTCTTGTGTCTCGGTGCCGCGATTGCTGCAGCCGTCTTGCTCTATCGCCGCTCGACACCGAAGATCGCCTACCTGCTGACTGTTCCGCCGCTGTTGGCGTTCGCAGTCTTAGCGTCTGAATCGTTCAGTCTGCTTCTGCCTGCTTGGACCTGAACCGCGACGCCTAAAACGCTCTAGCGCGGCGGGCGAACCAGACCTTCCTGAACCACCGTGACGGCGAGTTTGCCGTCGGCGGTGAATACCGAGCCACGGGCGAATCCGCGCCCGCCGGATGCTGACGGACTGTCCTGTGCATAGAGCAGCCACTCGTCGGCGCGGAACGGGCGGTGGAACCACATGGCGTGATCAAGGCTGGCCATGAATACGTCGTCGATGGGGCCGAGTCCGTGGGGCAGCAGTGCAGTATCGAGAAGGGTCATGTCCGATGCGTAGGTGAGCACGCAGGCATGGAGAACCGGATCGTCGGGGAGTGAACCGGTGGCCTTAAGCCAGATGCGCTGATACGGCGGGAGCGCCTTTTGCCGGTCTTCCGGGCCCCAATCGCAGTTGCGCAGATCGAATGGAAGATCGAACTCGAAGCGTTGGTCGCCGGTCTCGGCTGCGGCTTGAGCCCAGCGCTCCTGAAGGTTCGGAAGCGATTCCGGAGCGGGAACTTCCGGCATCTCCGCCGAGTGGTCGAAACCGTCCTCGGGAACTTGGAACGACGCCGAAAGGCTGAAGATGGCACGGCCGTGTTGGATGGCTGTCACCCGACGCGTCGTGAACGAAAGGCCGTCGCGAATGCGCTGGACCTCGTAGAGGATGGGAACACGCGAATCGCCGGGGCGGAGGAAATACGCGTGAAGAGAATGGACCCGGGTTTCGGGTTCAACCGTGCGGGCCGCAGCAATGAGCGCCTGCCCGGCTACCTGGCCGCCGAAGACGCGCTGGCGTTCGGCCGGCGGACTACCGCCACGGAAAATATTGACCTCGATCGATTCGAGATCAAGGAGGGTGAGGAGTGAATCGACAGCCGACTGGGTCACCTTCTGAATCTCCCACATTCCGGCGGTAGTTGCACCTGCTTTGACGAGGAATTGGTGCTGAGTTCACGAAGCAAAGGCATGAGTCTGGAAACTATTGTCGCCGAATGGCTCTTCAATTCCCGAACGGTTTCCAATGGGGCACGGCAACGGCCGCACATCAGGTGGAAGGCGGGAATTGGAACAACGATTGGTGGGCGTGGGAACACGCCGAGGGGACCCCATGTGAGGAACCGAGCGGCGACGCCTGCGACCAGTTGAACAGGTACGACTCCGATATCGCTCTGTGTGCTGCGCTCGGCTTCGACAACTACCGATTTTCGATCGAGTGGTCAAGGATCGAACCCGAACCGGGCGAGTTCTCGCTCGCTGCTCTTGATCACTACCGACGGGTGTGCGCCTCGTGTCATGAACACGGCATCGAACCGGTGGTGACGTTCCACCATTTCACGACACCGAGATGGGTCGTGGCACAGGGCGGCTGGCACACCGCATCGACCGTCGATCTTTTTCTTCGCTTCGCCGAACGCAGTGTCGCCCACATCGGCGATTTGATCGGCAAGGCCTGCACCATCAACGAACCGAACATCGTGTCGTTCATCGGTTATCAGATGGCGCTGTTTCCTCCCGGCCTCACCGACGACGCGTTGTTCAACGCGACGAACGAGAACTTTCTCGCTGCTCACGAACGTGTTGTCCCGATCCTCAAGGCCGGGCCCGGCGACTTCCCAGTCGGACTCACGTTGTCGATGACTGATTACCAGGCCGTTCCGGCGGATGATGTAGGTGCGCTTGCCCAACGCGATGCAACCCGCGCAATGATGGAAGATCGGTTCCTCGACCTCGCTCGTAACGACGACTTCCTCGGCGTGCAGGTCTACAGCCGCATGCGCTTCGATGCTCGCGGGATCCTCGGTCCCGAAGACGGTGTCCCGACGCTGCCGATGGGCTACGAGTTCTATCCGCAGTCGCTTGAGGCGTGTCTTCGCCGAGCGTGGGAGTTCACCGGCGGTTCCGTGCCATTGATCGTCACCGAGAACGGAATCGGTACCAACGATGACGATCAGCGCCGCGATTATGTGACGCAGGCCCTCCGTGGGGTCCTTGCCTGTATCGATGACGGAATCGACGTCGGCGGCTACACCTACTGGAGTCTGATGGACAATTTCGAATGGGCATTCGGCTACCGACCCCGATTCGGAATTATCGATGTCGACCGCCCGACGCAGCGTCGAACGGTGAAGCCAAGCGGTGAATGGCTGAGTCGAGTGGCGAGGGCCAACGCACTCGTCGACTAAGCACCCTTCGGTACGGGGGCAGAATCGCCGCCAAGTAAGGTTCTTGAGTTCGACCTAGCGCTTGGAGCGTGCACAGACAATGACTTCCGAGGCAGCAGCGCCCGAGCACACGATCACACCCATGCCTGAACCGTCGGGGCTCGTGGGTCATGTCGTCGGGCTGGTCCGTACCAAGGGACTTCGCTACAGCTTGGTTGCCGTTATCAACGTCATCGTCGGGCAGAGTCTGCTGTTCGCGCTTCAGAGTCCGCTGAGTCCGAGTTGGGCGAATTTCGTGGCGGTTGCGATCTCGGCGGTCCCTGCCTATTACATGAACCGGGCGTGGGTCTGGGGCAAGCGGGGCAAGAGCCACTGGAAGAAAGAAGTGCTTCCGTTCTGGCTGTTCACAGCGGCCGGGCTTGCTTTGTCGACCATCGCCATCTGGGTTGCCCATGGATTCACCGACACAAAACTCGTCATCAACGTTGTCCAGTTGGCCGCCTTCGGAATCTTGTGGGTCATCCGCTTCTTCGTCCTCGACCGCTTGTTCCACGTCGAGGTCTTCGAAGACGACACGCCTGACGAGGACTGACACCGATGATGGACGCAACGCTCATTGCGTTGGCGGAATCGGCACGCGGCTTCATGCCTCCCGATGAAGGTCTGGCGCTTCACGCGGCCGCGTGTGGTGTGCCTGACGCGTCATCACCGATGCTGGAAATCGGAAGCTATTGCGGCAAGTCCGCGATCTACCTCGGTGCCGCTGCGCGTGAGCGTAATACCGAACTGTTCGCGTTGGATCATCATCGTGGCTCTGAAGAGAACCAACCCGGTTGGGAATGGCATGAGCCGGACCTCGTCGATCCGGAGGTCGGAAAGATTGACACGCTGCCGCGTTTTCGGCGCACGTTGTTTGATGCAGGGCTTGAGCAACACGTGATCGCTCTGGTCGGTGATTCACCGACAGTCGGTAAACACTGGAAGATCCCGCTGTCGTTCCTGTTCATTGATGGCGGCCATGGCTCAGAACCGGCCCATCGTGACTTTGAACTGTGGACCCCTTGGGTCGAAACAGGCGGGTTGCTGGCGATCCACGATGTGTTTCCTGATCCCGCCGATGGCGGCCGGCCACCGTTTGAGATTTACTGCCGCGCGCTTGAGTCCGGAGAGTTCGAGGATGTCTCGGCCACCGGTTCGTTGCGGGTGCTGCGCCGAATCGCCTGAGCGCAGCGTCAGTCGGCTCGATCGTTCAGCGGCGTGTCGGTATCAAGATCGACGAGCGGCGGAAGCGCGTGGTGATCGATGAACAGCCCCGAAGCGGTTGAGGTTCGACTGAGTGCATCGGCGGCAAGGATGACGGCGGCATCGGTGTAGGTAGTGCGCTCGTCGCCGGGGAAATGGATCTCATCGGGGAACACGATGCCGGTCCAGTAATGACCGTCGGTGTCGCGCAGAGCCTGTGCCCAGGTGAAGAGCTTGAGAGCGTTCTCGGTGTTGCCCACGGAGAGTTCGGCCATCATGCATTCGCAGGTTTCGGCGGCAGTGACCCACGGTCGGTCGCTGACACAACGAACGCCGCGGTCTTCGACCACGAAGGTATTGCGTCGGGCATCGAGATGGGCACGGGCCCGATCACCGGTGAGAATTCCACCGAGCACCGGGTAATACCAGTCCATTGCCCAACGGGCCTTGGGTGCGAATGCATCGGGGGCATCGCCAGCGCAATGTTGGCTAATTACCTGAGCGAGGCGGGCGACGCTCAGTTCCCAATCGGGGCGCTCGTGATCGAGCAACTCGGCGATTGCAACTGCGCAGCGAAGACTGTGGCAGATGCTTGAGGAACCGGTGAGCAACGCAAATGACCACGGGGTGCCATCAGCGTGGCGGGCCCACAGGATCTCTCCGCGTGGCGTCTGCAGATCGAGAACGAAATCGATGGCGGATTCGACGACCGGCCACATGGTCTCGACGAATCCGAGATCGGCAGTAAGCAACCAGTGATGCCACACGCCGGCCGCAATGTACGCAACGGTGTTGGCGTCGAGCTTGTCCTGCTCGATGCTGTCGGCGAGGTAGTACTGATGCCACGATCCGTCGGGACGCTGAATGTCCGACAGCCATTGGTAGCCGCGCTCGGCTTCAGTTCGAAGTCCGGCGAGGTCAAGAGCCATCGCTCCTTCGACATGGTTCCAAGGATCGGAATGTCCGCCCGGGAACCACGGGATCATCCCGTTGGGGAGTTGCCATGACGCGATGGCCTCGGCGGTCTCAAGGACCTGAGCCGCGCTGAGGATTCCGTCGACGGAAGGGATGGTGTTCATCGTTGCGAAGCCCCGGTGAGAACCGCATCGTTCGCGGCTCCCCGTTCGATTGGTTTCGTCGCGTAGACAACGAGCGACTTGCCGAGGATCGGGTTCAGGAGTTTTTCGGTGACACGAGTGATCTTGGGTGCCGACATGATGTCCCACTCGAGCAACTTCGTGTACGCCTTGACCAAGGGATTGGTGTCGTTTGTCGGGCCGACGGCACAACGCAACCACCAGTACGGCGCGTGTAGCGCGTGGGCGAGGTGCGAACCGCCGGGCACGAGACCGGCGCCGCGCATTTTCTGGCGCAGTTCTTCCTCGGTATAGATGCGTACGTGTCCGCCGGGAACAAAAGGCGCGTGGTACTGGTCGGTGATCTTCCAGCACACTTTTTCGGGGAACCACGCCGGGATCGTGATTGCGATCGTGCCACCGGGCCGAAGCACTCGGGTGAGTTCCGCGAGAGCGGCGAGATCGTCCGGCACATGCTCCATGACCTCGGACGCAATGATCCTGTCGAAGGAATTGTTGGCGAAAGGCAAGCGCGTTCCGTCTCCGTTGACGGAGGTGCACAGGAGGTCGGGGCCGATTTCTCCGGCGGCGCGCATTGCTTTGGCCGTGCCGATTACCTGTTCGAGTTCGGGGAAGGCCATGTCACACGCAACGACTCGTCCACCGCGACGCAACGCTTCGAACGCATGACGGCCGAAGCCGCATCCGAGATCGAGGAGTCGGTCGCCGGCCTTCAGGCCGAGGCGGTCATAGTCGGCGGTGAGCACGGCTCACGACTCCCGGTTCTGAACGCGTGAGCGCTGGTACCGCGGTGCAGCACCGGCTCCACCGGGACGGCGGGCCTGGATGTGCGGGGTCTCGGCGAGGAGAGCTCGGTAGTGCTCGACGGTACCGACCGCCGTGTGGCGCCAAGTCCAGCGTTCAATGACGCGCTGACGTCCGGCGGCGCCGATGCGATCACGGAGAGCTTCGTCATCGAGTGCGATCGTGAGCATGGCGGCAAGAGCTTCGCTGTCACCCGGAGGAACGACGAGTGCGGTTTCGTTGTGGGCGCCGACGACCTCGGGGAGAGCCCCACCGGTCGTGGCTACAAGAGGAACGCCACAGCTCATGGCTTCAATCGCCGGGAGCGAGAAGCCCTCGTAGAGCGACGGAACAACCGCAACCTGTGCTTCGGCGTAGAGCTCAATGATCCGCTCTTCGGGAACGCCGGTGATGAACGTGACGGCGTCGCGGAGGCCGAGCTCGTCGATGATCTGCGCCGACGGGCCACCTTCCTTGAGGCGACCGATGACGACGAGTTCGATGTGACGCTCGGTGCGGAGTTTGGCGACGGCCTCGAGCAGGTAGCGAAGCCCCTTCATCGTTACGTCGGCACTCGCCGTCGTGATGAGCCGGCCCGGAATGCGCTTCACACCCGGCTGCGGTTTGAAGAGTTCCTGGTCGACGCCCACGGGAACGACATGCAGGCGGTCGAGCGGGACTTTCTGATCGGCGTGGATGTCCTTGAGAGAGTTCTGGGACACGGTGATCACGCGGGGCATGCGCGATGCGACGCGGGTCTGCATCTTGGTGAATCCGTACCAGCGGCCTTTGGCGAAGCGCTTGTAGGCCGATTCGGCGTGTTCCATCTCGAGTCGGCGATCGACGGTGATGGGATGGTGGATCGTGGCGAGCACAGGAAGACCGGCGCGCTCAATGCCGAAGAGTCCGTACCCGAGGCACTGGTTGTCCTGCACGAGATCGAAGTCGTTGACACGGCGCCGCAGGTGCTGCCAAGCGCGCACACTGAACGCAAGGGGTTCCGGAAACGAGCCGGACATGAACGTGCCGACCTCGAGCGCGTCGCCGAGGGTCTTGATCTCCGACGGGAACGGCAGGCGCATCGGGAACTGATCGTTGTAGATATCGAGGCTCGGAAGTTCGACAAGGGGAACCCGGGGATCGAGCACCGGAAACGGTTGTCCGCCGAGGACTTCGACCTCGTGACCAAGATCGACAAGGGCCTTCGTGAGATGGCGCGTGTAGACGCCCTGCCCGCCCACATGGGGCTTTCCTCGGTAGGTCAGAAAGGCGATGCGCAGAGGGAGCTCGCCGTCGGCGGCTCGGGGGGCGCTTCGGGGCGCGTCAGATTGGGGGGACATGGGGGGTCAAGTCTCGCTGTCGCCCCCCGAATGGGTCAAGTACGGGCCGAGCGGGAACCGGGTCTCAGGGGCTGGTCGGTAGGTCGTCGTCCCGACCTCTAGCCCGGGCTCGCAACCTGGGCCGCACGAGCACCGAGAACCACGCGATGCCAAGCAGGGCAAGGGAAAGCAGGGCGATTGGCATCGGCCCGATACGGGTGGCGATGGTGTCTCCGGACCGGAGGAAGACGGCCTGCTGGAGTACCCGTTGCTCGGAAATCGACGAACGCTGCTCAACCCGGCCGGAGGGAGTGACAATGGCCGAGAAACCCGTCGGCGCCGCCTGCAGGACCCAGCGGCCAGTCTCGATGGCCCGAAGTTGGCTCGACGCGACCTGTTGGGTCTGGACCTCCGTGAGCCAGTAGCTCGAACCGTTGGTCGGGTTGAGGAGGATCTCTCCACCGTTGAGAACTCCATCGCGGCCCCGGTTGGTAAAGAAGATTTCCCACGAGATTGCGATGGCGAGGTTGCCGAGCGGTGTCTCGAGAACGGCGGGTTCTGTGCCGGCCCTAGCGTCGCGGAGAGGAAGTCCGCTGTTGTTCCCCGCGATCGACTCGAGAAGGTCGCGTGCCGGGACGTACTCGCCGAAGGGAACGCGGCGCACCTTCTCGTAGCGGTCACCGATGGACCCATCTGGCAGATACACGATCGACTCGTTGATGAACGTATGCGAGTCGACGCCCTCGGTGACTCCGACGACGAGCGTGGTGTCGAGAGTTTGTGCAAGGTCCGAGAGAATCGCATTCTCGGGATTCGCGGTGATTGGACCTTCGACGTCGACCACGTTCTCGGGCCAGAGGACGAGATCGACGGGAACCGTCACCAGTTGAGTGGCGTCGAGATGACGCATGAATACGTCGTTTGGATCGGTCTCAGTCGCACGGGTGCCCTGTGGCCCGCCGCCCTGCACGATGGCTGCGTCGATCGACCGGATGTCATGGCCGCGCGGCGCAATCATTGCCAGCGCCCACACGATGACAGTGAGAGCAAACATGGTGCCGGCGACACGCCAACGTCGCGCCCACGCCATGGAAAGGGCGACGCCGCACACACCGACGAAGAACACGACACCGAGCGCACAGAAGACTCGCGCTATCTGCCCGAGAGGGGCGGCGGCTTGGCTCATCGCTGTGGTTGCGAGTGGAACTCCTCCGAACGGGAACGTCCAACGGGAGACTTCGGCGATCGTGAATGCCGCTGGAATCGAAACCCAACGAACCCACGGCTTGGAGGATCGACCGGGAACAAGGAGACCGGCCACTCCGAGGTATCCGGCGTACAGGATGATTGCGATGGGGAAGCCGACGGCGGTGAGATTGGCCATCCAAAGCATGGACGGTGCGAACCATGCCAATCCCATCAACCATGAGCGGGCGAAACGGGCGCGGGGCGAAGCCCCCGCGAGCAGGCGATCCCAAAGCGCGACACCGACGAATGCCAGCGGCCACCATCCCCATGGAGGAACGGAGGCGGCAATGCACAAGCCGGCGACAAGCGCGAGCAGCGTCGACCGCAATTTCGGAGGCAGGGTGCGCCGATCTGATTGCGACACGGCCGATTGCGACACGGGCGGTCAGGCCTGCGCAGCGACGGGAATCAGACGCCGGGTCACCTGTGACGCAAGCTCGCGCCCGGCGAGGACGATGAAGAAAATCGCCACGGCAGTTCCCGCCATTGTCGCTCCGGCCGCGGTGTCGAAGTGATACGTGAGGACAAGACCGAGAGCGACGGAGAAAACTCCAATGGCACAGGCAACGGCCATCATCGCCGGCACCCGTCGCACGATCAGTGCCGCGGTTGCCGGTGGTGCAACAAGAAGGCCGAACACGAGAAGTGTGCCCACGGTGCGGAACGACGCCACGATGGCGAGTGCCACAAGTGTGAGCATGGCGATGTGCGCAAGTCGGGGGTGCATGCCAAGTGCGTCTGCTTTTTCCGCATTAAACGACAGCGCAAGGAACATGCGGTGCAGGATCACAACAGCGACGAGTGCAATAGCGACTGTCACGGCTTGAAGGGTGATGTCAGACGCGTTCGCGCCAAGGATGCTGCCAAACAAGAACGATGTGAGATCGCCGGTGAAGGAACGCGTTCGCGAGATCAGGACGACTCCGAGTGCGAGCATCCCAACGAACAACAGTCCGATACCTGTGTCACTTGCGAGTTTCGATGCGCGGTTGACGATGTTGATGCCGAACACCATGAGGATTGCGGAGACGAAAGCGCCGATGGTGATGTTGAAGCCCATGAGGAACGCAACGGCTATGCCGGGAAGCACGCCGTGGGCGAGTGCGTCACCCATGAACGAAAGTCCGCGGATCACGACCCATGTGCCGATGAGCGCGCACGTGATCGCCGCGAGTGAACCGGCGATCAGGGCACGCACGACGAAGTCGTACTGGAAAGGGTCGGTTAGCCAGTGCACAGGAAGACGAGGCTAGAGGTTGCTGGCGCTATCGGCCCAGAAGTCCGTTGGCGACAAGAGTTGCGTCGGTGACGATCAAGCCGGCATAGGTGTCGGCGCCCGAACCCGATTTGCCGAGCGAGTCGGTGAAGAGTTCGATCACGATGATGTTGCGGCCAACTTCGGTCGCCACCGCCTCGACGAGTCGGGGCGAGACGGTGTTCTCGGAGAACACGGCGTTCACATCGGTTGAGGCGAGGGCGTCGGCAAGTGCACTGATATCGGCGGCGCTGGGCTCGGCGAGGGTCGAGCCGCCCGGGATGACGGTTCCGAGGACGGTCAGGTTGAAGCGTCGGGCGAAGTAGCCGAGCGCGTCGTGGTTTGTGATGAGCAGACGCTGGTCGGCGGGAACAGGGCTGAGGATCGCGTCGGCTTCCTGCCCTGCTGCGATCGCATCAGCCGCATAACGGGCGGCACGTTCCTGGAAGGGTGCGGCGTCGAGGCCAGTGGCGTCGGCCAGTTGCGTCGCGACGAGACCGGCGGCTCGTGCCATGCGATCGGGATCGAGCCAGACGTGGGGATCCGGTGCACCGGTGGGCTGACCGCTCTCGTCGGTCATGGGCTGAGGATCGAGTTCGGGCCCGACTTCGTAAACGGTCACTCCGTCGGCTTTTGCCGCGTCGAGGGTGCCCTCGAGGCGTTCTTCGAGGCCGAGTCCATTGGCAACGACGAGATCGGCCGAGCGGATGCGCGCGGCTTGGGCGACGGAGGCTTCGAAATCGTGGGGATCGGCGCCGGGGGGCATGAGCACCTCGACTTCGACGGAATCGCCGGCCACCTGCGAGACAAGATCACCGAGGATCGTGGTGGTGACGATGACGCGGGGCTTGTCGGCGTTTGCCGACGAACCCGATCCGCATGCGGCAGCCAGGGTGCAGAGGGTGACGACGACGGCGACGGGAACCAAGATGAGGCGGGAGTTCATGTTGCTCCATAACAGTAATGAGAACCATTCCCATTATGTATCGGAGCGAGGGGCCCGTCAAGCCCGAAGTTGGGTCAGGGCTTGCTGGGGAGCTTGAGTCGGGACGGGAGCATCCGGTCGGCGATCTCGAGATAGGACTGCACATCGGCCTCAACGGTGATGTTCCCGGCTCGCTCGAAACGCAAGGTCAACTGGATCTTCTCGCCGACAGTGAGGGGCTTGACCAGGCCCTCGAGGAGAAGTTGATCGCTCCCCGGCTGGAGGCGGAGGTCCTCGAAACCCGCGACCTTGAGGGAACCTACGGCCACGAGCACGCCGGCCGGATCGGTGGGCGACGGTCGACGTTGCTGGATCGTGACGGTGGCCGCAGCCGGAGTGGATGCACCGAGGAGCGTGTCCGATCCGCCCGCGTTGTGGATGACGACGTAACCGGCCGCAGGATTGGAGTCGGCCCCAATGAGCGGAAGGCGAAGGTCGATCGCCGCCGGCGGCTTCTTAAAGGGGCTGGCGAAGGCGGCGAAAACGAGAAGGCCCATGCAGAAGAGCACGACAAGAATCGGGGCCTTTCGGCGGATCTTCCGATAGATCGGCGACGGCATCTTCCGAACCGGTCCGGGAGTCGGGACGTCGTTCGGAGTGTCGCCGGTCGCGGGGGTCGAGGTCATGTACCCATCCTTGCGCCAATGTCGACTCTGGTCAGATCGGGGGAGCAGTTCGAGTTATGCGATCGGACGATGCGGCAGTTCCGCCCGAACGAGTTCGTCGAGCCAGAGTCGAAATGGAGCGAGCAGATCCGGTCCGAACCGATGGCCGCCGTCGACCTCGGACCACGAGACGATCGCTCCGGATCGATCAAGGGCTTTGGCGGCGCTGCGGCCGCGGATTGTGTCCACGGTTTCGTCGTCGCGGCCGTGCGCAATGAGCACCGGTCGGTCGATCGCGGTCGCGAGATTGATGTCGTCGTGATCGGCAAGGTAGCCAGCGAGAACAGCAACGGCGTTCGGCATCGGTTGGAACGAAGGCACAAGAAGTGAGGCGAGCGCGAGAGCGCCACCTTGGGAGAATCCGGCGATGACGAGTCGGTCTGAACCGATTCCTGTTTCCTCGAGGGTCTGACTGACGCAGTCGGAGAGGGCATCGAGACTTCCGCTGAAGGCGCTTTGATCAATCCCGTTCTCGTCAACGGAGTACCAGATGGGCCCGGCGGCTGACTGAAGCCGGGGCTCGGGGACGATCACAAGCCAACGTCGTTCGGGATCAAACTCGTCGACTCGTTCAAGGAAGTACTTGGGGAAGTCGCCATAACCGGGGAGAACGAACAGGACCCGCTCAGGTCGATCGGTATCTCGACGGATGGTGTGCAGCACGCTGGAAGCTTAGAG
This sequence comes from Bifidobacterium breve, assembly GCA_945878725.1. Classification (GTDB taxonomy): domain Bacteria; phylum Actinomycetota; class Acidimicrobiia; order Acidimicrobiales; family Acidimicrobilacustridaceae; genus Acidimicrobilacustris; species Acidimicrobilacustris thunensis. Next base: position 56,426 of record CAMCTY010000007.1, on the reverse strand, counting down.
AACCCGTCCGGCTCTGGTCGTCGAACCGGTCCACCAAGTGATCGGATCGAATCGAACCTGACCGCCACCGTTGGGGGAATGGATCATGGTGCCGTCGCCGATGTAGAGGCCGACGTGCCCGGGGCTGCGCTCACCGGCATCCCAGTTGAAGACGAGATCGCCGGGTTGGAGGTCGGCGAGATCGATGCGTTCGACCTGCGCCCATTGCGCTCCAGAGTTATGGGGAAGGGCGACGCCCATCTGCGCCCATGCCCAGCGGGTGAACCCGGAGCAGTCGAACGCGCCCGGCCCCCCTGCGCCGTAGGAGTACGGGGTGCCGAGTTTGGTAATGGCGGTCTGAACGACGACGTCAATCACGGCCAGGCGAAACACCGAGGCGGTGATTTCGGGGGAGGTACCCGAGGTGATGGCGGCCGACGAGGGGGTGACGGAGTTGACGGCGGTTGCCGCCGACGCCGCGGCAGCGGGAAGCGATTCGATGTTCACTGCGTTGGCACGAGCGGGAACGAGACCGAGGGTTGTCGCGACGAGGCCGAGCGTGACTGCTCCGCGCAACAGCGTGCGGCGGAGCGACGTGCGTCGGGCGGAACCGGACCGGACCGGACGGGAGCCGGTTGCAGCGGAGGAGGTCATTGTTACGAAATGGTTGCAGAATGACGCCAGCTCTGCAACGCAAGGGACACATTTCTGGCCATATAGCGCTGTGAACAGGGAAATTGCAACGTAACAAATCCGTAGTATCGGGGCCGTTTCAGGCGGCGTCGAGCGCCGCTTGGCGGCCCTGACGGATGCAGGCAGGCAGCCCGAGTCCGTCATAGGCGGCTCCGGCGATGGTCACGCCTGGAGCAGATTCGGCCAATTCGGCCCGCCAGGCGCGGATTCGCCCGAGATGTCCCGGAAGGAACTGCGGCAGTGCGTCAACCCATCGAGTGACACGGGCCTCGATGGGCGCTTCGGTCAGCCCCATGGTCGTGGTGAGATCGGCGCTGAGCGCGGCGACGAGATCGTGATCATCCAGTTCGAGCGCGGCAGTGTCGCCGAACCGGCCCGCCGAGACACGCAGGATCGCGACATTCGGATCGGCCAGATGGGCCCACTTGGTCGACGCCCAAGAACATGCGGTGAGCGTAGGAAGTTGATCAGTCTTGGCGACAAGGAATCCGCTGGCATCGAGCGGATGGCCGAGCGCGGTTCGGCGAACAGCAAGGGTGACCATCGCAACCGACGCGTAGTCGAGTTCGGCGATGTGGCTGGCGGTGATGGGAGCCGGACCGGCGAGGAGACGGCCCGCGATCGGCCCCGGCGTGGCGAGGATCACGCGATCGGCGTCGATGTTTCCGAGTGGCGTGGCGATCGACCAGCCGCTGCCGGCCCGTGAGAGCGAGGTGGCCGGACAATGCAGATGGACCGGAACGCCGGCGGCGGTGAGTTTCGAAAGCAGAAGATCGGTGAGCGTCTGGGTGCCAACCGGTAGTCCGAAGAACACGGGGGCATCGGGATCGCTCTGGGCGTCACGGGCCGTTTGTGCTTGCGCTCGAAGCGCCGTGATGAGACTCGGATGAGCGCGGGCGGCGCCCGCGAGTTGTCCGGCTCCGGCCGCAACACTCAGTTGGTCAGCATCGCCTGCGTTGACTCCTGAGAGCAGCGGCGCGACGAGACGTTCGAACACTTCGTCACCGAGTCGACCCCGCACAAGTTCACCGACCGACATGTCACCGTGACCCTCCGGATCCTGCGGCGGCGCGCCCTGTGGCCACTCGGTGACATCGAGATCGAGGCGGGCACGTTCGACGCCGGCCGGACTCACGATGCCCGAGGATGTGAGCGCGTCGAGATCGGTTGGAACGCCGAGTACGAGTCCGGCAGGAAGTCGTCGCAACGCGCCGCGTGTCCAGACGAGAGCCGAACGCTCGACTGGTGATGCAAGCACATCGCTCAATCCAAGTTCGGCGCACAGATCGCGCGCGTCAGGAACTCGGGCAAGAAAAGCATCTGCTCCGCAGTCGACGGGATGGCCGGCGAACGGCGTTGTGAGGATCTTGCCACCGACGCGATCGGAAGCTTCGAGAACGATTACGTCAATCCCCGGATGGTGGGTTGCGAGCGTGAACGCTGCAGTGAGACCCGTGATCCCCGCGCCGATTACGACGACGCGTCCGGATCTCGCGCCGGTCGCGTGGGTCGGTTTGGTCATGTCAGACGACACCGTCATTCGCAGCGCACGCGATGACGAGATCGGCGAGTGCTGCCATCACGTTTGGATCGTCGTTCAGAGAACGGGTGCGGGCGAATGAAAGACCGACTTCTTCGGCAACGGCTGTTGCTTCGATGTCGAGATCGAAAAGCACCTCAAGATGATCGGCGGTGAAACCTTGTGCGCAGACGAGCACGCCGTCGACGCCGTCGTCCTCGCCAGCCTCACGAATGATGTCGAGAATGTCGGGCCCGCGCCATGGCTCCGGAGTGCGACCAGCGCTCTGCCATCCGAGGCCCCATGAGGCGCCGTCGCCGAGAGCGATCCTGTCCATAACGGCTGTCGCGCTCTGCTGAAGTTCGTCGGGATAGGGATCGTCGACGAGGACACGCTCGGGCAGCGAGTGGGCAGTAAAGAGGATCTTGTGGCGCTCGGGGAGTCCGCGTTGAGCATCGGCGACTGCGGCCGACAGGAAATCGACGTAGGCGGGATCAAGATGCCAGTTCATGACGGAATGCATTGTGACGCCGGCCTCGGCTCCTGCTTCGGCGGCACGACGTTGATACTCGCCAACACTGAAACCGGAATAGTGAGGGGCGAGAACGAGACCGACGGCATGAGTAATTCCTGCGGCCGCGAGTTCGGTGACGGCGTCTTCGATGAACGGAGCGGCATGCTTCTGTCCGAGAACAACCATCCAGCGTCCGGGCATGCGCTCCTCGAGAGCTGACTCGATCGCGGCTCGTTGTGCCTCGGTGCGCTGAGCTAGCGGCGAGATACCGCCGATGGCGTCGTAGCGGGAGATGAGATCGGCGAGTTGTTCTGGCGTTGCTGCTCGGCCTCTGCGGATGTGTGTGTAGTACGGCTCGATCTCCGCAGGTGTCCGGGGTGTGCCGTACGCCATCACGATCAGTCCAAGGCGTTGTTGTTCCGTCATCGGATGGCTGCTTTCGTCTCTGCGGTGCCGTCGCAGCGGCCTTCGTTGTGCACGAGTTCGACAACGCGCTCGAGCATCTCGGGATTGGTCTCCGGCATTACGCCGTGACCGAGGTTGAAGATATGACCCGGATTGCCGGCGTTGCGGCGAAGAACATCACGCGTGGCGTCGGCAAGAACTTCCCACGGAGCGAAGCAGAGCGCGGGATCAAGATTTCCTTGAAGTGCGGTTCCGGCGGGAACTCTCGTGCGCGCAACGTCGAGTGGGACGCGCCAGTCGACGCCGACAACATCGGCGCCTGCGCTGGCCATCAATCCGAGCAACTCGCCAGTCCCAACGCCGAAGTGAATGCGGGGAACACCGAGATCAGCGACACCGTCGAAGACGCGTTGGCTATGTGGGAGTACAAAGCGCTCGTAATCGGGTGGACTAAGTGCCCCGGCCCACGAGTCGAACAACTGGAGTGCGACGGCACCGGCATCGATCTGGGAACGCAGCGACACGATGGCGAGATCGGCGAGGCGCTCCATGAGTGCGTGCCAGAGCGCCGGATCACCATGCATGAGGGCTTTGGTCTTCGTGTACGTCCGCGAGGGTTGACCTTCGATGAGATAGCTCGCGACCGTGAAGGGTGCTCCGGCGAATCCGATCAGTGGAACGGTCAGTTCGCGGGCGAGGATCTTGACGGTCTCGATCACGTACGGCGTGTCGGCTTCCGGATCGAGCGGTCGAAGACGTTCGAGGTCAACCTTCCTGCTGAAAGGCTCGGCGACGACCGGACCAATCCCCGGGGCAACATCGACGCCGAAGCCAATGGCGGCGACGGGCACCACGATGTCCGAGTAGAGGATCGCGGCATCGACGTCGTAGCGGCGCACGGGTTGCATCGTGATCTCGGCGGAGAGCTCGGGATCATGGATGGCGTCGAGAATGCTTCCGGAACCACGGATCGACCGGTACTCGGGAAGGGATCGTCCTGCTTGGCGCATGAACCAGACCGGCACACGGTCGCCGGGTCCGCCCGGGATGCCTCGACACGCCCGAAGGAAAGGGGGGAGGGTTTCTGAGCCGGGTGCGGTGCTGACGGGAAGAGAAGACACACCGCCACGCTACCGATCGGCAGGACTTCGCGAGAATCCGGCGGCACGGGGATCCCCGGGCGAAATCCGCGCTGGAGTCGATAGAGTGGTCAATCCCCTTCGGAGCCCAGCTGCTGCGGATGCGGGGCGGTACGCAGGATTTTCACTCACTTGACGGAGCCCATGGCCCCCCATCCGGATCTCATCGACGAACAGGCACATATCGATCACGCCTACGCGGCGCTTCAGGCGACCCGCGAGGCGGCGGCGCGCCTGACATCGATGGTCGAGGTTGGCCGCGGTGGGACAGAACAGGCTCGCTTCGAACGCGAAGTAATTCAGGAGACGGTCGTGAACCGGCTCACCCAGCTCCAATTGGGCGATGCCGCGCTCTGCTTCGGTCGGATCGATCGGGCAGCGGAGGGCCCCGACGGTGAAGCGGAGAGCTTCCACATCGGCCGTATTGCCGTAAGTGATGAGAACCAAGATCCGGTAATCGTCGATTGGCGGGCGCCGGTGGCCGAGCCGTTCTATCGGGCCACCGGTCGACAGCCGATGGGACTCTCCCGCCGCCGGCATTTCGCGACGCGTGGCCGCAAACTCCTCGCAATCGAGGATGAACTTTTTGGCGACACTCTTGCGAGTCTGGGGACGCCAGTTGGTAATGCCAAGCCGACGATCTCGGGACAAGGCGCATTGTTCAGCGCCCTCGAAGAATCGCGGACCGGTCGCCTCGGAGACATCGTCGCCACGATTCAGGGCGAACAAGATGAGATCATCCGCGCGCCACTCCCCGGTGTTCTTGTCGTTCAGGGAGGTCCAGGAACAGGCAAGACGGTTGTCGCGCTGCACCGCGCTGCGTATCTCCTCTATACCCATCGGTTTCCGCTCGAGGGACAAGGCGTTCTTGTCATTGGCCCGAACCGTCTTTTCCTCGGCTACATCGAGCAGGTCCTTCCGTCGCTTGGTGAAGCCGGTGTTGAGTTGGCAGTTCTGGGTGATTTGGTTCCGGACGTAAGCATTCGCGCCTACGACCGCGGTCTAACGGCGCGAGTCAAGGGTGATCCGAGAATGGTGCGCATGTTGGCCCGAGCCACGCGTGACCGCGAACGATCATTGCGTTCCGATCTCGTCATCGGTTACGGACTGCAGCGGCTCACGCTTACGCGCGAACGCAGCGCCGCGATCATCACTAATGCCCGTCGCCGTTACCGACGCCACAATCCGGCCCGCAAGTACGTCGAGAACGAACTGTTCGCCGAACTCGCTCTCTCGGGGCGCGGCGAAATCGCTGCATCCGAAGTGCGCGAGCGACTCCGCAATCATCCCGATGTTCGCGAGGCCCTCGAGTGGATGTGGCCGGTACTCACACCGCCACAATTCCTTCATGATCTCTTCGGCGCCCGCGGCCTTCTCCGCAACGCCGCCCGCGGCCTGCTCTCCGATGACGAGTGGGCCGCTCTGCATCGTGACCGGTCGGAGGAACTCGTGCAGGTTCGCTGGACCCACGACGATGCGCCACTTCTTGACGAAGCCCGCTACCTACTGGGTCCGAAGCCGCGCCGTCGCCGGCAAGGTGAAACCAATCTTGAGGATGAGATCCGAACCTACGGACACATCGTCGTCGATGAGGCCCAGGATCTTTCTCCGATGCAGCTCCGGATGCTCGAACGTCGTTCGCTCAACGGTTCGATGACGGTTGTCGGTGACATCGCACAGGCAACAGGTCAGTGGGCGCACGGTTCGTGGGACGAGATACTCGATCTGCTGCCGACAAAGCGAGCACCGCATCGGACAGAACTCACCCTCGGCTATCGCCTTCCGGCTCCGATCATGGCGCTGGCCTCGCGTGTGCTTCGGCACGCGGCTCCGGAGATCAGTCCGCCCCGATCTGTTCGCGAGGATGGTGCCGAACCGCGGATCATCCGTGCTGCGATTGGCCAACTCGGCGCCGAAGTTGCTCGCACCGCGCTTGCGGAACGCGAAGCAGTCGATCCGGGCCAGGTCGCGGTCATTTGCCCGCCGTCGCGGATCGACGCAGTGTGCGATGCACTCGATGAAGCAGGAATCGCGTACGGCCGGGCCACCCGGAATGGGCTTGAGCACCGCGTGACCGTTGTCGAAGTCGGTCTTGTGAAGGGCCTTGAGGTTGATGCGGCGATCGTCGTCGAACCATCACTGATGGTTGACGAGGAGTCGCAGGGTGACCGTGCTCTGTATGTCGCACTCACCCGAGCGACGAAACGACTTGCCGTCGTGCACGAAGCGCCGCTGCCGCGCTCACTGCTGCCCTAAGAATCAGGCGGCGGTAACGAGGATGCGTTCGCTTGAGAACGCATCGATTTCTACGAGCAGTCCCCCGATGTCGACGGTGGTCGTGCCGCCGGCAGTTGTTCCGGTGACGGTCCCGGCATTGCCCGGTAGCAGCGATGACGATTCGAGAAATGTCAGCAGGCCTGGGGTGAATTCAAGTTCCTCGGGAATGCGCGAGACGATGAAGCCCTGACCCACCGCGAGCTGTCCGAGTGTCACCGCATCGGGCGGTATGTAATCGGTACCGGGGATCGGATTTCCGTGGGGGCATGTCGTCGGCGCGCCAAGCACGCGCGTCATTGCGATCTCGACCGTCGGGGAAATCACGTGTTCCCATCGTCCGGCCTCAGCATGAGCGTCGGCCCATGAGAGCCCGAGGATGTCGGTGAGGAATCGCTCGGCGAGACGATGGCGACGGACTACCGATTCAGCAAGAGCGAGGCCAGCGTCGGTGAGGCGGATGGAATTGCCGGTGAGATCAACGAGATCGGACTTCTCCATCCTCCGGATCATCTCGGAGACAGCAGGACGAGAGAGCTCGAGTCGCTCGGCAATGCGGGCTTGGATGACCTCGACGTCGTCCTCGCGCAGTTCGAAAATGGCCTCGCAATATTCCTCGAAGGCCGGATGCCATTCTCGCTGCTGTTGAGGAGCCATGAGATGGAGTCTACGGGCGCGAGCCGCGAAAGCCTTGGTCGTCAACCGCGACCGAGAATGCGGTCCACGGCTATCTCGATCACAACGCGATCGACTCGCTCCTTGGGCTCGCGGTATCTCTCGGCATATCTGCGCACGGCTTCGGCGACTCGATCCGGGTCGGAGGTGATGGTGGCGCGTCCCTCGAGGGTGAGCCAGCGGCCACCGTCGACCTGACACACCGCCGCGGCGGATCCTGGATTGACGTCGACATTCCGGGCTTTACGGCTGGCCGCCCACGTGATGACCCGGACGATTCGTTCGCTGGGATCCCACGTGAAGCCGACGGCAACGACATGCGGCGTTCCGTCGAGGCGCATCGTGGTGAGGGAAGCCAAGTGACGTTCGGCCAGGAACGCAGTGACCTCGGGCGAGAGTGAGTGGGGATCGTGAGCCATCAGTCGCTCGAGATCGCTCGGAGGACGTCGAGACGGGCCGCCCGGCGGGCGGGATAGAGCGCAGCACCAACACCAGCAAGGATCGCAATGATCACGATGATCACCAATTGACTCCACGGGATTGCGAATGTCGTGATGCCCTCATCGGCTAGCGCCGTGACAAGGGCCCATCCGAAAATGATGCCGATGACGAGACCGATGAGCGTGCCCATAAGGCTGATGATCACAGACTCAAGGCGAATCGTTGAACGAACTTGGCGACGGCTCATACCCACGGCTCGAAGGAGGCCAAGTTCGCGGGTTCGCTCATAGACAGACAACAACAACGTGTTGACGACGCCAACGATGGCGATGATGAGAGCAAGCGCCAAGAGGACATAAACGATTTGCAGGAATTGGTTGACTTGGTCGGTCTGAGACTTTTTGTATTCGTCCAAGCTCTCGAGTTTGGCGCCAGGGACGGCGTCAGTTACCGCCGTGAGCCCGGGGAGTGCGGCGTCGACTCCAGCCGCAGACGTGTCGTCGAGTTTGATGTAGATCGCCGAATACGTTTGCTGGGCGGGCGGCACCAGGGTGTTGAACTGGTCCGTAGCGATGATCCAGCCCGGTCCTTGAATCGGGAACTCGGTTTTGTAGATCGAGCCGACGGTGAGTGTGGTCGCCCCACCCTGAACAAAGACCAATTGGATCGGATCACCGATCTTGAGTTGCTTCTCCTCCGCGAGTTTGTCGGAGGCTGCAATCTGTCCGACTCCAAGCGACGCGAAGGATCCCTCGACGTCATCAAATTCGATGACCTGTGAGACTGCGTCTGGATCAACAGCGAGAATGATTTTGCCCGAGTTGTTGATACTGGCGAACGTCGCGCTGATCCCAGCGGCAACTCGAACTCCTGGCACTTCGTCAAGGTCCGACGCCATTGATTGTGGAAGTGCGGTTGAGCCAAAACTTTCAGTCGTCACCACGTATTGGCCCGTGACTGATTGGTTGATCGCATCAACAGTTGACGCCTTGACGGACTGAGCAGTTACTGCGATGAAACCGACGAGACCGATTCCGATCATGAGCGCTGAGGCTGTAGTCGAGGTTCGACGAGGGTTCCGCATCGCGTTTTCTCGTGCGAGCCGGCCGGTGATTCGACTCGCCTTCTGGAGTGGCCATCCGAGAACGCTCGAAAATGGCGTGGCAATTACTGGACCGATGACGGTCAAAGCAATAAACACGAAGAACGCGCCGCCGCCAATTATCTGAAGGCCGGAACCAGAATTACCGTTGAGTCCGAACCAAAGCATGAATGCGCCAAGCGCGAGCAGGGTGAGGCCGAATACGACGCGGAGCCGTGATGCGCCGGTGCGATCTACGGCGACATCGCGCATGGCGGCGATCGGCGGAACCGTTGCCGCTCGGCGTGCTGGGAAGAGGGCAGAAACAAGGGTGATGATCGTTCCAACAAGCAGGGAAACGACAACTGCAACCGGCGGGATGACGATGGGAGTATCGGGGCCCGAGAAACCAATTGACTGCATCAACTTGTTGAGGCCAATCGCCAACAGGACACCGCAACCCACGCCAACGATCGAAGCGGTAAGCCCGACGAAGAAGGCTTCAAGGACGATCGAACGCAACACCTGGCCACGGCTCGCCCCGAGTGCACGGAGTAGCGCGAGTTCGCGAGTTCGTTGGGCAACGATGATCGAGAAGGTGTTGTAGATGATGAACGAACCAACAAACAACGCGATCAGTGCAAACACCAGGAGGAATGTGCTGAAGATCCCGATGATCTTCTGGAAAGCGCTCTGACTCTCTTCCGTGAATTCCGCTCCGGTAATTGCTTCGGTTCCGGCCGGAATGACTTTGGAGATCGCGTCACTCAGCTGGGCCTGCGATTCATTGTTCTGACCGGCTACGGAAATCCAGTCATACATCCCAGGTTCGCCCACCAGGGTCTGGATGGTGGAGGTGGAAAACAGCGCGGCCTGTGCGCCACCCCACGTTTCGAGCTTGCCAAATTTCGCAATGCCTACGACCTTGAATGGCAGCACGCCATTAGTGACGGAAACATTGGCCGTGTCGCCAACGGAATACTTCCCCTCTCGTGCACTCTTTGCGTCAAGAACGATGTCGTTGGCGGCACTAGGTGACGTCCCATCAACAATGGTCCATCCGTTGAGCGCTGGAGAATCGAGCCAATTAAGTCCAAAGTTCGGTGGGCCTTGCGCCGACACGAGTGGTTGGTTGTCTTTGTCGAGGACCCTGATTTGGCCGACAACTTGTCCCTCAGCTGCTTCAACTCCGGGGACACCGACGAGGGCGGGGAGAACCGATTCAGAGATGCGGGTTCGCTCCGGACCGAAAGGGGTGTCGACTTCGTTTGTTGAACGAACGACGACATCGATTGATGCGTAAACATCGGCAAACACTTTGTCGAAGCTTGCACTGACGCTTGAGGTGAGTACCTGAGTGCCCGACATGAATGCGACGCCGAGGAGTACAGAGACAGCGGTCGCGATGAGGCGAACCTTGTGGGCGAAAAGCCCACGCAATGTGACTCTCAGCACCTCAGGCTCCGAAGCTCTTCATGCGATCGATCACCGAATCAGCGGTGGGCGATTGCAGATCGTCGACGACTTTGCCATCAACGAGAAAAACAACGCGATCGGCGTAACTCGCGGCGAGCGGATCGTGCGTCACCATGACGATTGTTTGGGCAAACTTGTCGACCGCCGTGCGCATGAATTCAAGAATTTCCGAACCGCTACGCGAATCGAGATTGCCAGTGGGCTCGTCGGCAAAAATGATTGCAGGCTGGCTGGCAAGAGCGCGAGCCACCGCGACGCGCTGCTGCTGTCCGCCAGAAAGTTCGCTGGGGCGATGTGACAAACGATCGCCAAGTCCGACGGTGGCGACAATGGTGTCGAGCCATTCCTGATCAGGAGCGCGACCAGCGAGGTCCATCGGAAGAGTGATGTTCTCGAGAGCGGTCAGTGTCGGCACGAGGTTGAATGCCTGAAACACGAAACCGATCGTGTCGCGGCGCATGCGGGTGAGCTGCTTGTCGTTCAATCCGCTCAGGTCGATATCGCCAACAAAGATCCGACCGGTGTTGATGGTGTCGAGACCAGCAACGCAATGCATGAGGGTGGACTTGCCGCTGCCAGATGGGCCCATGATGGCGGTGAACTTGCTGCGTTCGAACGCCACGCTCACGTTGTCGAGAGCGGTGACGAGCGTGTCGCCGGCTCCGTAGACCTTGGTAACGCTCTCGGTATGGGCGGCAGTCGAGGTATCGGTGGGGGAAGAAGTAGTCGTCGTCACGCCCCGAAGGTTACGGCCTAGACGCGCAAAGGGGACAGGCAGGTCCTGTCCCCTTTGGTTACTACTTGTCGTCACTACGGTCGTCACGACGTGACGGTGATGACCTACTTGTTCGGTTGCGGCGTGATGCGCAGGTACGGCTTGAGCTTCTTGAATCCCTTGGGGAAACGCTCAGTGGCTTCGTCATCGGAGAGGGCCGGGGAGACAATGACATCGTCACCGTCGGTCCAGTTTGCCGGTGTTGCGACCTTGTAGCCGTCGGTGAGTTGCAGCGAATCGATGACTCGGAGCAGTTCGTCGAAGTTGCGTCCCGTGCTGGCGGGGTAGGTGAGGATCAAGCGCACCTTGTTGGCCGGATCAATGATGAACACCGAACGAACGGTCATTGTGTCGCTGGCGTTCGGATGGATCATGTCGTAGAGATCGGCGACAGAACGGTCCGGATCGGCGATAACGGGGAAGTTCACAGCCTGGCCCTGAGTTTCCTCAATGTCGCCTTCCCACTGCTTGTGAGAATCGACCGGGTCGACCGAAAGACCGATGGGCTTGACGTTGCGCTTGTCCCACTCGGGCTTGAGCTTGGCCACGGTTCCGAGTTCGGTTGTGCAGACCGGGGTGAAGTCCTTGGGATGGGAGAACAGGACAGCCCAGGAATCGCCCTTCCACTCGTGGAAGGACAGGTTGCCTTGGGTGGTGTCGGCAGTGAAATCGGGGGCGATGTCGCCAAGTCGAAGGGCCATCTCGTAAGCCTCCAGGGCTGAACTGTGGGGTTGTTTTCCGAATCACGGACATGACCGGAGGAGCCATTTTACAAACCCCGGCGCAAAAGTCGACCTTTTTGGTCGGATTTCGGGAAAAAGGCCCTGAACAGGGAATATGAGTGTTTAGTGACCGGGAACGTAGCGCTCGAGTGACGCGGCAATTTCTTTCCAGGCCGCTTCGCGATTCTGGAACTCGCCGATCACGGAGAACTTGCCGGGTTCGAGATCTTTGTAGATCGTGAAGAAGTGCTTGATCTCGGCGAGTGTTTCCGGCGGGAGATCGTTGATGTCGTGCACGTCGCGCCAGCGGGGTTCAACGTGGTGCACGCAGACGATCTTGGCGTCGGGGCCGGCCTCGTCCTCCATCCACATGACGCCGACAGGCCTCACGTTGATCCAGCAACCAGGGAAAGTCGGGTCTTCGGTAAGGACAAGGACATCGAGCGGATCGCCATCCTCGGAGAGGCTGTTCGGGATGAAGCCGTATTCCGTCGGGTAGCTAGTAGCGGAGAAAAGCCGACGATCGAGACGGATCTGGCCGGTGTGATGGTCGACCTCGTACTTGTTCCTGCTTCCACGGGGGATTTCGACGACAACGTCGATGGTGTCTTCCTTGATGGTCTCTTCCTTGATGGTGTCTTCCTTGATGGTCTCTTCCATAGGGGGCATTCTTCCGCAGAACCGTGGCGTTGCGTTCACGAATTGTGTCGGGTCCATGCGAGAATCATTCGGTGACCACACGCAAACTCACCACCACAGACGGCTTTGTCGTACGCGATCTCGATAACGCGCCCGCCGCCGGAATCGTCCGACTCGCCCCGAAACTGTTGGTCGACGGCGCCACGTGGCTGGCCCGTTCGCAGACCTACCAGTTCGCCGTTTTCGGCCGGAAAGTGTCTGGCGCTTCCGCCGGCATCAATGCTCCTGCCGAGACGCGTTCGGAAGCGATAGCGGCGTTCGTGGCGGAACTCGTCGCCGATGCGTCGGCTGAAGGTTCTGATCCTTTGATGCTCGAAGCCGCGCGCGGATTGGGAGACAAGGAAATCCTCGAACTCCGATCGCACGATCCGCGTCCCGAGAGTTGGTGGGAATCGCGGCAGGCGCTGCGAACTGCCGGAGTGGCCGCCGCCGCCGGACTGGTTCTCGACACTGCCGACGATCGCTCCGTCGCCATCGAAGGTTTCGATGCAAACGGGCCAGCCCTTGTGTCGGATTTGGTTGCACGCGGTGCGCGCATCACCAGTATTTCGACAGCAACCGGAACGATCTCGAATGATGCCGGATTCGATCCGATGGCGTTGACCGACGCATGGACGACTCATGGAGCCGCATTCGTTGCGGAACTTGGCGAGGTCGATTCGGCCGACGCGGTGCTGCGAGCGCCAGTTGGGGTTCTCATCGCTGGCTCGAAGGTCGGTGTCATCGGTGATGGTGCCGCCGCTGGCATCCAGGCGCGCTTCGTTGTTCCCAACGGACCGCTCCCGGTAACGGCGAAAGCACTTGCGATGCTTGGCCGCCTCGGCGTGATCGTCCTTCCCGATTTCGTCTCGACTGGCGGTCATCTTGCTGCGTGGCCCGACGAAGGCGACGTTGTCGCTCCGGATGCCGCCGCCGCAGCGGCAATGGTGGAAGTAGCACTGCGCCAGGTCCTCGAACATCCGCTCGGCCCGTTGCTCGGCGCCTGCGAATCAGCAGAAGCATTTCTGCTCACCTGGCGCGACTCGCTTCCCTTCGGCCGACCGATCGCCTGATCAATGTCCGCCGATCTGGGCCTCGTCTGGTTCCGTCGAGATCTTCGGCTGGACGACAATCCCGCCTGGGCTTCAGCTACGAACAGTCATGTAACCGTCGTTGCCCTTTTCGTCATCGACCCGGCGCTGCTCGACAAAGCGGGCGAGTTTCGCGCGGCCCGTTTACTCGGTGATGTAGCGGCTCTCGATGCCCGTCTTGCCGAAGCAGGTGGCCGTTTACTCATCCGTATCGGGGATCCGAAAACGATCGTGGTTGACGAAGCGAAGGCACGTGGTGTCCGCACTGTCTACGTGAACGCGGATGTCACGCCCTACGCAACGAAGCGGGACGTGGCAGTGCAGAACGATCTCCGGGCCAATGGAATCGACTGGAACTCGCAGTGGGGGACACTGATCCACGAACCCGGTTCGGTGAGGACAAATGCCGGAGGCCTGTCGCAGGTCTTCACACCGTTCTACCGAGCTTGGGAGAAAGTTCCGTGGCGTTCGTGGCCGACTCCAGGTTCGGCTGCACTTGTCGCGGATGCCGGCGAAGCTCTTCCCGTCGCCTCCGCGGCGTACCCACTTGTCGAGGGGTTAGTGGGGGAAGCGGCCTTTCCCGGCGAGGTCGGGGCAATCGCCCGTCTCGAACTCGCAGCGCAACGAGCAGATGGGTACGACGACAATCGCAACTTCCCTGCGATGACTGGGACGTCGGAACTCTCGGCTGACCTCCGGTTCGGAACACTTTCGCCGCGCATGGCCGCCGACGTCATCGGAGCGTCGACATCCGGTCGCGCGGCTCTTGTTCGTCAGTTCGCGTGGCGCGATTGGTATGCGCATCTTCTTTATGCGACGCCCTCGCTCGTCAGCGCGCCCATGAAACCTCGGTACGCCTCAATCGCATGGCGGGACGACGACGAGGGTTTTGAGAAATGGTCGACCGGCACAACCGGATTTCCATTTGTCGACGCTGGCATGCGCCAGTTGTTGGCCACCGGATGGATGCACAACCGCGTTCGCATGGTCACGGCGTCGTTTCTCGTCAAGAACCTATTGATCGACTGGCGACGCGGTGAGCGATTCTTCCGTCACGTGCTGGTCGATGCTGATGTTCCTCAGAACGTAGGGAACTGGCAGTGGGTCGCGGGCACAGGTCCCGACGCGTCGCCCTACAACCGCGTGTTTAATCCGGTACTTCAGGGCCAACGGTTCGACGCCGGAGGGGAGTACATCAGGCGTTGGATCCCGGAACTTGCCGGACTTGATAACAAAGCCATTCATGAGCCGTGGGGTACCGGTCCCCTCGAGCTCGCGGCAGCGGGCGTGATCCTCGGCGACAACTATCCGTCGCCGATTGTCGATGTGGCATCAAGCCGGGCACGGGTGCTCGCCGCATACGGCGCAGTGAGAGACGAGCCGGCACCGAACTAAATCCCGGCCGAACTAAATCCCGGCGAATGTCAGGATGCTTTGGCAGCAGCTTCCTGGACAGCACGGCGGCTGATTGAGCGAGGCGCATGGCCGATCATCGCTCGATCTTCTTCGGATTCGCCACCCCAGAAACCGTTCTCACGATTGTCTCGGGCGAGATCACGGCATGGGACCATGACCGGGCACGAAGCGCACACTTTGCGAGCACTTGCCTCACGTCGGACTCGGCGCTCGGGGCGTTCGCCGGCGATACCGAAAAAGAGATTGGTACGGCCTTTGCAGGCGGCCTCGTCCATCCACGATGGGCGCTCCGCATTTACAACGAGTGACTCCATGAATGCCTCCAAAGAAAGAAGGTCCACTGGGTTTAATGGGCAAGATCAATTTAGTGCTAAATCTGAATTGCGCAACCCGCCTTGCTGAGAATTCGGTCACCCCGGAATCTGGGGCCCCGGAATCGAACCCCTAGGCTCGGCCCCGTGACCGTTTATCTGGTGGGCGCCGGACCTGGCGACCCAGGATTGCTGACCCTTCGGGGTGCTGAGGTGCTTGCCACCGCGGACGTCGTCGTCTACGACCGCTTGTCGGTGGGCGCCCTCCTTGAGCTGGCTCCCGAGGGAGCCGAGCGGATCAGCGTGGCCAAGAGCGCTGGCCGGGCGGTAATGGCACAGGAGGACATCAACGAACTTCTCGTCGATCGCGGAAAAGCCGGCCTGAGCGTCGTCCGCCTAAAGGGGGGCGATCCGTTCGTCTTCGCCCGTGGCGGTGAGGAAGCTGCCGCCCTCGAAGCGGCGGGTTTGCCGTACGAGGTGGTACCGGGGATCACCTCGGCAATAGCGGTGCCCGCCTACGCCGGCATCCCCGTCACCCTCCGGCATTCATCAACGTCATTCACCGTCGTGACCGGACACGAGGATCCGGAAAAAGGCGGCGAACTCGATTGGGAAGCGATTGCCCGCGTCGGAGGAACCATCGTGATCCTCATGGGCATCGGACGCCTGCCCAAGATCGTGGCCCGGCTTCTTGCTGGTGGTCTTTCTCCCGAGACTCCGGCCGCGGCTGTTCAGTGGGGGACCCGACCGGATCAGCGCACGGTTCGGGCAACACTTTCGACACTCTGTGATTTCGAACTTGAGGCTCCGAGCGTGATCGTGATCGGCGCCGTCGCCGCCACTGAGTTGTCGTGGTTCGAATCGCGTCCACTTTTTGGCAAGCGTGTCGCGGTCACCCGACCGCGACATCAGTCCTCGGCGCTCACGAGTCGACTTCGTTCGATGGGCGCAGATGCGCGTTCGATCCCGACGATTGAGATCGTCGATCCCTCCGATGAGGGAGCGTCTCTTCGGGCTTCAGTCGCCAATCTGGCTGACTACGACTGGGTGATTCTCACGTCAGCTAATGGCGCATCGAGGTTCTGTGACCTTCTGCGCGATGGGCGAGATCTTGCCGGCGTGCGCATTGCGGCCATTGGTTCAGGTACCGCCAAGAAACTCGCGAAGCGGCATCTCGTCGCCGATCTTGTTCCGGAAAGGGCGATTGCGGAATCACTTCTTGAAGCGTTTCCGATGCCGCACTCCGGTGAAGGACACCGCGCATTGCTGGCGCGCGCCGAAGTCGCCCGAGACACTCTTCCCGACGGACTTCGGGCCATGGGCTGGGATGTCGACGTAGTTGATGCTTACAAGACAATCGCTGCCGCTCCGACTGCCGAGCAACGGGCCGAGGTTGAGTCATGCGACATCGTGACGTTTACGTCGGCATCAACCGTCGAGCAATGGGTTGCCGCGTTCGGTACCGAGTGTGTTCCGGCGACGGTCGCATGTATTGGCCCGGTTACTGCCGATGCGGCTCGTCGGGCTGGTTTCACGGTCACTGTTGTTGCTGAGATCCACACGATCGACGGACTTGTCGATGCACTTGTTGACCACTTCGCACAAGGGCCGGATCCGAAGTCGAAGCCAAAGACAAAACCGAAGCGAGCCGGGGCCCGAAGGGGTGCCGGCCAGCAGGGTCACGCGTAGGCTGTTGCGCAATGAGCTTCCCCCAACGCCGTCTCCGCCGTTTGCGTCGAACGCCCGCTCTCCGTCGCATGGTCGCCGAAACTCGACTTTCCGTCGATGATCTGATCGCGCCGCTGTTCGTGCGAGAGGGAATCGACTCGCCAGTCCCGATCGCGTCATTGCCCGGTGTGATGCAGCACACGATCGAATCGATGCGTACAGAGGTCGCGGCATTGATCAACCTCGGCGTCCCGGGGGTGATCCTGTTTGGTGTTCCGGAAACGAAAGATGAGCGCGGTTCCGGCGCATGGGATCCCGACGGCATCGTGCAAGTTGCACTTCGCGAACTTCGTGACTCGTTCGGCGACAGCATCGTGTTGATGTCGGATCTTTGTCTCGACGAATACACGACGCATGGTCACTGTGGATTACTGACGCCGGCTGGCGATGTTGACAACGACGCGACTCTTGAGCTCTATGCGGAAGTAGCACTGGCGCAGGCTGCGGCCGGGGCCGACATCGTGGCGCCATCGGGCATGATGGATGGCGCGGTAATGGCGATACGCGATGCTCTCGACGAAGACGAGTTCGAGAACGTGTCGATCATGGCGTACGCCGCCAAATACGCATCGGCCCTCTACGGGCCTTTCCGCGATGCTGTCGATGTTTCCATCGCTGATGGCGGTGATCGCAAGGGGTACCAACAAGACCCGGCGAATGCACGCGAAGCCCTCGAGGAGATTCGCCAGGATCTCGCCGAAGGGGCCGACATCATCATGGTGAAACCGGCGATGTCTTACCTCGACATCATCGCCAGAGCGCGACCCGAGGTTGAGGTTCCGTTGGCGGCCTATCACGTGTCGGGCGAATACGCGATGGTGAAGGCCGCAGCCGAACGCGGTTGGATCGATGGCCTTGCCGTTGGTCTTGAACACCTCACGTCCATACGCCGGGCCGGAGCCGACATGATCCTCACGTATTTCGCTCGTGAAGCAGCCGAGGCATTGAACGAATGACCGAGTCACCGTTGACTGGCGTACTCAAATCAGGCGAAGCGTTCACAAACGAGGAACTGTTTGCTCGTGGGCAGAACGTCATCCCCGGCGGCGTGAACTCGCCAGTGCGGGCTTTCCGGTCCGTCGGTGGAACTCCGTACTTCGTCACCAAAGGTCAGGGCGCGCGCGTCTTCGATGTCGAAGGTAACTCGTTCCTCGATCTCGTCCAGAGCTACGGCGCGATCATCGCCGGCCACGCCCATCCGCACATCATTGATGCCATCCGCTCGGCTGCGCTTGACGGAACGTCGTTTGGCGCGCCGACCCCGCGCGAAGTTCTGCTCGCGGAAGAGATTTCGCGACGCGTTCCTTCGTGTCAGAAGATCCGAATGGTGAATAGCGGAACCGAAGCGACCATGAGCGTCATCAGGGTTGCGCGCGGAGCGACCGGCCGCGATCGGATTCTCAAGTTCGCAGGCAACTATCACGGTCATAGTGACGGGCTTCTTGTATCCGGCGGTACCGCTATGGCGTCGCTCGGCATTCCGGCATCTGCCGGTGTCACGGCTAACGCGATTGCGGACACGGTTGTCGCTCCTTACAACGTCGTGCCCGAACTCGACGAGACGTTTGCTGCGGTGATCGTCGAACCTTGCGCGGCGAACATGGGACTCGTCCTTCCGGCGCCCGGGTTTCTCGAGGGCCTTCGGGCCGAATGTGATCGAGTCGGCGCGCTGTTGATTTTCGACGAAGTGATCACGGGGTTCCGTGTTGGCCGGGGCGGTGCTCAACAACGACTCGGCGTCGCTCCCGATCTCACTGCGTTCGGCAAGATCATCGGTGGCGGACTTCCGGTTGGCGCATTCGGCGGTCGAGGCGAACTCATGGACAACCTGGCACCGCTCGGTCCGGTGTATCAGGCCGGAACATTGTCAGGTAACCCGTTGGCCACTGCGGCAGGCCTTGCGACTCTCGAATTGCTCGACGACGCCGCGTACGAACTCATCGAGACGCGAGCGGATTGTCTCGCCGGAGCGTTTGCCAATGCGTTTACCGCTGTCGGTATCGACGTCAAGGTTCCTCGTTTCGGAACACTCATTGGTCTGTATTTCGGCGACACAACGCCAACTGATTACGAATCGGCGTGCCGGACCAACGAGACCATGTATGCGTCGTTCTTCCACGCGTTGCTTGCACGCGGCGTAGCTATCGCTCCGGGCGCGTACGAAGTGATGTTCCCGGGACTCGCCCACGACGACGAGGTGCTTGAAGCCATCGCCGATGCCGCAGCGTTAGCCGCGGCGCATGTTGCCGAGGCTCGCTGAATTACATCGACCCTGTGGGCATCGTCCAGTTGGGTTGGATCGTGAGTTTGCCAGCGGAGTCAAACAGCGGTTTGCCCTCCGGCGTGATCAGCTCACCGGCGTCATTGAGCATGGGCTTGCCGTCCGCGTACTGCATGTTTCCCTCGGCATCAACCTGCGCAGGCTCAAGCTTTCCGCCCGAGAGGACTTCCCACTCATAGCGAACAACCGCAAGCAACTGAGCCTGGGTGAGTGACTTGTTGAACGCAGGCATCGGGTTGCCGTTGTAGCTCAGGGTCTTGTGCTGGCCTCCCTCACGGGCGGGATCGCCATAGGGCGTGCCAGTCGGGCCGATTCCGTTACTCCCTAACCAGACGAACTCGAGCTGCCCAATGATGTCGGGGAAGGTCGCCACGAGGTTTCCCTCATTCATTTGACGGCCGACGCCACCTCCGCCGGCGGCACCGTGGCAACCGGCGCACTGGGCGGTGTAGATGGACTGGCCGGTGGCCAACTGGGACGGCTCGCCACTGGCAGCGGGCGAGAGGCCGGCCATGTAGATGACACCCCAAAGGGGGAGGAAGACAATCACCGGCATCGCCCAAAGCGGGATCTTCTTGCGTCGGAGTGCAGCAGCGACGTATGGGGCGACGGGCTTTTCGTCGGCGACAGCCGGCGTTGAGGCTGCGATGGGAGCAGCGGCAGTTGCCCCGGCTTTTGCAACCTGAGTGCCGGTGTCCTCCCCAGCGGAGGCTGCCGGCGCTGTTTCAGCACTTCCGCCGTCGCCAGCGGATCGGCGGTCTTTGGAGCGTTTGAGCAGATGCTCGGGAACTTCGGTCACGGTTCCTCCGTGGATACGGGCGTGAAATGGGGCGAGAGCGAAAGCTTCGTCACGGTCGACCGGAAACCGGACTCCGTGAACGGAGCAAAACCTAGACGATTGGACGGTCGCGAAGCGAAGTACAGGAACGTACTTTTCCCGTCGGTTGATCCCGCTCAAGTTCGCGCGGGAACGGTCGCGGAATGTTGCGCCTGAGGATGTGCCACCCCTGTGTTGGAGTGGTAGACAATCTCTACGCCAGTTGTCGTTCGTCGATGCCTGGTGCGCAGTGTCCGCCGCTAGTCAGAGGCACCTCACACTTGAGGGCCTCTCCATCAGGGGTCGGTTCTTTCACTATCGGTCAGTTCTGTCACTATCGTTTGTGCAAACGTTCACGAGGGAGGTTTCACCAGGGTGGTTGCGTTCGTTCTTTCCATTCTCATCACTGTCGCCCTCGCTGCGCTCATTGTCCCGATGGCGAAGCGTCGACCGGTCGGCACGATGCTTACGTGGGGCGAGGCCATGGTGGCGTCGTTTTATGCTTTTTTTCTCATGTTTTGGGCGTATGGCATGGTCCCGCACTTGTGGCTCACATGGGCCGACAATGAACTCAGCTGGCGGCCAGACAAACTGCTTTTTGGCCCTGGCGCCGTCTTAAAGCCGCAAGTTCTCGGCGGCGTGTCTCCGATCACCGTGAACTACCAAACCCTTCGCGACATCATCGCCGTCCTTATCTACGTGGTTCTCCTCGGCGTTCAGATCTTCATGTGGATCTGGTGGCAGAAGCGGGGAACTCGGGCCGAGGCTGCGTCCACAGAGGTTGTTTCCTCCGAATACGGCCGCCCGCTGGTGCGGAAGGCCTGAGTCATGGCTCGCGTTGACGCAAATCCCCCCATGCCTGAGTTCCGGGCTGATTATGTGCTCCAAGAGGTCAATGCGGAGTGGCTGTCGAAGGCTGTCAAGCCCAAGCAGTTCATCCACATCGATCAATCCGAGTGCATCACCTGTGAGGGTTGCGTCGACATCTGCCCGTGGAAATGCATCCACTTGGTTCGCACCGATTCCATCGATGAGGCGCTCGGTACCGAGCTGCCCGGTGAGGATCCCGGTGATCACTCGGTCTTCCTGATCGACGACGATGTTTGCACTCGATGTGCGCTCTGCGTCGACCGCTGCCCCACAGGTGTGATCATCTTGGGGAAGGTAGGAGAGGCTCCGCCAGACGGAGATTCCCACCAACGCATGTCGACCCATGGTTATGGGTACGGAATGCGTCTCGGATAGTCCGTTTTTTTCACTCTTTTCCATACGAATTCGCAGTTCTGAAGTTTCTTGAAACACTTGTAAGCCCGGCCACCGGTTCTCCGGGGGCCTGAATAATCGGAGATGGCCTTGGCTAAGACCATGGAGCGCAACGGGAAGAAGACCCCGAGCCAGCGCGTCAGCGAAATTGTCGACAAGACGCAGGGTTCACAGGCCTGGAATTCGATATTCCGGCCTGGTTCGGTGTTCCGCAAGGGATACACCGACAGCCCGCGTAACCGTTCATACGTCGTGATGAACAGCGTGCTCTATCACCTTCACCCCGTGAAGGTGAAGCGACACGCCGTCAAGGTGAGCTACACACTCTGCCTCGGTGGATTGAGCTTCTTCCTCTTCATCCTGCTGACGATCACCGGCATCTTCTTGATGTTCTTCTACCGTCCGACCGCTGCGCAGGCGTGGAACGACATCTACACGCTCCAGACGTCGGTCACCTTTGGCCTCCTTGTGCGGAATATGCATCGATGGGCGGCCCATCTCATGGTGCTCACGGTGTTCCTTCACATGGCCCGCGTCTTCTACCACGGCGCCTACAAGCCGCCCCGTGAGTTCAATTGGGTTATCGGCGTGATTCTTCTGACGCTCACGCTCCTGCTCTCGTTCACCGGCTACCTGCTGCCGTGGGATCAGTTGTCCCTCTGGGCGGTAACGGTGGGAACCAACATGATGGGGTACACCCCCGTGTTTGGTGATCAGGTGAGATTCGTACTCCTTGGCGGTAAGGAGATCGGCACCGACACGCTTTTGCGTTGGTACGTGTTGCATGTGTTGTTTGTTCCATTCGTCACGGTCATCTTCCTTGCGATCCATTTCTGGAGAGTTCGCAAGGACGGCGGCATCTCCGGACCGTTGTGATCGAGGAGGCTTCGAAATGACAGAGATCCCCGAACATCTCAAGAAGCGTGCCGAAGAGGCACGAGCCAAGGCCGCTGCGGCCGCAGCCGGCGGCGACGCCCCAGTCGAGAGCGCCGCGCCCGCCGCCGATGCACCGGCCGCAGCTGCTGCGTCGGACAGCCGGATTCCCGCTCATCTCCTTGAACGATCCAAATCGGCAAAGTCCCGCAGTGAAACTTCAGCGGTCGAGGCTGCAGCTGTAGCTCCTACCGGTGGAGGCGTCGCAACGGCTCTCGCCACCGCCGCTCCTGCCGCCACACTGACCGGACCTGCCGGTCACACCCAGCGCCTTCTCACGGTGGTCAAAGCCGGTTCGATCCAGGACATCAAGTCCGTGCCGGTCGACAAGGTCCACACGTGGCCCCATCTCCTGGCCGTCGAATTTGTGGCGTCGCTCGCGATGCTCACGTTCGTGCTGATCTTCTCGATCTTCGTGAATGCACCGCTGCTTGAACTCGCCAACGTCAACCAGACGCCGAACCCCTCGAAGGCCCCTTGGTATTTCCTGGGCCTTCAGGAACTGCTCACCATGTTCCATCCGATGGTCGCCGGTGTGACCATCCCCGGCATGGGCATTTTCCTTCTGATTCTGTCGCCTTACATCGACCGCAATCCGTCGAATAAGCCTGAGGATCGCAAGTTCGCGATTTCGTTGTTCACCGTGCAGATGATGATGTGGGCGATCCTCGTCATTATCGGTTCGTTCTTCCGAGGCCCCGGTTTCAACTTTGTTGCGCCGTGGACCACTGGCCTTTTCTTCGAGTTGTAGTCAAGACGAGGTAGGAGCCCCCCATGAACCCAGTCGTGATTGCCATCCCGGTCGTCGTTATCCTCGCCGCCGTTCTCCTGTTCGGCGCGCTGCGCCGTCGCGATACCGGTGGAGCTACCGGAGCGCTCAGCCGGGAAACCCGCAAGCGTGATCAATCGGCGGCCTCTGGTCCCGAGTCGGAGACAACGCCGGTATCGGGCCGTCAGGTCGAGAAGTCCGCTGCCCTTGAGCGCCGCACGTCGGAGATCGTTCCCGCCGCGGCCACAACGCTTACCGAGTTCGTCCCGCCTGATGCCGATGCCATCGGTGTCACCCGCCGAGCATTCTTCAACCGTTCGATCATCATCCTGATGGGCCTCGGACTCAGCGGTTTCGGTGCGGCGATCATTGCCTTCCTCTGGCCGGTCCCGAAGGGCGGCTTCGGCTCCAAGATCCGCGTGGGCAACGTCGACGATGTTCTCGCAAAAATTGCCGCGGCCAAGGGTTTCCTTTACTCCGCCGAGGGCCGGATGTGGCTTACTGCCTATCCTCCCGGGGCGATCGACAAAGCAAAGGCTGTGTACCCGCCTGCCGTTCTGGGCGGGATGGAAGCCGGAGTCGTGGCGATCTATCAGAAGTGCCCGCATCTCGGTTGCCGCGTGCCTTCTTGTACAACATCGCAGTGGTTCGAGTGCCCGTGTCACGGTTCGCAGTACAACCAGGCCGGCGAGAAAAAGGGTGGTCCGGCCCCCCGGGGTATGGATCGCTTCGCCATGGAAGTCACCGCAGGAGTACTCACGGTGAACACCGGGCAGATCATCCAAGGACCACCGATCGGTACGAATACGACCGGCCAAGAAGCTGAAGGCCCGCATTGCGTGGGTGGAGGACACTGATGCACGACCTCTCAAACCAGATCGTTCTGGCCAGTACCCAGAAGACGATCGGACTCGTCATCGTGGTCTTACTGATGGCGGCGTTCGCCATCGCGATTCTCGTCAACATGCGCAAGGGCCGCGCCGAAGTGGGTGCGGAGATCGAACTCGCGGCGAACCGCAAGCCCTACATGGACGACGACGAGCTCGAAACCAAGAAACTCGATCGCACGCTCGGCCTCGGTCTTGTGGCGCTCGCTGTCATCGGTATCGCCCTCCCGCTCTACTGGCTCGCTGAGCCCGGCCGACAGGTCGGTGCCACCGAGCAATTCTCAGACATCGCCATTTCCCGTGGCGAAGAGATCTACACCGTTGGCGCCCAGTGCGGCGCGTGTCATGGTCCCGAAGGTGTCGGTGGCGTGGCCAATTACACGATCACCGATCCTTCAACTGGAGACTTCGTTGCCCAGGTTCAGTGGAAGGCTCCCTCGCTGAACAACGTCATGTACCGGTACACGCCTGAGCAGGTCACCTACACGCTCAACTACGGCCGCGGCTACTCGCCGATGCCGGCGTGGGGTGCTCCTGGTGGTGGACCTCTCACCACGCAGCAACTTGAGGAGATCATTGCGTATCTCACCTCTATTCAGTTGCCCGCCGAAGAAACTCGCATCGAGGTTCAGGCCCAACTCGACAAGTCGTGTCTTGCCGACGCCAACAACAACTGCACCATCCCCGGCGGTTTGTACAAGACGCTTGGTGAAGCGATCTTCAACCTCGGGTACTCGGACGGGTACGCGGGCGGCGCTTTTGCCTGCGCTCGTTGTCACACTGGCGGCTGGTCGGCGGGCCGACCAGGTCCCCCCGGTGGCGGCGGCATGGGTCCGGCCCTTAACAACGGTGCGTCGATTCGTCAGTTCCCGACGGCTGCACTCCAAGAGGCCTACGTCTCGGCCTATCCCAAGCAGGGAACCTCGTACGGCGTGAACGGTTGGTCGAGTGGCCGTATGGGCAGCTTCGGCACCAATCCCAATGCCCTCGATCCCGCAACCTCAATCATGAGTCCGGATCAGGTCATGCTGACCCCGGCGCAGATCGCGGCCGTCGTCGCTTATGAGCGGAGCCTGTGAACATGGACAATCTGACAGTGTTCGCTGGCCTCGCCTTTGATCCAGGCATCCGCGGCATCCTCGTTGTGATGGTGGGCGTCGGGGTCCTTTGTGGCTCGACCTATCTCCTCCTTGCCACCAACCTTGGTTCGCGGCTCGGTCTTCTCGTTGCCTTTACCGGTCTGTTCGGATGGATGGTCATTCTCACGTTGATCTGGTGGATCTCGCCTCCGGCAATCGGACCGCGCGGTAATAACGGAGGCTGGAAACCCGTCGAGGTTTACGTCAACGGACCGGAGACTCCTCGCACACTCGAAGTGGGCAAGCTGATCTCGCCCAGCGATCTGCCCAATGCCGATCGAGTCCTCGGCGACAATCCCGACCTCGCCGCCGATTTCCCGAACGGTTTCATACTTTCGGATCTGCAGGCATCGCACCCGGAGATCGTTGCGCAGTACATCACGAAGGAATCACTCGAGGGCTGGAAACTCGTGCCATCGTCGTCGGCCGGTGAATCGCAGGCTGCTGCTGATGCCGCGCTCGTCAGCGCCGGCATCTACAAGGGCCCGACGGAGTACAAGAAACTCAATACCTGGGAGTTCGGTGGCAAACCCACCCGCGAAGAGGAATGCGCAGACTCCGATGTGATCTGTCGGGCTATTTATCGGATCCAGACGACGGTCAACCTGAAGCACCCGAAGCACTTCGCCGTGGTGCAGGTCCAAACAGTGATTGTGCAGGAGCCAAAGGTCGGCGAACCTCCGCCGCTTCCCAAGGTTGATCCGGCGGAGCCGGTCATCTCCGTCGTGCTGGTGCGCGATCTCGGTGACGTTCGCTTTATACCGTTCCTGTACTTCGTGATTTCGGTAGCGCTCTTCGTGCTGTTCGCATGGGTTCTGCACAACCGCGACAAGACGCTCATGACGAACAAGGCGCTGGCGCAAGAAGCGGCAAAGGGAGCCTGATCCGTGGGTCAGTACCTGCCTATCTTTGCGATGCTGGTTCTGGCGATCGTCTTCGCCGTCGTGAGCCGGTTCGTCTCGGACCTTCTCGCCCCGCGGCGTCCGTCGATCCCGAAATCGCAGCCGTATGAATGCGGAATCGTTCCCGACTCAGGCAACCCAGAACGATTCCCGGTGAAGTTCTTCCTTGTCGCGATGATCTTCATTGTGTTCGACATCGAGATCATTTTCATGTTCCCGTTCGCTACGGTGTTCCGCGAACTGGGCGGTTTCGGTATTGCGGCAATTCTGATCTTCTCGGCTGCGGTTTTTGAATCGTTTGTGTACCTAATCAGTAACGGCGCCCTTGATTGGGGCCCGGCCAAGAACCTGCGTCGTTCGGTCTCGGTATCGCCGGCCCGCACGTCCGCATCGAATGTACGAGTCGTGGGCCTTGAGGGCCGCGACAACCCGGTGAACGAAGAGGCTGCCTGATGTCGAGCGAATCACGGGCCACAGGCGGAATCCTCGAAGCGGGACTCGAGGGTCTCAGCCACAATTTCCTGACCGGAACGCTTGAAGAACTCGTCAAGTGGGCCCGTTCCCACAGCGTTATGCCTGCCACGTTCGGTCTCGCCTGCTGCGCACTTGAGATGATGGCCGCCGGCGGCCCTCACTACGACCTTGCTCGCTATGGCATGGAGACCTTCCGCGCTTCTCCGCGTCAGGCCGATCTCATGATTGTGGCCGGCCGGGTATCGCAGAAGATGGCCCCCGTGCTCCGGCAGATCTACGACCAGATGATGGAACCCAAGTGGGTCATCTCCATGGGCGTGTGCGCATCGTCGGGCGGCATGTTCAACAACTACGCAATCGTTCAGGGCGTTGATCAGATCGTTCCGGTCGATGTTTACGCACCGGGTTGTCCTCCGTCGCCGGAGACGCTGATGCACGCGATCCTCACGCTGCACGGTCAGATTCGCGCCGGTGAACTCACCCGCCGTCCCGGCGAGGGCGCGGGCATCGTGATCGACCAGGTCGGAGCTTCGGGAATCACTCCCGTCTCGATCTCACCGGTCTCACTGGGTCGGAACTGATCATGGCCGACGAAGCCGCCGAGGCCGGCGGGGAAGAAACTGTCGACGAGCGCGAGATCGCACCCGAAACACTTTTCGGTATGTTGTTGACCCGCTCGCTCGATCAGCTCGTGATCCATCCGTCACGCGACGAGTATCCCGGGCTTCTCAAGACGCTTCACGACGACGGTTACCACTCCGTGATTGATCTCACCGGCGTCGATTACCTCACGCACCCCGGTCGATCGGGAGTACCTGCGTCGGTGACGACAGAGCGCTTCGAGGTCGTCGTCAGCATGATCAACCATCGCGAACGCTCCCGTTTGCGCATGCGTATCCAGATCCCCGAATCGGATCCTGTTCTCGCCTCGGCGTGGGATCTCTACCCGGGTACGGAAGCAATGGAACGCGAAACCTTTGACATGTTCGGGATTTCCTTCGACGGACACCCCGATCTCACCCGCATCCTCATGCCTGAGGACTGGATAGGCCATCCCCTGCGCAAGGACTACGACATCGGTCGTATCCCGGTGCAGTTCAAGGGTGCCCCGGAAAATCGCTGAGGGTCCTATGACTACGACACACGAAGCCCCCATCTCGACCGACGCTGTTGACAGCCTCGTATCGCCCATCCCTGAAGGTGCAAGGCAAATCACCAGTAGCGACGTTGTCGCTGCGGCTCAAGGCCTGCGCGATCTCGGTGCTGTTCTGCGCGTAACCGAGTCCGAAGGTCTCAAGGCGGAGCTCGAACAGGCTCCCGACGACGAGACGATGATCATCAACATGGGTCCGCAGCATCCGAGCACCCATGGCGTGTTGCGGCTCATGCTCGAACTCCGGGGTGAGACGGTCGTTCGTTGCAAGCCGATCATCGGTTATCTCCACACCGGCATGGAACGCACGGGCGAAGAACTCACCTATCTCCAGGGGCCCACAAACGTCACGCGGATGGATTACGCCGCGCCGTTGTTCACCGAGCTGGCGTTCTCGCTCACTGTCGAGAAACTGCTTGAGATCGAAGTCCCGGATCGCGCCGTATGGATCCGCATGCTGATGACCGAGATGAATCGCATCTCGTCTCATCTGTTGTTCATGGCGACTAACGGCATGGATCTTGGTGCCGTCTCGATGATGCTCTACGGCTGGCGCGAGCGCGAAGAGGCCCTGCGGTTCCTGCAGGAAGTCACCGGGCTGCGCATGAACCACAACTACATCCGTCCAGGTGGCGTCGCTGCCGATCTCCCTGACGGATGGCGCGACAGTGTTCTGCGTCTCCTTGACATGCTTCCCGAGCGACTGGCTCAGTACGACACGTTGCTCAACCAGCAGCCGATCTGGCGTAATCGCCTTCAGGGCATCGGCGTCATCACTGCCGAGGAATGTCTTGCCCTCGGCGTTACCGGTCCGCTGCTCCGGTCGACCGGCTACGACTGGGACCTTCGCCGCGACATGCCTTATCTGGCATTCGACGAGGTCGAGTTCGAGGTCATCGTTGGCGCGTATGGGGATTGCTACGACCGCTATGCGATCCGCCTTGCTGAGATTCACGAATCGATGAAAATCGTTCGTCAGTGTCTCGAGAAAATGCCCAAGGGCGACTATCGCATTCAGGACAAAAAAGTCACGCCGCCGCCGCGTGCGCGTATCGACGAATCGATGGAAGCACTTATCCATCATTTCAAGATTTTCACCGAGGGATTCAAAGTTCCCGAGGGCGAGGCGTATGTCTCGATCGAATCACCACGAGGTGAACTCGGTTGCTACATCGTTAGCGACGGTTCGTCGAAGCCTTATCGCATGCACGTGCGTGCACCGAGCTTCGTGAACTTGCAGACGCTCCCGCACCTGATGCAGGGCGGCCTCTTGGCTGATGGTGTTGCGATCATCTCTTCCGTCGATCCGATCCTTGGGGAGGTTGATCGCTGATGGCTCGCCTGACCGCCGAAAATGTCGAACTCGCGACCGAGATCATTGGTCATTTCCCGCGCCCGAAGTCGGCCCTCATCCCCTTGCTGCATCTCGCGCAGGAGCAGGACGGGCATCTCACCGATGACGCGATGGTTCACATCGCCGACCTTGTCGACGTGACTCCGGCCGAAGTACTCGGGACCGCCTCGTTCTACGAAATGTTCAAGATGGAACCCGTTGGCCGATACATGGTGAACATTTGCACCAATATCTCGTGCCAACTTCGGGGCGGCGAAGAACTTCTCGAGCATGCGGAGAACACCCTCGGGATCCGCCCCGGCCAGACGACCGCCGACGGACTCTTCACTATCGAAGACGTTGAATGCATTGCGGCGTGCACCGAGGCGCCTTGCCTTCAGGTGAACTATCGCTACTTCCACAAAATCACGAATAACGAGTTCGACGAGCTGATCTCCGAACTTCGTTCGGGAGCCCGGAGCGACATTCCCGCCCACGGCACCCTCGCACAGGTGCGTCAGCACATTCCGGCTGATCGACAGGCCGGTTCAGTCGTACCGGAGAATACGGAAGTCCCCGTATGGCTCTCTGTTTCTGAAGACGGGAACGCCTGATGACAATCGATGTCCCTCGCATCATCACATCGCGCTTCGACCGGGATGACAGCTTCACCCTGTCTGGTTACGAAGCGACCGGTGGCTATCAGGCATTGCGCAAAGCCCTGGCGTCATCGCCGCAGGCGGTCGCCGATGAGGTCAAGACCGCAAGTCTTCTTGGCCGTGGTGGGGCCGGTTTCCCGGCCGGCGTCAAGTGGGGACTCGCTCCCGAAAACGTGTGGCCCCGTTATCTCGTTGTCAACGGCGACGAGAGTGAACCGGGCACCTACAAAGACCGCATGCTGATGGAACTCGATCCCCATCAGCTCATCGAGGGCGTCCTTCTCGCGTGTTACGGAATCGGATGCGGCCAAGCGTTCCTCTATGTGCGCGGCGAGATGCCCCTCGCCCAGGAGCGCATTGCACAGGCCCTCAACGACGCCTACGCAGCCGGATACGTCGGCAAGAACATCCTCGGCACCAACTTCTCCGTTGACGTCATCCTTTCGTGGGGTGCAGGTGCGTACATCGTCGGCGAAGAAACGGCGCTGATCGAGAGCCTCGAAGGCAACCGTGGCATGCCTCGGCTCAAGCCGCCGTTCTTCCCTGCAGCCAAGGGCCTGTACATGCAGCCCACGATCGTCAATAACGTCGAAACGCTTTCGAATCTTCCGTGGATCATCAACAACGGCGGCGAAGCTTTTGCTGCGCTCGGTGCCGAGACTTCGCGCGGTACACGGATGTTCGCGGTGTCCGGTCATGTCAAGAACCCCGGTGTATTTGAGGTCGAGTACGGCGTCAGCACATTCCGTGATCTCATCTTCAAGCCCGAATACGCGGGCGGCATCCTCGGCGATCGCGAACTCAAAGCGTTCATTCCCGGCGGCGCGTCAGCGCCATGGTTCTTTGAGGAGCACCTCAATCTTCCTCTTGAGAAAGTGACGGTCGATCGCGCCGGTTCGATGCTCGGCTCGGGTGCGATCGTCGTTATGGACGAAACGACCGACGCTGTTAAGTCCTGTCTCCGCATTGTCCGCTTCTTCGCCCGCGAGTCGTGTGGCAAGTGCACCCCGTGCCGCGAAGGAACGACGTGGCTCGAGCAGATTCTTCAGAGGATCTACGACGGATACGGGCGTCCGACCGATCTCGATCTACTCATGGACGTTTCGGACAACATCTCGCCAGGAATCAGCTGGCCGCCGAAGCAAACAACGATCTGCCCGCTCGGCCCATCGGCGGTCTCGCCGATCGCGTCGGCAATGAAGCGTTTCCGTCCCGAATTCGAAGCGCGGATAGCGTTTGCTGAGCAAAACCGCTCATCGGTTCCCGTTGACTTCCCAAAGGCCGCATCCCATGCCTGAATCTGAGGCTCCTCCAATCGACGGCGTTTCCGTCGAGATCAACGGCCATGAGGTCATTGCCCGTAAGGGTGAACTACTCATCGACGCGGCCGAACGCGCCGGAACGTACATACCTCGGTTCTGCTATCACGAGCGGATGAAGCCCGTCGGCATGTGCCGTATGTGCCTCGTGGAAGTTGATACCGGCCGCGGACCCGCACTCCAGCCAAGTTGCATGATCGAATGCACGCCCGGAATGAAGGTCGATACCGAATCAGAGATCACGAAGAAGGCGCAGGACGGCGTCCTTGAATTCCTTCTTGTGAACCATCCCCTCGATTGCCCTGTCTGCGACAAGGGCGGCGAATGTCCTCTTCAGGACCAGACGATGGCCTTCGGTCCCGGCGAAAGTCGTTTCGTCGAGGAAAAGCGTCACAAGGAAAAGCCGATCCCGATCAGCGATCTCGTGCTGCTTGATCGCGAGCGTTGCATTCTGTGTGATCGCTGCACGCGTTTTGCCAAGGAAGTTGCCGGCGATCCGCTGATCCACTTCATCAACCGAGGCAACGACACCGAGATCAACACGTTCCCGGACGAACCGTTCTCGTCGTACTTCAGTGGCAACACTGTTCA
This sequence comes from Bifidobacterium breve, assembly GCA_945878725.1. GTDB lineage: Bacteria > Actinomycetota > Acidimicrobiia > Acidimicrobiales > Acidimicrobilacustridaceae > Acidimicrobilacustris > Acidimicrobilacustris thunensis. Next base: position 24,989 of record CAMCTY010000007.1, on the reverse strand, counting down.
GATCTGCCCGGTCGGAGCGCTTACCGCTTCCAGTTATCGCTTTAAGGCCCGTCCGTGGGATCTCGACACCACCGAGTCGACCTGCCAGATGTGCTCGGTGGGCTGCCGCATTTCAATCGACTCGTCGCGCGACGAGGTCCAGCGTTTCGCCGGAGTCGACATCGACCCCGTTAACTGGGGCTGGTTGTGCGACAAGGGTCGTTTCTCGAGCGAAGCCGTCAACGCTGATGGCCGACTCTCCGAGCCCCTTCTCCGCGAAGGTGATTCGCTTATTCCCGCCCGCTGGTCCGACGCCATCCGACGCGTTTCGGATGCGCTCGCCAAGGCGTCCTCGCCTCAGGCGATCGGAATTATCGGTGGAGCTCGACTCACCAACGAGGACAACTACGCCTGGGCGAAACTCGCCAAGGGTGTCCTCGGAACCGACAATGTTGATGCGCAACTCGGTGACGGTCTTCCGGCCGAGGTTGTGCTCGGACTCCCGGCTGCGACGATCGACGAAGTCTGCGCCCCGGGTGGAACCGTTCTGCTTCTTGCCCCCGATGTGAAGGAAGAACTTCCGGTTCTGTTCCTCCGTCTCCGGCACGCCGCGGTGAGCGATCGGGTCACCCTGATCGAGATCTCTCCTCGGACGACAGGCATCACATCCTTGGCCAAGGCTTCGGTTCAGCCCCGACCGGGTGAGGTTGGTGAACTCGTCCGAGCGCTCGTCGCCCGGTCGAACACCGACCGCGACATCGCCGGCATCGCTGCCGAGGAGATCAACGCGATCCGTGCGTTGCTTTCTGCTGCGAATGGTCCGCTCAAGGTTGTTCTTGGTCGCGCGTCGGTGGCCGAATCCGCCGACGCGGTTGTTGACGCGGCTGCTGCAGTCATCGAAGCCCGACCTGATACCCGTTTCCTTCCCGTTCTGCGCCGAGCAAATGTCCGAGGCGCCCTCGACATGGGAATGGCTCCGGGAGTTCTTCCCGGGCGCGTCGCTCTTGAGGATGCGCGCGAATGGTACGAATCGCGCTGGGCAAAAGTTCCCGCATCTCGGGGCCTCGACACCGAGGGCATCCTGCGGGCGGCCGCCGATGGTCGAATCGATGTGCTTGTCCTCCTCGGTGCTGATCCGCTCAGCGATTTTCCCGATCAGGATCTCGCAGCACGGGCCCTTACCGGCGCCCGCACGGTTGTCTCAATCGACACGATCCTCAATGCGTCGAGTCGTCGGGCCGATGTCGTTCTCGCCGCTGCCGGTTTTGCCGAAAAGGCCGGAACCACAACGAACGTTGAGGGACGCGTCAACACCGTGTCCCAGCGAGTCACGCCACCAGGCACGGCCCGCGCCGACTGGATGCTCGCTACGGAGATCGCGTCACGACTTGGTGTGGAATTCGGATTCTCGAGTCCGCAAGACATTCTTGACGAAATAGGTTCGATCACTCCCGCCTATCTCGGCCTGTCGATCGAGGCGCTCGCCGCCTCACCCGATGGCATCGTGTTGCCGCTTGATCTTCCCGTCGACGAGCTTGTCGATGAGATCATCGAAGAGATCATCAAGGACGTCGCCGCCGAGATCGAAACCGAAACGGGTGAGCCGGTCGACGAGTTCATCGACGTTCTTGCGATGACCGATGACGACGGGTTCGTCGCTGGGTCTACGCCACGACTCGTGTCGTTCGTTGCCGACGCCCCGCTCCCGGTTCCGCCGCTTGACTCATACGCGTTCCGACTGATCGCAACACGCAAGCTTTACGACCAGGGAACCATCGTCCAGTCGGCTACATCGCTCGCGCCGCTCGCTCCCGGAACCTCGTTGCTCGTGAATCCTTGGGATCTTGACCGCCTGGGCGTTGCCGAATCAGGACGGGTCACCGTTCGATCGTCACGCTCGTCGCTCACGCTCTCGGTTACGTCCGATCCCGGAGTTCCCCGTGGTGCGGCCGCGTTGGTCGTTAGCCAGGCCGATGTCCGCGTCGGCGAACTCATCGACGTCGGTGACCCTGTTACCGAAATCCGAATTGAGACCGCATGATGACCGGAGGAGACCCGCTTCTTGCGGGACAAATCGATCTCGCTGTCGTCCTGATCGTCCTGCTCAAGGTCGTCGGGATTTTTGCGTTTCTCCTTGTGGCCACGATGCTGATGATCTGGTTCGAGCGAAAGTTCGTGAGCGATCTGCAGAACCGCGTCGGCCCGAACACCGCTGGTCCTTTCGGAGTCCTGCAAACCCTCGCTGACGGCATCAAGTTCTTCTTCAAGGAAGATCTCAAACCGGCGCGGGCGGAACTGAGGGTATTCATCCTCGCCCCGTTCCTCACGGTGGTTCCGGCCTTCCTTTTGTTCACGATCATTCCGTTCGGTGGCGACTTCTCCAACGGCCACGACGGGTCCGTCGAGCTATTCGGGCACACCACCTATCTGCAGCTTGCCGATCCCGCTATCGGCATCCTCTTCGCCCTCGCCATGTCGTCGATCGCGGTCTACGGCGTAATGCTCGCCGGTTGGTCATCGGGTTCGAAGTATCCGTTGCTCGGCTCGGTGCGCGCATCGGCCCAGATGGTCTCGTACGAAGCGGCCTTGGGCCTCTCGATCTGTGCCGTCGTTCTCACCACCGGAACACTCAGCACCCACGAGATGGTTGTGTCTCAGGCCGGAAGCGGATGGGGAAATTTCGTTCCCAACTGGAACCTCCTCGCCGCCGGGATCGTTCCCTTCGTTGTCTTCATGATCGCCAGCCAAGCCGAACTCAACCGTCCTCCCTTCGACGTTGTAGAGGCTGAGCAGGAACTCGTCGGCAGCTATCACACCGAATACAGCTCGATCCGGTTCGCACTGTTCTTCGTTGCCGAATTCATGAACTCCGTCACGATGGCGGCGATCATCGCGACGTTGTTCCTTGGTGGTCCGGCCGGACCTGCGCTTTTCGGCCCCGGTTGGCTGTGGGGAATGATCTGGTTCCTCGTGAAGACGATCGGGCTTCTCTTCATTTTCGTGTGGGTCCGTGGCACGGTTCCTCGAGTTCGTTACGACCAACTCATGGATCTGGGCTGGAAGGTTCTCATCCCGCTTTCACTCGGTTGGATCCTCGTCCTCGCAACCTTCCACGTTGCCCGTGAGCAAAATTGGAACGGCATCATCACGATTGTCATTGGTGCTGCGGTCTTCCTCATCGGCTACGGCTTGTTGAAGTTCGCCATCGCCACATCGAAAGCGCGCCGTCTTGAAGGGATCGTTGACTGATGGGCTATCTCGGAGGATTCCTCGTCAGCTTGCGACAGATCGGTCGCAAGCAACGGGTGACAACCCAATACCCGAAGGAAAAGGCACCGAAGCCGGCACGTGTGCATGGCCGTCACGTCCTTAACCGCTACGAAGACGGCATGGAGAAGTGCATCGGTTGCGAACTGTGCGCCGGCGTCTGTCCCGCCAAGTGCATCTATGTCCGCGGCGCCGATAACGAGCCTGACGCTCCGGTTTCCCCCGGCGAGCGCTACGGCTACATCTACGAGATCAACTACCTACGTTGCATCCACTGTGATCTCTGCGTCGAGGCCTGCCCGACGGAGGCAATCACCGAGTCGAAGATGTTCGAGTTCTCCTTCACGAACCGCGCCGACGCTATCTACACGAAGGCCGAACTCGTCGTCGACGACGAGGGGTTGCCGCAGAAACTTCCGTGGGAAGATTGGCGACCGGGCGAGGACACTCAGACATCGGCATGGATGCGCGCCACGTCCCCATCCGGTGCGGCGAATTTCGAAGGAATCGTCGGCTGGTCCGGCGAACTTGGTTACGGCATTCGTGCCCCCGAAGCGGCGCAGGACGTCAAGGACGCGATCACGGCCAAGCACGATGATCACGGCCATGACGATCACGGCCATGACGATCACGGCCACGATGACGACAGTCACGACGGGGGGCACTGATATGGAGACTGCGGTCTTCGTCGTGTGCGCGCTCGTCGTGCTTGCCGGTGGTCTCGGAGTCGTGGTTTCACGAAATCCGGTTCACTCGGCGCTGAGCCTCGTGGCGACACTCTTCGCAATCGCGGTTCTGTTTTTGAATCTCGGTGCGCAACTTCTCGCCGTCGTGCAGGTGATCGTTTACACCGGCGCAATCGTCGTACTCATCCTTTTCGTGATGATGCTCCTCGGTATCGACCAAGAAGAAGATCTCGACGAGGAACCGATCGTCGGCCAGCGAGTTGTCGCGATGCTCGTCGGCCTCGTGTTTCTTGGTGCTGTTCTTGCCGTCATCATTCTCGGCAAGGAAAGCGCAGTGACCGGAGCGAAGTCTGTAACCCAGGCGATTTCTCCGAATGTGGCCAACGTTGTTCAGATCGGTCGCGAGCTCTTCACGAACTACGTGTTCGCCCTCGAGATCACCGCCGGTCTACTCACCATCGCCGTCGTCGGCGCCGTCGTGCTTGCCCGTCGTCCGACCGACCTTCAGCCAATCCCGGAGCCCGAGTCAATGACCGATCAGGGTGATGAACCACTCACTGAGCCCCTCCGTGCATCGCTGCGGGGTTCATTCGCGAATTCAAGTGACGACACGCTGGGGGAGGGAGGCCACTCATGACCACCAATCTTCCCCTTGCCTATCTGTGCCTTGCCGCGATTCTCTTTGTAATCGGCGGGGTCGGACTCCTGATCCGCCGCAATCCACTGGTCATGATCATGTGCGTCGAACTGATGCTCAATGCCGTCAATCTCACCTTCGTCACCTTTGGCCAAATGCTCAACGACATCTCGGGACAGGTGATCGTCTTCTTCGTGATGGTCGTTGCTGCGGCCGAAGTCGTCGTTGGTCTTGCACTCGTGGTGGCGATGTCCCGTCGTCGTCCTGGCGCCAACGCTGATGACCTCCGATTGTTGAGGGGGTAAGGAACATGGTCGAACTTCTCTGGCTCATTCCCTCGCTTCCTCTTGCCGGATTCCTCGTTCTGCTCTTTCTCGGTAAGCGCATCGGTGAACCCGTCGCTGGTTGGCTCGGCACCGCGATGGTCGGACTTTCGTTCGTCGTCGCTCTCGTCGTATTCGCCGGGCTCTGGAACCAACCGGAACACACCTACGAACTCAGTTTGTTCACGTGGATTCCCGCTGGCAGTTTCCAGGTCGATATTGGCTTCCTTCTTGATCCGCTTTCGATGGCGATGGTTCTTTTCGTCACCGGCATCGCAGCGCTCATCCACCTGTACTCAATCGGGTACATGCATGGAGACAGTCGGTTCCCGCGGTTCTTCACTTATCTGAACCTCTTCGTTTTCTCGATGCTGATGCTGGTACTGGGCGACAACCTCGTCCTCACCTTCCTCGGTTGGGAGGGCGTGGGTGCGTGCTCGTACTTCCTCATCTCCTTCTGGTTCGAAAAGGATGAGAACGCAAGCGCAGGCAAGAAGGCCTTCATCACCAACCGCGTTGGCGACTGGGGCTTCATGGTCGGCACGTTCGTCGTGTTCTTCGCTCTCGGCACGGTCAAGTACACGGAGTTCTTGCCGTTGGCGCCGGGTATTGCTGCCACTACGGCAACGTTCATCGCGTTCATGCTCTTCATTGGGGCAATGGGCAAGTCAGCGCAGATTCCCCTGTTCATCTGGCTTCCAGACGCAATGGCCGGACCGACGCCGGTATCAGCGCTCATCCACGCCGCCACCATGGTCACCGCCGGCGTCTATCTAATGGTTCGGATCAATCCGATTCTTGCCGCCTCGGCGTCATGGCTCCCCTGGACGATCGCAATCATCGGTTGTGCCACGGCGTTCATTGCCGCCACGATCGCGATCGCCCAGCAGGACATCAAGAAGGTTCTTGCCTATTCAACCGTGAGCCAACTCGGCTTTATGTTCCTTGCCGTCGGCGTCGGCGGTTATTCAGCCGCGATTTTCCACATGATCACCCACGCATTCTTCAAAGCACTTATGTTCCTTGGTGCCGGCTCCGTAATTCACGGCATGCATGAAGAGCAGGACATGCGCCGCATGGGTGCCCTCCGCAAGTTGATGCCCGTGACTGCGATCACCTTCCTTGTCGGTTGGCTTGCGATCTCCGGAGTTCCACCGTTCTCGGGCTTCTGGTCGAAAGACGACATCCTCGCCTACGCGTTGCACAAGAGTCCGGTGCTCTACGTCTTTGGTTTGATTACAGCGCTGATGACGGCCTTCTACATGAGTCGTCTTGTCTTCCGCGTGTTCTACGGCGATGCCCGTTGGGGTGAATCTGCTGATGCGGAACTCGCCAATCTCGACGCTCATGACCAGTCGGCAACGGTCGACCACGATGAGTCGGATGCCGCTCACGCGATCCACCCGCATGAATCGCCCCGGACGATGCTGATTCCGCTTGTGGTCCTGGCGTTCTTCTCCGCGATCGCCGGCGTGATGAACCTTCCCTTCACCGAGAAACTCGAGTTCCTCGATCATTGGCTCGAGCCGGTGGTCGGTGCGAACCAAGCAGTTCTCCATCTCGGTGGCGGGCAGCTCGCATTCGAACTCATCACATCTACGATCGTCGCTCTCACCGGAATCGGCTTGGCGTATTACGTGTACCTGAAGAAGCGGATCGATGCCCGTCGCATCGAGCTTCCGTTCTTCGCCAATGGCTGGTACATCGACCAGGGGATCACGGCGTTCATGGGCGGGATTGGCCGGAAGGCGTTCGAAATGATCGCCCTGTTCGACAGCGTCGTGATTGATGGCGCCGTCAATGGCGTGGGTAGGGCCACACGCGGTGGTGCCGTACGTCTACGCAACGTGCAGAACGGTTATGTCCGCTGGTATGCCCTCATGATCGGCGTCGGCGCCGTGGTCATCATGGCGTTCGTACTCACGCAGGTGAACTTCTGATGATCGCTTCTCTTTCCACCAGCCTCTTCGCATCCGAAGCGGGTTCGAGCAGTTTCCCGATCCTTCCGGCACTCGTTTTTGTGCCGATGATCGGCGCACTCATCATCGGACTCATCCCGCGGTCGCGGCCCGAGGTTGCCCGTCAGATCGCGATCATCACCGCTCTCACAACCGGTTTTCTGAGCATCGCACTCCTCGTCCAATTCAAGACCGGCGATCCGGGTTTCCAGTTCGTGGTTCAGCAGACGTGGGTGTCGTCGCTCGACATCAAGTTCTTCCTCGGCGTGGACGGGATCTCGTTGTTCCTCGTGGTGCTGACGGGCATCCTTTTTCCGATAGCGCTTTTCGCAGCAAAGCCGGAGAACGATCCGAAGGGTTACTACGCCTGGCTGACAGTCCTTATGGGCGGCTGCATGGGCGCATTCTTGGCCCTCGATCTGTTCCTCTTCTTCCTGATGTTCGAGATCACGTTGGTCCCCCTCTACATGCTGATCGGCAAGTGGGGCCACGGGCGCCGCGTCTATGCCGCGACGAAGTTCTTCCTCTACACAATGCTCGGCTCGGCCTTCATGCTCGTGTCGATCGTGTGCCTTGCTGTCCTTGCCAAGGCGGGTGACGGTGGAACAATCAGTTTCGACTTCGTAAAGATCATCGCCAGCGATGGCCTCGCTCAGAACACGGCGCGTTGGTTGTTCCTCGGCATGGCGATCGCCTTCGCCGTGAAGGTTCCCTCGTTCCCGTTCCATACGTGGCTCCCCGACGCGCATACCGAAGCCCCCACGGCGGGCTCCATCGACCTCGCCGGCATTCTTCTCAAGCTCGGCACTTACGGCTTCCTTCGTTACGGGATCGAACTCTTTCCTGAAGCAACGGTGTGGTTCGCCCCCGTGATGCTGACGTTGGGTGCGATAGGCATCATCTACGGCGGGATCGTCGCCGCGATGCAGAAGAACCTGAAGCGACTGGTCGCCTATTCATCGGTGGCTCACATGGGCTTTGCGATCATGGGTCTGTTCGCCCTGAACAAGCTTGGTGTCGAGGGTTCGATCCTGCAGATGGTGAACCACGGCATCTCAACCGGAGCGTTGTTCATCCTTCTGGGTTTCCTCTACACCCGCAGGCACACGTACGAGATCTCAAGCCTCAAGGGCATCGCCAAGTCGGCTCCTGTTTTTGCGGGCCTCTTCACCTTGGTGATGTTGTCCTCGATCGGCCTCCCTGGTCTCAACGGTTTCGTCGGCGAATTCATGATCCTTCTCGGAACCTTCATGGCCCATCGCTGGTGGGCTGTAGTGGCGACCGCCGGCGTGATCATCGCTGCGCTTTATTTGCTTTGGGCGTATCAGCGGGTGTTCCACGGCGAGCCCGACGAGGCCAACGCGTCGTTCCCGGATCTCAACATTTCCGAGCGCCTCGTGATGATTCCGCTCATCGCACTCATCGTGTTTCTCGGTGTCTACCCGAAGCCCGTTCTCGACAGGATCGAGCCTTCGGTGAACCGGGTGCTGAGTCGTATGGAAGAAAAAGTGGATCGATACAACGAGCCAGACACGCAGGCTGGTAGCGGTCTTGACCTCCTGCTGATCGAAAAATCTCGTGAATCCGCCGAGCATGGCGACCACGCAGGTACGGAGGTCAAGAAGTGATCGCGCTCGGATCAATTCTCGCCCAGACCCAACCGCTCACAGACGCTCTTGGCGCAGCAGCCTCGACGTCGGGATCGGCACGTGAAGGAACAGTCAGTCTCGCCGGACCGTCGGTCGACTGGTGGGCGCTGGCCCCGATGCTGATATTGCTTGTCGGCGGGTTGCTCGTACTCACGTTCTCCTCGTTCCTCCGCGGCAAGGCGCCGCGGGGTCTGTTCTCGACGGTGACGGTCGTGATCGCGGCTGCTGCTGCGATCAGCGCGGTTCCCCTCTGGGCCCGCGTTCAAAACTGGAGTTCGTTGCTCGGGTGGGAACTCTCACCCGCGCAGCCGGGCGCATTCTCGACAGTCGGCGGTGCCGTGGGCATCGACGGTTTCGGAATTTTCGTGATCATCACGTTGTGCGCAGGAGTGATCCTCGCTGCGTTGCTGGCCAATGCTTATCTGCGTCGTGAAGACATGGAAGGCCCAGAGTTCTATGTACTGATGCTCATCTCCGCCGCCGGCGGCGTGATCATGGCCATGTCGAACGATCTGATCGTTCTGTTCATCGGACTCGAAACCCTTTCCATCGCGGTCTATGTGATGGCGGGCATGCACCTGCGTCGCTCGCAGTCGCAAGAGTCCGGGATGAAGTACTTCATCCTCGGAGCATTCTCGTCCGCCTTCTTCTTATACGGCATCGCCATGATTTACGGCTCAACCGGATCTACGAATCTGGTCGAGATCAAGATGTTCATGTCGCAGGTAGTTCCGGTCCAGAACGGATTGCTCCTCATTGGCCTCGGTCTTCTTCTTGTAGGTCTCGCCTTCAAAGTTTCGGCCGTTCCGTTCCACGCGTGGAGCCCGGACGTTTACGACGGTGCCCCCACTCCGGCGGTTGCTTGGATGGCCGCTGGCGTCAAGGCGGCTGCGTTTGCCGGCCTCGTGCGGATCTTCGTTCTCACCTTCTCGAACTATGGCGCCACCTGGAAGCCGATGATCTACGCCTTGGCCATTCTTTCGATGGTTGTGGGCGCGGCTCTTGCCATTGTTCAGAGCAACATCAAAAGGATGCTGGCTTACTCGTCGATCAGCCACGCCGGATTCATCCTCATGGCAGTTCAGGCCGGATCCGAACAAGGAAACTCGGCGATCGTTTTCTATCTGGCTGTGTACACCTTTATGGTGGCCGGATCGTTCGGAATCGCCACTCTCGTTGGTGGTCGCGGCGATGGCAACCATCAGTTGTCGGATTACAAGGGTCTCTCGCGCTCGAATCCACAACTGGCGATCGCGTTCACGATCCTCCTTCTGGCGCAGGCCGGCATTCCGTTCACGGCCGGGTTCTTCGCCAAGTTCTACGCGATCACCGCAGCAGTCAACGCCCACAGCACGCCGCTGGCCATCGTGGCGATGGTTTCGGCAGTCATCTCGGCGTTCCTGTATCTGCGGGTCATTGTGGCCATGTTCATGTCGGGCGGCGATGACGGCAACGATGGTCCGGAACCCGCACAGTCGACCCGAATCCGGATCCCGCTTTCCGCGGGGATTGCTCTTACGATCTGTGTCGTGGTGACCATCGGCTACGGCATCGTGCCTGATCTGCTGGTGAAACCCGCACGTGATGCCCAACCCGCACTCGTGCAGTTCGAGCGTCCGATCGCCAATGTCTCCAACCGATAGTTCCCGACAGCCCCTCCCGCATCCCCAAGGATTTCATGCCGTGTACGGCCCGAAACTAGGCTCATCAACCGATGTCTGAGTACTCCGATTTCGTACGGCAGTACCTGACCGTTGCCATCTTCGCCGGAGTCGGCGTTGGCCTGGGCGCGGGTCTCCTCGGCATCGGCAAGATCTTCCGTCCGGTGCGTCCGCAGGAACAGAAGTACCTCGTGTACGAGTCCGGTGTCGATGCTGTTGGTAGCGGCTGGTCGCAGAGCCAGATCCGTTATTACGTCTATGCGCTTCTCTTCGTGATGTTCGATGTCGAAGCGGTCTTCATCTTCCCGTGGGCCACGCAACTCGAGTCCTACGGGGTTTTTGGTCTTGTGGAGATGCTCATTTTCGTGGGGATTCTGGCACTTGGCCTCCTCTACGCCTGGCGAAAGAAGGTGCTCCAATGGGCTTAGTCGAGAGTGGAAAACTTCCGAAGCCGCTGGCCAAGCTGCTCAACATCTCCCGCAAGTACTCGATCTGGGCCTACCAATGGGGCCTTGCGTGCTGCGCTATCGAAATGGGAGCGGCGTTCGCGTCTCCGCGTTACGACGTCATGCGCTTGGGCGTCATTCCGTTCCCGGCCAGCCCCCGCCAGGCCGACCTTGTCGTCATCGCCGGCACCGTGACCGACAAACTCGCTCCGGCGGTCGTGCGTCTCTACGAGCAGATGCCTGATCCCAAGTACGTGATCTCGATGGGCTCGTGTGCGAACTGCGGCGGCCCGTACTGGGACAGCTACTCGGTCACGAAGGGCGTGGATCAGTTGATTCCGGTCGACGTCTACGTACCTGGCTGCCCGCCCCGTCCGGAAGCCTTGCTTGAGGGCATCATCCTCCTTCAGGAGCGAATCGCCCACGAAGACATGGCTGAGCGTTGGAAGGGTGATCCGATTGTCATCGGCTGACACCACCGAAACTGAAGCCGCGACCGCGGCCGAAACGCCGATCGTCGACGAACGACGCGAAGCTCTGCTCGCCGAATTCACCGCTCGCCTCGGCGAGGGCGTACTCGGTTCGCACATCCGCGCCGGTGACGATCTCTGGATCCGTGTCGACCGGTCGGTCTGGCGCGAGACCGCCGAGACTGCCAAAGCCATGGGCTATGTCTTCTTCGATTACGTCTCGGCCATCGACTGGTTGCCGTCACCGTTCGGCCGCGACATGGACGCTCAGGAAGATCTCATCGTTTCCGGTACTCCGGCCAAAGAGGTCGGCCCGATGACCCACGGCTATGCCGGCGGCGAAACTCGTTTCCAGATCATCGCCCGTCTCTATTCCCTCGCCGATGGCATGGGAATCCATTTCAAAACCGACGTGCCTGATGATGATCTCACCGCTCCCACGTGGACATCTGTCTTCGCAGGGTCGAACTGGCATGAGCGCGAGGTCATGGAGATGTTCGGCATCTCGTTCGCCGGTCATCCCAACATGATCAACATGTATCTACCCACCGACTTTCAGGGTCACCCCATGCGCAAGGACTTTCCTCTGCTGGCTCGGCGCGTGCGCCCGTGGCCCGGCATCGTGGATGTCGAACCGATGCCCGGTGGAGCAATTGATGACGAAGAGGGTGAGAGCGAATGACCGCAGTAAGTGATCGTGACGACATTTCTTCGCTTGTTGCCGAGGCGACAGACAACCGAGTCAACATCGATTTCGAATCCGAGGGCATGACCCTCAACATGGGTCCGCAGCATCCCGCGACCCACGGCACGCTGCGCATCGTTGCGAAGCTTGACGGCGAACAGGTCATCTCGGCCGAACCAATCTGTGGCTACATGCACCGTGGCTACGAAAAGATCGTTGAAGTTCGCACGTATCCGCAGATCAATGCGCTGATCAACCGGATCGACTGGCTTGGCAGTTTCGCCAACGAGGTCCCGTTCATCCTTGCGGCCGAAAAACTCATGGGAGTGGAAGCGCCGCCGCGCGCTCAGTGGATCCGCACGATCCTTTTCGAGATGTCCCGCGTGGCCAACATCTCGTTGTTCCTCGGAGACTTCGGGCTTCAGCTTGGCGGCATGACCGCTGGTTTCTACGCATTCCGCGACCGTGAATTCGTTCTCAATCAGATTGAAGCGGCGACGGGCGGGCGTTTCCATCCGAACTTCGACCGCATCGGCGGCCTCAAGGACGATCTGCCGAAGGGCTGGATCTCCGATTCGCAGGTGGCCATGGACAAACTCCTTGCCTTCTGTGACGAGATGGAAAACCTCCTTGTCGGCAACGAGATCTTCCAGTCTCGTACCCGCGGTATCGGAGTCATCCCTGCTGATGTGGCGTTGTCCTACGGCCTCTCCGGCGCCAACCTGCGCGCTTCGGGTGTCGACTGGGATCTGCGTCGCGACAGTTGTCCTCCTGGCCTTGTCTACGACCAGGCCGACTGGAAAGTCTGGACTCATCCCGATGGCGACGCGTTCGCCCGCACGTGGGTCCGTCTCCAGGAGACCCGCGAGGCCGCGAAGATCGTGAAGCAATTGCTGACGACGATCCCCGCCGGTCCCGTAATGGCCAAAGTGCCGCGCATCATCAAGGTTCCCGAAGGTGAGGCCTACGTCGCCACCGAGAATCCTCTTGGCGAGATGGGTTATTACATCGTGTCCAAGGGCGACCTCGTTCCGTTCCGGGTCAAGATCCGCTCGGCATCGTTTAACAACATCTCGGTTCTTCCGTGGGTGGCGCGTGGCGCCTATGTGCCCGATCTCATCTCGATTCTCGGAAGCCTCTACTTCATCCTGGGTGACATCGACCGATGACCCCTCTTCTTGCGGCGTTCGCGCCGCCTTATTGGCTGTCGACAGTCATCAAGGTGCTCGTCATCGGTGCCGTGGTTCCAACAACCGCGCTCATTCTTGGCGTGGTCTTCCTGTTCAAGATCATGAGTTGGATGCAGAGCCGTCTCGGCCCGCAGGAAGCCGGCCCGCGAGGCACCCTCCAGCTCCTCGCCGATGGTGTGAAGTTTCTCCAGAAAGAGGACATCTCTCCGAACGGCGCCGATCTCTGGGTGTTCAAGGCCGCGCCGCTCGTCGTGCTCGCATCAACGCTCCTGCTCTACGTGGCGCTTCCTTCCTCGCTGCACCTCGTTGTCGAGGATCTCGATGTGGGCGTGTTCTACGTCTTGGCCGTTTCATCGCTCTCGGTTATCGGCGTGTTGATGGCCGGCTGGGCCTCCAACAACAAGTACTCGCTCATGGGGGCGTTGCGCGCCGCCGGGCAGTTGATTGCGTACGAGCTTCCGATGGTTCTCGCCGTCGTTGGTGTTGTCATCCAAGCCGGGACGATGAGCCTCAACGGCATCGTGCTTTCCCAGAATGACGGCGCAGTCTTTGGAATTACCGCGATCGGGAACCCGTTCATCCTGACGCAGTTCATCGGTTTCTTCATTTTCATCGCCGCTGTGCAGGCTGAACTCACGCAACCACCGTTCGACATGCCGGTAGCCGAGTCCGAAATCGTCAGCGGTTATCAGGTGGAGTACACGGGCTTCCGTTTCCTGATCTTCTTCCTTGCCGAGTTCGCAACGGCCTTCGTCTTCGCCGGAATCGCAGTGGTGTTGTTCCTCGGTGGTTGGGCCGTCCCGTGGCTTCCCGTCGACAGTGACTGGTATTACGTTCTCGGCCCCGCAGTCCTTTTCGGCAAGGTGATGGCTGTTGCATTCCTCATCTTCTGGGTGCGCTTTACTTATCCGCGACTCCGCGAGGATCAGCTTCAGAGTTTCGCTTGGAAGTTCTTGATTCCGCTCGCGCTGTTGAACATCGTGGTCACGGCCGTCCTAAAGGTGGTGCTCTAATGCCTCAGGTTCCTGGTCTCATCAAGGGTCTCGGTGTCACATTCGGCGAGATGGTCAAGACGCTCAAGTCGGGGCCGCAGACCATTCAGTACCCGCATGAGCGCGAGATGCCAACGGCACGCGCCCGTGGTGTCATCTCGCTCAAGGAAGAGAACTGCACCTCGTGCATGCTCTGCGCCCGGGAATGTCCCGACTGGTGCATCTTCATCGAGGCCCACAAGTACGTGGCTCCGCCGCGACGCGAAGGCGGCAAGCCCCGTCAGAAGAACGAACTTGACCGGTTCGACATCGATTACTCGCTCTGCATGTACTGCGGGATCTGCGTCGAAGTGTGCCCGTTCGATGCACTTTTCTGGAGCCCGGAACACGAGTACTCCGAAGTGCGCATCGCGGATCTCCTTCACGACAAGAGCCGTCTGGCACAGTGGATGGAAACGGTCCCGGACTTCGAGGCCTATGAAGCCGGATCGGAAGCCAAGGTCAAGAAGGTGCCCCGGGACTGATGCTTGCTCTCCTCGTTGCCCAGAACATTGCGTTCTATGTGATCGCGGCACTTATCGTGTTTGGCGCGATCCGTGTCGTCACGTGCAAGAACCTCATGCACGCGGCCCTGTGGCTCGTGGTTGTCCTTGCCGGTGTTGCCGCCCAGTACATCTTGCTTGCCGCCGAATTTGTGGCTGTCACCCAGGTTCTTGTGTACCTCGGTGCGATCATCGTGCTGTTCCTCTTCGGGATCATGCTCACCCGAGCCAAGACCGGAACCGACGAGGATCTCGACAACGGAACGATCCCGAAGGTTGGTGCCGGCGTCATCGGTGTAGCCATGCTCGGGCTTCTCGGTTACTCGCTCTGGGATGGCTTCGGCGATCAGGAAATCGGCGATCTGCTTGTCCAGCGCACCGCCGAGGTCAGCGATTCGATCTTCTCGACGTATCTACTGCCGTTCGAAGTGATCTCCGTACTCCTGTTGGCTGCGCTCATTGGCGCCATCGTTCTGGCTAGGCGCGACTGATGCTTGTCAACCAATTCCTCTTCCTCGGCGCTGTCCTTTTTTGCATCGGCATCTATGGAGTACTCGCCCGCAAGAACGCGGTGCTTGTGCTGATGTCGATTGAACTGATTCTCAATGCATGCAATATCAACCTCGTTGCGTTCGGTGCCATGTGGCACGCCAACGATGTGTCCAACATGTCCGGGCAGGTCTTCGCCTTGTTCGTCATCGCCATCGCAGCCGCAGAGGTTGGCGTTGGTTTGGCGATCGTGTTGTTGATCTACCGCAACCGCCAAAGCATCGATATCAATGATGTCGATCTGCTGAAGGGCTGATTCGCGCCGTGATGCCTGAACTCCTCGACAAGGTCTGGATCGTCCCCGCCATCATGGCGTTGTCGTTCCTCATCATTCTTTTCTTCGGCAAGCGTGCCGGTACCCGAGCCACCGCCGGTATCGGAATCGCGGCCGTCTCGTTGTGTCTGTTGTTCTCGGTGGTTGTCGCCGGGCAGTGGATCAACCGCGTAAACAATCCGCCGACCGGCGAAAAGCTCGCGCAGGAAATCGTCAAGGCCAACGGCCTGACCCCGCAGGACGCGCAAACCGTCGAGGCCGAAGCCAACGCCGCGACCGATGACTCGGGTGAGACCGCCGCTTCCGCATCCGGAACACCGAAGATCACGCCCATCGCCTTGGAGATCGCTTCGGCCGAAACGGAGAGTGCGGCAGGAGCGGCAGCGTCAGAAGAGCACGGATCGGAAGAGCACGGAGCAGTTCCTCCGGTTGTTCGGACAGTCACATGGTTCCAAATCGGCGGTATCTCGTTCGAAGCGGGAACTCTTGTCGATGGTCTCACGGCCATGATGCTCATTACGGTCTGCATCATCTCGCTGCTCGTGCACATCTACTCAACCGAGTACCTGCGCGGCGACATCCGCTACACCCACTACTACGCCTTCCTTTCGCTCTTTACGGCGTCGATGCTCTTCTACGTCATGAGCTCCAACACCTTGCAGATGTTGGTGGGCTGGGAGTTAGTTGGCGTCTGTTCGTTTGGTCTCATTGGCCACTGGTGGGAAGAGAAGAAGAACTCTGACGCCGCGCTGAAGGCATTCCTCACCAACCGTGTCGGCGACATGGGTCTGATCATCGGTGTAGCGATCACGTTCTTCGCCGCAGGCGCAAACAGCTTCAACGTGCTTCACATCAATGAGTACGCACTCTCCGGTGCAGCAAACACGACCCTGCTTCTTGTGGGTGGGTTGTGTCTCTTCGGTGGTGTCACTTCGAAATCAGGCCAGTTCCCGTTGCATACCTGGTTGCCGGATGCCATGGCCGGCCCGACTCCGGTCTCGGCGTTGATCCACGCCGCGACGATGGTTGTCGCTGGCGTGTACCTCATCGCCCGTCTCTACGGCGTCTTCTTTGCCGGCCTTGGTATTGGTTCGAGTTCGTTGCACTACGTGGCGTTCATCGGTGGCTTCACCACCATCATCGGCGGTCTCCTTGCCTTCGTGCAGACCGACCTGAAGAAGGTGCTCGCCTACTCAACGATCTCCCAACTCGGTTACATGGTCATGGCCCTCGGCGTTGGCGCATGGACGGCCGGCGTCTTCCATCTCTTTACGCACGCGTTCTTCAAGGCCTGCCTGTTCCTTGGTGCCGGTTCGGTGAGTCACGCCTGCCATCACACCTTCGACATGAGGGAGATGGGCGGCCTTCGCAAGAAGATGCCGATCACGCACGCAACCTTCCTCGCCGCCACGCTGGCGCTCGCTGGCATCTTCCCGCTCGCAGGTTTCTGGTCCAAGGACGAGATCCTCGCCGGCGCCGCGAACGGTCAAGAAAAGGCCTACACGCTGATGCTGGTGTTCGGTCTCATCACCGCATTCATGACGGCTGCCTACATGGGGCGTGCTTACTGGATGACCTTCTGGGGCAATTACCGGGGCCATGCAAAGCCCCACGAATCACCCAAGGTGATTACTGTCCCGCTCGTCATCCTCGCGGCTTGCGCCGTGTTCCTCGGGTTCACGAACCTACCGACCAACTTCTTCGGCCTGAAACTGCCCGGTGGCTTTACAACGAGGTTCGAACATTATGTCGAACCGACGTTTGCCTTCCCGCCGCTGCAGCACGCCGAGTTCACGCCGTGGCTGGCAATCGTCTCGACGATTCTCGCCGCTACTGGCTTCTTCCTCGTCTACCAGTACTACGCGAAGAACCGCGGGCCTCACGGTCTGACCAGCAGGAGCGGCTTGGCCCGCGCCGGCTACGGGTTCCTCGCGAACAAGTACTACCTCGACACCATCTACACCGATGGCATCGCAGGAGCGACGAAGGGCCCGCTGGCTCGTGCATCGAACTGGGTTAACCAGAACGTGCTCGACGGGGTGGTAAACGGTGTCGGCACTGTCGCCAGGGTTTCCGCCGGTTTTGTCTACAAAGACATCGATCAACTTGTCGTCGATGGTGCAGTGAACGGATCTGGATCCGTTTCCGAAGGCGCTGGTCAGCTCCTTCGACGGATCCAGACAGGCAAGGTTCAGCAGTACGCCTCAATCCTCTTCGCCGGTGCAGTCGTTCTTGCCGGCGTCTTCGTGTTCGTCATCTAGGAGCTCAGGACCAACCCGATGAAAGACTTTCTGAACAGCTGGGGCTTGAGCCTCGCCGTATTCCTGCCCCTCATGGGCGCCCTCGTCATGTTCGTCGTGCCAAAAGCACGTGAACAGTTCCACAAAACGGTTGCACTTGGCACGAGTCTCGTCGTCGCGTTTATTGGCATCTTGTTATTTGCCAATTTCGACTACGACGCGACCGGCACCATGCAGTTCGTCGTGGACAAGTCGTGGATCCCGATCATCAACAGCCGCTACATCGTCGGCATGGATGGCATCTCGCTGCCACTCATCGCCCTCACGGTCCTCGTGGTTCCGTTGTGCATCATCTACTCGTGGAATCACTTCCCGGAACCCCGTAATCCCAAGGCGTTCCTCATCCTCATCCTCATCCTGCAGACAGGCATGATGGGATCGTTCGTTGCACAGGACCTCATCCTGTTCTTCGTGTTCTTTGAAGTCGTACTCCTCCCGATGTACTTCATGATCGGCGTCTGGGGCGGAGAGAAGCGTCAGTACGCATCGCTGAAGTTCTTCCTCTACACACTGTTCGGCTCGGCGTTGATGATAGTCAGTTTCATGACGCTCTATTTCCTCTCCGATCAGATTGATGTCAACGGCACGATGATGCACACGTTCGACATGCGACTGCTTCCCGAGTTGGCTACCGGCATCTCTGCCGGCGCCGCTCTTTGGATCTTCGGCGGCATGTTCATGGGCTTCGGTATCAAGGTCCCGATGTTCCCGTTCCACACATGGTTGCCAGATGCCCACACCCAGGCTCCGACGGTCGGCTCGGTCATTCTTGCCGCCGTCCTCCTGAAGCTCGGCACCTATGGCTTCATCCGTATCGCGATCCCGATCCTCCCGGAAGCGGCCCAGACCTGGGCGCCGTTCATCGGCGTGCTGGCGGTCGTCGGAATCATCTACGGAGCGCTCTGCTGTCTTGCCCAGACCGACATGAAGCGTCTCATCGCTTTCTCCTCGGTCTCGCACATGGGTTTCGTCATGCTCGGCATTGCGACCCTCACTGATTTCGGCATCAATGCTGCGGTGTTCGGCATGGTTGCTCACGGCCTCATCACCGGCATGCTCTTCTTCATCGCCGGGTCGACCAAGGACCGTTTCCACACGCTGGACATCGCCCGTCTTGGCGGCATGCTCAAGCAGATGCCGCACATGGGATGGATCCTCGGCTTCTCCATCATGGCGTCGCTCGGTTTGCCCGGCCTTGCCGGTTTCTGGGGCGAGTTCCCCGCGATTCTTTCCGCCTACAACCCGGGTGGCGATCTGAGTGTTGCGTTCTTCCGTGTGCTCATGGTGATCGCAGCTATCGGTACCGTGCTCGCGGCGGCATACCTTCTCTGGCTCTACCAGCGGGTCGCATTCGGTGTCCCGAAGGCGGAGTTCGAGGACGATCCGCACATCCACGACGTGAGCTTCACCGAATGGGTCGCTTGGACCCCAATGCTGGTGCTCATCTTGGTGCTCGGTGTCTTCCCGAACCTGATCTTCCGGGTCACGGATGGTGCTGTCGCCAACGTGCTTTCGGCCATTCCCGGACACGGAGGCTGATCTCTTGTTCGCCCAGCTCGCGACGTTCGCGTGGACAGCGCCCAGCATCGACTATCACGCGCTCGCGCCCGAGATCATCGTTGCGGCAACGCTTGTCGTGCTTGTTCTCGTCGACGCGTTCACCGGCGAGAATTCGCGCTGGGCAACATCGTCGATCGCGGGCGTGGGCCTGCTCGCGGCACTGATTCCCGTCGTTTCGCTTGCGTACAACGGAACTGAACGGATCCTTTTCGGCGGCGCATATGTGGTCGACGATTACGCGCTTGTACTGAAGGCACTGTTCTTGCTCTCTGCGTACGTCGTAATCCTGCTTTCGACGAATTACATCGCCGAGGGTGATTACTACGAAGGCGAGTACTACCAACTCATCCTGGCGTCAGTCCTCGGAATGATGGTTATGGCGTCGGCCCGCGATCTCATCAGTATTTTCGTGGCACTCGAATTGATCTCGATTCCGGCGTACATGCTGGCGGCCTGGCGAAAGCGTGATGCGAAAAGCAACGAAGCAGGGCTGAAGTACTACCTGATGGGCGTCTTCGCCTCGGCGATTCTGCTCTACGGCATGTCGCTGATCTTCGGAATCACCGGCTCGACCCTCCTCGTTGAAATCGGACCAAAACTCGGCGAAGCGATCTCATCGCAGCCGATTGTCACGCTCGGCATCGTGTTCGTCATCATCGGCTTCGGCTTCAAGGTCTCCGCGGTTCCTTTCCACACCTGGGCACCGGATGTCTATGAAGGCGCACCCACCCCGGTGACGTCGTTCCTTGCCGTGGCATCGAAGGCGGCGGGTTTCGTTGCACTTATGAACATCCTGTTCATCGGGTTCTACGGTCGCGACGATGTCTACGGTCCGCTGATCTGGGTTCTTGCGGCCGTCACAATGACGTTCGGCAACCTTGTCGCCCTCCGGCAAACCAACGTCGTGCGGATGCTGGCCTACTCGGGTATTGCCCAGGCCGGTTACATCCTCGCCCCGCTTGCTGTTGCTGGCACCAGCCTCGCGGTTGGCGGAGAAGCACTGCGCTCGGTTGTTCTGTATCTGCTCATCTACGCGGCGATGAACCTCGGAGCGTTCGCGGTCGTGATCGCCGTCGCCCGCAAGACTCGCTCGGCATCGGTGAATTCATTCGCCGGGCTGTTCCAGTACGCGCCGGCGCTCACTGTCGCCATGACGGTTTTCCTCTTCGCCCTTGCCGGCATTCCTCCGGCGGGCGGTTGGTTTGCCAAACTTGAGATTTTCCGGGCGCTCACTGCAGCCGGGACCTCAGGTGGCTACATCCTTGCGACGATCGTCGGTATCAACTCGGTCATTGCGTTCGGTTATTACGGACGTCTCATCCGGGTCATGTGGATGGACGATGCGCCTGATGGCGACGTCGCGCCGATCCGCGTTCCGGTCGCGTTGAAGGCGGCGGTGGTCCTCACTGTCGGGATAACAGTCGTCGTCGGCGTCTTCCCGGGTCTACTGACACATTTCACCGATCCGATCACGCTCTTCTCCCTCGCTCGCTGAGATCAAGGTGGTACCGGCGGGTGATGCTGGTGGGTCCATTCCATTCTCGGAGTTTGTCGATCGGGCTCTCTACGATCCCATCACCGGTTTCTATGCAACCGGTGGTCGAGCCGGCGGACGCGGCGATTTCCTGACGAGCCCCGAAGTCGGTCCTCTGTTCGGCGCGGTCATCTCTCGGGCGCTTGACGAATGGTGGCACGAACTCGGTAATCCAGACCCGTTCGTTCTCGTCGAGATCGGTGCCGGACCCGGAACCCTTGCCCGCTCCATCCGCTTTGCCGATCCCGAGTGCGCGGGCGTGCTACTTCACGTCCTTGTTGAACGAACCGCAAGCCAACGTCTTCGACATGAAGAGCATCTTCCCGGCTGGGTGGGGGAGCGATCGGGCGAGGATCTACTTGCGCTTACTCGCCGCAGCCTTATGGGTGACGGCCCTGTCTTCGTCTCGGCGCCGGAGCCGCCCTCATCCTTCAATGGAATCGCTCTCGCCAATGAACTTCTGGACAACATCGCATTCGACATCGTTCGTGAACATTCGGGAGGAGACACCATTGGCCTCTTCGATGCCCTCGAAGTCGCAAGCGATGCCGACGGCGTCTGCGAATTCGTGGTGCGTGCCCTTGACCAGTCTGAGGACGCGCCGACTCGCGAACTCGCTGCGAGAGTCGATTCCGGTGGCACCGGCGTCTGGTTTCCACTTCAGGCGCAGGCGATTGATTGGATCACCGACATGCGTTCTCGTATCGGAACCGGTCGTCTCGTGGTCATCGACTACGCGGCGACGACAGCACAACTGGCGCAACGACCTGACTTCGGCTGGATGCGTACGTTCCAAGGACATGAGCGCGGCTCTCATCCACTTGATTCACCTGGATCGCAGGACATCACCGTGGATGTTGCTCTTGACCAGATCCAGATGAACGCACCGGCGGACGTCGTGGAATCCCAGAGTCACTTTCTCACGCGATTCGGCATCGACGAATTGGTAGCCGAAGGTCGGCGGATCTGGGAGGCGAACTCACATGCTCCCGGATTGAGCGAAATCCGGGGCCGCAGTCGTATCCGCGAAGCAGAAGCACTTCTCGAGGGCGGGGGACTGGGTGGCTTCACCGTTCTGCAATGGGTCGTTGCCGGGAAGCCGGACGAAGCGAACGAAACCGGCCGATAGGCTCCGTCACTAGATCTGTTCAGGGGGTTGATCGTGACCGAAAACTCAAATACCGACGCAACGATCGAGGACTATTTCCTCGAGGAGCGGACCTTTGCACCGTCACCGGAATTCGTTGCACAAGCTCTCGTGTCGGATGATTCCCTCTACCGTGAGGCTGATGCAGATTACGAGGCTTTCTGGGCGCGGCAGGCCCGCGAACTGCTGACG
This sequence comes from Bifidobacterium breve, assembly GCA_945878725.1. Lineage (GTDB taxonomy): Bacteria > Actinomycetota > Acidimicrobiia > Acidimicrobiales > Acidimicrobilacustridaceae > Acidimicrobilacustris > Acidimicrobilacustris thunensis. Next base: position 2,948 of record CAMCTY010000007.1, on the reverse strand, counting down.
TGGTCGAAGGATTTCGACACGACTCTCGAATGGGAACTACCGGACGCGAAATGGTTTGTTGGTGGTGAACTAAATGTCTCGGCGAATTGTCTCGATCGTCATGTCGACGCCGGAATCGGCGACAGGGTCGCGTTTCACTGGGAAGGGGAACCCGGCGACACCCGAACAATCACCTATTCGGATCTGCTGACAGAAGTCTCGAAGTTCGCGAACGTGCTGAAGGGCCTCGGCGTCGAACGCGGCGACCGAGTGGCGATCTACATGCCGATGATCCCTGAGCTTCCCGTGGCGATGTTGGCTTGCACGCGCATCGGTGCAGCTCATTCGGTGATCTTCGGTGGATTCTCCCCGGACTCAATCATCGACCGTGTCCAGGACGGCGAGTGCAAGGTGATCGTCACCGCTGACGGTGGCTACCGAAAAGGCGCGGCTGCTCCTCTCAAAGTGAACGTGGACGTCGCAGTTGTCAATTGTCCGTCGGTGACCGGCGTAGTTGTCGTCCGGCGCACCGGATCCGATGTCGTGATGGTTGATGGTCGTGATCACTGGTATCACGAGCTCATGTTGTCGGCGTCAGACGTCTCTGTCCCGGAGGCGATGAGCTCAGAGGATCTGCTCTTTCTTCTGTACACCTCTGGCACCACGGCGAAGCCCAAGGGCATCATGCACACGACAGGCGGGTATCTCACTCAGGTCGCGTTCTCGTATAAGTACGTGTTCGATCTGAAACCAGAGACGGACATCTACTGGTGCTCAGCCGACATTGGCTGGGTCACGGGCCACAGCTACGTCGTCTACGGGCCGCTGGCCAATGGGTCGACGTCGGTCCTGTATGAAGGCACTCCCGACACGCCGGCTAAAGACCGCATGTGGGACATCGTTGAGCGTTACGGCGTGACTCAGCTGTATACCGCACCGACTGCGATTCGCATGTTCATGAAATGGGGCGACACCGAGCCTGCCGCGCACGACCTTTCGTCATTGCGCCTTCTCGGCACTGTTGGCGAGTCCATTAATCCCGAAGCATGGATGTGGTACCACGAGCACATTGGCGGGAGTCGATGCCCGATTGTTGACACGTGGTGGCAGACCGAAACTGGCGGCCAGATGATCACGCCCCTGCCGGGTGTCACGGTCACCAAACCCGGATCGGCAACGTTTGCGCTCCCGGGAATCGGCGTCGAAGTGGTTGACGAAGAAGGCAACCGAATCGAACACGGCGGTGGCTATCTCACACTGACCCGTCCGTGGCCGGCGATGCTCCGCGGCATCTGGGGAGATCCCGATCGCTATCGCGAGACGTATTGGAGCCAATATCCGGGCCGCTATTTCGCAGGCGACGGCGCCAAGATCGACGAAGACGGGTACCTCTGGCTTCTCGGTCGCGTCGACGACGTGATGAACGTTTCCGGTCATCGCATTTCAACGACAGAGGTTGAAAGCGCATTGGTCGATCATCGTTCCGTGGCCGAAGCTGCGGTGGTCGGAGCAACTGATGATCTCACCGGTCAAGCAATTGTCGGATATGTGATCCTGCGTAGTTCGGTGACTGCCAGTGACGATCTCGTCGAGGAACTTCGTCAGCACGTCGCCCACAAGATCGGCCCGACCGCTCGTCCCAAGCGTGTGATCATCGTTCCTGATCTTCCAAAGACTCGAAGCGGAAAGATCATGCGTCGCCTTCTCCGCGATGTTGCGGAAGGTCGCGATCTTGGAGACACGACGACGCTTGCCGATCCCAGCGTCGTCGATGCAATTAAGGAAAGTGCCGCGCACGGTCCGGGAAGTGGCGCATGACCTTCACGCCGGATTCACCTGACGAACAACCGGAGAATTGGCATTGGCGCGATGGTCCCGTCGCCCCGGGCCGCGCCGTGGTCTTCGACATGGACGGCGTGCTCTCCGATGCGTCGCGTCGCCAGCATTATCTCGACTGGCCTTATCGTGATTGGGAAGCATTCTTCGCTGCATGCGGTGAGGATGATCCGATCGCTGAAGTGGCGCGACTCCTCGATTGTCTCGACAGTGAACTGACGATCCTTCTTCTCACGGCACGACCATTGCGCGTCCGTCCGCAGACGCTCGGATGGTTGGATCGTTACAAGTTGCGTTGGGACGCGTTGATCATGCGCGGATGGGATGATCACGGTTCATCACGTCTGTTCAAACAACGCGTCGTGCGCGAGTTCCGCGGTTATGGATTTGATCTCACCCTCGCCTTCGAGGACGATCGACGGAACTGGGAGATGTTCCACGCCGAAGGTGTGCCCTGCGTGTACATCCACTCCGGTTACTACGACTGATCGTTACGAACTCGAAAAGAGTCAGTCGCGGAAGTTGTTGAATTGCAGGGGAATTTCAAGGTCGGTCTTCTTCAGACCTTCCATCACGGCCTGGAGATCGTCGCGCTTCTTGCCTGTGACGCGAACCTGATCTCCTTGGGTCTGGGATTGGATTCCCTTGAGTCCCATTTCCTTGATGGCCTTGTTCACGGCGCGGGCCTTCTCCGAGGTGATTCCGGCATTGATCTTGACGTTCTGGCGCACGGTTCCACCGGCGGCATCTTCGACCTTGCCGTACTCGAGTGATTTCAGCGACACCTTGCGCTTGACGAGCTTCTCCTCGAGAACCTGACGAACGGCAGTCAATCGGTCGGAACTGCTCGACTTCAGGTCGATCTCCAGATCCTTCAACTCGATAGACGAGTTCGTACCTTTGAAATCGAACCGCGTCGTGAGTTCGCGTTCGGCCTGGTCGACCGCATTGCGGATCTCCTGCTCGTCAACCTCCGAGACGACATCGAAACTCGGCATGTGGGCTCTCCTCGGTGGCGCAGCGGTGGGCAGCCTCGTGCTGCCACACCGGACGACTCGCGAAATGCTTCTCGCGGATTACTTCAGAACCGTACCGGCAGCCCCGCCTGAAAGGCGGGGGCCGGTTGGTGGGCC
>CAMCTY010000006.1 GCA_945878725.1 Bifidobacterium breve | reverse complement strand
ATGTACGTGTGGTTTGTCCGCCTGCGCGGCGGCGTTCGCATCGTGACGGTTGACCGTGACGAGCGGGCCACGCACGGAGCGCGCAGCACTCAGCGCGGCGATCTTCCCGATCTTCCGGCCGAATTCGTCACCGGAAAGCCACTTTGGATCGTCTTTACAACGGAATATTGCGCAGTGTGCCCGACCGTTGTGGCCGATCTGAATCGGCAGCGTCCCGACGATTCTGTCGTGGTTCTTGATGTCTCTGAGCACCTTGATCTGGCGTCGAAATATCGCGTACGCCGTGCTCCGACCGTTTTTCGGGCCGATGCCGAGGGTCACATCACGACGCGTTTGTCGGGTGCAGACGCGGTGCGAAGCGAACTGCGCGATGCGGCCGAAGGTGTCACCGCAACCGTCTAATCAGAAAAACCTGTGTTTTTCTGTCCGATTGCCGCGCATGACGTGTCGCGATGCGCGACGCTTGGCCTCCCCGGTCAAGTAGAAGTCGCCCACCTGGCGGCTGTCGGGTCACCAAGGAGAAAACGATGAACAAACGAGAGCTGGCCGCAGAGCTCGCTGAGCGGCTCGAGATCGACAAGCGCACGGCACTGCAATTCGTTGATGAATTCATCACGACCATCACCGACACGGTCGCCAGCGGTGAGCCCGTTGTTCTGACCGGATTTGCCAAGTTCGTCCGTGTGCAGCGTGGAGCCCGCATGGCCCGCAACCCCATGACCGGCGCAGCCGTCAAGGTTCCGGCCAAGAAGGCAGCCCGCATCACCGCCCTGAAGGCATTCAAGGATGCCGTCATTGCCGGCAAGAAGGCTCCGGCCAAGAAGCCAGCCGCGAAGAAGACCGCCGCCAAGAAGGCACCGGCCAAGAAGGCAGTTGCGAAGAAGGCACCGGCCAAGAAGACCGCCGCAAAGAAGGCACCGGCCCGCAAGGCTCCGGCCAAGAAGAAGGCAACGGCTCGCCGCTGAGCGAGCTTGTCAATCGAATCGGACATCGGTTCCGACTCGAGAACGAGAAAGGCCCGGGCTTTCGCCCGGGCCTTTTCCGTTCCCGAAACATCGGTTCCGAAACATGTGCTTGTGGTACGCCCCCTGGGACTTGAACCCAGAACCTGCGGATTAAGAGTCCGACGCTCTGCCAATTGAGCTAGAGGCGCGTGAAGCGCTGCCAACCTACCACCGCATCGAGTGTGTGACCGACGGTGGTTGCTCATCAAGAGACGAGCTACCACCGTCGTTCGTGGGGTGGCCGAGGGGACTTGAACCCCCGACCTCCAGGGCCACAACCTGGCGCTCTAACCTGGCTGAGCTACGGCCACCATGTGCAGCACGAAGCATACGACAGACCTGAGGTGTCCCCGACATCCCGATCGTCAACGTGCTTGGTCGCTGGTTTCGACGCCTACTGTTGTCTTTGGTTTGCCTTCGTAGCTCAATTGGATAGAGCAGCCGGTTTCTACCCGGCAGGTTCCGGGTTCGACTCCTGGCGAGGGCGCGTGAGCGAAACATCCAACGAGCGCGCCAGCGTTCCCCCCAACGATGTTGATCGCGACGATGTTGGCGCTGATGTGACCGTTTCTCAGCCTGGGGTATTCGCCCCGGGCACTCGATTGCTGACGAGCGGTCTCGTGATGATCGTCACCCTCGTGGCGTTCGAGGCACTTGCGGTGGCCACGGTGATGCCACTGGTCGAGAACGATCTCAACGACCTCTCGCTCTACGGTTGGGTGTTCAGCGCGTTCTTCCTCGGCAACCTCGTAGGCGTTGTAGTGGCCGGATCTGCTGCCGATCGGATGAAGCCCGCAATTCCGTTCGCGATCGGTCTTGTGGTGTTCTCCGTCGGTCTCGTGGTCGGTGGACTCGCTGGGTCGATGCTCATCCTCGTTCTCGGTCGGGCGCTGCAGGGGCTGGGAGCCGGGGCCATGCCGGCGGTTTCGTATGTCTGCATTGGGCGCAGCTATCGCCCAGACCAGCGACCAAAGATGTTCGCCCTGATCTCGAGCGCGTGGGTGATCCCCTCGGTGTTCGGTCCGACTCTCTCTGGCGTGATTGGCGAATCGGTTGGATGGCGCTGGGTGTTCCTTGGGTTGCTTCCACTGTGCGGCGTCATCGGACTGATTGCCCTTGCCGGTGTGCGCAAGGTTCCGGCCGCCGAGACGCCCTCAGGGGAAACGAATCTCGTCAAGGCCGTTCTCGTAGCTCTCGGTGCCGGGCTTCTCCTCGCCGGATTCGGTCAGCATTCGTGGTTCCTGGCGGTACCACTCGTACTCATCGGCTCAGCCATCGCGGTTCCGGCCTATCGGTCGCTCACACCGGCGGGAACGCTTCGGGCCCGACCGGGACTGCCGGCAACGGTTGCCGTGCGCGGCCTACTGAACTTTGCGTTCTTCGCCGCGGATGCGTACGTCCCGTTCGTTCTCACGACGGTTCGAGGCCTTTCCCCCGCAATCGGAGGGCTCGCGCTGACCTCGGCGTCGTTTACATGGACAGCGGCGTCGTGGATCCAGGCCCGCATGATCGGGCAGGTCGGGGCGCGCAGGCTCGTGCGGATCGGAATGGCGGCGATCGCCGTTGCGTGTCTCGGCATGATCCTGATTTTGAGTCCGGCCGTGCCCGCGTTGTTCGGGATCGTGGTCTGGGCGATTGGTGGATTCGGAATCGGTCTTGCGTACGCGCCGTTGTCGCTCGTGACTCTTGAAAATGCCCCCGAAGGACAAGAGGGCAAGATCAGCGCCTCGCTGCAACTCTCGGACATGTTGGGTGTTGCGCTCGGAACGGGCATCGCCGGGGTGCTCGTAGCTGGGGGAGTGTCGATCACCGGATCCAACACGGCCGGATTGATCGCCACCTTCTCTATGGCCGGGGCAGTCGGCTTTGCGACGGTGTGGCTTTCCCGTCGAGTCCCGGGCCGTCGCGAACTATCGTCCTAATTCATGAAACTTGCCTTGGGGCTGGACCTCTACCGCGGTGCCACGATGGAAGTGCCGGTCGATCAGGTTCGCCTTGCGGAAGACCTCGGCTTTCACTCGGTATGGACCGCCGAAGCGTACGGATCCGATGCCCTGTCGCCGCTTGCGTACCTCGCCGCGCTCACGACGCGTATCAAGCTCGCAACCGGTGTCGTCCAGATCGCGGCGCGCACTCCCGCCGCCACCGCGATGCATGCGCTCACCATCGACGCTCTTGCCGGTGGTAATCGTGTGATCATCGGCCTCGGAGTGTCCGGACCGCAGATCGTTGAAGGTTGGTATGGCCAACCATGGGGCAATCCGAACCGACGACTTCGCGAATACGTGGCGATCATGCGCAAGGTGTTTGCCCGTGAACCGCTCACCAACGAAGGCCCCGAATTTCCGCTTCCGTACAACGGTCCGGGTGCGCTGGGTCAGGGCAAGCCGCTTCGCTCGATTCTTCATCCTGCCGGCGAGATTGAAATTTGGTTAGCGGCCGGTGGACCTCAGAACACGGCGCTCAGCGCTGAAGTCGCCGATGGCATCCTGCCAATGGGCTGGGGCGCAGATGGCCCGGCCGTCTATGGGCCGTCGCTCGATAAGGGATTCGCCAAGCGCGGCGAGCACCCCGATTCATTCGAGAACTTCGGCGGGCTGAACGTCATGATCACTGACGATGTGCAGGGCGCTCTCGACAAGATGAAGCCGCTCACGGCGATGTACGTCGGAGGCATGGGATCGGAGACGCACAACTATCACCGTGAAGCGATGGCTCGTCGTGGTTTCCCCGAGGCGGCCGAGCGTATTCATGAGTTGTGGTTGGCCGGAAAGCGCGACGAAGCAATCGCAGCCGTGCCCGACGAGTATCACGACGACGGAGCTCTCATCGGTTCAATCGACCGTATTCGTGATCGCTGGGAGGCCTGGACTCGGATGGGATTCACCGGCCTCATCGTCCGCGCCGAAGACAACGTTGGGATCGAACTCTTGGCTGATCTCGCCGGAACCCGCGACACCGTCGAGTCGAACCGATGAGCGCCTACGAACTGATCCTGATCGACACTCCGGCTCTGGGTGTTTCGCGAATCACGATCAACCGACCCGAGAAGCGCAATGCGATCTCGACCCCGCTGCGGGCCGAACTGTTGTCAGCACTCGAAGCGAACGACTTCGATCCCGCCGTCAGGGTCACGATTATTCGTGGCGCAGGGGATTGTTTCTCCGCCGGTTACGACCTCACTGGCGATTTGATGGCGGAACCGCCGTTCCACACTGCGCCCGGCGACGGATCGTGGTCGCGTCAGGTCACACAGAACTGGTTCGCTTTTTGGGATCTCGCCAAGCCGGTTATCGCTCAGGTGCACGGCTATGCGATCGCGGGAGCCACCGAACTCGCGCAGGCTTGCGATCTCGTCTACGTGGCTGACGATGTGCGCATCGGCTATCCGATTGTTCGCATCGCGTCGCCGCCGGACTGGCAGTACCACATGCCTCTTCTCGGGATGCGACGGTCGATGGAGATCATGCTCACGGGCGACGATCTCACTGGCGCCGAAGCGGTTGCCATCGGATGGGCGAACAAGACCTTCCCGGCTGCGGATCTTGATGCCAACGTGCTCGAGATCGCTGAGCGCATTGCTGGTGTTGAATCAGATCTCGCTCAGATCAACAAGCGCCTCGTGCATCGTCAGGCCGAGATCATGGGTGTTCGATCCGCGATTCGAGCGGGCTCGGAGTTTCAGGCACTCGCCGGTCATCAGAAGTCGGTCGAAGAATTCAAAAAGGATCCTCTCGCCACGATGAAGCGTCATAACGCCGCCGACGCGGAGCGTCGAGCGAAGCGCGCCGCTGGCTCGTCAGGCGATGCGCCGACCGCGTGAGCGACGCCACCGAAACCGCTACTCCGGTTCCGCTTTCGAACCGTCGGATCAAGCTGGTCTTTTTTGGGATCCTGCTTGGGGCGACGCTTTCTGGTCTTGATTCCTCGATCGTTGCGACGGCGGCGCCGACCATCATCGGTGAACTCGGAACCGTTTCGCTGCTGCCGTGGCTCACGTCGAGCTACTTGCTTGCGCAGGTCGCCTCAATGGCCGTCTTTGGCAAATTGGGGGACATCTACGGTCGCAAGAAGATCTTTGCCATTGCCATCGGCATCTTCCTTCTCGGTTCGTTGTTCTGTGGTCTCTCGACATCAATGTTCATGCTCGTGCTGAGCCGAGGGTTACAGGGCGTAGGCGCCGGTGGAATCACAGGACTTGCCATGGCGCTCGTAGCTGATCTCATTCCGAGAGACCGTCTCGGTCGGTATCTCGGTTATACGGGACTCGTGTTCGGCGTCACGAGTGTCATCGGTCCGTTCGCCGGCGGATTCTTTGTCGATCACTTCTCCTGGCGATGGGCGTTTTTCGTAAACGTGCCCAGTGGACTCATCTGCCTCGTTGCGCTGATCTACCAACCCACACAGGCCGCGTTCGTTCGCCATCGCATTGACGTGATCGGTGCATCACTGCTCGCCACGAGTGCATCAGCGCTCCTGCTGGCGCTTAGTCGCACTGGGGGCGATTCGTCGTGGGGATCGCCGCGTACGATCGCGCTTCTTGTACTTGCGGTCGCTGCTGGGGTGGCCTTCGTCCTCTGGGAACTGAGGGCACCCGAGCCGATTCTGCCAATGCGGATTCTCGCCAACCGTGTGAGCGCTATTGCGACGCTCGCCAACCTTCTTGCCGGGATCGGTTTCACCTGTGGCGTCGTATACCCGCCGATCTTCTTTCAGGCTGTCGCCGGCATCCGTGCGCAAAATTCAGGCTTGTTGCTCGCTCCGTTCGCGCTCACGACGGCGCTGTCCACACTCTTCGCAGGGCAAATCACTGACCGGTTCGGTGGCCACAAGATCCTTCCGGTCATTGGCATGACGATGCTGACGATTGGCTACGGACTTCTGGGATTTATCGGATATTCCACGCCGGTCTGGCAGGTCGTGGTGTTCGGCATGATCGGGGGCATCGGTGTCGGCTTCGTGATGCAGACGTTGTTGTTCGTCATGCAGCGATTCTCGAGGGTGACCGACATGGGCGTCGCTACGTCGACAGTGATGCTCGCTCGTGTGCTCGGATCATCACTGGGCGTGGCCATTGTCGGATCGGTGTTCACCTCCACCTGGCTTGATCAGGTCGAGGAGCGTTTGCCCGGCATGCCGCTGAGCGAGCTCAAGGGCGATCCGGCGAAGGTCGCCGCGCTTGCCGACGACGTGCGCATACAGGTGCAGGAAGCATTTGCCTACAGCCTGAGCCATGCGTTCCGTTATGCGGTTCCGTTCATGGTCATTGGACTCGTAGCGGTTGCATTCCTGCCGGCACGAAAGATCCGCGAACAAATGCGGAATGTTCCCGAACCGGTGTCACTCCCTGAAGCCGCCGCCCACGTGCTGTGAGCAGTGGCTGGCTAAATCTGAATCTGCTGAATTTGTCGACGTGTAGGTCGTTCAGGCGACGGGGCGGGGACCTTTGATGCTGGCCCGTTCCATCACCCGGCGTTGGGGCCAGTAATCACTTGACGCGTAGTGCTGCACGGCACGGTTATCCCAGAAGGCGACCGAGTCGTTCTCCCAACGGAAGCGGATCTGATGTTCGACAGTTTCGGCTTGTCGATACAGGTGCTCGAGTAGAGCATCGCTCTCGTTCTCCTCGAGTCCGACGATTTCGTTGGTGAAGTAGCGGTTGACATAGAGCAACTTCTGACCGGTGACCTGATGGGTGATGACGACGGGATGCTCGATGAGCGGGAAGCGATCTCGCATCTCCTGTTGTCGTTCCGTCGGGAACTGATTGCCGAAGCTGCCCATGAAGTCGTGGATTGCAGTCATGCCAACGAGTCGCTCTTTTGTCTCATCGTCGAGACCGTTGTAGGCAGCCGACATGTCACTGAAGAGCGTGTCCCCGCCAAAGGATGGGACATCGATGGCGCGCAGGATCGCTCCCATCGACGGAAATTCGCGCCAGGTGACATCGTGATGCCACAAATTCTCGTAGCCGGCGACGTCAGCCGATTTCTCGAAGCGGACAAGTTCCGGCTGATCGGCATTCGGGGGAATGAACGGATGGGTTTCAAGTTCTCCGAAACGCGAGGCGAGCGCAACGTGCTGATCGGTGGTCAGTGGTTGGTTCCGAAAGAAGATGACCTTGTAGTCAGCAAGCGCATGAGCTATCTCGGCGATGGTGTCATCTGAAAGGTCCGAGGTGAGATCGATGCCTGAGAGTTCGGCACCAAGTGTCGAACCCAATTGGGTGGCGTCGAAGTTGCGCCACACGAGCCCGGCCAGTCGCTCACGTTCGGGGGCGAGATAGGTGGTAGGTCCCAGGGGTGTCTTGAACTTGCCCATGGTCCGGCGCTTAGCCCCGATGACTTTGGCTTCATCGGTATTGCCGACAAACTCATCGGCAGTTTTTGCGGAATCGGTTGCTGTCATGCGTTTCCCCCCGAATGAGTCATACGACGCCTTTGGACCGTACACGGGGGCGCGCAGGTGTGCATGGCATCTGTGGCCGACCGTGTTCCGACCCGCACGCACGCATGTCGGTAGTGTGCGCTTTGTGCGAAGGAAATGGGTCCGACGGCCGATCACGATTACCGGTGTTCTTCTTGGCGCCGTGCTTCTCCTTGTGGCCATTCCGGTCTGGCTAGTGGTGAGTGCGCTTCTTGATCTCGTCCGGGGTCGGCGTCGACTCCCGACTGTTCGTCTCCTCGGCTTCGCTTTGTGTTGGACATGGCTCGAGACGTTCGGAGTGTTGGCCGCATTCGGGCTGTGGCTGGTTGGTCAAGGGAAGAGGCACTCGGCGCATTACGCGTTGCAGCGTTGGTGGGCGGCTCGTCTGATTGGCTCGCTCCGCCTCACGTGTGGCTTGCGTGTTCAGGTTGAAGGAACAGATTCGATTCCGGCCGGTCCGCTTGTCGCCTTTGGTCGTCACGCCAGCCTCGCCGACGCGCTGGTGAGCGCATGGATCTTCGGCTCTCTCGCCGATCGTGATCCGCGATATGTGATGAAGAAGGAACTGTCGTACGACCCGTGTCTCGACGTTGTCGGCCGTCGAGTGCCGAACTACTTCGTCGATCGCTCGTCAGTAGCAACCCAACGTGAAATCGATGGGATCGTGGCGATGGCGGAAGACATGACCAGCCGCGATGTTGCCGTGATCTTTCCCGAGGGAACGCGTGCGAATGATGCGAAGCGTCTGCGTGCTCTCAAGAAGATCCGCGAGCGGTCTCCAGAACGTGCTGAGCGACTCTCCGGTCTGTCGCATCTCCTTCCGCCGAAGGCGGCTGGGGCGGCAGCGTTGCTTGACGCGGTACCCGATGCCGATGTCGTGCTGATGTGGCACGTGGGGTTCGAGGGACTCGACACCTTCAAAGGAATCTTTCGCCGGCTGACTTTCGCCGAGCCTGACGCTGTCGTGGTGATCGAATCGGTAAAGCGGGCGTCGATCCCCGAGGGTGATTCATTCGCGGAGTGGCTCGATACGCAGTGGCTGCGACTCGACCGCCTGATCGGGGAGCGGTTGCTCGCCCGCTGATCAGACCTCGGTCGATTCGGCACGACGGACTCGCAAAACCTGCTCGTCGGCATTCACGCACTTGCCGGTTTCGAGATTGAAGCGCCATCCGTGCAAGGTGCACACAAGATTGTCGCCATCGATCTCGCCGAACACGCTGAGATCGGCACGACGATGAGGACAGGTGCGCTCGACGATGTAGTCGCCGATACGGATTTCCTCGCCAGCGATACCGCCGCGATCGGGATCAAGTTTGCGGAGAGCCTCAGCTTCGGTGCGACGCATCCGCTCGTCGGAAAGCGACTTGAAGAAGTTGTAAACGAACTCGTTGTACGGGCCCGATCGCCACGCAGTGAAGCGACAGGAGAGGAACAACGAGTTGCTCCAGTCGACGGCGTGTTCGGCGACAACGGTTTCGACGAGACGTCGATCGATGTGGAAACTGAAACCGTGGGTCTCATTCGCCCATTCGCGGACGGTGCCGTTACGGAAGTCGATCGCGATGGCGAGATCGCCGGCATGAACGACGCAGATGTCGTCGATGCCCTTTCGCAGCGTTGGGGCCATCGCAAGGAGTGGCTCCCACCAAGCGGCGAGAGTGGCGACCAGATCGTCGGTGGGCTCAGCCCACGTCGTCTTGAGTTCTTGGATCCATGGCAACCAGTCGGCTTGATAGGTGCGCAGATACTCAAGCTTCTCGTTGAAGATGCGAGCAACGGAGTCATCGTCGATCGGATGGGTGACGCTGTAGCCGTCGGTACGAAGCTCGATCTCGGTTCCGGGGATGGCGAGAATGCCCTCGCGGTTGGAGGCCTCGAGCAGAGTCATGAAACTTCGCTGGTCGGGAAAGATGCTGAGCTCGTCGCCGGTGATCATGTTGAGATGGAACAGATCGGGGTCGAGGAATGCCGGGGGACCGGCACTGGGAACGACGCAGCGCGCGTCGAGCGCCTCGACGTAGCGCATGGCTCTCGTGAACTGACTTTCAACCTTTGCGTCAACCAGCTCACGCATTGCTTGCGGCGTTTCGTCGTAGACCATCGGATACCAGATCGCGCCGCTGTACTGGATCCAGTGGAGATCAATCGGCCCGTGTGAGCGAAGCGCTCCGAGATCGGTGGTGCGGCAATCGTTCTGATTGACGAGTCGGGAGATTCCGTCGGAGACAACAATGGCCGAATCGCCGCCCGGGCCATCGGTGATGCTGGTTTCGCAGTGGATTGCGATCCGAAGATTGCCGTTCAACGCAATCTCTTCGCCGTCAACCGTGCGGATGACATTGGCAAAGCCCAGCGCGCGCAACCGTCGCTCGAGTTCATCGGTTGGGAACCCGGGAACGAGGACCGTTGCGTCACGGTTGATGTGATCAGGCAACCACAGTTCGTCGAGATGATCTCCGTGGATATGCGAGATGTAGAGATAGTCAGGATTCTCGATCCGAGCCATGAGATCCGAGGAGAGTTGGTCGTTCCTGGGAAACACGCACCACGAACCGCGGAAGGCGGGTAGGAACCACGGATCGCAGACGATCGAGCCGTCGGTGGTCTCGATGAGCATGCCCGCGTGGCCGATGGAGGTCGCCTTCATGGGACTGAGACTAGTGATGGTGACGAGAGTTGCCGACTGTCCATGCGAGAATCTCGCTGTGACTTCTGCCGCGCCGAGCTCAACGGGATCATCCGTCGAGCACTCGGTTACTCGGCCCGGGATTCGTGAGAACGTCATAACGGGTCTTGGGGCCATTGCCGTCATAGGGCCGATACTCGTTCTGCTCATTCGGCAGTTTGGTTCGTTGGGTGATCGGTCTATTCCCTGCTGTGACTATGCCGCGCTCGAACTCGGTACCCGTGCGTTTCTGCGCGGCGAGCAATGGGTCGGTTTGTACTCGCGTGAGGGCTGGCGTCATCCGGGCCCGGCGCCTTTCCTATGGGACTCGTTGTTCCGGATCCTGCCGGGCGGCGGACTCGCTCAGCACCAGATAGCAGCGGTGACGCTGGCATTGATTGCAACGAGCGTGTTGCTGTTCGTGCTGCGGGCCCGGCTGGGCACCGTCACTTGGCTCGCGGGCTGCCTGGTTCTCTCGACGTGGTTGTTCCAGTTCGACGTGGGCTATTTCCGCGAGCCCTGGAATCCGATCGTTGCGATGTCGTGGGTCTTGCTTGCGTCAACCGCGCTCATCGCTCTGGCTTCGGGTGGATCGTTGCGCTGGATGATCGCGCTTGTCGCTACCGGATCGATGGCGGCGCAGACGCATGTCGGAGCGGGTCCAATCGTGGTTATCGCTTTCGGTGTTGCTGCGGCGCTCATGTGGAAGCGACGGACCGAACACACCTTCCGGTCGAGTGTGCTCTTGAGTGCGGCGGCCGCAGTGGTTCTGTGGGCATTGCCGATGTATGACCTGTTGTTCGGCAAGCACAACCTCTGGTACATCGTCGCCGGGCCGAGTGGGAATGCTCCGGTAGGCGATTTTGGTATCGGCGGGCTGATGGGCGGGATCGTCCACATCCTTTCGCTCAGCCCGGGCAGCCAAGGGCTCCATTTCGGTCCCGCCAGTCCCTTTCTGCCGAATGAGCCGGTCACCTTCGTACAGGCCGTCATCGCCGCGATGGGTTTCGGTCTCGGCGTGCTCGCCATGAGATCGTGGAGATCACGACCGTTCCCGGCGGCGTGCGTAGCCATCGGATTCGCGGGGCTAGTCGTCACCGGTTTGGCACTGTCGCTAAGCAGTTCGGCGTTTCTGCCGTATCTGCTGTTTCCGGTTATCGCTCTCGGGCCGCTCGTGTGGCTCGGCGGGATCATCAACCTCGGAGCGGTAGTCGCTCATCGCCGGGAGATCGGTTCCCGCCCGAGTGTGCACGTCGTCGGCGGCGTTGTGCTTGTCGGCGCAGCGTTGACCTTCGGTTTGATGTCAACGTTCGGCCTTCCGACGAATTCGCTCGTCTCGCAGTACAGCGACGCAGACAGCAAGGAACTTGTTCGTCAGATCCGCGACAACTGCGCCGAGTTGCCCGAGCGGCCGGTTGTCGATGTGCAGGACACCGTTGAGTGGGTCGATGCGATCTTGATTGCGGAAGCCATCGACTCGTGCAGCGGCGCCGAGCCTCCGACATTCATCGGATTCACTGGATTCTCCGCCGGACCGTCGTATCAGGCTGAGCAAGACGCAATTCCGAATGTCTATGTCGTTGATGAGGGGGAGCCCATCTTTCCGGCCCGGAGGATTGCCGGCGCCGGCAACATAATGATTGTCGTGTTGATCTGGGATCGACCGTGACCGAATCGGACATTGTTTCTTTCTGCCGTATCTGCAATGCGATGTGTGGAATTGTCGCGACTGTCGACGATGGCCAAGTCGTTCGGATACGCGGTGACGAGTCGCATCCTTTGTCGCGCGGCTACACGTGCCCGAAGGGACGCGCGCTCGGGGTGATGCATCATCATCCGCTCCGCCTCAATCATCCGCAGGCCGCGTCGCGGGTGGATCAGAAATCGGGAATGCGATTGATGGCGCCGATCTCGTGGGATGAATCGCTTGACGACATCGCCGAGTTCGTGCAGTCGGTCATCGGAGAGTCGGGTCCAGACGGGATAGGGATGTACCTCGCGTCTGGTTCGGCATTCGACACGAATGGAAGACGAGCGGCGGAGAGATTTCTCACGCAGGCCGGATCGATCCAGAAATACACCGCCACGACTATTGACACCCCGTGCAAGCCGCTTGTGGCCGAACTCGTTGGTGGTTGGTCGGGACTCACCCCAATTTGGGACCACGAGCATTCGAAGCTTTTGATCCTCGTCGGTTCAAACCCGGTCGTTTCGCACGGTCACTCAAATGCGATTCCCGATCCAGTTCGGCGTCTACGTGACTTTCAGAATGGAGGCGGTCGGATAGTCGTCATTGATCCTCGTCGAACGGAAACGGCTGCACTCGCCGACGTCCATCTCGCAGTGCAGCCTGGTTCCGACGCGACGTTGCTCGGATTCGTGGTGCGAGCGTTGCTCAACGACGTTCAGATCGAGGAGGTGCGGGCTCGGGCGGACGGAATCGACGAACTGGTATCTGCAGTTGATCGGTTCACGTTGTCATTTGCCGCCGATCACACTGGCCTATCCGAATCGCAACTCTCGGAACTCCTAAACGATGTGCGCAGTGCAGGACGCGTCTCTGTGCTCTCGGGTACGGGTAGTTCGATGAACGCGGCGGCGAATGTCACGGAGTGGCTGATTTGGGCATTGCATATCGTCACCGATTCCTATGACAAACCCGGCGGCATGTGGTTCAACCCTGGATACCTGATGCAGCTCGACTCGCGTGATTGGCAACCCTCGGATGGCGTGGCCGAGCGAGGGCCAGTGAGCCGTCCGGAACTTCCCCGACGCTTCGGTGAGTATCCGTGCTCGGGTCTTGTCTCCGAGATCGAGTCCGGAAACATCCGCGTGTTATTCGTCGTCGGAGGTAATCCGGTGACGGCACTTCCGGATAGAGAGAGGACGGAGGCGGCACTTTTGACACTCGATGCGTTGGTCGTGCTCGATGTCGTCGAAACAGAGACAACGCGACTAGCGACGCACGTACTTCCCGTCGCAGGTCAACTCGAGCGAGGCGATCTCACGTGGCTTCTCGACTCGTACCAACTTGCGGTGGCAGCTCAGTACACGCCGGCGGTCGTCGACCCGGTCGCGGATCGTCGAACGGTCTGGAAGGTATTCGCAGAGCTGGGGGAGCGGCTCGCTCTTGGTGTCCTGCCACGTGGATTCACTTCCGAGAACGCGACTGACGAATTGCTCTTTGGGCCGATCCTTGCGAAGAGTCGGAGCGATGTCGCCACAGTGATGTCTGCCTCGAGTGCTGTCGTTGAGTCCGGGGCGGTGTACGGCTGGGTGACGGAGCGGGTGCTGCCCGATGGCAAGTGGCGTGTCGCTCCGAGCGATCTACTTGCGCAGTGCGACCAACTGCTCGCTGATAGCCCGATCCCACCGGGGTCTGATCGATCGGCCGAGTTGAAGTTCGATCGGTTACTGCTGCTTCCGCAGCGCCGGATGCGGACGATGAACTCGCAATTGCGCGACGTCGCTGCTCCCGGGGGAAGGACCGAAACCCCGGCGATCGTCATGTCTCCCCACGACGCGCAGGAGAGAGGCATCGCCAATGGCGATCACGCGAAGGTCGAGTCCGATTTCGGAATCACGACGGGCCGGGTGGCCGTCGACGCGAATATGCACTCGGGATCGATCGGGATGCCACACGGATGGTCGACGCCCGATGTGAGTCGATTGACGAGTGCCGACAGCGGTATCGACCCGCTTACGGGAATGGTCCTTCAGTCGGGTTTGCGCGTGTCGGTGGAGAGAGCGGACGACTGAAGCCGGTTGCGCACGGGTGCAATCTTCTGCGGGCCCACTACGCGACAACGGACTCCCGAAGGAGTCCGTTGTTTCTGTGGAGCGGGTGAAGGTAATCGAAACCTCGTAGCCGACTTGGAAGGACGGTGCTCTACCATTGAGCTACACCCGCAGAAGTGGACAGGTTATCGCTTCGGCACGACTACAGCGCCAATCACTTCGAGGCGAGTCCGTCGAGGCTCGCACCTGAGGATCCAGGTTCGGGCGGGTCCCATGCTGAGCCGCCGGTACGTCCGCCGAGTTCGGGGCACTCGCCAGCGAATGTTCCCCATGAGCATTCCCAACCGGGAACGACCCAGTTGTGGAGCATCCAAATCGAATCCATCGCGCTCTTACGTCCGCCACGAGCACGACACTCCTCGTCGGACACTGCCTCGCCGCCGACAACAAGGCCGCCCTTGATGCACAGGCCGCCGTTGCTGTTGTGTTGGTGCCAGCGATCGTTCTCACCCGCGAACCCCGTTGGTGCGCCGCCAGGACTCCAGACGAGGTAACTCAGACCGACGATCTTCGAATCCGGGGCAGTGCCGTCGTAGAGCAACTCCGACGGATACGCGGGATTGAACGAGGGCACATATTTCGGATTCGTGTAATGGGATCCGATGCAGGGGACGAATCCAACGGACTTTTTGAAGCCCGCAGCTTCAGCGTCGGCGACCGTCGGGTATCGATCAACTGCCTCGCGGGCGAGGACTTGTTGCGCCGCCAATTCGACGCGCTCGGCTTGGCTGAGTGCTACCTGTTCGGTCGGGCCGCGGTTGCTGTGACCCTCGGCATCGAGTGCTACCTGTCCGGGTGACGCCGCCGGACCGGAAAGCTCGCATGCGGTCGTGCCTGTAAGGGCGGAGCTGTCGGCGTGTCCTTGACCGGAGTCAACGTGAGTGGACGTATGGGTGGAGGTGTAGTTCGGCGTGAGCATGACGGCACCGGTGAGGATGGCCATGACCGAGACAAGTCCGGTTACGGCGCCGGTGCCCAAACGGTCACGCACTGGACGGTCGAGAACGCCAGGTGCCAGCAGGGCTAGGGAGCCCAGGGCAATGATTCCAAGACCGAGAGTCATGCAGACGACATCGGGTGTTGAAACAGACTCGGAACGCAATGCCTCTGGGCCAACTGGCAATCCAATGGTTCGCGTGAGGACCCAGGTGGCCACGACGCCGAGGTTCAGGGCGATCGCTGATGCCCAGACCCACCGCCGGGGCCGATTGACGAAGAGCATCGCGAACGCAACCTGAGCTGCGCCAACGCCGATAAAGAACCAGCCGTGGGCCCAGTCCTCCTCAAGATGATGAGGTGCGTAGCCGAGATGCACGGCGCCGGCGGTGGCAGAGAAAACCGCGGCGATCCACCGGACGTAGTGTCCGATGCTCGCCGGGGTGCTCACTGGCTTTTCCGCCGAATCTTTTACGGTTTCCACTGGTGAATCCATGTCACCTCTCAACATTGCCTGGTCGGGGAAGGGAGATTCGAACTCCCGGCCTCCTGCTCCCAAAGCAGGCGCGCTACCAAGCTGCGCCATTCCCCGGCGGGATAAGCGTAGCTGTCGTTAGGAGGGCCACCGGCGGCGGCCGATTTCGGTGCGGGTTCGGGATGTTTCGGCAGGTCGGCACAGGGTGCACGAGCCGGGGGATTGCGCCGGTACACTCGCCTTCTTGTGAATGCCACCGTCGAAGCCCTAGAGGGCAACAAAGTCAAGCTCTCGGTCGTAGTCGATGAGCAGGAATTCGAAACGGCAGTCGATGCCGCGTTCAAGAAGATCGCGCACGAGGTGAAAGTCCCGGGCTTCCGTCCAGGCAAGGCACCCCGTCGTCTTCTTGAGACACGTCTCGGCTCCGGAGCAGGCCGCGCTCAGGCCCTCAACGATTCTCTGCCCGATTATTACTCGGAGGCCGTGCGCGCCAACGAAGTCGACGTGATCGCTCCTCCGGAGATCGAGATCACCGCTGGTCAGGACGCAGGTCCTGTGACGTTCGAAGCGATCGTCTTGGTTCGGCCGATCATCACCGTGAGCGGCTACGCCGAGATCACGGTCGAGATCTCCAACCCGGATTCAGTCGACGAAGAGGTCGATGCGCAGCTCGAGCGAGTGCGTAGCCAGTTCGCCGAACTCGAGGTCGTCGAACGTGCCGCCGCGGAAGGCGATTACGTCACGATCGACATCGAAGGCAGCCAAGAAGGCGAAGTCCTCGATGGTCTCGTCGCCAGCGCCTATCTCTACGAAGTCGGCAGTGCCGGGATCGTCCCCGAACTCGACGTCGAAC
Source organism: Bifidobacterium breve (assembly GCA_945878725.1). GTDB lineage: Bacteria > Actinomycetota > Acidimicrobiia > Acidimicrobiales > Acidimicrobilacustridaceae > Acidimicrobilacustris > Acidimicrobilacustris thunensis. The sequence continues at coordinate 88,619 of CAMCTY010000006.1, read as the reverse complement.
TCGCCGGCGTTAGTGCTGGCGATACTCGTTCGTTCGACGCCGTGCATCCCAACGGCGAAGAGGAAGGTCCACTTCATTTCGAAGTGACCGTCACCGAGGTCAAGGCCAAGATCCTTCCCGAACTCGATGACGAACTCGCAACGCAGGCTTCCTCGTTCGACACGGTTGCCGAATGGCGTACCGATCTTGTTACGCGTATGTCGCAGGTCAAGAAGGCGCAAGCCCAGATGGCCGTGCGCGAAAAGATTGGCGAGGCACTTGCCGAACTCGTGCTTGACGAGCTGCCCGAACCGCTTGTCGCCGCGGAGATGCAAGAGCGTCTTCAGGACATGGCGATGCGTCTTCAGGCACAAGGTCTGACGCTTGAGCAGTGGCTCCAGTTCTCGGGCACCGAGACGGAACAGTTCCTCGAAGACCTCAAGTCCACGGCAGAACGTTCGGCCAAGGTTGATCTCGCACTGCGAGCCATCGCCGTCGCCGAAAAGATCGAGGCCCTCGAGGTCGATCTCGAAGAAGAGTTCGATGCAGTTGCTGAGCGGGTCCAGCAGCCCGCCGACGTCGTGCGCGATCAGTTGACTGAAGCCGGGCACATGCCTGCCCTTCGAGTGGACATTGCCAAGCGCAAGGCGCTCGATTGGCTCACCGAGAACGTCGCTATCGCCGATGAGTCCGGTACAAAAATCTCGTTCGCCGATCTCGCACTGGCCGAGGAAGACGACGACACTGCTCTGGCCGAGGCCGACCTGGCCGACGCTGAATCAACCCCGTCCGAGGAGGGGTAACACACGTGAACGCATCGACTGGGCTCAGTGGCCTGCAGATCAGCAATTACATCCCGAACCCATCGGTTCTGTATGAAACCAGCCGTGGCCAGACGATCCAGGCGGATCTCTATTCCCGTCTGCTCAAGGAAAACATCATCTTCCTCGGCACACCGATCGATGACACCGTCGCCAATCTTGTGTGCGCTCAGTTGCTCCACCTTGAGTCGGAAAATCCCGATCGCGACATCAACATCTATATCAACAGCCCGGGCGGCGACATCACGGCCCTGTTTGCGATCTACGACACGATGCAGTTCGTTAAGCCCGACATCACCACGATCTGCTTCGGCCAGGCCGCGTCAGCGGCTGCCGTGCTGCTCGCGGCGGGAACGCCGGGCAAGCGCATGGCCCTTCCTCATGCACGAGTGCTGATCCATCAGCCGTACGCCGGCGCACAGGGTCAGGCCACCGACATCGAGCTGGCCGCCAAGGAAATCTTGCGTATGCGCAGCCTTCTTGAAGAGGTTCTGGCCGGACACACCGGACAGACCCAAGAAAAGATCCACCACGACACCGATCGTGACTTTGTGATGTCAGGTGAAGAAGCCAAGGAATACGGAATCATTGACGAAGTGATTTCGACCCGGCAGCTCGCCGACAACAGCGGCCCCATAACGGCCGTTCGCTGAGGCGTCCGGAACTCAATCGAAGCGGGGGGAATCCAACGTGGCGAAGTTCGGTGATGGTGGCGAGCTGCTCAAGTGCTCGTTCTGCGGTAAGTCGCAGAAGCAGGTCAAAAAACTGATCGCTGGTCCGGGTGTCTACATCTGCGATGAGTGCATCGACCTCTGCAACGAGATCATCGAGGAAGAGCTGGCCGAAACGCCAGAACTCGGCTTCGATGAACTTCCGAAGCCCATGGAGATCTTCGAGTTCCTGAACGATTACATCGTCGGACAGGATCCTGCGAAGCGCATCCTTTCGGTTGCGGTTTACAACCATTACAAGCGGATTCAATTCGGCGCGACGAACCGTGACGATGTCGAACTCGCGAAGTCGAACATCTTGCTCATTGGTCCGACCGGTTGCGGCAAGACACTTCTTGCGCAGACGCTCGCTCGCATGCTCAACGTTCCGTTCGCAATCGCCGACGCCACGGCGCTTACCGAGGCAGGCTACGTCGGTGAAGACGTCGAGAACATCCTTCTCAAACTGATTCAGGCCGCCGATTACGACGTGAAGAAGGCCGAAACCGGCATCATTTACATCGATGAGATCGACAAGATCGCTCGCAAGGCGGAGAATCCGTCGATAACTCGAGACGTTTCTGGTGAAGGTGTCCAGCAAGCTCTGCTCAAGATCCTTGAAGGAACAACGGCATCAGTTCCGCCCCAAGGTGGTCGCAAGCATCCGCATCAGGAATTCATCCAGATAGACACGACCAACATCCTGTTCATCTGCGGTGGCGCGTTCGCTGGCATCGACAAGATCATTGAGAACCGCATCGGCAAGAAGGGCATCGGCTTCTCCGCCGAATTGCGTACCGAGGCCAAAGATATGGGCAAGCTCTACACGAGTGTGCTCCCTGAGGATCTCCTCAAGTTCGGACTCATCCCCGAATTCATCGGCCGACTGCCCGTGATCGGCGCCGTGTCGAACCTCGACCGAGAGGCTCTTGTCGAGATCCTCGTCGAGCCCCGCAATGCTCTCGTCAAGCAGTACCAAAAGTTCTTCGAATTCGAAGACGTCAAGCTTGAGTTCACACCTCAATCGCTCGACGCGGTTGCCGATCTCGCGCTTGTGCGTGGCACCGGTGCTCGAGGTCTGCGAGCGATCCTCGAGGAAGTTCTCAATGGCGTCATGTACGAGCTGCCCAGTCGTGACGATGTCGAGAAAGTCATCATCGACGCCGACGTTGTTCTGGAAAAGGTCGACCCAACCCTCGTGCCTCGCCAGGCGGCACCCCGAGCGAGTAGGCCGCGGCGCGCCGCATCCTGACGCATCGGCACCGGGTCGGCGACGATCCGCTTTCGTGCAGGTGGCGCCCCTAACACCGTGAACCTCCCCGAAGCACTGCGCTATCTCGACAGTCACATCAACCTCGAGGCATCGGCCGGGGCGATTCATGGTCTCTCGCTGGACCAAATGCAGAGCCTCGTGCAGGTTCTGGGTGATCCTCAGACAGCCTTCAAGGTCATCCATGTCACGGGAACCAACGGCAAGGGTTCAACCGCTCGGATGATCACGGCCTTGCTTGTCGAACACGGGTTGTCGGTCGGGACGTACTCGAGTCCTCATCTCCAGAAGATCAACGAGCGGATCAGCTGGAATGGCGATCCGATTGACGATGAGCAACTCGCTTCTGTAATTACCGAACTCGCGCGGGTGGCCCCCCTTTCGGGCGTTACTCCGTCGTACTTCGAACTGCTGACCGCCGCGGCATTGCAATGGTTCGCAGAGATCGCGGTTGATGTTGCGGTCATCGAAGTCGGACTTCTTGGGCGTTATGACGCGACCAACGTTGTTGACGCTGATGTCGCAGTCGTTACCAACATCGGTCAGGACCACACCGACGGAGTCGGTGACTGGAAGGTCGCCATCGCCTCGGAGAAGGCCGGCATTATTAAGCCGGATTCGTTTCTTGTTCTCGGTGAAACCGATACATCTCTGCACCCGGTGTTCGCGGCGGAAGGCCCCCGAGGTACATGGACGCGCGGGATTGACTTTGATGTAGTCGCTGACCAACCGGCGTTGGGTGGTCATCTCATGGATTTCCGCACACCACTCGGAACTCTGGAGGACGTGTATCTCCCGTTGCACGGCGAGCATCAGGCCGAGAACGCCGTAATGGCTATTGCCGCGGTCGAAGCGTTTTTCGATCGCCCGATTGAGATCGACATCGTTCAGGCGGCTCTGGCGGGAGTGACGATGCCGGGCCGATTCGAGGTCATGGCCTACGGTCCGCTCGTCGTGATCGACGGTGCGCACAATCCCGAAGGTGCACGGGCGGCGTTGGCCACTCTGGAGAACGAATTCGACGTCGCCGGTCGCCGAGTTCTGGTGATTGGCATGCTCAGCGGCCGCGATCCGGTTCAGATGCTTGAAGAACTTGGTGCCCGACAGGCTGATCTGTTGATCGCCTGCACTCCGGCGAGTCCCAGAGCGATGAGCGGCGCTGATCTTGCCGCTATTGGTCGAGCGATGGGTGTCATGACCGAGCAGATTGATGATGTCGCCACGGCAGTACAACGAGCCCTCGATGTCTCAACCGAAGAGGATGTGGTCTTGATCGCCGGGTCCCTCTACGTCGCCGGGGCGGCTCGGACTGCGCTGGAATCGCCCCGAGGCTGATCGCTCCTCTACATTGACGGGTCTTATGGATCGCACACTTGTTCTCGCCAAGCCTGACGCCGTCGAACGCGGCCTCGTCGGGGAAATCATCAGCCGTTTCGAGCGCCGCAACCTGACGCTGGTTGCTGCCGAACTTCAATCAATCGACAAAGCGACCGCCGAAAAGCATTACGGCGAGCACTCCGACAAGCCATTCTTCGGTGAATTGGTTGATTTCATTACCCGTGGACCAGTGATGGCCCTTGTCATCGAAGGTCCCGAGGACACCTGGAAGGTTGTTCGCACGATGATGGGTGCGACAAACCCACGCGATGCCGCTCCGGGCACGATCCGTGGCGATTTGGGCATTCTTTTCACCGAAAACCTGATCCACGGAAGCGACAGTCTCGAAGCCGCCCAGCGCGAGATCGGCATCTTTTTCCCCAATCTGTAGTTTGTGATCTGGTAAGCGAGCACTAGCCTCGGAAAAGGCCGGGGCGAGCGGGCGTTCTTTACCCGAGCATTGGCTACTCGTTCGCCGTATCTTTTTCGTTTTTTCTTTCGAGCTCCATTGGGAGGCTCACCGCTTGGCTGGAAACCTTTTCTCCTCGTTGTCCTCGTCGCTTTCGAATTCGATCGCGTCCCGTTCGTCGTTGTCGAACATCGTCGGGCGTGACATGGCTGTCGATCTTGGAACCGCCAACACGCTGATCTACGTCCGTGGCGAAGGCATTGTGCTCAACGAGCCGTCGGTGGTGGCGATCAACGTCAAGGATGGTCGGCCGGTGGCGGTTGGCATCGAGGCCAAGAGGATGATCGGGCGCACTCCCGCCCACATTCAAGCCATTCGACCTCTGAAAGATGGCGTCATCGCTGATTTCGACATCTGCGAGAAGATGTTGCGGTATTTCATTCAGAAGGTACATACCTCGAAGTGGGCCAAACCCCGCATGGTCATTTGCGTCCCCTCGGGTATCACGCCGGTTGAACAACGAGCCGTGCAGGAGGCCGCTGAATTCGCCGGTGCCCGCAAGCCCGCGTACATCATCGAGGAGCCAATGGCGGCGGCCATCGGAGCGGGCCTGCCCGTGCAGGAGCCAACCGGAAACATGATCGTCGACATCGGTGGCGGGACCACAGAGGTCGCGGTGATCTCGCTTGGTGGCGTAGTTACGTCGCAGTCCGCTCGTGTAGGTGGTGACGCGATTGATCTCGCCATCATCAACTACATCAAGAAGGAATACAGCCTGGCCCTCGGCGAGCGTACGTCCGAGGAAGTCAAGATGGCTCTCGGCTCGGCGTGGCCGCTCGAAATCGAACTACACGCAGAGATCCGCGGCAGGGATCTGGTTTCGGGTCTACCAAAAACCATCGTGACAACGACCGAAGAGATCCGCGAAGCCATCGCCGAACCGGTCGCGGCGATCGTAGACGCCGTCAAGGTGACGCTCGACAAGACTCCACCGGAACTCGCCGCTGACATCATGGAGCAAGGGATCGTCCTTGCCGGTGGCGGCGCTCTTCTTCACGGCATTGCTGCTCGACTCGAGTTTGAGACGGGAATGCCGGTCATCATCGCCCCGAATCCGTTGTTTTCCGTAGCGATAGGTTCAGGGCAGTCACTTGAGGAGTTCGATGCGCTCAAGGGCGTGTTGTTCTCGTCGACGATCAACTGATCATCGACTGAGTCGTGCCAGTTTCCCGTCGTAGAGGGCGTGCCCGATTCACCATCGTTCTGTTCGTGCTTACGTCCGTCGTCCTATTGACGATTGACGGCCGCGGATCCGGTCCGCTTTCGTCCGTGCGCAGCGCGGCCATGTCAGTTCTTTCACCAGTTGGCGATCTTGCATCGACGATTTTCTCCCCGGTGCGCAATGCGTGGTCCGGAGCGTTTACGCAGGACGATCTTGCAAAAGAGAACGAACGGCTGCAGGAGGAGAACGATCGACTCAAGGGTGAACTGACGACAAGTGTCGTCTCGAAAGAGCAGTTGCAGCAATTGTTGCAACTCGTCGGGATCCCGTTTGTCGGTGATACGCCGGTGGTGCACACCCGTGTGGTGTCCGGAACTGTGGGCAATTTCGGGGAGACCGTTGAACTCGACAAGGGATCGTCGAGTGGCATCGAGAAGAACATGCCGGTGATCACCGGCGAGGGCCTCATTGGCAAGGTTGTTCAGGTTTCGGACAATCGGTCGGTGGTTGCCCTGATCACTGGTGGTTCCTTCAACGTGAACTTCAATGTGGTTGGTACACCGGCAATCGGGACGGCACAGGGAACCGGTTCGGCGACGATTCTCCGTGGCGGAAGCATCGACGTTCGCCAGTCAATCTCGCCAGGACAGATTGTCGTAACGAGTGGTCTGCTCGGCAGCCCGTTCCCCCCGAATCTTCCGATCGGAACGATTACGGCTCTGCGAACCGATGAAGCTGCTCGCGAAACGTCGGTCGACATCACCATGTTTGCGAACACTCGCGACCTGACCTACGCGGATGTCGTGCTCTGGAAGCCGGTGGGCTGATGCTTGGTCATCCGGCCGTGCGTTATCTCATTGTTCTGGTTACCGGAGTCGTTGTTCAGCGCGCAGTATGTATCCAGTTTGAACTGAGTGGAACAGCTCCTGATGTGCTCCTAGTTCTGGCCATAGCCGCAGGAGTCGTCGGCGGAACTGAGCGTGGAGCAATCGTCGGATTCTTCGCTGGCGTAGCGCTCGATTCGATTTCGGTGACGCCGTTTGGTCTCGGAGCGGTCGCATACATGGGTGCAGGTGCACTGGCGGGATGGATGGAGGCGGCGATCGTTCACTCGGCCCGGTGGCTCACAATGATGGTGGCCTTCGTCGCCAGCGCCCTTGGAGTCACGGCATTTGCCATCATCGGTGCGGTCATCGGCCAAAGCCAGATGGTGTCTGGTCACCTGTTTCAGGTGGTGTTGGTGGTTTCGATCTGGTCGGCACTGCTTGTCATCCCGGCGACCCGGGCCTGCCGTTGGGCCGAGACCCACTCCGACCGATTCCGCCCTGCCCTGCGATGAGCGGTTTCGTCTGCTGGACTGTCGGGGTCATGTCCGCACCGCGAATTGCCTACTTTGAGCTCCGCATGGAGCGCCGATAGATGGAAACCGCATCGCCGCGCACACGCATGAGCCTTGTCGGCGTTGTCGTAATCGGCTGCTTCATGGCGCTGTTTGCAAGGCTTTGGTACCTGCAGGTCATGGAAGCGCCCCGGCTCCAGGTTCAAGCCATTGCGAACAGGACCCGCGTTGTTGCTATCGAAGCGCCGCGTGGCCGGATCCTCGACGTAAACGGCAAAGTTCTCGTCGATAATCGGACTTCATTGTCTGTCACCATCGATCGTGTGGCGTTTCGGAAGCTTCGAGATCGGGATGACCTCATGAGCCGGTTGGCCGATGTGCTGACTCGCTATGGAACACCGACCAAGATTTCGTCGCTCGAGAAGCGTTATGCCGATATGCAGTTCGATGATTTGCAACCGGTTCCTGTTGCGACCGATGTATCTGAAGAAGTGCAGTGGTACCTGGCGGAACACGCCGATGATTTTCCGACGATTGCCGTGGAGCGACGATCGACACGCGTGTATCCGTACGGTGCGGCGGCCGGAAACGTGCTCGGGTATGTCGGTCGAATCACGACTGAGAGGCTCAAGGTTGCTCAGCCTGGCGTCGATCCCGACTCGGGAGTGGCCAAGACCTATCAGTCCAATTCCACAATCGGTCTCGCCGGCGTGGAGTCGACCTATGAGAAAGAACTGCGGGGCACGCCAGGCGTTGAGATGATCGAGGTGGATTCGAAAAACCGACCAGTCGGCACCTCGTCGTATCAGGCACCAAAGGCCGGAAGCGACGTTCAACTTCACATTGATATCGATGTCCAGGTGCGCGCCGAGCAATCCCTTCAGGACAAATTGCTGCGTTTGCGGGGAACGAACCAACGAGACGGAACGCTTCGTAATGCAACGGCTGGTTCGGTCGTTGTCTTAGATCCGCAGAGCGGTGGAGTCGTCGCGCTCGCTACCTACCCTTCGTACGACCCACGCGACTTCGTCAATGGAATCTCCCAAGAGCGATATGACCAACTGACTGATGTTGATGGTGTGAGTGCGCTTATCGACCGTTCAATCAGCGGTCAGTATGCGCCTGGGTCGACATTTAAATTGGTGACAGCGACCGCCGCTCTCAGTAACGGATTGATCACCGGGGGAACCTCCTACAACGATCAGGGCGTTTACACCGTCGGCAATCCAGCGCAAACATTCACCAACGCAGGAAGCACTCGTAACGGCACGATCTCCCTACCCACTGCGCTGACCTTGTCGTCAGATGTGTACTTCTATTGGCTCGGCGATCGGATGGATGGGTCGAAACTGATCCAGGACACGGCCTCGGCGTACGGATTCGACAAGCGGACGGGTATCGATCTTCCGAATGAATCGGCTGGGTACGTGTTGACGCCGGAAGACAAGAAGGCCCTTCACGCGAAGTATCCGGAGTCCTATAGCGAGGGTACGTGGTACACCGGCGACAACGTTCAGTTGGCGGTCGGCCAGAACGTCATCGTGGTCACCCCACTGCAATTGGCCCGCGCCTATGCGGCATTCGCCAATGGCGGCACGCTCTACACGCCGCATGTCGGGTGGAGGATCTTGCGTTCGGCGAACTCTGATGTAAATCCCGGTGGCGTCATCAGCGTCATTGAACCGGTCGTCACTGGCACCGTTGCTCTTCCTGCCGATGTTCGAGATCCGATCCTTGCCGGGCTGTCGCGGGTCACGACGGGTCTAGGTACCGGATCAAGTGCGTTCATCGGTTTCAACCAACAGGCGTTCCCTGTCGTAGGTAAGACCGGGACGGCGCAGGTAGATGGCAAGGCGGATACGTCCTTGTTCGCGTCCTATGGCCCAGGTGTGACCCCGCGTTTTGCGGTGGCGGCCGTCATGGAGGAGAGCGGTTTCGGTGCGGAGGCCGCGGGCGAGGTGGTCCGGCATGTGTACGAGGTTCTTGCCGGTCAGACACTCACCGATGCGGCGCCGGCAAGCGTAGGTTCGACTGACTAATGCTTTCATCCTCCGTTAGCCGTCACGATTCAAATCGCAGTCGCCGGGATCCAACCGCGCCGGCCCGCCACCTAGACCCGCTGCTCATGTTGGCGGTTGTAGGCCTCTCGATCGTCGGAATCATCGCCGTGTACAGCGCGACTCGTGGTCCCGGGCCTACCTATTCGTCGTCCTATCTGATTAAGCAGACCGCGTTCGTCGGTATCGGTGCGGGTGCGTTCGTGATCTTTTCGATCGTGGACTACCGAAAACTCCACGACTGGGCTTGGGCGTTCTACGGGCTGACCACGTTCATGTTGGTGCTTGTGATTTCGCCGCTCGGATCGCAATCGAAAGGAGCTCAGGCGTGGTTTGCGCTTGGGCCTTTCCAGTTGCAACCCGCTGAGTTCGCCAAGCTGTCGCTCATTGGCGCGCTGGGTTTCATGCTTTCGGAATTCCGAGGCGATATCGACGTGCGCCGGATGTTCTCGCTTCTCGGAGTGGCCGCGCTTCCGATGGTTCTCATTCTCATCCAACCAGACCTTGGACTCGTCCTCATCCTCACCGCTATTGCTCTTGCGATGCTTCTGGTTGGAGGGTTGCCGACCAAGTTCATCGTCGTGCTGACGCTGGTCGGACTCATCGGCATTTTTGGCGCGCTCAACTCGCCGGTGCTCAAGGAGTACCAGATCAGCCGGTTGACCGCCTTCGCCAACCCGGATGACAAGACCAACCCGGCCGTTTACAACGTCGACCAGAGTCAGCAGGCCATCGCCAACGGGGGAGTGACGGGAGAGGGCCTCTTCAACGGTCCCCAGACGAAGCTCGGGTTCGTCCCTGAGCAACAGACCGACTTCATTTTCACCGCCGTTGCCGAGCAGTTCGGTTTCGTGGGAGCGGCCATGGTGCTGCTCCTCTATGGGTTGCTTTGCTATCGGATCTGGCGGATTGCTCAGATCGCCAAGGACTCGTTCGGCAGCTACGTGTGCATCGGGGTCCTCGCCATGTTTGCGTTCTCCATCTTTGAGAACGTGGGTATGGCGATGGGAATTATGCCGGTCACGGGAATTCCCCTGTTGCTGTTGAGCGCCGGGGGATCCTCCACCGTGACCGCTCTGGCGGCTCTGGGCCTTGTCATGAGCGTCCACGCCCGCCGGTTCCAGTAAACGGGAGAAGAACCGGTACTCTTCACAGGGTGAACGGAATGTGGCCCCAGCTGGAGCCTCTTCTGGCCAAAGTGGCCAAGCCGGCCCGATACATCGGGCTTGAAGATGGTTCCCAGCGTCCTGAACACGCCAATGATCGTGTGGCGTGGCTTTTGGCGTACCCGGATACCTACGAGATTGGTCTTCCCAACCAAGGCCTGCAGATTCTCTACGAGATCCTGAACGAGCGTCCCGACGCCGTCGCTGAGCGGGCATATGCCCCCTGGACCGATCTTGAGGCGCTGCTGCGTGAGCAGGGCCTGCCGCTGTTCTCGCTCGACACTCATCGTCCGGCGACAGATTTCGACATCATCGGGTTCAACCTCTCGGCCGAACTCACCTACACGAACCTTCTCAATATGGTGGATCTCGCCGGGACGCCGGTGCGTTCCGCCGATCGTCTTGAGCACCATCCATTGATTGCCGCTGGCGGCCATTGCACGTACAACCCGGAGCCGATCGCGGACTTCCTCGATTTCGTGGTGTTGGGCGACGGCGAGGAAATCGTCGCTGAGATCACCGAAGTTGTCGTGAAATGGAAGATTTCCGGTCGTCCGGCTGGTTCGCGCGCTGCGATGTTGCGCGAACTGTCCCATGTGAGCGGCGTCTACGTGCCCTCGATGTACGACGTGACCTACGACGGTTCCGCGCTCGCTGGAATCACCCCGCGCTTCGCTGACGTGCCCGAAATTGTCGAGAAGCGAACCGTCGCCGATCTGGCCGATTTCCCGTATCCGAAGAACCAGTTGGTTCCGTTGACCGAAGTCGTCCACGATCGTCTCAACGTCGAAGTGTTCCGTGGCTGCACGCGTGGTTGCCGTTTCTGCCAAGCCGGCATGATTACGCGACCGGTGCGCGAGCGTCCGGCTGAGCAGGTTCGCACGATGGTCGAAGAAGGTCTGCGTCGCACTGGCTATGACGAGGTTGCGTTGACATCGTTGTCGACGGCCGATTTCTCCGGCATCGAGGATCTGGTGCGCGACATCGCCGATTCCACCTCGAACAATTCACCGGTTTCGGTCTCGCTTCCGAGTCTTCGAGTCGACGCGTTCGGTGTCGGGATTGCCACGCAGCTCCAGAAGGGTCGCCGCACCGGTCTCACCTTCGCTCCGGAAGCCGGCACCTGGCGCATGCGACAGGTCATCAACAAGCTCATCCGTGAAGAGGATCTCTATAGCGCCGTCGAGGCTGCATACGCGAATGGCTGGAGGCGAGTGAAGCTCTATTTCCTCACCGGCCTTCCGACCGAAACCGATGAAGACACCCTCGGTATCGCCGAACTAGCTCGCAACTGCGTAGAACTTGGCAAGAAGTACACCAAGAGCCCGTCGGTAACTGTTTCCGTCGGCGGATTCGTTCCCAAGCCGTTCACACCGTTCCAGTGGTTCGGTCAGAACACCGTCGAGGAACTGCGGCGCAAAATCAATCTGCTCCGCGACGCAACCCGCAAATCTCATGGCGTTCAGGTCAAGTGGCACGATCCCAAGGCCACGATGGTCGAAGGAATCATGAGCCGTGGCGATCGTCGTGTTGGCGCAGCTATTGAAACGGTTTGGCGCAACGGCGGAACGTTCCAGGAATGGAGCGAATGCTTCGATCTCGATCTGTGGCTGGCCGCCATGGAAGAGCATGGCCTTGATCCGGATTGGTACGCCTATCGCCATCGCACGGAAACCGAAGTGCTTCCGTGGGATCACCTGTCGGCCGGACTCCACAAGGATTTCCTCTGGCAGGACTGGCGTGATGCGCTGGCCGAAGTCGGACTTCCCGATTGTCGTTGGACACCTTGTTACGACTGCGGCGCCTGCACGGGCTACTCAATCGAACACATCGTTGCGTCGGCTACGCCGCCCGCAGGTGGATCGCAGGGGACCGGTCAGGATCTCGGTTCATCGGTTCCTGTTTCGCTTCTAGGCCGCAAGCCTGAGTCAGCTTCGGTTGGTGCCGAATGAGAATTCGCTTGCGCTACAGCAAACACGGAAAAGTTCGCTTCACGAGCCATCGTGACGTGGCGCGCATCTGGGAGAGGGTCCTTCGTCGGGCCGAACTCCCACTCGCCCGCACTGAAGGTTTTTCACCGCGTCCGAAAATGCATTTCGGGCTCGCGCTTTCCACCGGCCATGAGTCGCTGGGGGAGTATCTGGATGTCGATCTTCGTGAGCCTGAGGCTGACGAGATCGATCTCGGGATGTTGCCCGAGCGGCTCTCGCCGCTTCTTCCACTCGGTATCGAGGTTGAAGCCGTTTCGGTCATCAACCGCTCCGATCCCTCCCTTCAGGAGGCGGTGACCTCGTGCGTTTGGCGCATCGAGGTGCCGGGACAATCTGTCGACTCACTTACCAGCGCAGTGGCGGCGATGCTCGCGGCCGATGCGATCCCCGTCGTACGGGAACGTAAGGGTAAGCAGGTCGCTGATGACCTTCGTCCGGGAATTCTGCACCTCAGCGTGCTCGGTTCGACTCCGGACGATGCCCCGCAAGCGGGCGCTGTATTTGAAGCTGAACTGGCGACACAGCCACGTTCGATTCGCCCGGCAGAATTGTTGGCCGCTTTCGATCCGCCTCTCACCGAGGGTCGGGTCTGCAGGATTTATCAATGGATTAACGAAGACGGCGCGACGCGAGAACCCCTCTCGCAAGGCGCGCACGTCACGGCGGCTGCAATCGCAGGTGCCCCGAGAGAGGACTATTCCGATGACCGATCCCACGGTCGAGCCCATCACACCCAAGATTCCGTCGGTTCCGACGGAATCTCCGACGCCGCCGACGCAAGCGCCTTCGACTTCGTCTGAAACATCAAGCGCTGGTGGGGGAGAACCCTCATCGGGCACAGGAGATTCTTCGTCGGGCACTGAGAGCGCCGCGAGTCGTAATCGCCGTCGTCGGGGTTCCCGTGGTGGTCGTAATCGCACTCGTTCAGGTGGTCCCCGTGAGAACGGGTCGGACGACTCGTCAGAACAGACCGATGCCGGCGATGTCGAGCTTCCTGACCGCTCTGCGCAGAACCGGCCCACGAGCCCTGCCGCGGCCGACGAGGCCCCCGGGAAGCGACCACAGATCGGCGATGTTCGTCCCGCCCCGGCGGAGGCGCAGAAGGCCGAGACGCCCGAAGGCGAAGCCGGTCAGGGCCAGGCCCGAACCGGTGCACGTCGCCGTCGAGGCGGACGCGGCCGAGGCAATGGCAATGGTGGCGGCAATGGCTTTGGCAATGGTGGTGGCGGTCAGAACTCCGGCCAGGCCAAGTCGCAGACCGGCGGTCAATCGCAGTCGGGTCAGGGCGGTCAAGGTGGCCGCTCTGGTGGCCGGGGCTCCAACCGTCCGGTCGAGGCGATTCTCGGTGGCGGCGGACCAGATCTTGATGAGGAGACACTCGATCGTCGTCGCGGCCGCGAGCGCAATGGTCGCCCAGTGGGTCGCTACTTGATGACAGTTAGCGTTCGTCCCGAGGCCACGCAGATCGCCGTACTTGAGGGCCGCAATCTGATTGAGCACTTCGTCTCGCGACCCGCCGATGATGTGGCGCAGATCCACGGAAACATCTACCTGGGCAAGGTTCAGAACGTGCTGCCCGGCATGGAAGCGGCGTTCGTCGACATCAGCACACCGAAAAACGCGGTGCTTTACCGCGGCGACGTGCACCTCGACGCTGACGATATTGAACAAGGCGGGAACGCTCGGATCGAGCAGATCCTGAAGCCGAAACAGACGATTATCTGTCAGGTCACGAAGAACCCGATCGCCCACAAGGGGGCACGACTCACTCAGGAAGTGTCACTTCCCGGACGCTTTGTTGTGCTCATCCCGAATTCGTCGACCTACGGAATCTCTAAGCGCCTCGCCGACGATGAGCGCAAGCGGCTTCGTTCGATCCTCGACAAGGTCAAGCCGCCGCAACACGGTGTCATCGTCCGCACCGCGGCCGAGGGCGTCACCTCTGAAGAGATCTCGGCCGATGTGCGACGACTGCTTTCGCAGTGGGAACAGATCGAGCAACTCGCAGCGAAAGTCCAGGCTCCGGCGCTTCTCTATCGCGAACCCGACATGGCCGTCCGCGTCATCCGCGAAGAATTCAACGACGACTATCGCGGCATCATCATCGATGATGAGGCCCTGTTCGCTGACGTACGCGAGTACGTCTCCAACATTTCCCCGGCGCTGGCCGATCGGGTTCAGCACTACGACCGTTCGGTAGAGCCGCTCTCAATCTTCGAGCGTCATCACGTCCACGAGCAGTTGCACAAGGCGCTCGATCGCAAGGTCTGGCTGCCCTCGGGCGGCTCGCTCATCATTGAGCACACCGAAGCACTCACGGTCATCGATGTGAACACGGGCAAGAACGTGGGCTCCTCGAGTCTCGAGGAGACGGTCTTTCGGAACAATCTCGAAGCCGCAGTCGAAATCGCCAAGCAACTCCGGCTTCGCGATATCGGCGGAATCATCGTGATCGACTTCATCGACATGGAGATCAAGTCGAACCGTGACGAAGTCATCAAGGTGTTCCGTGACGGTCTCGCCCGGGACAAAACCCGAACTCAGGTCTTCGATATCTCCGAACTCGGTCTCGTCGAGATGACCCGAAAGCGCATAGGGGAGGGTCTTCTTGAGTCCTTCGCCGACCAGTGCCCGGAGTGCGAGGGCCGCGGAATTCGCATCGATGCCGACCTTCTTAAATAAGCCAAAACCATCCGGGTTTTATCTTCGGACCCCGACCCGCTAGGATCAGATCCCTATGTATGCCGTGATTCAAACAGGTGGCAAGCAGTATCGAGTCGAAGAGGGCCAACGTCTTGACGTTGAGCGCCTCGGCGATGCCGATGAAGTCACCCTCACCCCCGTTCTCGTGGTTGATGGTGATTCTGTTCTGGCTACCCCAGCTCAACTCTCTGGCGCCAGCGTCACAGCCCGTGTGGTCGGCGAGACCAAGGGGCCCAAGGTCATTGGCTTCACCTATAAGAACAAGGCGAACGAACGTCGCCGTTTCGGTCATCGTCAGCATTACGCGACGATCGAAATCACCGGAATCAAGAAGGGCTGACCCATGTCAAAG
Source organism: Bifidobacterium breve (assembly GCA_945878725.1). Taxonomy (GTDB): domain Bacteria; phylum Actinomycetota; class Acidimicrobiia; order Acidimicrobiales; family Acidimicrobilacustridaceae; genus Acidimicrobilacustris; species Acidimicrobilacustris thunensis. The sequence continues at coordinate 73,223 of CAMCTY010000006.1, read as the reverse complement.
ACAAAAGGCGGCGGCTCGACACGCAACGGCCGCGATTCCAACGCACAACGTCTTGGTGTGAAGCGGTTCGACGGCCAAGCCGTCACTGCCGGCACCATCCTCGTCCGCCAGCGCGGCACTCGCATCCATCCGGGTGAGAATGTCGGCCGTGGCGGCGACGACACCCTTTTCGCCCTCACCGAAGGAACCGTGAAGTTCGGTTCCCGCAAGGGCCGCAAGCTTGTTGACATTCTGCCCGTCGGCTGAATCCGGCAGCAGTATTCAGTCGAGCAGTTACGTGTCGGTGGCTCAGGCCGTCCGTGAGCGATGAGCGTCGAGTCCCCGAGGTAGTTCATGCTCGGGCCAGTGCAGTTCGTCGATGGCGGCCTGACACGCAAACCGATCGGTCATGCCGGCGACATACGCGATCGAGCGATGAAGAGCCTCGATGCCTGATGGATCGGGCGAGTCCGGACCGGGCATCCGATCGGGTCGTGCGGCGAAATGTTCGACGAGGCCTTGGAGTACCGAAACCACGGCCCGGCCTTGTGTCAGCGACTCGGGACGCAGGTAGATGCGCTCGTAGTTGAGCGACCTGAAGGCAGCCAGTGCTTCGGCAAGAGGCTCGACCATAGCGACACGACCTGCCGCGACGGATCCTTCGACGACGCCCTGAATGAAGGCGCTCAGCCATGTACTGCGTCGAGGACCGCAGCGATCGAGCACGATCGACGGAAGATCGTCGATAGTCACGATGCCGACGTGGACGGCATCTTCGAAGTCGTGGCAGACATAGGCGATGCGGTCGGCCCAACTCACAACCTCGCCCTCGGGGGTGGACGGCGTGGGGCGGGACCACGAATGGTTGCGGATTCCGTCGAGAGTTTCGGTGCAGAGGTTGAGCGGGGCCAGCACGACATCAGCGCCCCAAACGGCATGGTCGAAGCCGTCCGCCAGGTACGGTGCGAAGGCATCCTCGCTGGCGTGCCCGCCGGGTCCGTGGCCGCAATCGTGCCCGAGAGCGATTGCCTCGGTGAGCGCTTCGTTGAGATGCAATTGCCGGGCGATGGCCACGGCGACCTGTGCAACCTCGAGGGCGTGAGTCAATCGGGTGCGGGCGTGATCGTCTGGGAAGATGAAGACCTGGGTTTTCCCGGCGAGACGCCGAAACGCCGTTGCCCCGTGGAGGATGCGATCCCGGTCACGCTCGAAACATGTCCGAACTGGATCGGCTGGCTCAGCAATGGCTCGGTTGCCACCTCCGACGGATCGCGTGGCGCCCGGAGCAAGGAGCACAGCTTCAAGCGATTCTCTTTCAGATCGCATGAGCGGCTCAGATGCCCCAATGGTCGGTCCGGCGTCTCGGTGGGCGTGACGGGTTGCTGTGGGGGCGTCTGAAGCTGCGGAGTCGTCAGCAGGGCGGGCGAAGCCGTCCATCGTTGAGGCCCAGAGGCGGGCTCGTTCCGAGAGTTCTTCCATACAGGAATCATGCCAAGCGGGTGGGACAGTCGCATCGCAACCCGGTGGGATGGGACGCATGCTGGTCTCGCATCCGTTAGCCCGTAGGCTGACCGGTCGTGTCAGGGTTTGTCGACGAGTGTCAGATCAACGTCCGTGGTGGCGATGGCGGTGCAGGCTGCGTCGCGTTCCGTCGCGAGGCCCATGTCTCCAAGGGCGGCCCGGATGGTGGCGATGGCGGTCGGGGCGGCGACATCTGGTTCGTCGCGGATCGAAATGTCGCATCACTTCTGGCCTTTCGCGACCATCCCCATCGCCGGGCCGGAAGCGGCGCCCACGGATCGGGCAAGAAAAAGCACGGTGCCGGTGCTGATGACCTCCTTGTCCATGTACCTGAAGGAACCGTCGTTCTTGACCGCGATGGCGGAATCCTCGCTGATCTTGTGTCCCAGGGGGATCGCTGGATGGCGGCCGCTGGTGGGCAGGGCGGCAAGGGCAATGCCCGTTTCCTCTCGAACACCCGCAGGGCTCCTTCGTTCGCCGAGCAAGGCGAGGTTGGTGAGGAACGCTGGCTCAATCTCGAGATCAAGCTCATGGCCGACGTTGCGCTCGTCGGGTATCCCAACGTAGGTAAGTCCACGCTCATCTCGCGCGTTTCGGCGGCAAAGCCCAAGATCGCTGACTATCCCTTCACGACTCTCGAACCCAACCTTGGTGTCGTGCGACTCGACGATGGATTCGAGTATGTCGTCGCTGATATTCCTGGTCTGGTTGAGGGCGCAAGTGAAGGTCGAGGTCTCGGGCATCGATTCCTCCGCCACATTGAACGGGCTCGGGCGCTCGTTCTTCTTATCGACCTCGGCGGAGGCGCCGATGGAACGACCACTGATCCTCCCGCTGAACAAGCGCGGATCCTCCTCAACGAACTTGGTGCGTATCAGCCTGAACTTCTTGAGCGTCCCCGGCTGATCATCGGTTCCCGCGCTGATCTCTCTGCGCATTACGCCGCTCTTGCTGAGTCGGGCGAACCCGCTGTCACGGAAGATGGCCTCGAACTCGATGTGTGCATCTCGGCCGTTGTCGGCTCGGGTCTTGCGCGCCTCACTGGCCTAATGGCTGACTCGGTTCGCGAAGCTCGTGGCGTCGAACCCGAGGTCGAAGGGTTCGTCGTGCATCGCCCCATCGCCGAAGGAATCCGCATCGAGCGCGAAGACGACGGCGGCTACAGGGTTATCGGGCGCCAGGCCGAACGCGCCGTCGCGCTTTCCGATCTCACGAACCTCGAAGCTCTTGATTACGCACATGCGCGTCTTAAGAAGCTTGGTGTCGACAAGGCTCTGGCCAAGGCCGGTGCGAAAGATGGTGATCGCGTCCATATCGGACGGCTCACCTTCGATTACGAGGAAGAGTGATCTCGGATGATTGTCGTCGCCAAGATCGGAACATCGTCACTCACTGATGAACGGGGCGAAATCCGCGCCGATGCAATCGCGAAACTCTGCGGCGAAGTAGCCGGACTCCGTTCGGCTGGGCACTCGGTCGTCATTGTCACCTCCGGAGCGATCGGTGCTGGCTTACCTGCTCTCGGTCTGGGCGGCGACAACCGACCCCGCGACGCCGTGACGCTGCAGGCGCTGTCGGCAGTCGGCCAAAGCCGACTCATGGGCGTCTATGGCGAGGAATTGGCAAAGCACTCACTCGTTGCCGGTCAGGTTCTGTTGGCCCCGCTCGATTTTGTCGAACGCCGCCAGTACTTACAAGCACGGGGAACTCTTAACCGGCTCCTCGAACTTGGCGTTGTCCCTATCGTCAACGAGAACGATGCTGTGGCTGATGACGAAATCCGATTCGGCGACAACGATCGACTTGCGGCCCTAGTCGCGCACCTTGTCGACGCTGAATTACTTGCCCTTCTAACCGACACCCCCGGGCTTCTCTCTGCTGATCCCCGTCTCGATTCGAACGCGTCGTTGATCGAAGAGATCATCGAATTCGACAAGGACATCGAATCACTCGCCGGTGGCGCAGGGACAGTCGGTGGCAGTGGGGGAATGGCCTCCAAAATCGCGGCGGCAAAGATCGCGGCTTGGTCCGGTGTCCGCACCGTTATCGCCGCGGCCCATCGACCCAATGTCCTTTCCGACGCAGTAGCTGGCGTCCCCGGGGTCGGCACCATCGTGCTGCCTCATGACCGTGATCTGCCGGCTCGCAAACTCTGGATCGCGTTCGCGGTGGGTTCATCAGGTTCCATCACCGTGGATGCAGGAGCGCGACGTGCGCTTGAGTCCGGGGGAGTGTCCTTGTTGACTGCGGGTGTAACCGACGTGGTTGGCACCTTCGGTGCCGACGATGCCGTGGAACTCAAGGATCCGGACGGAGAGGTGTTTGCGAAAGGTCTCGTGCGCTTCGGCGCCGACGTGATTCGTGACGTCGCTGGTAAACACAGTTCCGCTTTGCCTGCAGGAGTATCGAGCGAGATCATCCATGCCGATGACCTCGTGATGCTTCCGTAATTCTCAGCGCTTCGATCGACGTTGGAATCGACCGATAAGCGCGGTCGTTTCCGTGGAGCGCAGTGCGGTGAGGGCAAGAAGATAGGACGCGAGGCCGATCGTTGTTGCGACGATGACTGTGGCGAGTGACCCGGTCGACAAGACGCTCATGGTCGCCCAAACGACCAGGCCCATGATGGCGCTTGCCCCGACGAGTTTAGCGATGGCAATGAACGAACTGCGGTTGAGGAAGGGTCCGATTCTACGCCGGAGGACGACGACGGCGACGAGAGCGAAGACGTTGTAGGCAATCGATCCAGCTGCACCGAGGCCGACTACTTCGAATCGATCAACGAGGATCGCTGCGAGTGCGACGGCAAGGATGCTTTCGGCGAGGTTGATGAAGAACGGTGTTCGTGTGTCGCGTTGCGCATAGAAACCGCGCATCGAGAAGAGGAACAACGAGAAGGCCGGCAGTCCGATAGCAAAGGCGACAAGTGCGTCGCCCGTTGTTGTCGCGGCTGCGTTTGAGAACTCTCCGTGTTCGAGAACGACGCTGACGATCGGATCGGCTAGGAGCGCCATGCCAACTGTTGCCGGGAGCACAAACACGAGGATGAGTCGGAGACCTGATTCGAAGCGAATCCGGAGTCCGTCGGCGTTACCGGATGAGTGCAGCGCGGAAAGCTCGGGGGTGTAACTGGTCATCACGGAGACAGTCCAGAGACCGTACGGAAGTTGGAAGAACAACCACGCATACCCATAGATCGTGACGCCGTCGACGCCGTTGGCAAATGTTTGGATTGCCATGTAGGCGATCAGGTTGGTAACGACATAACCGAACGTCCATCCGGAAAGGCGCCCGATCTCGCGCACGGCGGGATGGCGAGTGTCGAAGTTCCAACGGAGGCGGATGTCGGCGTGTCGAATCGCCGGCCAGAGCACGGCGGTCATCGCGACAATGCCGGCTGTTGTTCCCAGGCCGAGAAGCAGGAGCAGTCCGGTGTCGTCGCGTACCTGGTCGAACGTGGGTGCATCGCCACCGGCGAGACGCGGAAGCGCAAGGAAAAGGCAGATGACGACAACGTTGTTGAGAACTGGAGCAAAGGCGGCAACAGCAAATGAACGTTTGGCGTTGAGAAGGGCGGTGCCGAGTGCGGTCAACCCGTAGAAGAGGATCTGAGGTGCGAAAAGGATGAGAAGGGGAACTGCGACTTTGGCCTGCTGCGAATACTGGCCCGCCGGCGCACTCAGGTTGAATAGCCAAATGATTGCGGGTGCCGCCACCATGCCAATGACGGTTGTGGCGAGAAGTACAACGGTGATGACCGTAGCGACGGCATTGATCCCATCCTTGTCATCACGCGACATGTGATCGACCACAACGGGAACGAGCGTTGCCGACAGGATCCCGCCGAGAACGAGATCGTAAAGAAGGTTCGGTGTGTTGTTGGCGAGGTTGTAGGCCTCGGCTAGCGCAGCCGTACCGAGGACGTACGCCATGACGGCAACACGCCCGAACCCGGTGAGCCGACTGAGGCCGGTGCCGGCTGCGACGACGGCGCTCGAGCGAAGAAGATGGCCCCCCGAGCGAGGCTGGTGCGGGGCACTTGGAGATCCGCTCATCGCAAATCAACCTAGTTCGGCCCAACCCAAACTTCGGGTGTCATTGCCGAGCTGATCACGGAAGGGGCTTTCAGCCCCGGAGTACCCTTTCGCTCGTGAGCATCTCAGGGAACAGCAAAGAATTCGCGTCCGTCGCCGAGCTTGGTATCCGGGTGAAGGCAGCGTCGAGAATTCTGGCCACCGCCTCGACCGAGCAGAAGAACGCCGCGTTGGTCGCCGCGGCCGATCTTCTCGTGGCTCGCTCCAGCTCGATTCTGCGAGCTAACGAGACGGATGTGGCCCGTGCCGAATCCGAGGGTGTCTCGGCCACCGTCGTCGATCGGCTCAGGCTTACGCCAGCACGTATCGACTCAATGGCCTCTGGTCTTCGTCAGGTCGCCGGTTTGCCTGATCCGGTTGGCGAAGTTCTTGATGGTTGGGTTCGCCCGAACGGCCTCAAGATTCGACGAGTCCGAGTTCCGCTGGGAGTCGTTGCGATCATCTACGAGAACCGACCGAACGTCACGTCGGATGCGGCCGGGTTGTGTCTCAAGTCCGGTAACGCCGCCTTTCTTCGCGGATCGTCGGGTGCCATCGATTCGAACATCGAGATTGCCTCGGTAGTGCGCGAGGCGATCGCATCGGCCGGGCTGCCCGCCGATTCTGTTGTGCTGGTCGAGGACACATCACGCGACGCGGCAGTTGAGTTCATGCAGCAGAGCGGTTCAATCGATTGCCTCATTCCTCGTGGCGGCCCATCTCTCATTCGTTCGATTCTCGACAATGCGACGGTCCCGTTCGTCATCGATGGTGACGGAAACTGCCACGTCTACGTGCATGACGACGCCGATCTGGAAATGGCGTCGAGAATCATCGTCAACGCCAAGATGCAGCGTCCGTCGGTTTGCAACGCGGCGGAGACGCTTCTGGTGAATGCCAATTTGGCGGAGAAGTTCCTTCCGATGGCACAAGCAGCGCTGGAGGGCGTCGAACTTCTTGCTGACGAGAAGGCGCTTGCGTTACTTCCGGGCGCAACTCCCGCTTCCGATGAAGATTGGTCGACCGAGTTCCTCGATCTTCGTCTGGCCGTGAAGGTCGTGGGTTCCCTCGATGAAGCGATCGACCACATAGCTCGCTATAGCTCAGGTCATTCCGAAGCCATCATCACGAAATCACTAGAAGCGGCCGAGCGATTCACGACTGAGGTCGACGCCGCCGCAGTGCTCGTGAATGCCTCGACAAGGTTCGTCGACGGCGAGGAGTTCGGATTCGGTGCCGAGATCGGCATCTCAACCCAAAAGCTTCATGCCCGTGGCCCAATGGGTCTGCGCGAGCTGACCTGCGCCAAGTACATCGTCCACGGGACGGGTCAGACCCGGGGCTGATTTCGGATCGCTTAGTTTCGTTCCCCGGCGGCCATTGGCTGGAATCGGGTCGAGGCCCGGCGGGCTTGTAGATTTCTCGGATGGATTACCGCTTCGAATCACCGGCATCAGTCACCACGCGCCTGCGAGGGGTGGACTACCTCTCCGATGAGGCAATCGCCGGGGTCGTGTTCCTCGCCGATCGCCTCGGAAAGCCGATTCTCGTCGAGGGTCCGGCCGGCACCGGAAAGACGCAGCTGGGGAAGTCCGTTGCCGAGATCCTCGGCGCCCGACTCATCCGTCTCCAGTGTTACGAGGGCCTCGACGAGTCGAAGGCGCTGTACGAGTGGAACTACAAGAAGCAGCTTCTTCGTATTCAGGCCGAGCGGAACAACGAATCCACGTGGGAGGACATCGAGACCGACATCTTCTCCGATGAGTTCCTGCTCACCCGTCCGTTGCTCGAAGCGATTACGTCGGACGAGCCGGTTGTGTTGCTGATCGACGAGGTCGACCGCGTCGAGGTCGAGACCGAAGCGCTTCTTCTCGAGATTCTCTCCGACTATCAGGTCTCCATTCCTGAACTTGGCACGATTGAAGCCAAGCAGATTCCGATGGTGTTCCTCACGTCGAACAACACACGCGAACTTTCGGAGGCTCTGAAGCGCCGATGCCTGTTCCTGCACATCGACTATCCCGACATGGAACGGGAAAAGGAAATCGTGCTCACGAAGGTTCCTGAGATCACCGACAATCTTGCCGATCAGGTCACCCGGATTGTTCGTTCCATCCGCCAACTTGAACTCAAGAAGTCGCCGTCGGTTTCGGAAACGATCGATTGGGCTCGCACGCTCCTGCTTCTCGGCGTCGACACGATCACCGAGGCTGAAGCAATCGAGACACTCAATATTCTTCTGAAGTACCAGAGCGACATCACCCGTGCGACGAAGGAATTCTCTGCCGACACGAACCAACGACGCCCCGGCGTTCCGAGAACTTCGTAACCGTCATCATGACTCCGTCTGACGCACCCGTCGCCGAATCGCCGATGCTCGAACTCCTCACGGGGTTCATCGTCGAATTGCGCGCGGCCGGGCTTCCCGTGAGCCTCACGGAGAATCTTGATGCGATGCAGGCGATCACGCATATCCCACTCGAAGATCGCGACGCGTTTAAGTACGCGCTGGCCGCGACCCTCGTGAAGAACAACTCACATTGGCGGGCGTTCGAAACCGTCTTCGAGGTGTATTTCTCGCTGAGGGGAAAGCAGTATTCGCTGGGCGGCGACGCGCTCGACCTTCCCGATACCGACGACGATGACGATGCCCAGGCCAATCCCGACGCGGCGGGCGCCGGTGCCGGTGGTGGTGGCGGTGAAGCGATGTCACCCGAGCAGATGGCGGAGATGCTTTTCCAGGCTTTGAAGCAAGGCGATAACGCCATGATGCGCGCGCTGGCCCGGCAGGCGGTGACTCGGTTCGCGGGCATGGAGCCGGGCCGTCCCGTGGGCGGCACGTATTACCTCTACCGCACGCTTCGCAATCTCGATCTTGACTCGATCCTCCAGCGGTTGATGGACGAGTCGAACGATGACGCTCCTGAACCGATGTCTCCCCTTGAGGAGCGGCTCGAGCGCGACGAATTCGAGAATCGCATCGACAAGTTGAAGAAGGAAATCGAGGCGGAGATCCGTCGCCGCCTCGTCGCCGATCGCGGCGTTGAGGCGATGGCCAAAACGCTTCGCAAACCTCTTCCTGAAGACGTCGACTTCATGCACGCGAGCCGTGAAGAGTTACTCGGTCTCCGCAAGGCGATGTATCCGCTTACCCGCAAGCTGGCAGTCCGTCTAGCGCGTAAACGTCGTCACGGCCGGAAGGGTCCGCTCGACTTCCGAGCCACCGTGCGCAAGTCCCTGAGCTACGGCGGCGTCCCCGCCGATCCGCAGTTCCGCTATCCACGTCCGGCCAAGCCCGAGATCTTCGTGATCGCAGACATCTCCGGATCAGTCGCCGCGTTCGCGCGCTTTACGCTCCAACTCGTCTACGCGATATCCGGACAGTTCTCGCGGGTCCGCTCGTTCGTGTTCATTGACGGACTCGACGAGGTCACTCGATTCTTTGAGGGTGTCGAGGACATCAGCGATGCGATCCACCGCGTCAACACCGAAGCAGATGTCGTATGGGTCGACGGGCATTCCGATTACGGTCACGCCTTCGAGGTTTTCTGGGAGAAGTACGGCCGTGAAGTCGGTCCGAAGACGACCGTGATCATCTTGGGCGATGCTCGGAACAATTACCACGCGTCACAATCTTGGGTGATCTCGGAAATCAACAAGAAGTCGCGCCATCTGTACTGGTTGAATCCCGAGCCGCGTGCGTACTGGGATACCGGTGATTCAATCGTCGGTGAGTACGGAGCTCACTGTGACGGCATTTACGAATGCCGCAACCTTCGTCAACTCGAGAAGTTCGTCGACATCCTGGAGTGATTCAATCGCCAACACCAGCACTCGGATGTCAGCGTGTCAGAGAAGGTGTAGCCCGCACTCGGTCTTGGCGGTTCCGGCCCAGCGACCAGAACGTGCATCGTCTGAATCGGTCGGACGCTGGGTGCAGGGCTGACAACCGATCGAGGTGAATCCCTGTTCGATGAGCGGGTTGAGGATGACGTCGTTGGTTTCGATGTACGACTGGACGTCCTCGTCGGACCACATGGCGATCGGATTGATCTTGATGAGCCCTCGCAAATCACGGGCGACGAGGGGAGCGGTGACCCGTGAGTCGGCCTCGGCCCGTCGCAATCCGCTCATCCATGCGGCTTTGCCGGTGAGGGCACGATCGAGCTGGCCGACCTTGACTGCGGTGCAGCAGTTCTCGGGATCGGCTTGCCACAGGGGTTCGTCCTGTCGTTGGACGGTCATGATGCGAAGGTTGAGACCGTAACGACGGCGAACCTGCTCGACGGTTTCGAGGGTCTCGGCGAAGTGGTAACCGGTGTCGATGAATACGACTTCAGTGGCAGGGTCAACCTTGACCGCGAGATCAATGAGGACAGCATCAGTCATCGATGCGGTGAGGGCGAGATGGGGAGCGAAGTTTTCGACCGCCCATTCGATGATTGCTTCGGCCGACCACGTCTCGAACTGAACGCTGAGAGCGGCAAGTTGGGCGTCGGTGAACTCGGGCGCCGAGAGATTGGTGAGGCTCATGTTGCGCACTCGGATTCGCCGATCTCCGCCTCGTAAGGGGAGGTCTCATCAAAGTCGACATAAAAGTCGGGGTTTTCGTCCGGCTTAGGGAACTGGTCGAGTTCCTTAAGTGCGGTACCGATGCCCTTGGCGCCGCCGGATCGGTCAAGCCATCCGCGGAAGGATTCGCCGGCGGTGCGTTCGTCGTTGAATTGGCGGACGATGCGCACGACGGCTTCAGGGGCGGACTTGGCCGGAAGACGGGTGGACTTCTCAGCGAAGTGGATCTGCTCTTCACCGACGTAACCGCCGAGGAGCATTTGGTAGCCCGGCGCTGACTTGCCGTGGGCACGACGCTCCGCGCCATGGAACCCGATGTCGGCGACATGGTGCTGGCCACACGAGTTGGTGCAGCCGGAGATGTTGATGCGAAGGCCGCCAACTTCGGCGAGACCCTCGGCCTGAAGGGCAACGTCAATGGCGTCGGCGAGCCCGCGGCTCTGAGTTACCGCAAGGTTGCAGGTGTCGGCGCCCGGACAGGCGACAACATCGCTCACAAGTTCGGCCGATGGCGATGCCATATCGATGGCCGTGAGGCGATCAAAGAGCATCGGAAGTTGTTCGTTGGTCAGATTGCGGATCGCGAAGTTCTGTCGGTTGGTGACGCGGATGTCGACCCCGAACTCACGCACGATCGAGGCAAGACCTCGGAACTGGGCTGAGGTGACATCGCCGAGCTTGGCGTAGGCAATAGCGGAAACGGTTCCCTTGGCAACACCACGAATGACGTTGGAATCTTCCCACCGAGCGAATGCGCCGGGCCGACGCAGCAGGACGGGAGTTCCCTGGCCCATGGGAGTTGCTGCGACTGTGGTCGAAAGCCCAGCAGGAGCATCGCCAGCGGTGAGGACGGCCTCGGGGATGCCTCCGGGCCATGTCGACGAACCGAGGAGGAACTTGCGACTAGCGAGAACCCGACGCTGGACCTCTTCGAAACCGAGGTTGTCGACAACCCACTTCATGCGGGCTCGCAATTTGTTGTCGCGGTTGCCGTTCTGTTCGAACACGCGCAGTACGGCTTCGATAGTGGGCAGAAGATCTTCGCGAGGCGTGAACGGTTCGAGCGCAAGCGCGGCGTGCGGGTTCGCTCCGAGCCCGCCGGCGATGTACACCCGAAAACCGGCTTCGATCGTTCCGTCATCGAGTGTTCGCGTCGTGGCGATGATGCCAACGTCGTTGAACATCGCTTGGCCACAGTCGGTGGCGCAGCCGGAAAAGTTGATCTTGAACTTGCGGGGGAGGCGCTGACCGATTGGATTGCGCAGGAAGTGACGGAAGGCGGCCTCGGCCCACGGCGTGACATCGAGAATCTCGCTGGGGCAGGCACCGGCAAGATGGCAGCCCTGCACATTGCGAACAGTGTCGCCACAGGCCTCGCGGCTGGTCATGCCAACGAGGGCAATCTCGCGAAGCAGATCGGGGATGCGCTCAAGTTGAACGAAGTGGAACTGGATCGCCTGACGAGTGGTGATGTGACCCCAGCCCCGAGAGAACTCATCGGCGATGGATGCCATGCGATCGAGCTGCGCACTCGTGATTGTTCCGTAGGGCGCCTTGATCCGGATCATCTGGTTGTGGCCGCCCTGGCGCTGGCCGTAGATCCCGTTGTTCAGTCGGAAGACGCGAAAAACGTCATCGTCGAGATCGCCGTCGAGATAGCGCTTCAACTGCTGTTCAAATTTGGCGATGTCTGCGGACATCTCTGCGTCGAGAATAAGATCGGCCATGAAAGTGGGCTGCGCTTCCGGGGGAGAGGGAATACCTGAGCTGATTGGTCAACAATCTAGCCCCGCAGATCTTGAATGTCGACCCAACAGGTCGGTAATTGCCGAAAATTCCTCGGGCGTTCAGGGACGGAGGAGTTCAGCCACGCGGAAGGCGAGGTCGAGCGACTGCCTGGCGTTCAGTCGAGGATCGCACATCGTCTCGTAGCGGGTGCCGAGATCGGCATCGAGGATCTCCTCGGCGCCACCGAGACATTCGGTTACGTCGTCGCCGGTGAGTTCGATGTGCACTCCACCCGGCCATGTTCCGCAGGAGCGATGAGCTTCAAAGAATCCGGCGATCTCGCGCAGGACGTCATCGAAGTGACGCGTCTTGCGACCGCTAGGTGCGGTGAACGTATTTCCGTGCATTGGGTCGCAGGCCCAGGCGACGGGGTGCCCCGCGTCGCGGACGGCTCGGAGCAGCGGCGGAAGTGCGTCGCCCACCTTGTCGGCGCCCATCCGAGTGATCAGCGTGAGGCGACCAGGTATGCGTTCGGGATTGAGCGCTTCACAGAGGGCGAGAACCTCATCGGCGCTGACACTTGGCCCGATCTTGCAGCCGATCGGGTTACGCACGCCGGAAAGGAAGTGCACATGCGCGCCGTCGAGTTGCCGTGTGCGCTCGCCAATCCAAAGCATGTGCGCCGAGCAGTCGTACCAGTCGCCGGTCAGTGAGTCGCGACGCGTAAGGGCTTCCTCGTATCCGAGAATGAGCGCTTCGTGGCTGGTTGAGACGTCGACGGTGTGCAACTGCGGCGTTGATTCGGTGGTGACGCCGCATGCGGACATGAACTGGAGGGCTCGTTCGATACCAGCGGCGACTTCTTCGTAACGCTGACCTTCGGCGCTTGACGCGACGAACTCCTGATTCCAGGCGTGCACGCGGGACAGATCTCCGAATCCGCCCTTCGTGAACGCGCGGACCAGATTGAGAGTGGATGCGGACTGGTGGTACGCGGTGATGAGTCGCTGCGGATCGGCCACGCGCGCTTCGTCAGTAAAGGCGATGTCGTTGACCATGTGGCCACGGAACGATGGCAAGGTGATGTCGCCGATTGTTTCGTCGGCGGCTGATCTGGGTTTCGCGAACTGGCCGGCAATTCGGCCGACCTTTACGACAGGGACTCCCGATGAGTACATGAGGACTACGGCCATCTGAAGAATGACCTTGAGCTTGTCCCGAATGGCATCGGCGGAGAAGGCGTCGAACGATTCGGCGCAATCTCCCGCTTGGAGAAGAAAGGCCTCGCCGAGCGCGACCTTGCCAAGATCGGCGGTGAGGCGACGGGCCTCGCCCGCAAAGACGAGGGGCGGGAGTGACCCGAGCACGTCGATAGTCGCGTCGAAGGCGACCCGATCGGCCCATTGCGGCTGCTGCGCAGCCGGGAAGTCATGCCATGAAGTTGGGTACCAATCGGTAGTCACAAGGCACCACGTTGCCGGACCTGCTGGTCCGAACGCAAAGCCATTTCGCCGATCGGGCTGAAATCAGGCGACGTCGACCCGATCGCCGGCGTTCTCCCGCACCGACGCGACGGCCCGCTTTACGAGACGGCGGGCCGCTTCGGCGGTCACGCCAAGTTCGTCGCCGACCTCTCGATAGGACCGACGCCGTCCGTCAACGAGCCCGAACCGCTGTTCAACCGCCCGACGGGCACGCCCGTCGAGGATCGAGAGGAGGTCGATGATCATCGCCGAATCGATCCGATCCATGACGATTTCTTCCGGTCCAGGAAGTGAATCGGGCAGGAGGTCGATGAGCTCGTTCGAATCGTCCTCGCCGATTGTCCGGTCCAGAGATGTCGGTGTCGTCAGCCGGTGCAAGTGGGCATGTTCGGCGTCGAGTTCCTCGCCGCCGGTTCCGGCCTGGCGCAAGGCGGCACGCAGGCTGGCCGACCGATCGCCGGGAAGGCGAACGAGGCTGCCCTTTTGGTCGAGCGCTCGACCGATGGCCTGACGAATCCAGAAGGTTGCGTAGGTCGAGAACTTGAAGCCCTTACGCCAGTCGAACTTGTCGACGGCATGCTCGAGGCCGATGTTGCCCTCTTGAATGAGATCCAGAAGTTCCATGCCGGCCGGAAGGGGATAGCGGCGGGCAACACTGACGACGAGCCGCAGATTGGAGCGGATAAACCGGTCCTTCGCTGCCGCAGCCGCACGCACATCGCTCTTGAGCATGACGGTGCGCTCGCCGTTCTCAATGCGGAGTGAGGCTTCACGGCCCTTTTCGATGATCTGCGAGAGTTCTCGCTCTTCAAGGGCTGTGAGAAGCGGAACAAGTCCGATTTCGTTCAGGTACTGACCGACTGAATCACTCATGATCGTTTACTCGTTGTCTGCTGGGGGGTTTGTCGCACACCCTCGGGCGGATTAGCCCGGTATGGAGGGTTCCGATGACCTCCAACATGAGTCGAGGGTCATTGGTGTCACCACCGGGCATTTACTTGCGACACTGGTAGAACCGCACGAAGGGGACGAATTGTTCCCTTTCACCACGGTGACATGGGTCACCAGCCGGTGCAATTCCGAGTGTTCGGGCAGAGTTCTCTGTCCGTGTGCCATCCGATCAGCAAACTAAAGCGACCGTAGACTCTCGTTCGATGTCAGGGACCCGGGAACGAATCGGCGTATTGGGGGGAACCTTCGATCCGCCTCATATCGGTCATCTTCTTGCCGCGGTCAACGTCCGTTCGGCCTTGAATCTCGATCGTGTGCTTCTTGTGGTGACCAACGAGCCATGGCAGAAGCTCGGGACCCGGGAGATCAGCCCGGCCGAGGACAGACTGGCGATGGTTCAGGCGGCTGTTGCTGACCTCCCCGGCATCGAAGCTTCCGATCTGGAGATCGTGCGCGGTGGACCCTCATTCTCCGTCGAGACACTCGAGGCGCTTCGGTCTGGTCAACCTGATGCAGATTTGTTTCTCATCGTCGGCGCCGACGCTGCCGGCGCATTGCACACATGGGAGCGATGGGAAGAGCTGGCGGACCTCGCCACGCTGGTGCTTGTAGATCGACCGGGGGTGCAAGCCGGTGATCCACCCGAGCGATGGCCGTTGGAACGGGTCGAGATCCCCAGGGTCGAGGTTTCCTCGACCGATCTGCGTTCGAGAGTTGTCGAAGGTCGTCCTTTGGACTTCCTCATCCCGCCCGCCGTCGCGACCTGTATCGCTGAGCGTCGGTTGTACGGTTTGGCCGACTCATGACGACGCCCACACCTCCGCTCCCGCCTAAGAAAGGTATCGACGCTGCCGATTTCGACGTTGCGGCGCTTCTTTCCGGTTCTTCATCAGGCCCAGATCCAGTCAACGGTTCCGAACCGGTTCAGAATGTCGCGGCGCATGTCAACGTCGATTCGGCAGCCGGCGCCGGTGTGGCCCAAGGCATTGATACTGGCTCAGGCGCCGGGACTCGTTCGCGTTGGTGGCGAATCGGATACCCAGCGTCACTCGCTGCTCTCACGTTGCTCGTTCCGTTGCTCGTCTGGACAGGGCTACAGGTGATCCTCACAAGCAGCGATGGCGAGCTCATCCGTCGAGTGAGCGACCCAAGTGCACCCGGTTACGAAGCGGCAGTTGTGAAGACGCCCACCGCTCTGATCGTGTCAGTTGATCCGAGCGGAAAGCTCGACTCATTGGCTCTTTTGGCGCTGACCTCTGACGGGATCGGTGGCGTGCTTTCGGTTCCGGCCGACACGGTTGTCGCAGATCCGGTCGCGCCGTCAACGCTTCGCACGGTGTTCGATTCCTCCGGACTTGATGCGCTGAGTCAGGCCACCGGTCGGATTCTCAATCTTTCGTTCACCGAAGTCGAAATCGTTTCGAGCACACAGTGGGCCACGCTGGTCGGTCCCGTGGCACCGGTGACGGTGAACAATCCCGACCCAGTGTCTGACGCGTCCGGCTCTGTCGTCTTTGCTCGGGGCACTCTTGAACTCGACGCATCGCAGGTGTGGCCGTATTTGTCGGCGAAGGGTCGCAACGAGTCAGACCTGAGCAGGCTTGTGCGGCAACAGGCGTTCTGGAAGGGCTGGCTCGCAGAGATAGGTGCTGGCGGTGGCGCTGGAGTCGTGCCGATCTCGTCTGAAGAAGGTCTCGGGCGGATCGTCGTCGCACTCGGCGCTGGGCGAGTCACGTTCCAGACTCTCCCGGTTACGACTCTCCCGGCCGGGGCCACCGGCGGTGTCCGATATGCGCCGATACCTGACGCGGTCGCTGATTCGGTCGCAGCAATTGTCCCGTTCCCCGAAGGTGCCCCCGGAAGCCGTCCTCGTTTGAGGGTGCTTGATGGGACAGGCCAACTTGGTGATGGGATCGGGGCGGCAACTGTTTTGGCTGCTGCCGGAGGCCAGATCGACGTCATCGGCAATGCGCGTTCGTTTGGCGCGGAAACCACCGAGTTCATCTACTACGAAGCGGTGTCGAAGGACGCAGCGTTGAAGATGCGCGATGCTCTTGGTGTCGGCGAGATCGTGGAAAGTACGCAAACGAACTCCGCCACTGATCTGACAGTGATCCTCGGTGACGATTATTTGAACATGGTTGGCCCATCATCGGCTGGCACCGCAACCTCGACAACGAATGGTGGCCAGAGTGGCTGATGTGAAAGTCCCGACAACCGATTCTCTGCAGTGGGTCATTCAGGCCGCACGCGCGGCTGATTCGAAGACCGACGAAGAGACTGTGGTTCTCGACGTCGGCGACGTCCTGTCAATCACCGGCTGGTTCGTGATTACTGGTGGTTCGAATACGCGCCAGGTGAGGGCGCTTGCGTCGTTTATCGAAGAGGAAGTCGCGGCTGCCGGCGGGCCCAAGCCCATTCGGATCGAGGGCCTTGACTCGATGCAGTGGGTGCTGCTCGATTACGGAGATTTCATCGTCCACGTGCTGCTCAAAGAGACCCGGGACTTCTACGACATTGAGCGGCTGTGGCGCGACGTACCGGTCATCGACTGGAAAGAATCCGAGATCTGATTCTGCGCTGTCTGATTCTGCGCTGTCTGATCCTGCGCTGTCTGATTCTGCGCGGTCTGTTCCTGCGCCGCCGAACTTCTAAGTTGCGCTGTCGGAGTTTCTACCCGGAGAACGCTTACGTGGAGCTTAGGAGAATCGAACTCCTGGCCTCTTCCATGCCATGGAAGCGCTCTACCAACTGAGCTAAAGCCCCGTAAGAACTTGTGACTGTACCGTCCCGCAATGAGTGGTCAAAATCCTGCTCGAGCCTCGGCACGGCAAGCGATCACGCAGGAGCCTCGGAGTGCGTCGCCTACGATTCTCGCTATGGCTGATGGCTACGATCCGCAGGTAATCGAAGCAAAGTGGCAGAAACTGTGGGCTGACCGCGGCACCTACGAGGTCGACAATGACGATCCTCGCCCTCATTGGTACACGTTGTGCATGTATCCATACCCAAGCGGCGCGGCACATATGGGCCATGTTCGTAATTACACATTCGGTGATCTCATCGTTCGGTACCGAACGATGAATGGCTATGCGGTTCTAAGCCCGATGGGTTTCGACAGTTTCGGTTTGCCGGCGGAGAACGCGGCAATCAAGACCGGTCGTCATCCGCGCGAATTCACCGACGAGCGGATCGAACAACTCCGCAGTTCGATTCTGCGGATCGGAGCGGTCTACGACTGGCGACGTCAGGTGACGAGTCACAGTCCCGAGTACCAGCGGTGGACGCAATGGATCTTTCTAAAGTTCCTTGAAGCCGGCTTGGCGTATCGCCGCAACGCACCGGTCAACTGGTGCCCAGGGTGTCAGACCGTTCTGGCGAACGAGCAGGTCAATGCCGACGGTTCTTGTGACCGTTCAGGCGATCTCGTTGAGAAGCGCGATCTCGAGCAGTGGTTCTTCAAGATCACCGACTACGCGCAGCAACTGTTAGACGATCTCGATGGACTGGACTGGCCCGAACGGGTCAAGACGATGCAGCGGAACTGGATCGGTCGCTCCGAGGGTGCCGAGTTCGACATGGCCGTCACCGATGCTGATGGCAATCCGCATGCTGATGGGCTCTCGATCAGGGTGTTCACGACTCGTCCCGATACGAGTTTCGGCATGACGTATTCGGTTATGGCTCCTGAACATCCGATGGTCTCGAAGATTGTCTCCGACACGCAGCGCGGCGACGTTGAGGCGTTCGTGGCCACAGCGCGCAAGTCGAGCGACGTCGAACGCGTGTCGTCAGATGGTTCTCTCGACAAGCGCGGCATTTTCACTGGTGCCTACGTCCGGAATCCGTTCACGCAGAAGCCAGTTCCGGTGTATCTCGCTGATTACGTACTGATGGGATACGGAACCGGCGCAATCATGGCCGTCCCGGCCGAAGATCAACGCGACTGGGATTTCGCGATCGCCCATAACCTCCCGATTGTCCGCACAATCGCTCCGCCGGAAGGATTCGACGGCGAGGCATTCACCGGCGACGGACTGCATATAAATAGTGAGTGGCTCGACGGCATGGGCAAGGTCGACGGAATCGCCGCTGCGATCGAGTTTCTTGAGCGCGAAGACGTGGGCGAAGGGAAGGTCAACTTCCGACTGCGCGATTGGCTCGTAAGTCGCCAGCGTTTCTGGGGCTGTCCGATTCCGGTAATCAACTGTGATGTTTGCGGGATGGTTCCTGTACCTACCGAGGATCTTCCGGTGCTGGCTCCCGACGATGTCGAGTTCCTTCCGACGGGCGAATCGCCGTTGCAGTCACACCCGGATTTTCAGCACACCACATGTCCGACGTGTAGCGGCCCCGCCATCCGAGAGACCGACACGATGGACACCTTCGTCGATTCTTCGTGGTACTACCTGCGATTCTGCGAGCCGTGGAACAACGATGCTCCGTTCTCGACGGAGGCAGTCAACGCGTGGATGCCGGTCGATCAGTACATCGGCGGTGTCGAACACGCGATTCTCCATCTGATGTACGCGCGGTTCTTCACGAAGGCGCTTTCTGATCTCGGCGTTGCGCCGAAGGAACTTCGCGAACCGTTTACGAGACTCTTCACCCAGGGAATGATCCGGCTCGACGGCGACAAGATGTCGAAGTCGAAGGGCAATCTCGTTGCGCCCGAGGAAATCCTCGACACCGATGGTGCCGACGCTCTGCGCCTTGCCCACCTTTTTGTCGGGCCGCCGCAGGACGACATCGACTGGGAGGGAGTCGGCATCGACGGCTGCTCGCGATTCTTGAACCGTGTCTGGCGCCTCTCGAATGGCGAGATCGGCCAAGCTCCTATCGATCGGGATCCCGTTGTCGCCGATGTCGACATCGAGCGCTCGACGCATCGACTCATCGCGAAGGTCTCTGACGATTACGAACGTTGGTCCTACAACACTGCGGTTGCGGCGTTCATGGAATTCACGAACGATCTCTATCGGTATGCACAAGCGCCAGAGGGCACACGTAAGCAGACGCTCGACTTTGCGCTCGACTCACTGATGCTGTTGCTGGCCCCGATGGCTCCGCACATCACCGCCGAGATGTGGGAGTCCCGACACGGCACGCATGTTCACGAACAGTCGTGGCCCGTCGCCGACATGTCGTTGGTCGCATTCGATTCGGTCACGATGATCGTTCAAGTGAACGGGAAAGTTCGAGACCGGATTGATGTTGATGCGTCAATCGACGAGGCGACAGCCGAAGCGCTCGCATTGGCCAGCGAAAAGGTTCAGGCCCATCTGGGTGGCGTGCCGCCACGGAAGATCATCGTTCGGCCTCCTGCACTCGTGAACATCGTCGCCGGCTGACGCCGACCTGATTCACTCCTGATCTCGCAGGAACTGTTCAAGTTCGGCGGCGAGGTCGTCGCCAGTCGGTAGCGGTTCGTTGTTGGCATTGCCCATCGCATCGGACTGTTGCTCAAGTTGGCGGACCATTGCGATGTGCTCTTCGCTGTTGGACACGAGTTCGTCGAGACGGGCCCGGGTAGAGCGGGAATCTTCGACCAATGATCCGAGCGGGAACTGCAAGCCTCTGTAGGTGCGCAGACCCTCGATAAGGGCGAGGGCTCCGTCGGGATAGGGCATACCTGCGGCGTAATGGGGAACCTGGGCCCACAGTCCGGTGGCGGGAATACCTTCATCGGCGCTGTGCCGCTCGATCGCAGCATGAACACCGGCGGGGACGTCGACCCGTCCGCCGACACTTCCGATGCGATGAGCCATATCCGGATCGGTGGCCGTGGCGACAATTCGTGTTGGTCGTGTGTGCGGGCTTGGTGCGGGATACGCGCCAAGCCCGAGAACCGTGTCGGCCCCGAAATGGTGAGCGAGATTCACGACGGCTTCGGAGAACGAACGCCAACGGTGATCGGGTTCGGCGCCGACAAGAAAGAGAACGTCACGGCCATCCGCATCGGCACCCGCTCGGAGTTCGATCGATGGCCACGTAAGCCCAGTGTTTATGCCGTCAAGTAGATGCATGACTGGCCGCCGGGAGCGATGATCGAGAAGAGCATCGGTGTCGAAAACAGCGACGGTCATCGTGTCGAGGTCCTCAAGAATCGTGCCGAGAGCATTGGCGGCAGCGAAGCCCGCGTCGATCCACCCGTCGAGTCCGAGGATCAACGTGGGGGATTCGAGTTCGGGACTCTCAATGAGGTCGTACATCTCAGCCATGTGACGAACCTAATTCGCCGTCGAGGGCGGCGAGACCGGCCTGGCCGAGAGCGACTACCTGAGTAGCGAACATGTCATCAAGAGACGTGTCGGAGCCCGCTGACTCGGATCCCATGGCGCCAGCCCTGAACCGCACCATGACTCCTTGGAGGATGCAGGCAAGTTTCCAGTATCCGAGGGCGACGAAGTAGCCGATAGTGCTCACATCTCGGCCTGTGATCTCGCTGTATCGGGCGAGAAGTTCTGCCCGGGTGGCGAAACCCTCGGCTGTTGTCCCGTCGGGCAGACCGGACCGAATCGAGTCGCCAGATTCGACCCAGTAGACGAGCATTAGTCCGACGTCGGCAAGGGGGTTTCCGAGTGTGCAGAGTTCCCAGTCGAGGACGGATACGACCGATCCGTCGGAGTCCAGGATGCAGTTGTCGAGGCGATAGTCGCCATGAACGATGGTGGCCGGACCCTGTTCGGGGATAGCCGCGGCCAATCGGGCAGACAGCTCCTCCATGACGGGCACGTCGCCGTCGCGAGTTGCTTCCCATTGGCGAGTCCATCGCGAGATCTGGCGTTCGACGTATGCCTCTTTGAGGCCGAGGTCGCCGAGTCCGCACGCGTCGATGTCGACAGCATGAATGGCGGCGAGTACTTCGACAAGGGACTCCCCGGAGCGACGTCGTGCCTCGATTGAAAGTGACTCAGCGGAAGTTGTATCCCGAGCAATCACACCGTCGACGAAGTCCATGACGTAGAAGGGCGCTCCGTTGACTGACTCGTCGGTGCAGAGTCCGACGAGTGGGGGGACCGGGACATTGGTCGGGGCGAGCGCGTCAATGATCCTGAACTCACGGCTCATGTCGTGTGCGGTGGCGAGTACGTGTCCCAAAGGCGGGCGACGAAGCACCCATCGGGTTCCGTCTCCGTCCGTTACCCGGTAGCTGATGTTCGAGAGCCCGCCAGTGATGAGATCGAAGCGCAGCGGCGCGACCAGAGATGGCACCCGTTCTCGCATCCAATCGGTCACATTCCCGACGTCAACGCCGGAAACGGCTTCACTGTCTCCCACGGCTTCTCCTTGCCCAGCGACCGCCATGACGTTACCTGTGTCGCCGCGTGGGCGCATCGGTCGGCAATGCCCCGTATCCTTGCCCTCGTGAGTATCGACGTAACAGACGAAACATTCGAAGCCGACGTTCTCGAGAGGTCGATGACGACCCCTGTCGTCGTTGATCTCTGGGCACCGTGGTGCGGCCCGTGCACTTCTCTTGGTCCGATTCTCGAGTCGGTGATTGATGAAACGGCTGGCGAGGTCGTGCTCGTCAAAGTCAATATCGATGAGAACCCCGCGATCGCGAGTGCGTTCAAAGTACAGAGCATCCCTGCAGTCTTCGCTCTCGATCAGGGGAAGGTTGTATCCACGTTTGTTGGGGCGCAGCCCGAGGCACAGGTGCGCGAGTTCGTCACTGCGCTGCGCGGTTCAACAGAACCGACGGAGATCGAACGACTCCGCGAACTCGGCGACGAGGCATCGTTGCGAGCGGCCCTCGAACTCGAACCTGACAACGAAGGCGCGATCATCGATCTTGCTGAGCTTCTTGCCGGTGAGGAGCGGGGAACCGAAGCGCTTGAGCTTCTTACCCGGATTCCCGAAACCCCGGATACGCGCCGGGTCGCGGCTCTGGTTCGGAGCGGCGGACTGTTCACGAGTGACGAAGAGGTCGAAGCAAAACTGACCGAACTACTTGAGATCGTGAAGGACGACGACGCGGCCCGGCAGCAGTTCATCGACCTGCTCGAATTGCTGGGCCCGGATGATCCTCGAACCTCGGTCTTCCGCCGGAAACTCACCACGCGTTTGTTCTGAGGTTCATCCGGCCCATCCATCGGGCCTGAACACGACCTAGTTTCGTCAGGGCCCGACGTGTCTGGCCATCTTCTCCCCAACGCAATCGACCTTCGGGTCGCGTCCGAGGAGCAGATCGGTGGATCAGGAACGCAATGTCAGTCGGGCCGACCCGATCCGATTCCGTGAGCGGTTAGGCGAGTTGTCTTCACGTACAACGGCCGATTTCGCGGCCGGGCTCGCCAATCGAATTGCGATCAACGGTGTTTCGGCCGAACGGCTTCGGACCATTTCGATCAGTGTAGGAATCGTCGTACTCGTCTTGGTAGGTGCAGCCGTTGGGCTGCGCTCATGCGCTTCAGAGCCTGATCCTGCCTCGGCTCCGTTGTTCACTTCGCCACCAACGTCTGATGCTGCGGCATCGCCGCAAACCACGGTCGAATCAATCGTTGTTCACGCCGCAGGTGCGGTACGTGCCCCGGGGCTCTATCGCTTGGCCAAAGGCGCGCGGGTAGCCGACGTGCTGGAGACGGCCGGGGGAGTGGCCGATGGCGCCGATCTCAATCGGGTGAACCTTGCGGCGTTGGTCGCAGACTCGGAACGCGTTTTCATCCCATTCATCGGAGCGCCGGTACCCGGTCAGTTGACCGGAGGGACGGGTGTGCAACCGGGAGTTGGTGGGCTGATCGACAAGGGCGGCCCCGTCAACCTCAATACGGCAACCGAGGACGAACTTGATGGGCTTCCTGGCGTCGGACCGACAACGGCAGCAGCAATTGTGAGTCACCGCGAGAAGGTCGGCCTCTTTGCCTCGGTCGACGACCTACTGGACGTGCGTGGAATCGGCACCGCGAAACTCGAGGGCTTGCGCGATCTCGTCACGGTCGGATGACGTTCGGCGAAACATTGTCCACTAGTGGCTCGCCCCTGCCGGCGAGTCTGATGTCGCGGATTGTCTCTGGATCGGAGTGGCGCACACTTTTCGCTGTAGCTGCTGCAGTTCTTGGTTCGGTTCTTGCGTTCCCTGTTCCATTAATGGTCGTCGTCGCTGCCGCGCTCATTGTGATGTTGCGTCGAACAATCCTGAGCGCAGCGGTTCTCATCACCCTGGTGACATCGATGGGCGCAGCATCCGGTTGGGCCGGACTAGTCCCAGTCGACCACGTCTCGTTCGAGGGAAATGCAACGCTGATGTCGGACCCGACGTCGTCGTTCGGATCATGGCGAGCCAGAGTGCGCACATCGGAGGGATATTTCGAACTACACGCATCGGGCCGGACCGGAGCGATGCTTCGGCAACGACAAGCCGGACAGCGGATCACGATGAGCGGCCGATTCGACGATGTCACCTCGAAATTTCGTGACCCTTCGAAACATGTTCGAGGACGACTGATTGCCGATCAGATCAGCTCATGGAACGACGGGGGAGTGGTCGCTCGTTTTGTGAATGCTGTCCGGTCGACTGTTCTGCGGGGAGCCGACTCGTTCCCAGGAGATCAACGGGCCCTCTTCGGCGGATTCGTTCTCGGGGATGACCGCGGTGCATCGGAGGTGGTGAAGGATGATTTCAAGGCTTCAGGCTTGTCGCATCTTTTAGTTGTCAGCGGGCAAAATCTGGCGTTCGTCATGATCGTCCTGAGCCCACTGCTGTCGCGGTTGGGCCTTCGTATGCGCTTCCTTGTTACGACGAGTGCCGTTGTCCTGTTCGCAGCGATGACACGTTTCGAACCATCGATTCTTCGGGCGTCAGCAATGGTGTGCGTTGCGGTTGTCTTCGCCACGGTCGGCAGGCCAACATCCGGACTTCGTGTTCTCGGCATTGCTGTGATCGGACTTCTTGTCATTGATCCGCTTCTCGTTCACTCCGTGGGTTTTCGTCTTTCGGTTGCCGCCACTGCGGGAATCGTGCTTCTTTCCCGGAAGATCGCCGCGTGGCTTCCGTTGCCGAGATACCTCGCGATGTCCCTTGCTGTCACGATCTCGGCACAGGTGGCCGTCGCTCCGTTGCTCATCCCCATGTTCGGCCCGATGCCGTTGGTGTCTCTCCCGGCGAATGTCCTGGCGGAACCAGCCGCTGCCCTCGTGATGATGTGGGGCTGCACTGGTGGCGTCATTGCAGGGCTGGTCGGGCCGGAGATCGCTTCGGTCGTGCACTTTCCGACGCGTCTCGGACTCTGGTGGGTGATGACCGTCAGCAGGATTGGCGCGAGTGTCCCTGCGGCGTCGGTGGGTTTTGTGGGTGGTGCACTAATCGGAGTGGGTGTCATCGTGATCGCAGTGGCCCGCCGCATTGTTGTCACGCGTTGGATGATGGCCGCACTCACGATTTCAGTTGCAGCGTTTGTCCTGCTGTCGATCTCCCGGCCAGCGACGGTGGTCCCCGGTGAACATCAGATTGGTGGGGCCACGTTGTGGCGCGGCTCCGGATCGAATCCCGCCAACGTGCTCGTTGTCTCGGGATCGTCTCAGACTGGTCCACTTCTGACGAAACTCCGCTCCATGGGGATCGACCATGTTGATCTCGTCATTGTGCGCTCTGTGGCTCCGGCCGCCGATCGCGTGGTCAGAGAGATCCGCTCCAGAGTTGAGATAGAGAGCGTGTGGGCGCCGACGTCCAGCCGATTGGAATCTCTGTCGCCACTGCCCGAAGGTCCTGTTGTCGGAGGCTCGCTGCGGATCACCCTGACTCGATCGAATTCATCCCTCGAACCGTCGATCGAACTGATGCCCACTCCGGGGTAGGCGACCCGCAAACGATAGGGTCGGACTCGTGAATCTTGATCTTGGTGCGACGCGTTTCGACATCACACACCGCGCTGTGGTCATGGGAATTCTCAATCGCACACCTGACTCGTTCTACGACCAAGGCGCCTATTACGAGTTCGACGATTTCCTTCGGAAAGCCGAGCAACTAGTCGCCGATGGCGCCGACTTCCTCGACGTCGGTGGCGTAAAGGCGGGGCCCGGCGATGAGGTCACCGAAGCAGAGGAACTCGACCGTGTTGTTCCTGCCGTCGAAGCGCTGCGGGCCCGATTCGATCTCCCTTTGTCGGTCGATACCTGGCGGGCTTCTGTGGCTAAGGCCTGTTTCGAGGCGGGCGCAGTTGTCGGCAATGACATCAGCGGGTTCGCTGATCCCGATTACCTCGATGTCTGCGCTGCGGCCGGCGCGTCGGTGGTCGCCACCCACATTCGGTTGGCGCCGCGCGTTCCCGATCCCGATCCGCAATATGACGATGTTGTTCTCTCGGTCTGCGAGTACCTAACCGAGCGCGCCGGGCGGGCAATTGCTGCTGGCATCCCGCGCGAGCGGATCATGGTGGACGCTGGCTTGGACCTCGGAAAGTCCGAACCGCAATCGCTGATCCTGCTTCGATCTTCCGACGCACTCACGAAACTCGGTTTCCCAGTTTTCCTCTCGGCATCGAACAAGCGATTCCTGTGGACCTTGCTCGACGTCGAGCGTGGGTCGGCCGGTGACGGCACCATGGCGGCCCACTCTCTCGGTATTGCTCTCGGCTGTCGGATCCTTCGCTCCCATGACGTCCGCAACGGGCGACGGGTCGCCGACATGATGGCTTCGATATTGGCGGAAACATGAGCATCGACCTCGCTGCTCCGGTCATCTTGGTGAAGGGAGGCGACGAGGTCCTCCTCAACGACGGTGTCATAGCTCTTGTTCGTGAACTCGTTGGCACTGGTGATCGCTCGCTCATGGTCGAAGAACTCACGATCGATACCTACGTCGGAATCGAAAACGCTGACCCCTCCATCGCTTCAGTTGTTGACGCGTCACAGACGTCCCCGTTCCTCACCGAGCGACGCGTGGTCGTCGCTCGTCATTGCGGCGTGTTCTCAACGAAAGACTCGGTTGCCGCGCTGGTGGCCTATCTCGAGAACCCATTGCCGTCGACGTCACTAGTGCTCGTGTGGGAGAAGGATCCCCGGCCGAACCGGGGCACGCGTGGAGCCGCCGTCCCCAAGAGCCTTCTCGATGCAATCGCGGGATCGGGTGGCATTGTTCACGACACGTCGCCCGGGTCGGGAAAGGCTCAGACCGCGTGGATCGACGAGCACCTCGCCAATAGTTCGCTGTCATTCGATGTCGGGTCTCGTCGGATGCTCGCCGATCGGATCGGCAGCGATGTTGGGAGGCTGCCAGGGCTACTCGCGACACTCGAAGGCACGTTCGGTCCCGGCACCAAAGTCTCATCGGCCGACATTGAGCCCTATCTGGGTGAGGCTGGCGATGTGGCCCCATGGGACCTCACCGACGCCATCGATGAAGGCGATGTGACCCGATCGCTCGACCTGTTGTCACGCATGCTCGGCGGAGGCGCTCGTCATCCGCTTCAAGTCATGGCTGTGCTGACCAACCACTATCTGAGAATGGTGCGTCTCGACGATCCCGATATCCGCGGCGAGAAGGCGGCGGCTGAAGCCTTAGGCATTAAGGGCAGCACGTTTCCGGCCAAGAAGGCGCTCGCGGGAGCGCAGCGTCTCGGCTCCGAGCGTTTGGCCGAGTTCGCCTCGTTACTTGCCGAAGCCGATCTCGACCTCCACGGAACGAAAGCCTGGCCCGCGGAGTTAGTGGTTGAGGTCCTCGTCGCCCGACTTGCCGGGCGCAATCGCGCTGCTCGTACGGGCCGGCGCTGACGCCTTCCCCGGAAACGAAAAGAACCGGAGCTTTCGCTCCGGCTCTTGTCAGATTGTGGACGTACTCACTAGGCGCACATGCGCCAAGGATCAGTTGGCAGCGGCGGCCGATGCGGCAGCGACACGCTTCATCAGGCGGCTCTTGCGGCGAGCGGCCTGGTTCTTGTGAATGATTCCGGCGCTTGCGGCACGGTCGATGCGCTTGATGGCAAGGCGGGTGAGTTCAGCGGTGTTCTCGCCGCCTTCTTCAGCGGATCCGAGGGCGCGCTTGGTGCGGGTCTTCATCTCGGAACGCACGGCCTTGTTGGCGAGACGAAGACGCTCGTTCTGGCGATTGCGCTTGATTTGGCTCTTGATGTTGGCCACTGGTGCACCTTTTTGACGTGAAACGAATGTGGATGAAACGGGGGGTGAGCAGATTGGCCAAAAAGCCATCACACACGGATCGATGAGCATAGCCCCTGAGTGGCAGCAGGTACAGGTGTGGGTTCGGGCAGAGGGGCAACTAGGATCTTCAGACCCCCGAACCCAAGGAATTCTGCCCTGTCGTGGCTTCGCTCGATCGCTTTCGCAACCTGTGCATTATTGCTCATATCGATCATGGCAAGTCCACCTTGGCGGACCGCATGCTCGAGCTGTGCGGCGCGGTCGATCCCCGGGACATGCGGGCCCAGTACCTCGATTCCATGGATATTGAGCGGGAACGTGGCATCACCATCAAATTGCAGAGCGTCCGCCTCGATTACCGAGATCACATCCTCCATCTGATCGACACGCCCGGCCACGTCGATTTCGGGTACGAGGTCAGCCGGTCTCTTGCGGCCTGCGAAGGCGCGATCCTCTTAGTGGACGCCGCACAGGGGATTGAGGCCCAGACCCTCGCCAACTGTTACCTGGCCCTCGAGAACAACCTCGAGATCGTTGCCGCTCTAAACAAGATCGATCTTCCCGCCGCGGAGCCAGATCGTTACGCCGCCGAGATCGAAAAGGTGCTCGGTATTCCGGCCAATGAGATCCTGCGCGTGAGCGCCAAAACGGGCGAAGGTGTCGCTGAATTGCTTGACGCAGTGGTCGAACGAATTCCGGCTCCGGAGGGCGATCCCGACGCCACGCTTCAAGGGCTCATCTTCGATTCCCATTTCGACCAGTACCGCGGCGTCGTGTCGTCGGTTCGGATCATGAACGGCACGCTGCGCACAGGAGAGCGAATCAAGTTCGTCCAAGCCGGTTCCGTGTACGGAGCGGAAGAGGTCGGCGTCCGTCGGCCCGATCCCACGCCCATAGCGTCACTTGGCGCCGGCGAAGTGGGTTATCTGATTGCCGGCATCAAGGATGTCGGCGAGGCCCGATCAGGCGAGACGATCACGACACCGGCTCATCCCGCCCCTGCACTAGAGGGCTATCTCGAGCCGAAGCCGATGGTGTTCTGCGGTCTCTATCCAATCGACGGGGATGAGTTCACCTCGCTCCGTGAAGCACTCGACAAACTGCGACTCAACGATTCGAGTTACACCTTCCAGCCGGAGAGTTCGGGCGCACTTGGCTTCGGATTCCGGTGCGGTTTCCTCGGCCTTCTCCATATGGAGATCGTGCGCGAGCGCCTCGAACGCGAATTCAATCTGTCGCTCATCGCCACCGCGCCTTCAGTTCAGTACATCGTGCACAAAGAAAACGGCGACATCATCACGATCGACAATCCCAGCGAACTGCCGACCTCCACGGAAGTTTCGCTCGTGGAAGAACCGTTCCTGCGGGCCACGATTCTGACGCCGACGGCATACACCGGCACGCTCATGGAACTTTGTCAGGCTCGTCGTGGCGAAATGATCAAGATCGAATACCTCTCGCCCGAGCGAATGGAACTTGTCTACGAGTTGCCGCTTGCTGAGGTCGTCACCGACTTCTTCGATCAAATGAAGAGCCGAACGCAGGGATACGCCAGCCTTGACTACGAGCCGGCGGGGTACCGAAGCTCGGCGCTCGTCAAGGTCGATATTCTCCTCAATGCTGTTCCGGTCGATGCGTTCAGCATGATCGTGCATAAGGACAAGGCCTACAGCTACGGGTTGCGTATGACCGAGAAGCTGAAGGAACTGATTCCCCGGCAGCTCTTCGATGTGCCTATTCAGGCGGCCATTGGTGGTCGGATCATCGCTCGCGAGACCGTGAAGGCGAAGCGCAAGGACGTTCTGGCCAAGTGCTACGGCGGCGACATCAGCCGAAAGAACAAGCTGCTCGAGAAGCAGAAGGCCGGCAAGAAGCGGATGAAGAACATCGGTCGGGTCGAAGTGCCGCAGGAGGCCTTTGTCTCGGCGCTGCGCCTCGACGATTGATTTTGAAGCCGTCTGGCACTCGCCCCCGCAGTCTGCCAATCAGGACCTTCACGGGTAACATGGCCCCAGTCCCGCAAGGGTTTCCGACAGTCCAGGATCGATTCGCAGGTTCTTATGCTCGATGAACGAAAGGCCATCATCCTTAGGGCGGTGGTTACCGAGTACATCGAAACGGCCTTGCCCGTGGGCTCCGGACATGTGGCGGCTGTTCCCGAGGTCACCGTTTCATCGGCGACGATCCGTAACGACATGGCCGCGCTTGAGGCCGATGGGTATCTCGCTCAGCCGCACACGAGCGCCGGGCGCGTCCCCACCGAGAAGGGTTACCGGTTCTTTGTCGATCAACTCGGCGGCCCCGGGCGACTTGGTGCGTCGGAATCACAACAGGTGCGCTCGTTCTTTTCGCAGACGCACGGTGAACTCGAGCAGATGCTTGCGGATACAACCCAACTGCTCTCCGGGCTGACTCGATACACCGCAGTTGTGGTCGGTCCGCCTCACGAGGTCGCCACCATCAAGTCGATACAGATCGTGGTGTTGGCGCCTCGCCTCATTCTTGTTGTCCTCGTCCTTTCCAACGGAGCAGTGGAAAAGCATTCGATCGACCTTCTTCACGATGTCGACGAGGCTCATGTCGCCACAGCCAGCCAACGGATTTCAGCTTTGCTTGTCGGGCAGGGCCTCGCTGCGGCCGGATCTTCAAGTCTCGATGATGCGATCTCGGTGGTTGAGTCAGATCCCGTGCGCGAAATCGTCGCCCTCACGATCGCATCGCTGCGAGTTGAGCACCGTCAGGATGACCACGTCTTCATCGGTGGCACGTCAGAAATGGTCGCGTCGTTCGATGCGGTCGCCACCGTCAGCGAGATCCTTCGGATCCTCGAGCAGCAGCTTGTCGTCGTGAGCTTGATCGAGAACGTGCTTGACCGGGGCCTCTCGGTGGCCATCGGGCGCGAGACAGGCAACGAAGCTCTCTCCGACTGCTCGCTTGTCGTAGCGCCTTATGTTGTCGACGGAGAAAATGCCGGTTCGATCGGAGTTCTCGGTCCTACTCGCATGCACTACGACCAAGCGCTTTCGGCAGTGGCAGTTGTCGCGGACCGACTCGGTAAAAGATTGAGCGAAGGCTGATGAGCGATTACTACGAATTGCTCGGAGTGTCGCGCAGCGCAGCTCCCGATGAGATCAAACGTGCGTATCGGCAACTCGCTCGACAACTACATCCGGACGCCAACCCGGACGATCCTGCTGCAGAGGCGCGCTTCAAAGAAGTAGCTGTCGCGTACGAAACCCTTTCTGATCCGCAGCGGCGTCAGCAGTACGACCGCTACGGCGCTTCCGGATCTCAAGCGGGATCGCCGTTCGATGGTGGTGGTGGCTTCGGCGACATCTTCGACATGTTCTTCAACGGCTCAAGCCCCTTCGGCGGCTCACCACAAGGTCCAACTGGTCCACCACGCGGTGCTGACCTCGAAGTAGTTCTCGACCTCGAATTCGATGAAGCCGTATTCGGCACCGAAGCGCCGGTTTCAGTG
This sequence comes from Bifidobacterium breve, assembly GCA_945878725.1. Lineage (GTDB taxonomy): Bacteria > Actinomycetota > Acidimicrobiia > Acidimicrobiales > Acidimicrobilacustridaceae > Acidimicrobilacustris > Acidimicrobilacustris thunensis. Next base: position 42,333 of record CAMCTY010000006.1, on the reverse strand, counting down.
CGCACCGCTGTTGCTTGCGATGATTGCAATGGTTCCGGTGCCGATGCTGGTTCCGCTCCAGCGACGTGCCCGGAGTGCAACGGCGCTGGTCAGGTGCGGCGAGTGCGCCAGTCGATACTCGGTCAGATGGTCACGGCCGGCCCGTGCGGTCGTTGCAGCGGTTTCGGGTCAATCATCGCCAGACCGTGTACGTCGTGCAGCGGCGAGGGACGGCGTATCGAAGAAGCCTCGTACACCGTTGATGTTCCGGCTGGCGTCGATACCGGAGCGACGCTTCGGCTCACTGGCCGAGGAGCAGTGGGTCAACGCCAGGGTGCAGCAGGCGATCTTTACGTTCACATCAGGGTTGCCCCGCACGAACGTTTCGTTCGCCACAACGACGATCTCGTCCATGAGTTCCATATCCCGATGACGCAGGCCGCCCTCGGCGCACAAATCGCGTTCGAGACTCTCGACGGTGAAGAGATTATTCCGGTCGACCCCGGAACTCAATCAGGTCAAGTCGTCCGTCTTCGACAAAAGGGCGTTCCCCATCTTCAGGGTCGCGGCCGGGGCGATCTGCTTCTCAAGATCCAGGTCGACACTCCCGAACCCACATCGGATGTCGAACTTGAGCTTCTGACTAAACTCGCCGAACTCCGCGGCGAGGCGATCGATCCACCCGAGCACGGGTTGATTTCAAAGCTCCGCTCGGCTTTCAAATAGCGATGCAGGATTTTCCATTGGCGCCGGGCGGTTCGGCGCCGCATGTTTTTGTTGCTGACATCGAGGCGCCAGCTCTGGCGTTGGAAGACCGACATCATTTGGCCAAAGTTCGCCGTGTGCGCTCGGGCGACCTCGTCTCCGTGACCGACGGTGCCGGCTCATGGCGATGGTGCCGATTCGGCGACGAACTTGAAATCGCTACCGACACGAAGTTCGACGCAGCTCCCGATCCGTCACTCGCGGTTGCGTTCGCGCTAGTGAAGGGTGAACGTCCGGAACTAGTCGTGCAGAAACTCACCGAACTCGGTATTGACGTAATTGTTCCGTTCATTGCCGACCGCTCCGTTGTTCGGTGGGACGACTCGAAAGCGTCACGCAATCATGAGCGGCTGGCGAAGGTGGCGCGAGAAGCGAGTATGCAATCACGCCGAGTTCGTTTGCCGGTGGTGGAAGCAGTCTGCGAGTTCGATTCGCTCACCGGGCGGGGATTCATTCGTGCTGATCGCGGAGGTGCTGCCGGCGGAGCGTCACGTTCGAGCGCACTCACGTCTCTTGCGATCGGTCCCGAAGGCGGTTGGTCTGAGCGGGAGATCCTGGCACTTCCTGCATCGGTGGGTCTGGGACCGACGGTGCTTCGGGCGGAAACTGCGGCGATCGCCGGCGCCGCCTTGATGGCCGCACTGCGTGCGGGGATCGTTGAACGCGGAGTGTCTCAGTCATGAGTCTCGGCGTTAGCTCAGCGGATTTTGGTGTTTACGTTCACATTCCTTTTTGTTCTCGTCGTTGCGATTACTGCGCCTTCGCTACCTGGACCGATCGGGACCACCTGATCGAGGAGTACGTGAACGCGGTATGTCTCGAGATTGATCGGTCCGTCGCCGCTGGGGATTTGGCGGCGGCGACGTCGGTGTTCTTCGGAGGGGGCACGCCTTCGTTGATCCCCGGTGAACTGCTCATGCGAATACTTGACCGGATTCCCCTCGCACCGGAAGCGGAGGTGACGGTCGAGTGCAATCCCGACACGGTCACAGCTGAACTGGCCGAGATCTATTTCGCCGGTGGGGTCAATCGGGTTTCGTTCGGGGTTCAGTCGATGGTCCCTCACGTACTCGAAGCGCTCGGGAGGACCCACAACCCCGCGTCAGTCGCGCAAGCGGTCGGATTCGCCCGCAAGGCCGGTTTCGTGAAACTGAATCTCGATCTGATCTATGGCGGGGCCGGAGAGTCGCTCGATGACTGGTGCGAAACACTCGACGCGGTGATTGCTCTCGAACCAACCCACGTGAGTGCGTATGCGCTCACAATCGAACCGGGCACACCATTGGCATCTGACCCGGCCCGACATCCCGATGATGATGATCAGGCCGACAAATATCTCGCCGCCGAGGAGCGTCTGAGGAATGCAGGATTGCTCAACTACGAGATCTCGAACTGGGCGGTTCCCGGCGACGAGTGTCGGCACAACGAGTTGTATTGGGCGCAGGGCGATTATCTCGGTTTCGGTTGCGCTGCACACTCACACCGGCAGGGTCGCCGATGGTGGAACGTCCGGACCCCGGACCGATACATCGAAACAGTGGCGGCAGGAGAGTCCACGGAAGCATCGTTTGAGTTGCTTGACCCAAAAGATCGACATGTCGAGGGGTTGCGTCTCGCACTCCGGACAAATGTTGGTGTTCCATCGGAGGCTCTCTCCGACGAGGATCGGGAACTGCTTGATCCTCTGCTTGAGGAAGCTGGAGGACGCCTGCGTCTGACGGTTGATGGGCGCCTCCTCGCCAACGAGGTCGCAGTTCGTCTGCGCTGAGCTACCGGACTCGTTCAAGCTTTGGGCAAGCGAACCGCCTGACCCGGATAGATCAGATCGGGACGGTCAGGATCAACGAGGACATTTCTGTTCGCATCAATGATCTGGTGCATGTAGTCAAGCGTCTCTGAGTTGCTCGCCGGTCGTGAGAGCTGTTGCGTCCGAACTGCGGCGGCGATATTCCAGAGGCAATCACCGGTCTCGACCGTCCAATAGTCGTCAGCGACCAACGGGACGGGAGCGGCGATCCCAAACTCGGGCAACAGGTTGCTGTGCGTAGGGGGCCGCACCTGCGACTCGCCCTCAGATAGCGGCAGCGTCGTGGGGATCGGCAGTGATTGGGGCGCGGTAGTTGACGGCGGAGTGGGTTCAGCATCATCCGTGCTTTCGACGAGATGCATGGAGGGAACCTCCTCATCCGATATCGCCGACGCCGTCTGAGCGGCAGTGGGCGCAGGGGGAGTGAGTACGACAAATCCCCCGAGTAAGGCGACGAACGCTCGAAGAGTGGGTGTCCTAAGGATTTCGGCTTTTGATTCACGCATCCTCAGCAGGAAGGACGCACGTGGGAGTCGTACGAAAGCTCCCCGGAGGGAGAGAAGCGCTCGTGACGTCGTCAGAAGAAGAAGCATGACGACAGCTACAACAAACGCTGCGAACTCCGGCGTTGTCGAGCGAACATCGAGCATCTCGGTAATTCGTTCAAGGCCGCGCACGGCTGAAATGATCTGCAGGCTGCTCATGGTGTCTCCGGTCGTGTGACGTGTTCTCGATGGCCATCAGTGAAGGTGACAGCGAGCGCGTCGCAGCCGGTGAACGGATCGATGTCGGCTTCCATTTCTACGACGCCAGTTACAGGGCTTTGCGTTGGATAGGTGTCGACTCCGGGTGTGGCAAATGATTCGAACACGTAGAGCGTTTCCGTTTCTGGCCGGAACAGGTAGATCAACATCTGGTTCCTGCAGTCGGGAGCGAGAGCGATAGCGGTGTCTCCGGGTTTCCCAACGCGGTACCTGGACGCTCCAATCGTGACAACCGGCGTCTCAAGTGGAGCGGTTGCTTGGGCGGCGACAACTGCCGTCGGTTCGGGAGTCCGCTGGTTGCTCAAGGCGATCACTCCGGCAGCAATCGTGATGACGAGAACCGCAATCGATGTGCGCCGACGCCACGGTGACGTGCGAGCGGTTTTGGTGTCGGTCTCTAAGCCGAGCCCCAGACTCGCGCCGGGTGCGAGGCGTCTGATCATCTCGAGGATTTCCTCAAGCGGTGGCAACTGTTCATCCGAGCGATCAACCAATGAACGTAAATAGGTGAGTAGTCGTCGACGCTGCAACCAGTGACCCGAACGGGACCCACTGTGAACGGGCTCAGATGAGCGAGGTGTGTCGAGCAGCCAAAGCGTGAGACCAACCAAAGCGGCGATGTCTCTTCCAAAGGTGCGTTTGTCGATCGAGGCACCTCGAAAACCGCAGATTGTTGGTCGGCCCGACTCGTCGAGAAGTACCCGTGCCGGGTCAAGGCGGTTGTGAGCGACTCCAGCGGCATGAATGCGCTGCAAGGTCGCCCCGATGGCGAGACAGAGCCCGGCTGCCCGGTTCACCGATGTCGGTCGCCTGATGTCCGACAGTGATCGATAACTAACCCACGCCGTAGAAAGTTCAAAGCCCTCCGGGATTTCGGAACTCGCGACGATGGCAACAACCCCTGGGCCACGCGCTCGGTTGAGGACCGAAGCTTCCTCGCGTACAGCGTTTGCGGCAGAGCCGACGCCCGTCTTGATCACCCGCAACGCTCCACTTGCGTCGGGTTCGACTCGCACGGTTCCGCTCATCGGCGAAGGATCGTGCACTCAACTGGCGTGGGCAATGGGTCGAACGATGCGATCGAATCGGTTTCGTGTCATCATCACGCCGCTGGAAGTTTCCGGCTCGAACGTCCGGGGGGACATATGGAGTACAAGCAGATTCTCGTTGACGAACCAGCGCCGGGTATCCGCCGGATCACGCTGAACAACCCGGACAAGCGAAACCCCCTTGGCGCAACAATGCGCCGCGAGATCATCACCGCCCTTCGCGCTCATGATGCCGATGACACTGCGAGGGTCACGATCATCCGTGGGGCGGGTAAGTGCTTCTCCGCCGGTTATGACCTCACCGGAGGCGCAGTTGACGACGAGCCGCCGGCGTACCAATCGGCTGATGGCCTTGGCAGCTACCCGCGCGAGGTGACGGAGACGTGGATGAGTATCTGGGACCTAGCCAAGCCCGTCATCGCCCAGATCCATAGTTACTGTCTTGCCGGCGCGACCGAGCTTGCGACGGGTTGCGATCTTGTTTATGTCGCCGACGACGCAAAGATCGGTTACCCGGCTGTTCGATTCGGGACGCCCGACATGCAGTGGCATGCGTGGCTGCTCGGCCCGCGACTCGGAATGGAGCTCATGCTGACAGGTGACTCGATCAGCGGAGAGGAAGCGGCGCGCGCGGGTTTTGCCACTCGCTCATATCCCGCCGATGAACTCGAAGAGCGCGTACTTGATGTGGCGAAGCGGATCGCTCTCATCCCCGCTGACATCCTTCAGATCAACAAGCGCACTGTCCATCGCGGAATGGCTGTCATGGGATTCCCAACAGCGATCCGGCAAGGCACCGAGTTGTGCGCCCTAACGATGGGTACCGAGACCTTCCAGGCCTTCATGGATGAAAAAGACAAGCCTGGCGGTCTGACTGCTGCACTCACCAAGCGCGACTCCGGTTTTGGTGATTATCGGACCTCATCGGACGAGTGATAGCTCGCCTCCGGTCGCAGCCCACGACGTGACAGGCAACGAAATCACGCTGCGGCCGACGGTTACGATCGCTTGATGGAACCGGAACTCTTCGATGTCGAAAGCCCGGAGAACCTCACGATCGTGGCCGGTGATGTCACATGGAAGTTCGACAGCGCGTTTCTGAAATCGAATTGGTCCTGTATCTGGGGTCGTGGATGCCTCGGAATCCATAACGAACCGACGGAAGAATTGCAGCAAGGATGCTGCTCAGTCGGGGCGCACATGGACGGAGAAGATGAAGCGCGAATGGTCAGTGCATTCGCAGCGATGATCGATCCCGAACTGTTCGAGTTCCACGACGAGGCTGCCGCCGGGGGAGTGTTCAGCGATGAAAAGCGGGACAACACACGCGTCGTCGAAGGTGCGTGCATCTTCCTGAACCGTCCAGGTTTTGCAGGAGGCGCCGGGTGTGCGCTGCACCTAGCCGCAGTCGCTGCCGATGAATCCCCGCAGGAGTGGAAGCCGTCGGTCTGCTGGCAGTTACCCGTGAAGGTTGACTGGGTCGAGACATCAGCGACAACAGAAGTGGCCACGTTGAGACGTTGGTCTCGGGCCGATTGGGGCGATGAAGGCGAGACAATGGCTTGGTGCTGCACCGAAGGCGATCGGGCGTACGTCGGAGACTCGGCCGTGATCGACTCACTTGCTGAGGAACTCACGGAGATTCTGGGCAGCGAGGTTTACGTCGAATTGCGCCGTCGGCTCAGCGATTGACTCCGTTTGAGGGCTTCTCGAAGTGCAGCCCGAACCGGTTCCGCCGACGACGACCACAACTGTTGCTTCGGGTGTCGCCACCGATCCGGTTGTGCCTGCGTTCACCGGCTGATCGATTATTCGGGGACAAGGGTGACCTTTGTTGTCGCCATTTGTACCCGGTATGGTCAGGTTTAGTGTAATCTCTCTAAATCCTTCTACTTATCTTGAGATCGGATAGTCAATGAAGATTTCCAATGAGGTTTCCACGTTGAACCGGTCAGCAAGACGTGCACGAGCCCGGGCGCTGGGCGCCTCTGGTGTCCTGGCGGTTGGTGGCGCCGGTGCGCTCCTTGCCGCATTCGCTGGTTCCGCAGGTGCGGCAGCCACGATCACCGTTGACTCTTCTGGAGACGGCGTTGCTGATGCGGCGCGTTGTTCCGACGTTGTTGCGGGCAACTGCACACTGCGTGATGCAGCTCTCGCAGCCGTTGACGGCGACATCATCACGTTCGATGCTGCCGTAACGTCCATCACCCTCACCGAGGGCACTGTCAACTTGAACGCCATCAGCCTGACCGGCAGTGGTTCGGCGAATCTGGCAATCACAACCACTGCTGCGCCCGACTCCTACGATCTTTTTTATGTCGGCGGCACCGGAGACGCAGTGATTAGCGGTCTGTCGCTGTCGAAAAACCGAATCATGTTCCAACAAGTCGGCAATGGCAAGCTTGAAGATGTCGTGATTTCGGGTTCCGGAGCAGACTACGGAGCTGCGCTCTATGCCGGTAATGATGGCGATCTCGAAATTGTCAACTCGAGCTTCGATGAAAATTACGCGTCAAGTAACGGCGGAGCGGTCTACGCCTACAACAGTGGCTCCGTAACGATCAGCGGGTCGTCGTTCACGAACAACGTTGCTGATAAAGGCGGCGCACTCTTCACGACAACAGAGGTAACCGGGACCATCACCATTAGCGCCTCGGACTTTTCTGGCAACTACGCCATCAGCGATGGTGGTGTTGCGATGTTGTACAGCAACGGAACGTCCAACCTTGTCATCAATGACTCGACATTCTTTGAAAACTCGGCGGACTCTTGGGCCGGCGCTTTCTACATCATGGATTCGATTGTGGATGTCTCAATCGACGGCAGCACCATTTCAGGTAATTCAGCCGCCAGCGGGGCCGGCGGTGCGTACATCGAAAATTCCGGTGAGTTGACGATTGCCAACTCAACGATTTCTGATAACTCGACCGAAGGAGGTGCTGGAGCGCTGTACCTCAACTCCGGCGGCGATGCGACGATCACCAACACAGTGATCTCGGGCAACTCCGCTGCGGAAGGGGCCGGTGGAATCAAGATGAGCGGCGACAGCCTCACCATCAATAACTCCACAATTACTGGCAATAGCGCTCTCTACGGCGGGGGCCTGTCTCTCTATTACGGATCGACCGTGATTAATCAGTCGACCATTGTCGGCAATACCGCTACTGGTACCTCGAACGGAGGCGGCGGCGTGTTGCTCTACGACAACGCCCAACTCACGCTTTCGGGAACCATTATTTCGGGCAATTCCTCAGTGGTCAGCGGCGACGATCTCGCGCTTTACGGTACGGTCCTTGAACCGCTCGCGCTTTACGGTACGGTCCTTGACGCGGATGTGACCGCTGACAACTCGCTTATTGGCGATGTCGATTCCCGTATCACCGTGAGTGGCTCGAACAACATCTCGGCTACTGACCCGATGGTCGGCGCACTTGCCGACAACGGGGGAGCGACGATGACAATGGCACTGCTTGATGGTTCACCGGCCATTGACGCCGGCCCTGACCCTGTTGTTACCTTCATCGGCAACGAATTCGATCAGCGTGGTCTGCCGTTTGTTCGCATCTACGGAACTTCGGCTGATATCGGCGCATTCGAAGCCCAGCCTGATCCGGAGCCAACCACGACCACCGTTGCCCCGGGTGCCGCCACCGATCCGGTTGTGCCTGCGTTCACCGGCTGATCGATTGGTTGGCTGAGACATAATTGAAACGGCCCGGCCTATTGGCCGGGCCCTTTCAATTCCGCAGGATCTCAACGCTTTGGATTAGCCGTTTCTTGATGAACCAGTCGGAAAAAGTAGCGAGGGACTGGCACGATGCCAGTCCCTCGTTGGTGTTTTAGGGTGGGCGATACTGGACTCGAACCAGCGACCCCTGCCGTGTGAAGGCAGTGCTCTAGCCAACTGAGCTAATCGCCCGAAGCTTGGCAATGTTACTCCACCCCCAGAGACGGCCCTAACCGAATGCCTGCGCCGATGTAGGTGTCGTCAGGGGTGAGCGCGTTGATCTTCTAAGATTCTCTTCTTCGCCCGCCACAATGATCATCCTTGGAGGATTGACCAGTGCCACCGATTCCCGCAGACGAATACCCACTCCATCAGGCGCCCTATTCATTGGCGTATGCCGCGAGCAGCGATCGCAACTTTTACGACCGGTGCTATCTGAATGCGCACGATCGAACGGGTGAGGTGTTCCTGATCACCGGACTTGGTCAGTACCCAAACATTGGCGTCACCGATGCCTTCGCATGTGTTCGTCGCGGTGACAAGCAGTTCACGGTTCGGATGTCTGACGCCCTCGGCGAAGACCGAATGGATCAAAAGGTCGGCCCGTACAAACTCGAGATCCTTGACCCACTGAAGGAACTTCGGATCACCTGTGACTCTGACGAGCACGGAGTGGGTCTTGATCTTCATTGGCGTGGATCATTTCCCGCTGTTGACGAGTCACCGCATCTCATGCGCGCCGGTGCGAAGGTCATGCTCGACGCCCAACGTTTCGCTCAGGTAGGTACCTGGGAAGGTTCGATTCGTGTTGATGGCGAGACCTTCGATGTCACGCCAGACAAGTGGGTCGGCACCCGTGATCGTTCCTGGGGCATTCGCCCCGTGGGTGAACCTGAACCGGCAGGACGCGCGGCGGCCGAACCGGCGGCAAACGGTGGCTTCTGGTGGTGCTACGTGCCGCTTCGCTTCGAAGACTTCTCGCTGGTGTTCATCGCTCAGGAAAGTGCCGATGGCCATCGCACCTTGAACGACGCGCTTCGAGTCTGGCCCGCCGAGTCGGGACGCGGTGTCGAGACACTCGGTTACCCGAAATACGACATCAATTATCGGAGCGGAACACGCATTCCCGAGAGCGCAACGATTACGGCCTATGAACCCGACGGCACGCCGCTCGTTGTCGAGATCGACTGTCTCGGACATGTCGCGCTGTCTGCCGGCTGCGGCTACGGGCCGGATCCGCAATGGACCCATGGCGTGTGGCGCGGCCGTGACTGGATTGAAGGTGCTGTTTACGATCTCAACGATCCGGCCAATCTCATCGCCACCCAGTACGGAATGCTTGACCACGTGGGTCGTGCTCGCGTGAACGGCCAAGAGGGCTTCGGTCTCTTCGAGCACGCATGCGCAGGACGTCACACGCCTTCGGGATTCCCCGATGGCGGGACGATGGCTCCCTGACGTTGGGCTGAAGCAGTCCGAACAGGCAGAAACGAACGGTGTGGGTCAGCCCGGGGGAAGTAGCCCGAGGTTGGCCCGTGCCCGTTCGAGAACAGGTCCGGCGATCGATCGGGCCTTCTCGGCGCCGCTGGCCAAAATGGCGGCGGTGCCGGCAGGATCGGCGGAGAGCTCGGCGAACCGCTGTTGGATCGGACGCAACGTCTCGACGACAGCTTCCGCACACGCTGATTTGAGATCGCCATAGCGTTCGAAACGCTCGGCAATCGTGTGCGGGTCATCGCCGGTGCACGCGCACAGTATGGAAAGCAGATTCGAGACCCCAGGCTTGGCCTCCGGGTCGAACCGAACATCGGTCTCGGTATCAGTGACTGCTCGCTTGATCTTCTTGGCCACAGCGTCGAGATCCTCGAGCACGAGGATGGTTCCCTGGGGCGAGTCTTCTGATTTCGACATCTTTCGCGTGGGTTCCTGGAGGTCCATCACGCGTGCGCCGATCTTCGGGATCGACGCCTCGGGCACGACGAAGGTGTCTCCGTAGCGGTGATTAAAGCGGACGGCAAGATCTCGAGACAGCTCTAAGTGTTGGCGCTGATCGTCCCCAACTGGAACGCGATCCGTGTCGTATAACAAAATGTCGGCCGCCATGAGGGCCGGATAGGTGAAGAGTCCAGCCGAGACGAAATCAGCGTTATCGCTCTTGTCCTTGAATTGCGTCATGCGGCGCAATTCACCGAATGCGGCCGTGCACTCGAGGATCCATGAGAGTTCAGCGTGCTCGGGAACATGGCTCTGCACGAACAAGGTGGACTGGGCTGGGTCGATCCCGATGGCGAGCAGCAGTTGGGCGAGCTCGAGTGTGCGGTTTCTGAGCTCGGCAGGATCCTGAGGGACCGTCAGAGCGTGAAGATCGACCACGCAGAAGATCGTGTCGGCTTCGGCCTGATCAGTGACCCAGTACCGCAGTGCGCCGAGAAGGTTTCCCAACTGGACCGGTCCGGTGGGTTTGATCCCCGAAAACACTCTCGTCATAGGGTCCGATCGTAGATGCCATCCGAACCCACGGCGTGATGCTCGGGCGGCCCGGCAGGCTCCGCGGGAGCGTTGCGCGGCCGGGTCGCCATCGGCCCTATCGTGAGGGGGTGGCTTACGAGGTTCAGACGCCGATTTACGAGGGACCCTTCGACCTCCTGCTCCATCTGATTCTGCGCGAACAGGTGGATCTCTACGAGATCTCGCTTGCGAGGATTGTCGATGCCTATCTCGTCGAGATCGAAAAGATGGACGAACTCGATCTTGATATCACCACTGAGTTCCTTCTTATTGCGGCGACGCTCGTCGAGCTGAAGTGCAAGCGTCTCCTGCCCGAGGACGCCGACATCGACCTTGACGATGAGTTCGCACTCTGGGAAGAGCGAGATCTCCTCATCGCGCGCCTCCTGGACTGCAAGACCTTCAAGGACGCAGCTCAGGTCCTCGGCTCCCTGTTCGACACCGCAGTGCTCTCCGCGCCACGTCGTGCCGGGCTTGACGAGCGGTTCATGGAGATGGCTCCAGATCTGCTTGTCGGTATCGACCTTCAAGACATCAAGTCGGCGTATCTGAGAGCAATGACGCCCCGACCCAAGCCGGTTGTGAGCATCGACCACATCCACAATGTCCGGGTCAGCGTTACTGAAGCCTGCGAGGAACTGATTGACGAACTTCCCCGTATGGGGAAGGTGACATTCCGACGTCTGACCGAGTCGCTCGTCGAACGACTCGAGATCGTGATTCGATTCCTGGCGGTACTCGAACTGTTCAAGCAGGGTTACCTCGAACTCGACCAACCTCGTGCGTTCGGGGATATCGAAATCATTTGGGTCGGCTCTCCGACCTTCGATCCCGCCGATCTGGCTGGCGTCGACTCCTACGAGGGCTGAGGAAGCAACCATGTCTGTAGAAATGAAGCGCGCGCTCGAAGCGATTGTGATGGTGGCGGATTCACCGCTTGAATCCGAGATGCTCGCCGAGATCACCGAACTAAACGTCGACGAGGTCGACGCCCTCCTCACCGAACTCGCTGCTGAGTACGCAGCTCAGGTGCGCGGATTCCAACTCGTGCGTGTTGCCGGTGGATGGCGTTACCAGAGCCATCCTAATCAGTCGCCATACGTGGAACGATTTGTTCTCGACGGTCAGTCGGCGAAGCTCTCAGCGGCTGCCCTCGAGACACTTGCGATCGTTGCGTACAAGCAACCGATCAGCCGAGCCCAGATCGCCGCGATCCGCGGCGTGAGTGTGGATGGTGTTGTGCGCACGATCGAGCAGCGCGGCTACATCGGCGAAGTAGCGCGTGACCCCGGCCCCGGGCAAGCAGTTCTTTTTGGTACCACTCCGGCGTTCCTCGAACGCATGGGTATCGACTCGCTGTCGGATCTCCCGGCAATCGCTGACTTCGTCCCTGGTGCTGATGTTGTGGAAGCTCTTGAGCACGGTTTGCGGGTGGAAGTTGTGATCGATCCCACACTTGCCGCGAGTGAATCGTCACCTGACGATCGTCCATCGCTCGGCGATCTCCTTGACGGGGACCAGTCCGCTTGACCGGCGTCGAATTAAGCGACGGCGAACGACTCCAGAAGGTTCTTGCTCGAGTCGGTATCGGTAGCCGTCGAATCTGCGAAGACTTGATCTTTGACGGTCGAATCACCGTGAACGGCGATGTTGCTGTGCTCGGTCGACGGGTGAATCCCGACGACGATGTGATTGCGCTCGACGGCACACCGCTGGCCGTGAAGCCGGGCCTTGTCCATTACATCCTCAATAAACCGGTCGGGATCATCACCACCGCCGACGATCCGCAGGGTCGCCCGACTGTGCTGTCGTTGGTTCCCGAAGAACCCCGGGTGTTCCCTGTTGGGCGTCTCGACATGGACACCGAGGGTTTGTTGCTTCTCACCAATGATGGGGCGTTGACTCATCGCCTCACTCACCCGTCATTCGGCGTCGACAAGGAGTACATCGTCCACGTGGACGGCGAACCGACCCGTGGTGAGATTCGAACGCTCCGCGATGGGGTGATGCTGGAAGATGGGCTGACCGCTCCGGCACAGGCGGCCCTTGTGGCTCCATCGATCATCAAGCTCACGATCCATGAAGGGCGCAACCGTCAGATCCGTCGTATGTGTGAAGCGATCGGCCATCCAGTGCGTCGACTGGTGCGTACTCGGATCGGCCCTATCGCAGACCGAAAGCTCAAGCCGGGGGAGTGGCGGGCACTCACCGGTAAGGAACTACGGGCTCTCGAGCGGGCGGCGACGCCGGAATCAGAGAAAACAACACCAAAGGGCCAGCGGCCCCGCCTCTAGTATCGGCATTCGTGACTACCGCCGTACGTGCTCTCCGTGGTGCAACCACCGTTGATTCGGATGAGGCCGACCAGGTTCGGGCTCGGACGATCGCTCTTCTTCAGGAATTGGTCGAGCGCAACGGCCTCGACCACGACGACATCATCAGTGTCCTCTTCACTGCCACCGATGACATCCATTCGATCTTTCCCGCCGCGGCAGCACGCGATATCGGCTTTGGCGATATCCCTCTTATCTGCGCTCGGGAACTCGACATTGTCGGCTCCACACCGCTTTGCATCCGTGTCCTGATGCATCTGAATACGTCGCTTTCACGTTCGGAACTTCGACACGTCTACCTGGAGGGCGCAAGCGGCCTCCGCGACGATCTGCCCGAATGACCGCGTCGAGCAACTCGGGCACGAATCTTGAATCCTCATCGCCGGGAACCGCACTTGTAGTCGGCGTAGGGCTCATCGGGGGTTCGATTGGGCTGGCACTGCGAGCGCGTGGCTGGCGTGTCCTTGGCAGGGATCTCGTCAAAGCGAATCTCGATACTGCACTCGAACTCGGCGTCATCGACTCGATTGCAGCCGAGGGGCTCGTGAGCGCCGACGTGACGTTTGTAGCCACACCAGTCGGTTCGATCGGAGCGGAAGTGGAGCGCGCTCTTCGTGAAACAGAAGGTCTCGTGACCGACGCCGGAAGTGTGAAGTCGCAGCTTGCTCCGCTCATGACGAATCCTCGTTACATCGGTGGTCACCCGATGGCAGGTAGCGAACTCGATGGAGTCGCTGGAGCTAGAGCGGATCTCTTCGAAGGCCGCACGTGGGTGCTCACTCCAACCGGAGAGACCAATGACGAAGCTTTTGCGCGACTCCGCGGAATCATTGTGGAGTTTGGCGCTGAAGTTGTGTCCCTTCCGCCGGAGCGACACGACACGATGGTTGCGGTTGTATCGCATGTGCCGCACCTGACGGCAGCGAGCCTCATGGGTCTCGCCGATGCGCGTTCTGATGAGCACAGAGGACTCCTTCGACTCGCTGCCGGTGGCTTCCGCGACATGACACGTATTGCCGCTGGGCAACCGGGTATCTGGCCCGACATCTGTAGTGAGAATCAGGAAGCAATCATCGTTGAATTGGATCGGCTCGTCGATGGTCTCGGTGTCGTTCGTTCGTTGATCGTCAACGATGACCGCGACGGACTAGTTGAACTGCTGTCAAAAGCCCGGTCTGCTCGTCTCGCCCTTCCTTCTCGGTTCACGCGGGCCGAAGAACTCTCGGAGATTCGGATCCCCGTTCCCGATCAGAAGGGTGCTCTTGCCGGCATCACCATGCTCGCTGCGGAACTTGATGTCAGCATCGCCGACATCGAAATCGCACACTCTGTCGAAGGCGATGAGGGTGTTGTGATTCTGCTGGTCGAATCGACGCAGGGAGCGCGCCTGCGCGACGGACTCGCCTCGCACGGATACCGACCTGTTCTCCGGCCGCTCGACGGCGACTACGACCAATGAGCGGGGGTGCCAGACGGGCGGATCCGCTTCCAATGGAACCGTTTATGGGGCCAGTGCAGGCATCGGTCAAGGTCCCAGGATCGAAGAGCATCACGAATCGGGCGCTCATGTGCGCCGCGCTGGCGTCAGGAACTTCACGTATCGAGGGCATTCTTTTGGCCGACGACACGGAGGCAATGTTGTCTTGTGTTTCGGCGCTTGGCGCGGAAGTGCAAATGACAAGGGAGAACTGTTCGGTTGAGATCCGCGGGTTCGCCGGACGGCCGCTTGACGGACCCATCGATCTCGACGCGCGTTTATCGGGAACCACGTCACGTTTCGTGGCGGCGTCACTTGTGCTCGGCTCCGGTCCGTATCGCCTCACGGGCGGGCTTCCGCTTCAGGTGAGGCCCCTCGGCCCCACCCTTGATGCACTCGTCGAACTCGGCTGCGAGTTGTCCTTCGAGGGTGATGACGGATGTCTCCCCGTAATCGTGAAGGCGCACTCGCCGAAAATAGATTCGGCACTGCCGACAATCAGCGTCTCCGGTGATGTTTCCAGCCAATTCCTGTCGGGACTTCTGCTCGTCGGTCCGTGTCTTCCGAACGGATTGCGAATCGACATAACGACGCCGCTTGTCTCTCGCCCGTATGTCGACATGACCCTGTCGGTGATGAGGTCGTTCGGTGCGATCGTTGATGACAAACAATCCAGTTTCGTCGTGTCCCCGGGCGGGTACACAGGAACTGACTTCGCTGTCGAACCGGACGCATCAGCCGCGTCCTACTTCTACGCCGCGGCTGCGATCTGTGGCGGGTCCATAACCGTCGAGGGTCTCGGTACCGATTCGATTCAGGGCGATGTTGTTTTCGTCGATGCGCTTGCGGCCATGGGTTGTGATGTCGAGAAGTCACCTTCATCAATCAGGGTCACTGGTCCCGCGGTCCACGGAATCGATGTTGATTTTTCCGATATTTCCGACACCGCACAAACGCTTGCGGCCGTCGCAGTCTTTGTGGATTCACCCACGCGGATTTCCGGTATCGGATTCATACGTCGCAAGGAGACAGACCGCATTGCGGCGGTTGTCACCGAGCTTCGGCGTTTGGGCTTGGAAGCGAGTGACGATCTAGATGGTTTTACCGTGGTGCCTTCGTCGCCCTCGTCAGCCGAAATCCGTACCTATGAGGATCATCGGATGGCCATGAGCTTTGCTTTGGTCGGTTTGCGAGTGCCAGGAATCACGATTCAGGATCCGGCCTGCGTGGCCAAAACTTTCCCCGACTATTTTGAGCGGTTGGAGCTCATCCGCCCTGGGAGCATTACATGACCGAAGAACGAATAGTCATCGCCATTGATGGTCCTGCGGGATCCGGCAAATCCACAGTAGCGAAGGCCGTGGCCGAACGACTGGGGCTCGAGTATCTCGACACGGGTGCGATGTACCGCTCAGTGGCTTTCGCGGCCATGCGTGAGGGTGTCGATCCCGAAGACACCGAAGTTGTCGCGAACCTTTCGCGGGGTCTCGCACTGACTGTCGGTCCTAACGGAATCGTGAACGTTGACGGAGTGGATGCGAGTATCGAAATCCGTGGACCAGAAGTCACCCGCGCTGTCAGCATCGTGGCCGCCAACCCTGGAGTGCGCGACGAGATGCGTCGCCGTCAGCGTGAATGGGTCGCCAAACGCAACGGCGGCGTGATGGAGGGTCGTGATATCGGCACGGTGGTCTTCCCCGATGCGACGCTCAAGGTGTACCTCGACGCCAACCCGGAAGTTCGTGCTGCTCGTCGGTCGCAAGAAGTCTCCGACCTCTCCTACGAGACGGTGGCATCTGATCTTGCGCGGCGTGATGCACTTGATCAAGGCCGGACCCATGATCCGCTCCGAGTTGCATCTGAAGCAGTCATCATCGACACGAGTGACCTCACCGTCGCCGAGATCGTCGACGCCATTCTCGGCCGCCTCTGATGACGCCCGAGGAACTTCACGTCCCGACGTGGCACGAAAAGGGCGAGCAAATGAGCTGGGGGCAGAACCTGCTCTACAGCGTCGTTCGTGGCGCCATTCACTCCGCGATGGTTGTGTGGTTTCGTATTGAGGTTCAGGGGCGGGAGAACCTTCCTAAGGAAGGTGCCTACATCGTCTCTCCGGTGCATCGGTCCAATCTCGACGCCGCAGTGATCTGCGCCATCACGCGCCGGCGGATGCGCTACATGGGGAAAGAATCGCTGTGGACCTCGCGACTGTTCGGTTGGTTCCTGTCGGCGATGGGTGGATTTCCAGTCCAGCGTGGTTCCGCTGATCGCGAGGCATTGAAGGCGGGGCTAACGGTTGTTGAACGAGGCGAACCACTCGTGATGTTCCCAGAAGGCACTCGCCAGAGTGGCCCGGTCATTACTGAATTCTTCGACGGACCCGCCTACGTGGCCTGTCGTACCGGCGCACCGATCATCCCCATCGGACTCGGTGGCACCGAGTGGGCGATGCCGAAGGGATCGAAGTTCATCCGACCGGTCAAGGTGGTCATTGTTATCGGTAAGCCGCTGGTTCCGGATGCACCGACCGACGGTGGTCGGGTGCCACGCAGAGCCGTCCGGGAGCTGAGTGCTTGTCTGGGCGAGGTGCTGCAGGAACTCTTCGACGAGTCGCAGGCAATGGCCGGTCGCCCCAATCGCTGATGCCTCGCCGCAACCGGAGATTTGCGGCTCCAGATGTCGCAGGAGCGGCTGATTTTGGGCAATGATCTGACCATGACACTTCTGGGGGAACACGGAACCGATCTCGTCGACTCGTTGGCTGAGCTCATCACTGCCGAGGCCGATGCTTGCGAAGCCAATCGCACGATGACGCAACCCGTGGTTGATGCGCTTTGGGATTCCGGTCTCATGTCGTACTTGAATCCTGCGGAGGCCGGCGGAAGCGAGCCCGGCTTCGCTGAGATGCTAGATATCTGGCAGCGCATGGCCTGGCTCGATGGTTCGTTCGGCTGGATCGGAATTGCCAACCTCCCGTCCGCCGCCGCCGTAGCGGCGTACCTCCCGCAGCAGGGATTCGACGAGACTTTTGGTTCGGCCGAGCGCGTGACGATGGGCGGCCAGTTTGCTCCCAATGGTCAGGGGATCAAGGTTGACGGTGGTTACCGAGTTTCCGGTTCGTGGAACTTCGGTTCAGGCACGGGGCATTCGGAATTCGTGTGCGCCGGATTCCTCACGATCGACGATGGCAACTTCGGCGTCGACGAGGACGGGCAGATCGCACTTCGCGCCGCAGTCATCCATCGCGACGACATCAACTTCACCGACGGCTGGCATGTCCAGGGTCTGCGTGGAACTGGCTCGTTTGATTACAACGTCACCGACCTGTTCGTTCCTGAACACCGCACCATTGGTCTCTTCGACCGCAAGCCGCAGCGGGGGAGCTCACCTGTCTTCAAAATGGGCCTCATGTCGATCACCGCAGCGGGTCACGCGGCGTGGGCCCTTGGTGTCGCCGAGAGCATGCTTGATGACGTTCGCGACCTTGCACTCACGAAGGTCCGGATGGGCGACATGGACCCGCTTGCTAATCGTCCGTCGTTTCAGCGCAACTACGCCCACCATCTCGGAATGTGGCGAGCCGCCCGCCTCCTCGTCGCCGACACGTTTGTCGGGGTGGAGTCAAGAGTTGCAGCCGGTGAGGAACTCTCGCCGCAGATGCGAGCCGATATGCGAATCGCCGCAACCTATGCAACTGAGGCTTCGCGTGAGGTTGCACAGTGGGCGCACCTCGCCGCTGGCACCACGGCAATCCGTCAGGGCAGCCGGTTGGAGCGAGCGTTCCGAGATCTCTACACCGGCACACAGCACGCGTTCATTAGCGAGAAGACGTACCTTGAATCAGCTCAGGTGCTTCTCGGACTCGTTGACGATCACCGCGGGTTGTAACCCTCGGCCCGAGGGCCGGAACTTCAGCTAGATCATTGACATCTAGATCATTGACTTGGCGGTAACCCTTCGCACGAGCGGTTCGAAGTGCTCGAGGGGGAGAGTGTCATAGCCCGGATCGAATGCTTTTTGGTCCCATTCGTCGGCGAAGGTTTCGGCCAGAGCCCACTGGTCGGGCGTGAGGGCCTCGCGATGGTTTTCTCGGGCGTCGGGGTTTCCACCGAAGTGTGCGTAGTAATGGCGTCCTTGAAAATCTTGATGCACCCGGATCATCTCGTACACATCTGGACTCACGTAGGGCCGAATTATCTCCGCCGCGATCGCGGGATGGTTCGGAACGCTGATTGCCTTGCCGACGTCGTGGAGCAGGGCGGCGAAGACGATCTCGTCGTCGGCTCCAGAGCGTTCAGCCATCGTTGCCGTCTGCAAGCAGTGTGTGAGTTGGTCGGTACCGAATCCGTCGGTGATCAGTGCCAGTGAGCGAAGGAGACCAAGAATGCTGTCGGCAACGCGGCCCTGATTCGCCGAGGTCTGAGCTCCGATCTCCATCCATTGGTCGGCGGTGGACTCATCCATGCGGGTGAACGATGCGGTCATCAGGCTTACCTCCGGGTCGGTAACGAAAAGTGTGTCAGGTCAGCGACGCGAGCACGTCACTCGCGTGAAGAGAGCGGTCATTCATGGGGGGACGATCGTCAACCGGGCCTCCGAGAAGGAGAGTGGCCGCGGCATCGACCGATGTAATGAGATCGCGAAGATTGCGCGGCGGCGGGAAATACTCGTCTTCCTCGGTCACTCTGACCTCTTCGACTCCGTTACGGGGATTGATCTTGTGGATCACCGATGCGACGAGTTCCTCAGGCGCTGAAGCGCCAGCGGTGACACCGACAACGCCGGCGAGATCATCGGGGAGTTCCTCAGGTCCGTTCACCCTGTAAACCCTCGGGCATCCGGCCTGCCGGGCCAAACTTTCGAGCGCCCTCGTGTTGGAGGAGTTCGCCGATCCGATGATGACCATGGCGTCGCACCGGGGCGCGATCTCCATGAGGGCCGACTGGCGATTGGTGGTGGCAAAGCAGAGATCGGATTTACCCGGGACCCACATTTCCGGGAAGCGCTCACGGGTTGCGTCGAGCACTTCAGCCCAATCACGGTGACTGAGGGTGGTCTGCGCCAGAAGCGCGACCGGTTCAGTGAATGCGGGCAACGCCGCAACCTCGGCGACTGACTCGACCCGGTGGATGGCATCGGGAGCGACCGCCATGGTTCCGACGGCCTCTTCGTGGCCTTCGTGCCCCACATAGACGATTTGATAACCCTTACCGGCTCTGACCTTGACCTCGTGGTGAACTTTGGTCACCAGTGGGCAGACCGCGTCGACGACGTAGCCACCATTGGCCTGGGCGGCAGCCACCACCTCGGGGGCTGATCCGTGGGCCGAGAGCATGACAGGGCGACCCTTTGGCACCTCGCCGATTTCGTCGACGAAAATCACGCCAAGGTCCTCGAAACGCTCTACTACCCGTTGATTGTGGACGATCTCGTGATAGCAGTACACCGGCGGTTCGAAGGCCCGAACCATCCAGGCGAGAGCCTTTATTGCCATCTCGACGCCGGCGCAGAAACCCCGAGGGGCGGCCAGAAGGACCTTGTCAGCGGGGCCGGTCATTTGGGCAGATGTTGTGGGCTCAGAATCACCGATCATTGGATTGAAGGTTACCGGCACTAGCCTCATGACCTATGTCCGTGCCCCGTGTTGTCAGCGTCGCACCTGCGTCGCCAGCCGAAAGGGCCGGATTGCAGGTGGGAGACGAGATTCTTTCCCTCAATGGGGAAGTGCCGCGCGACGTCATTGCCTACCGGCTCCTTGCCGACGAGGCCGAAATCGAGCTCGAAGTGACCCGCGGGGGCCTCGGACTCAGCCTTGGAATTGAGAAATCGCCGGGGGAGCCGTTGGGCGCCGAGATCCACTCAGCCCTTTTCGACCAGGTGCGTACCTGCGACAACCATTGCGAGTTCTGCTTCATTTACCAGCTCCCGCCAGGTCTACGGAAGAGCTTGTATCTCAAGGACGACGATTATCGCCTGTCGTTCCTCTACGGAAACTTCACGACGCTCACCCGGTTCACCGAGTCCGATCTCGAGCGTGTGATCACGGAGCGGATTTCACCCCTCCATGTTTCGATCCATGCGACTGATCCGGAGGTCCGTGCCGATCTTCTCCGGAACCGGCGGGGAGCGACGAGTCTTCGGTGGCTTCGAGCGCTTCTTGATCACGACATCGAAGTGCACGGTCAGATCGTCGTGTGTCCGGATCGCAACAACGGAGCGATTCTCGACGACACGCTCGCTGGCGTTCTGGACCGTTTCCCCGAGTTGGCAAGTATCTGTGTCGTCCCGCTTGGGGTGAGTAAGTACAACCCGGAGGCGGCCATGCGGCCTCACACTCGTGAGGAAGCCGCGGAAGTCGTTCGCACCGTGCACGATTGGCAGGACATTTTCCTGACCACGCTCGGGCATCGCCTGGTGTTCGCGGCTGATGAGTATTACCTCACTGCCGGAGAGCCATTTCCTGAACCGGATGCGTACGAGGGTTTCCCGATGCACGAAGACGGGGTTGGTATGGCCCGAACTTTCGAGCGCGAATTTATGGGTGTCACTGATTCGCCCACAGGCGTAGCTACTGGCTTTTTCGCATGGGTCGACGGTGCACCTCCCGAGGGCTATCGAGCTCCTCGCACCCAAGCCTCACCAGCGGCCGGCGGCGGACGCGTTCAGTTGCGGCCCCGAGCCAACGCTCCGATCGGAATTCTTACCGGTGCCTATGGCGTAGAGGTGCTCCGGCCGCTCATTGATTCTCTGGGTCGCGACGATGTCCGCATCATCCCGGTAGAGAACGAGTTCTTCGGTGGCAACACTGCGGTCGCAGGCCTGATGACAGGCAGCGATCTCACCCGAGTTCTTTCGGGTGAGCCCGAAGGGCATCGCTATCTGCTTCCTGATGTCTGTCTTTCCCAAGGCGTGTTCCTCGATGGAACCGCGCTCCATGATCTACCTCGCTCAGTCGAAGTCATCGCTACCGATGGCATAGCGCTGCGCGCTGCTTTGGAGTCACGATGAGTACCGAGCCGAGCCAAGAACTACCGAGCGTTGCCGTCGTAGGACGACCGAACGTCGGCAAGTCGACACTCTTCAACCGCATCGTCGGCCGCCGAGAGGCGATCGTCGAGGAGAAGCCCGGTGTTACCCGCGATCGCAAGGAAGTAGTAGCTGAATGGCAGGGTCGCGAGTTCCGACTTGTCGACACCGGCGGCTGGATGCCCGACGGAGACTCCCTCGATGCGAAGGTTTCTGCTCAGAGCGAAAAGGCGATCGAGGAAGCCGATTGTGTACTTTTCGTTGTGGACACGGTGATTGGCATTACCGAAGAGGACAGCCGAATCGCGAACATTCTTCGGCGCAATGGCCGCCCGGTTTTGGTTGTTGTGAACAAGGTCGACGACACCAATCGTGAAAACTCGATTTGGGAGTTTGTGCGGCTTGGCGTCGGCGATCCCTATCCGGTTAGTGCCCTGCACGGGCGCGGCACAGGGGATCTGCTCGAAGATCTCGTCAAGATTCTGCCTGCAGTCCCAGAGGTCGAGGTAGATGTTGATGCAGCGCCTGCCGACAAAATCTTCTCGGTGTCGATCGTCGGCCGGCCGAACGTCGGAAAGTCGACCCTCTTCAATCGTCTGATTGGCGACGATCGCTCCGTCGTTCACGACATGCCTGGTACTACCCGTGACGCCGTCGATACCGTCGTCGAGACAGAGGATGGTCCGGTCCGCTTCGTCGACACTGCCGGTATGCGTCGTCGAAGCAAGATCGACGGAGGCACCGAGTACTACTCGCTTGTCCGTGCGCTTCAGGCTATCGATCGATCAGACGTGGCTCTTCTCGTCATTGATTCAACTGTCGGAGTCACTGCGCAGGATCAGCGTCTCGCTGAGCGTGTCGATGCGGCCGGTTGTCCGGTTGTCGTGGTGATGAACAAATGGGAACTGCTTGACGCCGATGCGCGTGACGAGGTCGGCTACCAGATCTCGCAGCGACTCCACTTCATCGGGGACTCACCGGTACTGAAGCTCAGTGCACTCACGGGCAAGGGCGTCCATCGTCTGCTGCCTGCACTCGCCGGCACAATCGACGACTATCACAAGCGCATTCCGACCCGTAAGGTCAATCAGGTCATCCGCGCTGCGCAAGCAGCACAACCTGCTCCTCATGGGGGCAGGGTGCTTTACGCGACGCAAGGTGCGGTCGATCCTCCGACCTTCACGCTGTTTGCGAACAAGGAACTTGCGCCGGCTTATCTGCGCTATCTCGAGCGTTCATTGCGTGAAGCGTGCGATTTCGGCTCAACTCCCATCAAGATCCGCGTTCGTAAGCGCGACTAGTCGGGGAGATTGGGCATGCCGTGGTGTGAGGACTGCTCCAAGTTCTGGAATCCCAACACGCTTCCTCCGGACGGGACGTGCCCGTCATGCGGGCGAATGATTGGCGATCCGCCCAAGGACACCGGAGTGCCATGGCATTTCTGGATACTCGTGGCTGGCGCCGGTGCTTATCTCGGCTGGCGCGCGATTCAGGGGGTTTTGTGGCTCGTCACGTGAAATCCAAAACGCTGCCGCGTCTTCGACTGGACCTTGACTTCGATGTGATCATTATTGGCGCCGGTTTCGGCGGACTCGGAGCCGGCGAATCGCTGCTGCGTTCGGGTGTTTCCTCGTTCGCTATTTACGAACAAGCAGACTCTGTTGGCGGAACCTGGCGCGACAACACGTACCCGGGATGCGCATGTGACATCCCGAGCCATCTTTATTCGCTCTCGTTCTCGCTGAACCCCGAGTGGACACGTAGTTACCCAGCGCAGCCCGAGATCGAGACGTATCTCGAAAAGACCGCTATTGAGTTCGATCTGCGTCCGCATCTGCAATTCGGTCGCGAGGTTTCCGAGTTGCGCTGGATCAATGACGACGATTGTTGGGGTGTGACCTTCTCTGACGGAGTCGTCGTGAAAGCTGGTTCTGTAATCGGAGCCACCGGTCCGCTTCGGCGCCCGGCGATGCCTGCGATCCCCGGGATCGACTCCTTCAAGGGTGAAGTTTTCCACTCGGCCCGGTGGCGTCACGACATTGACCTCGCAGGGAAGAAGGTCGGCGTCATTGGTACCGGTGCATCTGCTGTCCAGTTTGTGCCGGAGATTGCTGGCGCAGCGAGGAGCGTCACGATCTTTCAGCGCACACCCCCTTGGGTCCTTCCGCGCGACGATCGGCCGAGTCCGCAGTGGCGTCGTTCTCTGTACCGAAAGCTCCCCGTGCTGCAGCGCCTTCATCGGTGGCGGATCTATTTCCGTCAGGAGATGCTTTCGCTCGCATTTATCGGGAGAGGTCGTATCGCTCAGCGCCTCGCAGAACGAATCAAAGTCGCAGGGCGTGAACTGATCGACGCGTCGATCTCGGACCCGGTTGAGCAACAGAAGTTTGTCCCCGAGTTCGAGCCGGGTTGTAAACGGCTTCTCATTACCAATGACTGGTATCCGGCCCTCGCTCGCGAGAACGTCGACGTGGTTACTGATTCCATCGAAGCGATCTCGCCCGTTGGTGTTGTGGCTGGTGGGGAAGTCCACGAGTTCGACGTCCTGATCGCCGCGACCGGATTCGCAGCCACTGAGTTTTTGGCGCCGCTGCGGATCTTTGGACGTAACGGCGAAGAAATCACCGAGCACTGGCGCAATGGGGCGAGGACCCACATGGGTATGACCGTCTCCGGGTTCCCTAATCTGTACCTTCTCGCCGGACCCAGCACCGGTCTTGGCCATAATTCGATCGTGTTCATGATCGAGGCCCAACTGCGTTACGTGCGCGGCGCGCTCAACGAGCTCCGGCGATCAGGCGCTGTTTCGTTGGAACTCGATGACGCCCTGGAGACGACGACCTACGACGAAATGCAGCGTCGTCTCTCGAAGACCGTCTGGACGTCGGGATGTGGAAGTTGGTATCGCTCCGATGACGGACGAGTCGACACAATGTGGCCAGGAACGACGATCGAGTACTGGTGGCGGACAAGATCGTTCCCTCGGTCGGACTATCGGAAGGACTTTGGTCGATTCGGCGGTACCCCGGCCGGTCGCTAAGGTGGACCCGTCACGGGCTGTGGCGCAGCTTGGTTAGCGCGTCGGTCTGGGGGACCGAAGGTCGTGGGTTCGAATCCCGCCAGCCCGACCATCGTGATGCGGGGTGCCAGAATGGCACCCCGCACGCGCGTCGGATGAGACGATGTGGACCGGGCGGGTTCGCCCTGAGTCGTAGCTGAACTATTTCCCACCTTCCGGAGAGCCGCCATGAGCATTGACGAAACCGCATCATCGGTGCCCAGTGAACCGGGAGTAGGGGAGGAAGCACCCGAGGAACTCGAGGTGAGCCCCGAGGAAAGGGCATCGATTCGTTCTCAGCGGTTGGCGAAGCTCGAAGCAATGCGGGCGGCAGGAACAGATCCCTATCCGTATCGATTTGATCGAGACCGCACGGTCGGAGAACTCCGAGCTGAATTCGATGTGCTCGAGGCTGGTTCCGAGACAGAGGTGAGCGTCCGCATCGCTGGTCGACTGATGCTCAAGCGTGAGCAGGGTCGGTTGACGTTCGGACAACTGCGTGATCGCACAGGCGAGGTGCAGTTGTTTGTGTCCGCCGGTGTTCTTGGCAAGGAGGCTTTCGCCGAGTTCAACACTCTGGACCGGGGCGACTGGGTCGGGGTCGAGGGACTCGTGATGGTGACGAAGAAGGGCGAGCTTTCGGTCAAGGTCACTTCGTATGAACTTCTGAGTAAGGCTCTACGACCGCTGCCCGACAAGTGGAAGGGCTTGGCCGACGTCGATGCTCGATATCGACAGCGTTATGTCGACCTCACGGTCAACGATGATGCCCGGCGCGTGTTTGAGATCAGGTTTGCTGCCGTCGACTCGATTCGAGCTGAACTTCGCGAGCGCGGTTATCTCGAGGTTGAGACCCCGTTCCTGCATCTGCAGCAGGGCGGCGCAACCGCTCGGCCTTTCACTACCCATTACAACGCACTTGATCTGACGACGTATCTGCGGATCGCACTCGAACTTCCGCTCAAACGGCTGCTCGTGGGTGGGTTCGAGAGGGTCTTCGAAATCGGACGGGTGTTCCGAAACGAAGGAATCGATACTCGACATAATCCCGAGTTCACGATGCTTGAGGCATACGAGGCCTTCGGTGATTACAACGAGATGATCGAACTCGTTGAGTCGTTGGTTTCGGGTGCGGCGTTGTCCGCCACCGGTGCGACATCAATTGAGGTACACGGTCACGTGATTGAACTTGCGGCACCGTGGCGAAGAGTGACGATGGTCGACCTAATCAAGGAAGTGATCGGTGTCGACATTCATCCGGGGATGGATCTCGCCGAAGCCAGAGCTGTTCTCGATGGCTTGGGACTGTCATGGAAGGACTCGTGGGGATCCGGGCGCTGCACTCATGAGGTCTACGACGAGCTGGTGGAATCGAAAGTGATTCAGCCGACGGTTGTGCTCGATCATCCCCGCGAGACATCGCCTCTGGCCAAACCCCATCGTGATAATCCGCATCTCGTCGAACGATTTGAAGTCATTGTCGACGGCCGAGAATTGGCGAATGCCTACAGCGAACTCAATGATCCGGTCGAGCAACTGTTGCGGTTCCAGGAAGGCGCTGCGCAGAAGGCGGCGGGCGATCTTGAAGCTGGCGATGTTGACCTCGACTACATCCGAGCGCTTGAGTACGGCATGCCGCCAGCAGGTGGACTCGGAATCGGCATCGATCGATTGATCATGCTTTTGGCCGGCGTGGAAAGCATCCGCGAAGTGATCCTCTTCCCAACACTGCGCCCGGAGTCCGGTCTCTCCGAGGACGACTTCCGTCCTGCCTGAGCGTTTGCACTGCGCAGAACACGGCACAGCCCCCCGCTCTGAAAGAATCTGACTATGCGGTCGGGCGGCAAGAGGTCGAGGCTCATTGGGATTCTGACCGCTGTCGGCGGTCTGCTGCTCGTCGTCTCAACGCTTCCGTTGGTGTCCACACGGGTGGTCTCTGTTGCTGATGTTTTAACTCCATTTGGAGTGCGAGTGACGAGCCAAGTGATTGCTCTCGCCGTAGGGCTTGCGTTGCTGTATCTCGCGGGACAGTTGGCCCGTAAACGCCATCTCGCATGGGCAGTCGCTCTTGTGCTGTTCGCTACAAGCGCAGTTGTGAATCTCGCCCGGGTTCATCACAACGTTGCCGCGGTCTACTCGATCGGTATGGTGCTGCTCCTTTCTCTGAGCCGCGGGCAGTTCAAGGCACCGGGAGATCCACCCACGCTGTTCGAGTTCCTGCGATTCGTCCCGCGTTATTTCGTCACGGTGTTCGGCTACGGACTACTTGCTCTCTACCTTGAGCGAAAGAGCATCACACCCATCCCAACATTTGTCGGAAACCTTCAGACGATCGCATGGGGGTTGGTGGGCATCGACGGCCCGTACGAATTCGAGAGGAGCTTCTTTGGTTGGGCGTTTCCTTCGTCGCTACTCGTACTCGGCCTCGGGGGCCTCGGTTGGTCACTCGTGCTTCTCTTTCGCCCGATCATTGCCAAACCGGTTGGAGATCAACGCTCGTGGGACCAAGCCGTTGCGATCGTCCATCTCCACAGTTCCGATTCGCTGGACTACTTTGCCCTCCGCGACGACAAGATGTTCTTCTTCTCGTCAGACGGCGGGGCTTTCATCGCTTACACCTATGTAGGGCGACATGCGCTTGTCTCCGGGGACCCAATCGGCTCTCCGGCTTCGGCCCTTCTCGTCGTGGATGAGTTTCTCGAGATGTGTAGAAGCCGTGCGTGGGGCGTCGCCTTTCTTGCTGTACGTGAACATGATCGACAGATGTACCTCGATCGGGGACTGCACACGATTTATCTCGGGGATGAGGCGATTGTCCGTTGTCGTAATTTCTCGCTGAACGGAAAGAAGTGGAAGAGCATCCGTCAGTCGTCGGGTCGAGTCGAGCGCACCTATCGTTTCGTTTGGATGGCGGAGACTGATGCGTCTCCGGAGCTCATTAGGGAACTGAACGCAATCTCGACGCGATGGTTGGGCAAGACGCCAGAGCGCGGGTTCACGATGACGTTGAACCAGGACATTGAGGGAACGAACCCGGAGTTTCGGCTGTGTGTTGCTCTCGATGAGAACGGCGTTCCCGGAGGTTTCCTGCGGATCGTTCCGATATTCGGTAACGAACCCGGATACACCCTTGACGTCATGCGTCGGGACCCGGACACCCCGAACGGGATGACTGAGTTCCTACTTACCCGGACGATCATGAAACTCGACGAACTTGGTCTTGATCGCTTCTCGATGAACTTTGCGGCATGGGGCAGGTTCTTTGAGGACGACATCGAATACTCGGCGCTGCAAAGGATCGGAAAGCTCACGCTCAACGCGCTGAGTCCGTTTTACCAAATCAAGTCGCTGAAGGAATTCAATCAGCGGTTCCATCCAGAGTGGGTTCCTCGGTGCATTGTTTACGAGGATCTTCGGGCGTTGCCGAGAGTCGCCCTGCTGTATTCGAGCGCCGAGGGATTACTCACGCTGCCGTTCGTCGGAAAGTACTTCCTCCCCAAAACTGTGATCCATCCTGGGCACCCCATCCCGTATGCGGACGGTTCCCCAGTCGTCTCCCTCGATCCTGTAGTGGGGGATACCGCCGCCATTGCTCGGCAGTCTCCAGATTCCCCGGAAGGAACATGAGCGGGAGATGTGCGGCCGATTCACTCTGACGTCAACTCCAGTAGAGATTGCTGATTTCTTCGGTGCGGCTCAGCAGGGTCTAGACCTAGCGCCTAACTACAACGTGGCCCCGACAACCGATGTTGTCACGATTGTCGGAGACGGCAATGAGATGGCTCTTGAGTTGATGCACTGGGGTCTCGTGCCGTCGTGGGCGAAAGACATTTCGATCGGTAGCCGCATGATCAACGCTCGCTCGGAAACGCTCGCCGAGAAGCCTTCATTCAGACGAGCGCTG
Source organism: Bifidobacterium breve (assembly GCA_945878725.1). Taxonomy (GTDB): domain Bacteria; phylum Actinomycetota; class Acidimicrobiia; order Acidimicrobiales; family Acidimicrobilacustridaceae; genus Acidimicrobilacustris; species Acidimicrobilacustris thunensis. The sequence goes on along the minus strand of CAMCTY010000006.1, from coordinate 13,936 downwards.
GCCCGTCGCCGTTGTCTGGTGGTTGCCAATGGTTTCTATGAATGGCAGGCAGTTCCCGGACAGAAGCGTAAGCAGCCGATGTATATCAAGCGGGAAGATGGAGCCCCATTGGCCTTCGCTGGGCTTTGGGAGATCTGGCGTCCGGACGGCGACCCAAAGCGGGCCGACCAAGAGCTGCACTCGTGCACGATCGTGACCTGTGCGGCGAACGAAAAGATTGCACCGGTTCATGACCGTATGCCGGTCATTCTTGAGAGGCCCGACTGGTCTGCATGGCTTGATGCTGAACACGCCCCCGTCGCTTCTGCGATTGAGTTGTTGCGGGCAGCTCCTGACGATGTGCTCACGGTCTATCCGGTGAGCACCGACGTCAATCGGGTAGGCATAAACCACGCTCAACTCATTGACGAAATTGATATCGATATCGACAATCAAGACGGACAGATGCGTCTGCTCTAGCTCAAGATCAGGACTCGAGTGCGAGAGCATCTCGGAGTCTGTCGGCAGCGTCGTCCAGAACCTCGGCGCTCGCATTGATATCGGCTTTACTGAAGTCAATGTCTGATTCTGAGCGGATCGGAAGAACGTGTAAGTGGGTGTGGGGAACCTCGAGGCCCGCGATGATTAGTGCCACTCGATCGACTCCAAAGGCTCGTTTTTGAGCGAGGCCGATCCTCTTGGCCACCACGGTGAGTCTCGTGAGAGTGGCGTCATCAAGGTCGGTCCAGTGATCGATCTCTGCGCGTGGCACCACAAGGGTATGGCCGGGGCAGATCGGGGCGATCGTGAGGAAGGCGACACAGAGGTCGTCTTGGTGGACAAATCGTCCGGGCAGGTCTCCGCTGATGATTTTGCTGAAGATCGATGTCATAGGCCAAGGATCGTAGAGTGGTCTTCATGGGGACGCAGGAGATTTCTTCGGAAGGGGCAATCATCGAGGGCGGGAAGGATCCGCAGGATCGGATCCTCACGATTCCCAACCTGATCACCGTGGTGCGTCTCGCCCTATTGCCGGTGTTCGTCTGGCTGTTGTTGTCGCAAAACAATCGGGCCGCAGCGGCAATCTTGCTCGGCACGATTGGTGCGACCGATTGGGTTGATGGTTGGTTTGCCCGTCGATTCGATCAAGTATCGAACTTTGGAAAGGTGCTCGACCCGGTTGCTGATCGCATGCTGTTCTTTGTGTCGATCGTGGCGATCATCATTGATGGGGGAGCGCCCCTCTGGTTCTGCATAGCGGTATTTGTCAGGGAAATCCTCGTCAGTATCGCAACGCTGGTACTTGCCGCTCTCGGTGCGCGCCGCATCGATGTGACCTGGTCCGGTAAGGCGGGAACCTTCGGGCTGATGTTCGCCTTTCCGCTCTTCTTGCTGGCGGCGAGCGGAAGTTCCTGGGAATGGGTTTGGCTCGCATCAGCGTGGATCTGCGCCATCCCGGGTCTGGCCCTCTCGTATTGGGCCACGGTTCTCTACGTCCCATTGGGGCTCCGAGCTTTGCGTGAGGGGCGATCCGGGCAAAGTGAGAGCTGATTAGGGCCTCCCCGGCCCCTCGACCTCAATGAGGCCTTGACGCTTCTGCCGAGCTTGAGGCCGATCGGGTAGCGTGAGAATCATGATGCTGCCTGACGATCTGCGCTATTCCACCGATCACGAATGGGTCCGTCTCGAGGACGGTCGGCTCCGTCTCGGGATCACCGATTATGCGCAAGACGCGCTCGGAGATGTGGTTTACGTAGAGATCCCCGAGGTCGGCGCGGAATTTGCGGCAGCGGCAAAGGTGAGCGAGGTGGAGTCGACGAAATCGGTCTCCGACATCTACGCACCTGTCTCTGGTCGGGTTGTCGAAGTGAATTTGGAACTTGAAGCTTCGCCGGAGCGCCTCAACGATGACCCTTACGGTGAGGGTTGGATCTGCATCATCGAACCTTCCGACGCCGGCGATGTTGATGCGCTTCTCGATGTTGAGGGCTATCGGCGGTTGATCGAAGGCTCGTGATGGAGGCATCCGAGGCTTTTTGCAACAACTGCGGTCATCGCAACTCGATCGGCGCGGGGTTTTGCTCGTCATGTGGCGCGATCCTTGAGCCCACCTCGAGCCAGAACTCAACGATCACGTTTCATCCGATCTCTCCGAGCGATCCGATCGATGACGTGTTCGTAGCGACACCGGAAGTTTTCGACGGCGAGTACGGCGTTCTTGTCGCTCATCAGGGAGCTAAGGCTGGTAGCCGAATCGTTCTCGACAATGAGCTGACTACGGCAGGCCGGCATCCTGATTCCGATCTTTTTCTCGACGACATCACCGTGTCGCGTCGCCATGCTGAACTGCGCCGGACAGCCGACGGTACGTATGAGGTGTCCGATACCGGTTCTCTCAATGGGACCTATCTGAATCGAGTGCGCATCGAGCACGCGGTTCTGCAATCGGGCGACGAGCTGCAGATCGGCAAATTCAAGTTGGTGTTTCTGCTTGGCGACGCACAAGCAGGCGCCTGATGGCTGAGCGTCGCCATTCGTCTATCGGAGAAGTGCTGTCGCTTCTCCAGCTTGAGTTTCCGGACATAACGATTTCCAAGATTCGATTCCTCGAGAGTCAGGGTCTCCTTGATCCCGAACGGACGCCGTCTGGTTATCGGAAGTTTCATGAAGAGGACATCGAGCGGTTGCGCTGGATTCTCACCGAACAGCGAGATCACTTCTTGCCATTGAAGGTCATCAAGACTCGTCTCGCATCCGGTGATCTGACATCAGGCTCGGGAGACGGGGTGCTTGCGTTGGAGCCGGCTGCCGCTTCGGAGCCCAAGTCACCTTCGACTTCGCGTGCGTTTGCGGTTCCGGATGAGACCCCCACCGCAGTTTCTCCTGCCCCTGCACCTGCACCTGCTGCCACCGCAGCTGCTGATCATTCCCGTGCTCGTGCGGTTGCTCAACTCGTCGAGGGGCCGGAAGAGTCGAACCCGAAGAGTGCCGCTGCAGCAACTCGCTCTGAGCCCAATTCACCGCCTGTGCGCCGTCGGCATCCCACCGGTCACAGCGAGGGGGATCCGACTCCTGCCCGCGGCGGCCCCGACGAACCGACAGCGTCATTGACTCTTTCGGCCAAAGAACTCGCAGCTCGCACCGGCCTGACTTTGACGGAGGTCGCCGACCTGGAGAAGTTCGGCCTGATCAGCTCTCAATCCGACGGTAAGTCCACCTCCTACGACCAGGACGCGGTCGATGTGGCCCAGTTGTCGGCCGGTTTCCGGCGCTATGGCATCGAGCCCCGCCACCTGCGCATGTACAAGGTTGCTGCTGACCGGGAATCTGCTTTGTTCGAGCAGCTCATCGCACCTCTCCTGAAGCAGCGGCGGGCCGGCGCTCGAGAGCAAGCAGTCGAGATGCTCGAGGATCTGGCCGAGTTGGCCGACGATCTTCGAGCGGCCATGGTGCGGGCGGCCTTGAAGGATTTTCTCGGGGCCACCTGATCGCACTTGGCCGAACTGGCTCTGGCGCCGGTATCGTCCGAAGATGATCGAGATGGAAGTAGTTGCCGTGCGGATCGAACTCCCGGGGAACAGTCCGGTGGTGATTCTCCGTGAGATCGTCGATCCTGAGAGATTGCTGCCCATTTTCATCGGGCAGCCGGAGGCCACCGCCATAGCGTTCGCTCTTGACGGGGTCGTGACACCTCGACCGATGACCCACGATCTGCTGTGCGATGTACTCGAGGATCTCGGGGCCAAGTTGACGTCGGTTGAGATAACCACAGTTGAGGCGGGTACGTACTACGCCGACCTTGTGCTGCAGTTCGCTTCTGAGGAGCGGCGTGTGTCGAGTCGACCGTCGGATGCGATGGCTCTAGCCCTCCGGCTGGACGCACCGATATTTGTCTCGCCCACGTTGGTGGATGAGGCCGGCATTCTCGCCGACGATGACGATGAATTGGATGAGTCTCCCGGTCAAGGGGGCGACGTGGTCGAACAGTTCAAGGACTTCATTGACACGGTGAACCCAGAGGATTTTGGGGCCTGAAAAAAGCGGACGTCGACGCCAGATGATTGACGGCGGGGGAGCGGGCCGGTAAGTTTCGCATTCCACCGGGCCGGTTCTCCGGGCTAGCGAATTTCTCCGGGCCAGCGAATACTGAAGGAATGGGGTCTTCGTGGCCATGGCGATCGAGTCTCTGGTGGATGAGGGCGGGTACAGCGGCGCACGTACCGCCGAGATCGTTGGGATCAGTTACCGCCAGCTCGATTACTGGGCGCGCACCGATCTGGTCCGTCCGTCCGTTGAGGACGCAAAGGGCAGCGGTAGCCGCCGTCGTTACAGCTACACCGATCTTCTTGAGCTTCGGGTTATTAAGAGCCTTCTTGATTCGGGGCTCAAGCTCGAAAGTGTCCGCGAGGTCTTCGCCTATCTTCACGACAATCTTGGCGAGGACATCTCCTCAGCCAATCTGGTTATCCAGGGCTCGAAATCGGTTCTTATTCAGACCGATGGGGAACTGATCGACCTTGTGAAGCGTGGTCAGGGAGTTCTCAACATTCTTCCTCTTGATGGTGTTCGTAAGGACATGGACGCACGCATCCGCGAACTTCATCCGGCCGTCGAGGCGGCACCGATCCGGAAGCTGGCCAGCGGGCAGTAGCCGACCGGTAGTGTCGGCACGTGACTGATCGTCTCTCACCGCTTGATGCGGTTCATCGCTCCCTCGGAGCCAAGGTTGTTCCGTTCGGTGGCTGGGAGATGCCGCTTTCGTATCCCGAAGGAACGCTGGCCGAGCACCACGCCTGTCGTCATGATGCGGTCGTGTTCGACGTGTCTCATCTTGGAACGGTCCGCGTATCCGGATCGGATGCGTACGAAGTGCTCCAACGAGCATTCACCAACGATTTGGGCCGTGTTGAGTCGGGACGAGCGCAGTACACGCACCTACTCGACCGTTCTGACGCCTCGGTCATTGACGACATCATCATTTGGTGGGTCGACGAGGAGCGGTTTGATGTGATGCCAAACGCTTCAAACACACAGCGCGTGACCGACGCGCTAACCGAGGAATCTCTTGCCGCGGGGGCTAGCGACATACATGCCGTCGACGTGACCGACACACGTGCGATCCTCGCAGTGCAAGGTCCCCGAGCACGTGAGCGACTTAGGACGATCAGTCCCGCTATCGCTGCTGTTGAACGGTTCTGTGTCGCTCCGGTCGAATGGAACGGTGTTGAACTGGTTGTCGCTGGCACCGGGTACACCGGTGAAGACGGCGTCGAGATTTCAGTACCGGTTGGTTCAGCTTCTGAGCTTTGGGCTGCGATTATTGCGGCGGGGGTGCAGCCTGCCGGTCTAGGTGCTCGGGACACGCTTCGGCTCGAGGCCGGTTTGCCGCTTCACGGGCACGAACTTGGCGACGGCATTACGTCTCTTCAGGCGAGGCTTGGCTGGGCAGTGTCGTGGACGAAAGGCGAGTTCCGCGGCCGAAGCCCGCTCGAGGCGGAAAAGGACGCAGGAGTGGCCCGGATCCTCCGGGGGCTCGCTACGGAGGGACGCCGTCCTCCTCGCGAAGGTGCGCCGGTCACGCGCGACGGTGTTGAGATCGGCGTTGTCACAAGTGGCAATTACTCGCCTGAACTCGGCCATGGCATCGCGCTGGCTTTCCTGCCGGCAGATATCGCCTTGGGCGACGCAGTTATCATCGACGTGCGCGGCACAGACCTAGTTGCCGTGGTTACGTCAACTCCGTTCGTAACTCAAACAAGCTGATTCGTTAGCGGTTCTCTGCGAACTCCGCGATTGGTGGACACGAGCAGACAACGTTGCGATCACCCCAGGCGCCGTCGATCCGCGTCACGGGTGGCCAGTACTTGCTCTTTGTGTTCCCTGCTGGCCACGCGGCAACTTCTCGCGGGTACGGATGCTCCCAAGTAGTGCACGAGATATCGGCGGCAGTGTGAGGAGCGTTGTGGAGCGGGTTGTCCTCGGCGGGCCAAACGCCAGCCTGTACCTGGTCGATCTCGGCGCGAATAGCCAGCATCGCGTCGCAGAACCGATCAAGCTCTGCGCGGCTCTCGCTCTCGGTGCTTTCAACCATGAGTGTTCCGGCGACGGGGAACGACATGGTGGGTGCGTGGAATCCGTAATCGATGAGGCGCTTGGCGACATCGTCAACAGTGACACCGGTGCCTGCAGTGATGGGCCGAATGTCGAGGATGCATTCGTGCGCAACGTGTCCGTCCCGCCCGGTGTACAGAATCGGGTAGGCACCGGCGAGACGCTTCGCGATGTAATTGGCGTTGAGAATTGCAACGATGGTGGCACGACGCAACCCAGCCGGGCCCATCATTGAGATGTAGGCCCACGGAATCGGAAGAATACCAGCCGATCCAAACGGCGCTCCCGAGACCGCACCGACAACGGGCCCGAGGCCATCACCGGGGGAGCGAAGCGGACCGGCGTCGGTCACAACGGGATGGGTAGGCAAGAACGGAGCGAGATGAGATCGAACTGCAACAGGCCCGACACCGGGGCCACCGCCGCCGTGGGGGATGCAGAAGGTCTTGTGGAGATTGAGATGACTCACATCAGCTCCGAAGCGACCGGGACGGGCGACGCCGACGAGAGCGTTCAAGTTGGCGCCATCGAGGTACACCTGCCCGCCAGCATCGTGGACTGCCGCGCAGATCTCGCCGACAGCCTCCTCGAAAACACCGTGAGTCGACGGGTAGGTAATCATCAGCGCGGCGAGTTCGTCTGCATGCGTCGCGATCAATGAACGCAAGTCCGCGACGTCGACATTTCCGTTTTCGTCACAGGCAACAACTACGACACGCATGCCTGCCATCGCTGCACTGGCGGCATTGGTGCCGTGGGCTGACTCAGGAATAAGGCAGACGGTTCGGTCGAGGTTCCCGCGGCTGTGATGCCACGCACGGATTGCGAGTAGCCCGGCGAACTCACCCTGCGATCCGGCATTTGGTTGAAGCGACACTGCGTCGTATCCAGTGATGTCGGCGAGCCACATCTCGAGGTCCTTGATGATGCGTCGGTACCCAACAGTGTCAGCGGCCGGCGCATAGGGATGTATTCCTGCGAACTCCGGCCACGTGATCGGCTCCATCTCGGCAGCTGAATTGAGTTTCATAGTGCACGATCCGAGTGGAATCATCGTACGGTCGAGGGCGAGATCGAGATCCGAGAGTCGGCGCAGATTGCGGACCATGTCGGTCTCGCTGTGGAAACTGCTGAACGTCGGATGAGTCATGAACCCGCTGGTACGCGACTGGGTTGCCGGGATGCCGGCGGGGGAGCGTTGATCAACAGCCACCACTCCGTCGTTGGTGGCGCCAAAGATTGACCAGAGACGCTCGATCAGTTGCACGTTGGAGGTCTCATCGAAACTGAACCCGAGGCGGTCTTCGTCAATCAGTCGAACATCGATGCCAGCGTTGCGGCACGCCACGTGTAGCGCGCGGGCTGCACCTGGAGCGACCAGCGTGACCGTGTCGAAGAACGTGTCGTGAGCAAAGGCGAAACCGCGCTCGCGCATGCCCTGCACGAAGAGGGAGGTGAGACGGTTGATGCGTTGGGCGATACGACGAAGACCATCCGGCCCGTGCCAGGCACCATAGAGGGCGGCCATAACTGCGAGGAGCACCTGTGCGGTACAGATATTCGACGTGGCCCGTTCGCGCCGGATGTGTTGTTCGCGGGTTTGCAGCGCGAGTCGGTACGCCGGTCGTCCCATCGTGTCGATCGACACGCCGACGAGACGGCCGGGTAGCACCCGACGATGGTCCTGCTTTGTGGCGAGGAAGCCGGCACTTGGACCACCGAATCCGAGCGGGACGCCAAAGCGTTGTGAGGATCCAACGACGACGTCGGCCCCGAGTTCTCCGGGCGGTGTGACCAAGCAGCACGCGAGAAGATCGGTGGCAACGGCGACAAGCGCTCCTTGCTCATGGGCGGACGTGATTCCATCGGCGAGATCGCGAATTCGTCCGCTTGAACCTGGGTGCGAAAGCAGCACTCCAAAGACGTCATCGGGGAGGGTTCCGATGTTGTCGTGAACTTCGACGATTTCAAGGAGTAGTCCGAGAGGCTCGGCCCGAGTGTGCAATACGGCGAGAGTTTGCGGGTGCGTATCGCTGTCAACGATGAATCTGTCGCCGCGTTTGCCGTTGATGCGATGAAGCAGCGTCATAGCTTCAGCCGCGGCCGTCGATTCATCGAGCATCGATGCATTGGCGATTTCCATACCGGTGAGGTCGCTGACCATGGTCTGGTACGCGAGCAGAACCTCGAGTCGCCCCTGTGAGATCTCCGGCTGGTACGGCGTGTACGCCGTGTACCACGCCGGATTTTCGAGAACATTGCGACGTAGGACCGGAGGCGTGATTGTGTTGTACCAACCAGTGCCGATCAGCGACGTTCGAACAGTGTTCGCTGCAGCGAGTGCCCGCAGCGATTCGAGGACACCGGCTTCGTCGACCGGCCCGGGAACCGCCAACGGAGAGTCATCGCGAATGCTTGGGGGAACGACGGCTCCGATGAGTTCGTCGAGTGATGCCAAACCGATAGCGGCGAGCATCTCGGCGATCTCAGAATCAGACGGCCCGATATGGCGGCCAATGAACTGATCGGGAGCAGCGAGTTCCTGAAGTGTTAGACGGGGGAGTGAAGACACGATGGCCCTCCGGGATAGGGCGTATTGACGCCTGGACGGGGACCCCGATCTGTCGTTGGACCTGAGAGTTTCATCACACTGCACCGGTCGACCTGCCGGACGTACTCGCTCAGAGGAACGGTTACGTCGTCGCGGTCACGATGTCGCGGACTTTCTCCTTCGGTGAACCATCGTGAGCGTAAGCCCGGATGATTGCTCTCCAGATGTGCCTACACAAGCGATACATGGGCCTGAGAGTTTCCCGGGGGGTTGCTCCTTCGGCGCTGATCGGATGCTGCTCGATCAGACTCTCCCGCAAGTGATCAATGGCTTCAGTTGTTGTTGAGAACCTAGTCGAACAGGTCGGGTTGTTCGCGCACGATGACGCTATAAAGCGGCTGAAATGAAAACCAGCCAGCGAAGCTGTGTCCGATCTGTCCTCGCGTCAGTTCGGCGTACTCGGGATCGATCAGAACCGGGTCGCCGGCGGCCATAGCCAGTAGTTGCGCCTGACAGCTGCGTTCCATTGTGATGAACCACCACGCGGCCTCGTCGACGGACTGGCCGGTCGTGAGGAGACCATGGTTGCGCAGGATTGCCGCCTTCTTGTCACCCATCGCCTCGGCGATCCGCAATCCCTCACTCGTGTCGAGCACAACGCCGGTGTAGTCGTCGAAGAGAACGTGATCGCCATAGAACTGGCAGGCATCCTGGGTGATCGGATCGAGAAGGCGACCGAGTGATGAGAACGCCTTGCCGTGAATCGAATGGGTGTGGGCTGCAGCAATCACATCGGGTCGCGCCGCATGTACTTGGGAATGAATGGCGAAAGCGGCCTGGTTGATGGCGTACTCGCCGTGCACGACGTCACCGGTGTGATCGACGCACACAAGATCCGAGACACTGATGAGCTGGAAATCAACGCCGATCGGGTTCAGCCAGAAACGGTCAGGGAACTCGGGATCGCGAACGGTGATGTGCCCGGCCACGCCCTCGCCGAAGCCAAATTTGCCGAAGAGCCGGAATGCAGCAGCGAGGCGCTCCTTGCGATGCTGCCGCTCATCCTCGAAATTGTCGAACACAGGAATGTCGTACGGAATCGGTTTCGAGGCGCCGCGTACGACGCCCATGTTGTCCGGATCAAGACTTGCCGTCACGTTCTTCCTCCGAGTCGGCGAGAGCCCCGAAAAGTCTGCTCCCTAATGGACGAAGTGTACGTCCCGCTTTGAGTCACGCGACTGCCAATCGGGGATCGCTCGACGATGGTCCTTGACGACAACTGGTTTCGATGGTTGTCTTGGCTCTTCAAGAGTTGATGTCTGGTGAGGGGAAGTTCGGTGAGATTCCGGCGCTGTCCCGCAACCGTGTGTCGCTAAGTACAAGCCAGAATGGTTGTTCACATTCAGGTCTGGGCTTGGCGGCGAGTCGGAATACCGAACCTGACATTGAGGCTCACCTTCACCGTCGTGGACTGCGGTGCCGAGCCCGGATGTCTCCTTCGGTTCTCGGTTTTTGTCATCGGGTTCTTGGTGAGGACACACGGGATTGGTCGTTTCGGTCCCCGTCGGTCCAAACCAATGAATGAGGTAGATATGTCTTCTCTCCCCAGCGTGAGCCCACGGGTACGCAACCGTCGAGGAACGGTTGGCGTCCTGCTAGCGCTTGCGATTCTTTGTGCTTCAGCGTTGCCATCCACCGCTGCCCCGATCCGTTCGGCGAACGCCGATGGAGCGGCCGCATGGATGGCGGAACAAGTTGCCCCTGACGGTTCAGTTCTCAATCCGTATTCACTGGATCCCTCAGTTGACTGGGCCCTCAACGTCGCGCTCGGTCTAGCTGCAGTTGGCACGCAACCCGACGCTCTCGGCCGTGCCATGTCGTACATCGAATCAAACGTGAGCAACTACGTCACTGGCGGATCGTCTGATGTCGCCGGTCGCAACGCGTGGCTCGTGATCTTGGCCTACGCCACGGGGCGAGATCCGCGTTCGTTCGGGATGCCCGCAACCGATTTGGTCGCAGGGATTCTTGCACGTTACGAGGTCTCCGAATCCGGACTATTCGGCGCGACCGGCGACGAGTACACACCCGTCACCACCCATGCGTTGTCCGTCATCGCTCTGACGGCAGCAGGGGAGACCGTTCCGATTGATGCCGTCACTTGGCTGGAAGAGCAGCAATGTCCGGCGGGTAACTCAGCAGCAGGAGCATGGGAGGGCTACCGCGCCCGAGTTGTAGGTGTACTTGTTGCGTGCGGCGAATCATCAGTTGGTGACTTCGAGAGCGCCGAATCGGGGAGCACCTCGCTGGCGATTCAAGCCCTTGTGGCTGCCGGAGAGACCGGTTCGGTCGCTGCTGCGTTGGAGTGGTTGAGCGGATTGCAGTCGTTCTCGGGGACAGCACCGGGTGGCTTCGGCCAGTTCATCGGAGATTCGAGCGATCCGAACTCCACGGCTCTCGTCGTTCAGGCAATCTCCGCCGCCGGGGGAGACCCGGACGCGTCTCCATGGCGTATCAACGAAGAGTCACCGATGACTTCGCTCGCACACTGGGTGATCCAGTCCGGACCCGGGGCAGGGGCATTGGCCTCGCCGTACAGCAGCGGTGAAGCAGATATCTATGCGACCTATCAGGCGGTCTGGGGACTTACGTCAACGGTCTTCCCGTTTGTCGAGCCGTTGCCGGTCACGACAACAGCGAGCCTCGATCCGGTCATCGACGTAACGACGCCGAGCTTCACCGGCTGACGCAGGTATCCGACTGGATCATCAACCAATCGGGTAATTTCGTCACATGACGAAATTACCCGATTGTGATCCCAGCCTCGAAACTGGGGCTAAGCCACCGGCCCGGGATGCTCGAGCGGTCGAGGTTCGTCGGTGTCGTTGGTGCGGTCGACCCGTGGCCGAGAATCTGCGGGCCGGGAGGCCGCGCCGGTTCTGTAGGGACGGCTGCAAGCAGCAGGCGTATCTGGCGCGGAAGTTCGCCGAGGCCCACGGATTGGATGACGACGACGTCATTGTCCCGAGGGATCGGCTTGAGGAACTCCAGAGCCGGCTGTATTGCCTTCAGGCGGCGTTGGAGGACGTCGACAGAGATCTCGCCGTCTCGGCAGATCCGTCCGACCTAGCCGACGCTCTGTCCTGGTTGCAGGAGAACGCACGGCCATTAGCTGGCGTGTGGATTGAACCACGCACAGTGGCAAACCCGGGGAGCTGATCTTCCGTGCGGATATCTCCGTACTCCCTTGTTGATTCTGAGGGTCACTTTACATAACGGGGATTATCGGCATACGAATTGCGGAAATCGCAGGTCAAAAGGTCGCCATACCAACCCCTCTCGGACCGTCAGGTCGGACCCTGCTCCGAAGGGCGCTGACCCTCATCAAGATGTCCGGTGTCGTTGTAACTCCGAACGATCCATCGATCACCGACAATGACGAGCCTCGCGATCGACGCATTGTCGGTCGCGGAGAAGGCGAGTGAGGTTGCCCCAGTCGCTTCGGCAAGTGCCGCCCCGATCGCTCCCCCATGACTGACCGCGACAACCCGTTCATTCGGATGGCGCAGGTGAAGACGCGTCAGGGCTGATCGGACACGGCTGCGCAACGACGCGGAGGTTTCCGCACCGGGGATGGCACCCCAATCTTGTGTTGCGTCCATCTGGGCGAGCGCAGGGTGGGCCTCAGCAGCCATCTTTCTGAAGTACCCGCCTTCCCACTCACCGAGATGGACCTCCCGCAGATCAGATTCGATCCCGATTTCCAGACCAAGTTGTGCGGCCAGCGGAGATGCGGTCTCGACGGTACGTCGCAGCGTGGTCGCGTAGATCGCGGCGATCTCGAGCTCGGCGAGTCGGACGGCGACCTGACGGGCTTGATGGCGACCGAGGTCCGAAAGCGGCGGATCTCCCTGTCCATCAACGAGATCGAACGGCGTCGATTCGATGAATGCTGCGGACTGCCCATGGCGGACGAGGATGATCTCGGTGGCCCCCGGCGGCAGCGACCATACCCGCTGAGCGAATTCTTGATTGTCGCTGCCGAGACCGTTAGCCCGTGATCCGGATTGCGACTGTTGGTCCGGTTTGATCGATTCCATGTCAGCCGATCCTACGGGCGTGGGCGTCCGTTCGCCCCGTGACTCGCACTGGCTATAGCGTGTCATCTCTATGTCACGCCGCATCGAAGTTGAGTTGACCAGTTCCCGAGAAGATGGCATCTGGACCTGGCGTGCTGCCGGGGCCAAGCTCCCGAAGGGCGACCTTCAGGGATCGCTTCTTTACGAGGGAGCGAAGGTCGGCGACGTCGTTCGAGCTGATGCTGATTTCATGATGGACGGCATCGTCATCATTGGTGTTCTCGCCCCCAAGGGGGCTCGCAAGGAAGCCGAGCGGATCGAAGTCGTCGGTACTCCTCGCAAGGACGACGACCAACTCGTCACCACCACACTTGCCCCGAAGGGTCCTCGCAAGGAACGTCGTGATGGGGATCGTCGTCCCCCGCGTGACGGCGATCGTCCCTCGCGCGACGGAGACCGTGGTCCCCGCCCGACCAGTGATCGCAAGCCGCGTCCCGAAGGAGCCGGATCGCAAGACGAGCGGCGTAAGCGCCAGGAACGGTCGGATCAGCCGAGCCGCCCGGCACGCGCCGCCCGACCAGCACCGGAAGCCAAGCCGAAGCCGAAGCGCCTCCGCGCCGGTCGTACGCATCGAAACGCCGTGCTCGCGACGTTGCCCGAAGAGCAGAAGCCCGTTGCCGAACAGGTTCTACGCGGCGGAATCCCTGCCGTGCGTGTCGCAGTCGAGAAGCAGAACGAGACCAACAAGGCAGAAGGCAAGCCCGAGATCAGCGCAGCTCCTCTTTTGACTCTCGCCGAGCAGATCATGCCGGCGTTGCGCACCGCTGACTGGCGCGACAAAGCCGAGGCTGCACTCGCCGATATCGCGGAACTCGACCTACGCGATCTTCGCTCTGTTGTGGTCGCTTCCGATCTTGGTGCCCGCGACGAAGAAACCCGTGAACTCGCCGAGAAACTTCGTACCGGCCTCGCCGCACGCGTCGAATCCGAGCAGGTTGCATGGCTCGCCGAAATCTCCGAGACACTCGAAGGCGGACGCACGGTGCGTGCGCTGCGAGTGAGCTCTCGACCACCAAAGGCCGGATCACCACTTCCGTCCGAATTGGCTGCTCGACTGACCGAGGCCACCGCCGCAGCACTTACGGCCGAGACCGGTTCTGATCGCTACGCCACTGTTCTCGACGCGCTGGCATACTCGCCGGTGCGCACCTTGGTG
>CAMCTY010000005.1 GCA_945878725.1 Bifidobacterium breve | reverse complement strand
CCGCAGCCGCATGACTTCTGCGCGTTGGGATTGTCGATCGCAAAGCCTGCACCCTGAAGGCCGTCCTTGTAATCAAGGGTGGCTCCCGTAAGCAGCTGGAGGCTCGAGGGATCGACGACAACCGGAACGCCGAATGTCTCGTTCACGATGTCTTCGGAATCCTTCTCCGTGTCGAAGAACATCTCGTAGCTGAAACCGCTACAACCGCCGGGACGAACGGCGACGCGAAGCATCAGACCGTCCTGGCCCTCTTGGGCGATGAGTTCCTTGACCTTGACTGTTGCGGTATCGGTAAGCGTGATCACAATGATCCTCCTAAAAACAACGTTTCCCGAAGGTTAGCGGAACCGGGGGAAAATCCGCCTCTCCGGGTCTGACCCTCCCGAGAGTTTCAGTGATGCCGCCGGTACAGTTGCGTCCATGGCCGCTCTTCCCACCTCCGACGATGTGCTCGCCGCCCTCCGGGGCGTCATCGATCCCGAGCTCGGAGCCGACATCGTCGAGCTCGGTATGGCCCAGCGAGCCACGGTCAGCTCCGACGGCGCCGTACTCGTCACGATCGCCCTCACCACGGCCGGATGTCCGCTTAAAGCCCAGCTCAAGAGGGAAATCCTCACCCGCATCGATGCCCTTCCCGGCGTCACCAGCACCAAGATCGACTGGACAGAAATGACCGCCGAGCAACGGGCCGGCGCCATGAACGCCGCCCGCCTCAACGCTCAAAGCGCCTCGGGTCCCAATCGGGTTCCTTCCGGGGCCCGAGTGCTCGCCGTCGCTTCCGGCAAGGGCGGCGTCGGTAAGTCATCGGTCACCGCCAACCTCGCCGCCGCGCTCGCCAATCGCGGTTATGCCGTTGGCGTCATTGATGCCGATATCTGGGGCTTCTCGATTCCGCGGATGCTCGGTCTCGAAGGTCGTCTTTCCGCGGATCTCGATAGCGACGGCGTCCGCCACATCACCCCGCATTCGATCCCGATCGGAACCGGCCGACTCGATGTCGTCTCGATGGGACTACTCGTCGACGACGAAACCGACGCGCTTATGTGGCGCGGGCTCATACTCAATCGTGCCGTGCAGCATTTCCTCGAAGATGTCGCGTGGGCCGACGATCTCGATTACGTCGTCATCGATCTCCCACCCGGCACCGGCGACGTACAAATGGGACTCGCCCGCATGCTCCCGCAGGCCGAGATGATCGTGGTCACCACGCCGGCCGTCGGCGCACAGCGCGTCGCCACCCGCGCCGTCACGATGGCTCGCAAGAGTCACCTGCATGTACTCGGCGTCATCGAAAACATGAGCGCCTTCATCTGCGAACACGGTGACTCGCACGCCGTGTTCGGTTCCGGTGGCGGTCAGACCCTCGCCGACGAGTCCGGCCTGCCGCTCATCGGTTCCGTTCCGCTCGAGCCTGCCGTTTCAACCGGGGGCGACACCGGATCGCCGATCGCACTCGACGAAGGTCCCGCTGCGCAGGCGTTCCGCGACATCGCCGACTTGCTCGCTGACTCGCTCGCACCACCTGTGGCAATGGCCGGCTGTTCGGCCCGCATGCTGAGCGCAGCCGTCGCGGCGCTCGACGCCACGTCCGCCTGACAATTCAGGACAGCTCAGCTCAGGCGCATCACGCGGGCCGTCACGTGAACGGTTGACCAGTCCGCCGACCACAGTGTGATCGACGTTCGACTCGTGTCATGGCTGTAAATCACGTGAAGCATCTCTGAACGTTCGACAGCAGATCGGGGCGTGGCCTCGCGAAACTCGACCTCAGCGCGGAACGGTTCGTCGAACAGATCACGATCACCCAGAACCTGCGCTCGAACCTGCTCAACGATCGCCCACGCGATTGCGTTGTTCACGTGATCGAGGACATCAAGATCGGTCGCTCGGGGCATCCACTCGAACACAACCGCACCGGTGTCATCTGGCCCGACCGGCTCGTGAAGTTGGCGCGCGGAAACCTCGCGCCCAGCCGACGGAACGGAATAGGTGGCCCGGAATTCGTCGGGCAGTACTTTCGGCCGGCCCGATTCCGGATCGAGATGAATCCACAGCGTCACCGCATCGATACGGCTACCGGTTGAGCCGGTCAGTGCGACCCGGCGTTCGGCCCATCGACTTCCGAGACCGGTGCAGTAGGTGCTCAATGAAAGGCGTTCATCGATGCGCGCCGCACTGCGCTGTTCGATCACCGTCCGGCGAACGACCCAGGCCTGCGTGGTGAACTCGCCTAGATCATCGGTGTCGTCCGTGGCCACGTCCTGCAGATACCGGGCGCATGCATCGAGTCGAAGACGCCCCGAGACATCGACATCCCCGAGACGAACACGTCGATCGGCCCGGAACACCCGCCCCTCGGAAGGTTCGGGAAGCAGGACATCGGCACCGTTTTGCCGCTCAGTTGCCCGCTCAGTTCCCCGCTTTGGTGTTGAGCCTGCATCAGTCATTATCCACGACCATACCGGCGTAAACCCCTCCAATACTCCGGTTTTTACCGCCCGCCATGCCCTTTTCCCAACCTCGTGTCAGTAAATCGTTTGACGCAGGTACGGACGGCATGGTTTGGTTGACCCATGTTCACGACCTCCGCCGCCACCGCTTCGCGCTCCCATCAGGGTGCTTCGACGCGCGTCGTTGCCGTGACATCGAACGCGTATTGGTACACGACCGGCACCGGCAGCTTTGTGCGCTTCGGCCATAAGCATCCTGCCCGGCGAGTCCTCAGCCTGACGTAGCTTCGCTGCGTCGTCGTCTGACTGAGACCGCCGGGTTCCCCCGGCGGTCTTCTTCGTTTTTGCCCCGTCCTTCCTGCCCCTCCGATTCCCCTAACCAAACCTCCCAGCCAAATCCCACGCAATTCCCTACGAAAGGAAAGATCCGATGATCGCCGAAGCACTCGACGACATCTCCCCATCCGTGCGAGCCCAGGCGGCCTGCAACGATCTTCAAGGATCGTTGGCCGGCGTCTACTTCTCCGAAGAGCTTCAGGACATCGCCGCCGCGAAGATCATCTGTGCCACCTGCCCCGTGATGATCGAATGCCTCGAGGGTGCCGTTGCGCGCCGCGAGCCATGGGGCGTCTGGGGCGGGCACATGTTCGTGAACGGTCGGATCCTGGCCACGAAGCGACGGAAGGGTCGCCCGTCGAAGGTGCTCCGGGCCGAAGACCAACTGCCTGAGATCCCCGTTCCCGTCCATCTTCGTCAATTCCTCCGCTCGGCATGATTGGGCGCGGGGTGGTGTCACAGGTACCGTCGGGGTAGCCCACAGAGGGTTATCCCGTCATGGACACCACCCCGCCGACACCCCACGATTCGCCATCGGACCGCCCTCCGAATGGAGCCACGGCGTCCGCAGGACGAGCGCGTCGATCCAGTATTCCGATGCTCGTCGCTATCGGGGCGGTCACCATCACCTTGGCCGTGAGCGTCGTGTTGGCGTTCGCTGATCGAGGCTCCTCCGACAGCGCCGATCGAGATGTGATCCAACTCGATCCCAACGCGACCCAACCCTTCAACGGTCTCGACGACGGCTTCAGCCCCGTCGGGCAGCAACTTCCATCCCTCATGTTCACGACGTTCGACGGAAAGACATCCCGACTCGGATCCCCCGGAAAGCCCATCGTGATCAACTTCTGGTCGTCGACATGCGCTCCGTGCATCAGGGAGATGCCGGCAATTGAACAGGTCTGGACTGAGTCGAAAAATGGCGTGGACTTCATTGGTCTCGATTACGTCGAGGTGGCCGAAGCGGGTCAGGCCATGATTGATCGCACGGGAATCACGTACCCGGTCGGACGCGATCCGCGCGGAACATTGCTGCGTGCACTGGGCGGTAACGGTCTCCCCTACACCGTGGTGGTCGATCGGAATGGCCGCATCGTCGCCGCTCATTCAGGCGAACTGACACGAGATGCATTGCAGGCTCTGGTGGACGAAGCGAAGCGACCGGACGGCGGTTCGTGAACGGTTCACTGGCCTACGCGTTCGGCGTCGGCATGGTCGCGACATTTAATCCGTGCGGCTTCGCCATGCTCCCGGCCTATCTCGCCTACTTCCTGGGACTCGAAGGGACTCGAGGAGCGGAGGATCCCGATTCGAGCGCAAGCATCCTGCGCGCCCTCGCCGTCGGCGCATCGATGACCGCTGGTTTCCTCGTGGTTTTCGGTCTTCTCGGTCTCGTCCTTGAACCGGTGATCAATTCGGTGAACCAACGGCTCCCGTGGGTCACGATCATCCTCGGTGTCGTGCTGATCGTTCTCGGCGTGTTCCTGCTCACGGGCCGCTCGATCACCATTTCGATTCTGAAGATCGGTCGCGGCCCCGAATCGCGCGAACTCGGGTCGGTCTTCGTCTTCGGTGCGTCGTACGCGCTCGTTTCACTTAGCTGCACGCTCTCGTTGTTCACTGCGGCGATCTCGACATCAGTGGAGAGCGACAACTTCCTGGCGGGCTTCGGCGCTTTCCTCGCCTACGGACTCGGCATGGGTCTCGTCCTCATGGTCCTGACCCTCGCAATCGCACTCGCTCGCCAATCACTCGTGCACAGCATGCGCCGGGTGCTGCCGTTCATCAATCCTGTCTCCGGCGTTCTGCTGATTCTCGCCGGCCTCTACGTCGTCTATTACGGCTGGTACGAACTGCGTGTTTTCTCAGGGACCACAAGTGGCGGCGGAGTTGCGCAGTGGGCCTTCGACATCAATGCGCGTATCAGCGGATGGATTAATGACATCGGCCCCACCCGACTCGGACTGCTCCTTGCCCTCGTAATCGCTCTGACCGTCTTGATCGCTCTTGCCCTGAAGGCCCGCACGTCTGACAACTAAAAGGGGATGGTGCCGAAGCACCATCCCCTTTTACGTTCGTTCAGTTACTGCTGTTTGTCAGACGAATCGGCGTCGCTTGGCCGCTATAGCCAGGCCCCCACCGGCCAGAACGAACAGCGCACCGAGCGCCATCGTCGGCGTTGAGTCTGAGCCCGTGGCCGGCAAGGCACTCGATGCATCAGCAGTCTCCAGCGAAACATCCTGACGGAAACCGTCACCGGTTTCTGGATCAATCAACGCCAGCGAATGCTCACCGGCATCGAGATCGTCAGGAATCACACCTTCGATGGTGACGACACCATCGTCATCGGCAACGCCCGAACCAAGGTAAACCGGGTCGGAAGCCACATAGAGGTTGACGGATTTACGCGGACGGAATCCCCGACTCGACAAGCGCACCCGCTGACCACGCCCAATCTTTGTGAGATTTGGGGCGAGGACGGCGACGGGAAGCTGCCGGATCTTGGCCGCAGTGACCACGAACGTTGTTGAAGTGGTCGGAGCCACAGTCGACGTCGTTGTTGACGGAGCCACTGTGCTTGTTGTTGTCGACACCGCCGCTGTCGTCGTTGTTGTTGACGGCGGAACCGTGCTTGTCGTCGTTGTTGACGGAGCCACTGTGCTTGTTGTTGTCGACACTGGAGCTGTCGTCGTTGTTGTTGACGGTGGAACCGTGCTTGTCGTCGTTGTTGATGGAGCCACAGTGCTTGTTGTTGTCGTCACCGGAGCTGATGTTGTTGTCGTGGTCGGAGCCACTGTTGTCGTAGTTGTTGCAGTTGTTGTCGTTGTTGACGGAGGCACGTAGAGGGTCAACGATTGAACCAACGTCTTGTTTGAGAAGCCATCGAAGGTCGAATAGCCGACTGCGACACACTCAGTTGCACTTACACACGCCGCCGAATTCAGATAATCGCCTTGAGTCCCGACATTTGGGCTCGACACAATCGACCACGTCGTTCCATTCCACGCCATCACCAACGTGGAAACGGGGGTAGTGCGGGTATATCCGACAGCAACACAATCTGACGCACTCGCACACGACACCGACATCAGTTCATCGCTTGAGCCGCTGGCATTGGGGCTCGACACAACCGACCACGCCGAACCATCCCAAGACATCACCAACTCTCTAGATCCGGCTTTTCCAGCAGCAACACAATTAGTTGCACTCACACACGTCACCGAATTCAGCGCATTACTGCTTTGTCCGCTATTGGGGCTCGACACAACCGACCACGCCGATCCATCCCACACCATCACCAATGTCTGACCGATACCGCCTTGGGAGGTGGAACCGACGGCAACACATGATGATGCCGACAAACACGTCACCGAATTCAGCTTGTTGCCGACGAATTCAGTGCCGACATTGGGGCTCGACACAATCGACCACGCCGATCCATCCCACACCATCGCCAATGTCGTCTCTTCGTTCATCGTGCCGGAGAATCCAACCGCAACGCAGTTCGACGCACTTGTACACGACACCGACATCAGCTTGTTGTTGGAGCCGGGGCTGGGGCTGGGGCTCGACACAGCCGACCACGTCGATCCATCCCACACCATCGCCAATGTCGTACCTGAAAATGGCGAGCCCGCGCTACCAACCGCGACACATGAAGATGCCGACGCACACGACACTGACTGCAGCTCGTTTGAGCCGTTGTTGGGGGTCGACATGGTCGACCACGCCGTTCCATTCCACGCCATTGCCAACGTCGTTCTCACCTGAAACGAGCCCGCGCCACCAACCGCGACACAGTTTGAGGCACTCACACACGAAACCGACGTCAGCTTTTGGGAAAATGTGCTGTCGTCGGGGCTCGACACAACCGTCGCCGTATCAACCACCGCACCCACCGATGTCGAACCAGCAAATGAACCCAAGGCCACGACAAGCACGGCAAGAACAACGAGAGCAAACCTTCGAATCATTACGAACTCTTTCTGAGAGGACTCTGAAGTAACTGACAAATTATAGCAACCATACCCCGTACTATAGCTGTTATACCCCAATTAGTAGCAAAGTTGTCCCTCAGCTGCCCTCTGCCCCCTGCCTAGTGCCCTCTGCCCAGTGCCGCTTCTCTAGGTAGGTTTAGGCCATGGCTGAAAACACCAGATCCCCGCGGGCACCACAGATCCCCAAGGCCCGAGCCACGACCCTCTTTATCGAGGCTGTCATCACCCTCCTCGAAACCCAGCCGATCGCTGATATCTCCGACCAGCTCATTGCCGATACCGCCGGCATCAATCGGGCCACGATCTATCGCCATTTCGGAACCCGAAACGATCTCCTTGACGCCGTGATCGTTGAACTCACCGGTCGATGGCTGACCAGGGCCGAGGATCTCTCCGCAATGCCGGTTCAGTCCGGTTTCCCGCGGCTGGATCTGGACTTTGGCACTCCCTTCCTGCGTCTCGGCGCCAAGTTGTTTGGGATCGGCAACTACCTCACCGCAGCGAACTACGAGTCGGATCGGGTCAAGGAGTGCTTCACCAAGATCAACGACGTGTGGATCAGACTGTTCGAGTCCTCGGGAATGTCCCCACGGATGGCCCAAACGCTCGCGCTCAAATGGCTTGCACTCAACCTCGCTCGGGACACGGCAGCAAAACTCACCAACATCACAGCCGAGGATGTCATCGACGTTGAGGCGCTCGTACTTGCCGAGACGCAAAATTACAAAATCATCGAGACCAAGCTCGGCTGGTCAAACGACAGCAACTAGCCGTTCGGTACCGCCGATAGCCTCGGCGCATGGAACTCCGCATCTTCGTCGAACCCCAGCAGGGTGCTTCGTATCGTCAGCAACTTGCCGTCGCCCAGACCGCCGAGAAGCTCGGTTTCGACGCCTTCTTCCGTTCCGATCACTACCTGCGTATGGGTGCCGGAGATCCGCTTCCCGGCCCGACCGATTCGTGGGTCACCCTCGGTGCGATTGCACGAGAGACCAGCACCATTCGCCTCGGCACCCTGGTGGCATCGGCAACATTTCGCCTGCCTGGCCAACTTGCGGTAGCCGTCGCACAGATCGACGACATGAGCGATGGCCGCATCGAACTCGGCCTCGGTGCCGGTTGGTTTGATGCCGAGCACACCGCATACGGCATTCCGTTTCCGACGCTTGGTCAACGTTTCGACATTCTCGAAGAACAGCTTGAGATCATCACCGGTATGTGGAACACGCCGCTCGATTCGCAGTATTCGTTTGAAGGTCAGCATCACACCATCGTCGGATCGCCCGCTATCCCCAAGCCCGTTCAGCCTGGCGGACCACCGATCGTCATGGGCGGTTACGGCCCCAAGCGCACTCCGAAACTCGCGGCAAAGTACGCGAACGAGTTCAACCTTCCGTTCCCTCCCGTCGAGATCTATCGCTCATCGTGCGACATCGTGCGCGCCGCTTGTGAAGCACGCGGTCGCGATCCCGAGTCGATGACCTACTCGGTCGCGCAGGTGTTGTGTGTAGGCGCGAATGATGTCGAAATCGCTCGACGGGCACAGAACATCGGGCGTGACGTCGATGAACTCATTCAGAATGGCGCGGCTGGATCGCCCGCACAGGTGCTCGACAAGATTGCCTCGTTCGCCGAAGCCGGCGCGACACGCATGTACCTGCAGGTGCTCGACATGGACGATCTCGACCACATTCACCTGTTGGGCGAAGAGGTCATGAAGGTTCTCCCCTAATCGCTTTCGCGATCAGGGAGTCACCAACTCAAGGGCTGAGACGCTCGATCCGCCATCCGCCGTCTACCGATGGATCAGCCGTGTAGCGGAACCGATCGTGCAATCGCATGGGCCGCGCCTGCCAGAACTCGATCTGCTGCGGTAGGACACGGAATCCACCCCAATGCGGAGGGCGCGGAATGTCTCCATCACCGAAGCGCGCTTCGGTTTCCGCAAGCCGCTCCTCGAGGACGTGTCGGCCGTCGATCACTTCACTCTGCAGCGAGGCCCACGCGCCGACTCGACTTCCACGCGGCCGGGTGGCGAAGTACTCGTCGCTCTCGGCTGCGCTTACTTTCTCGACCGCACCAATGATCCTGATCTGCCTCGACAGGATGTTCCACGGAAAGCAGATCGCCGCCTTTGGGTTGGCGATGAGTTCACGCCCCTTCTGACTCTCGTAGTTCGTGAAGAACACGAAACCGTGATCGACACCCTTCAGAAGTACATGGCGCGACGACGGCATTCCTTCTGCATCCACCGACGACACGATCATCGCCTCCGGTTCGTGGATTCCGGCATCAGTCGAGATATCGAACCATTGACTGAACTGCACGATCGGATCGGCATCAAGTTCGTCGCGGCGCACACCACGAGCCTGAAGTTCGAGTCGGAGTTTGTCGAGTTGCGGATGCTGGCTCATTGTCCAAGTCCAGCCTGTTGTCACCCCGATTGCCAGCCCGGGCCACTGCTAGGTTCGATTCATGTCCACGGCTCGGCGGCGATTGGTGTCCCGCCTGGTCGGAGGCGAGGGCGACAGTTCACCTCTTCCGTCCCGACTTCTTCGTTGGATCGTCCTCGGCAGCGGTATCGGTGTCATCGCCGGACTCTCGTCCGCCGCGCTTCTCACGGCACTCGAATGGGCCACCGAAACTCGCGTCGGAAACAGTTGGATCGTCTGGTTCCTTCCTGTTGCCGGTCTCGCAATGGGCTGTCTCTACCATTACACCGGCGGTCGATCGGCGGAGGGCAACAACCTCATCATCGATGAGATCCATGAACCCGATGCCGGCGTTCCCCGTCGCATGGCTCCGCTGATTTTCGTGTCGACGTTCGTCACCCAACTGTTCGGCGGTTCCGCCGGACGCGAAGGAACCGGCATCCAACTTTCGGTGAGCCTTAGCGATGCCGTTGCCAGGCTCCTGCCGCTCACTCGTGATCAACGCCGGATCCTGATGATCGCGGGAATCTCGGCGGGCTTTGGTGCGCTCTTCGGTGTGCCATTGGCAGGCGCGGTGTTTGGCATTGAGATCCAACGCATCGGTCGGATCAAGTACGAGGCGGTGGTCCCGTCACTCACTGGCGCACTCGTCGGCGATCTCGTGGTGCGGGGGCTCGGAGTCACTCACATGCCGATTCCTGAACTCGCAGCGATC
Source organism: Bifidobacterium breve (assembly GCA_945878725.1). Classification (GTDB taxonomy): domain Bacteria; phylum Actinomycetota; class Acidimicrobiia; order Acidimicrobiales; family Acidimicrobilacustridaceae; genus Acidimicrobilacustris; species Acidimicrobilacustris thunensis. Next base: position 121,162 of record CAMCTY010000005.1, on the reverse strand, counting down.
AATCTGAGCATCAGTGTGATCCTGAAACTGGCTGCGGCCGGCATCATCTTTGGACTCGTGAGTGCGATTTTCGTTTCGTCCACGCGACTGGTGAAAGCATTCGGCGCGCGCACCGCGAGCTGGCCACCCGCCCGACCTCTCATCGGCGGCACGCTCGTCCTCGCCATGATGATTGCGTTCGGAACTCGCGAGTACCTCGGACTCTCGCTCCCTCTGGCCGAGAGCGCTCTTGGCGGCAACGACACCAGCGCGTCGGTCTTTGCTCTCAAACTGCTCTTCACCGTCATCACACTCGGATTTGGTTTCTACGGCGGCGAGGTCACCCCCTTGCTCGTGATTGGGGCAACGCTGGGCGCGGCACTCGCGCCGCTTTTCGGGCTACCGATCGCGCTTGTCGCTGCGGTCGGTTACGTCGCCGTGTTCGCCGGGGCGGCCAGCGTTCCCCTCGCATGCACGATCATGGCGGCCGAACTCTTCGGTTTCGAGGCACTCGTGCCGGCGGCGATCGTTTGCTCGGCGGCGTACGTCTTCAGTTCGCACCGCAGCATCTACACGTCAGGTCGAACGGGCGGGTCGACACAGTCCTGGAAAGTCAGGCTGGCCGACGCCACGCGAGGTTTGATCAGACGCGGTTCGCCAGCGGCACCGAGTAACTAAATCCGCGGTCGGGGATCAGCGAATCTCGGTGTGACCGCGGAAATACGGCAGAAGAACGTCGGGGATTCGAATCGAGCCATCGGGTTGGCGATGGGTCTCGACGACAGCGGCCCAGACGCGTGGCACGGCCAGCGCCGAACCGTTCAGCGTGTGCGCCGTTTCGGTTCCCTTTGCTCCCGCTGAGCGATAACGGATGTTCGCCCGCCGAGCCTGATAGTCGCTGAACCACGAGACCGAAGAAACCTCGAGCCACTGGTCGACGCCGGGCGAATACACCTCGATGTCAAACGTGCGGGCCGAGGAGTTCCCGAGATCACCGGCGCACAAATCGAGAACGCGGTACGTGAGACCGAGTGCGGCGATCAGGCTCTCGGCGCGAGCCAGCAGATCAGCGTGAAGTTCGGCCGCCTGCGCCGGAGTCGCATAGGCGAGGATCTCAACCTTGTCGAACTCGTGCACGCGCAACAGGCCGCGCGTATCGCGCCCAGCTGATCCGGCTTCACGACGGAAACACGCCGTTTGTGCCATGAGACGCATCGGAAGATCGGACTCGTCGAGGATCTCGTCACGGGCCAGTGACGTCAACGGAACTTCGGCGGTGGGGATCGCCCAGAGACCATCGCGTTCGAGGTGATACGCATCATCAGCGAACTTCGGAAGGTGACCGGTGCTGATCATCGTTTCGGTCAGCACCACTGTGGGCGGACGAACCTCTTCGAATGCGTCGCTGTTCCGATCGAGCGCGAGCTGACAAAGAGCACGAGCCAGTGTCGCTCCTTGTTTGCGGAACATCGTGAACATCGCACCGGACATCTTGACGGCGCGTTCGAGATCAAGGATCCCGAGTTCGGTTCCGATATCCCAATGCGGAACACGCTGATGATCAGCCCATGCCGCAGGATCGTCACCTGGTCCGACTCGCTTGATCTCGACGTTGTCGTCAGCATGGGCGCCGTCGGGCGCGTCGGGCGACGGGAGATTCGGGATGTGAAGGAGCAGTTCGCGGACCTGCTCGCCGATCTGGTCGACAACGCCGGCGATTGCTCGTTCCCGTTCACCGAGTTCGCGGCTTTCCTCCTGCTTGGCTTCAGCGGCGGCAACATCGCCGTCCCGCCGGAGTTGCCCAACTTCCTTCGACAATGCGTTTACGTGGGAGCGGATGTCGTCGCGCTCCTGCATCACTTGGCGCATCTGCTCGTCGAGTTCGAGAACGCGGGCCAGTTCGCCGGTTCCATCGCCCCGGCGGCCAAGAGCGGTGCGGACGGCTTCGTACTCGGTGCGTATCCGGCGAACGTCAATCACAGTGCTGAACCGTAGTCGTCCGCCCGATAGCGTCCGATCGTGGTTTCTCCCGCCGACACCCCCGCAATTCAGGTCGATGACCTCGTGATCCGTTACGGCGATCATGTCGCGGTCGCGGGATTGTCGTTCGAGGCCCGACGAGGCCAGATCACCGCCTTGCTCGGACCCAACGGCGCCGGCAAGACATCAACGGTCGAAACCCTTGAGGGATATCGATCGCCGACATCGGGCCGGGTCCGGGTGTTGGGTCTTGATCCCGGTTCACAGCACTCGCTGCTCGCCCCCCGGATCGGAGTGATGCTGCAGTCGGGCGGTATCTACACCGGCATTCGGCCACTTGAGATCCTCCGCCTCTTCGCCAGCTACTACGACAACCCCGTCGAACCAGTCGAACTCCTTGACATGGTCGGGCTCGCTGATCGCCAACGCTCCACATGGCGATCGCTTTCCGGCGGCGAACAACAACGGTTGTCCCTTGCGCTCGCCCTGATCGGCCGCCCCGAGGTCGCCTTTCTCGACGAGCCCACCGCCGGCATCGACCCGGCCGGTCGCCAAGTCATCCGTCGTATCGTCGCCGACCTGCGCGATTCCGGCGTCGCCGTTTTGTTGACGACCCACGATCTCGATGAAGCCGAGAAACTCGCCGACCGAGTCGTCATCATCGACCACGGAACCCTGCTCGCCGATGCGACTCCGGCCGAACTCATGAGCGCCGGACAAGGTGACGACATCCGCTTCGGCGCCACAAGCGGGCTCGATTGTGTTTCCCTTGGCGAGCACATTCACGCCAGCGTGACCGAGGAAGCGCCCGGGGAGTACCGGGTTGCCGCTTCGGCCACGCCCGCCACCGTGGCCGCACTCACCGCATGGCTCGCCGAACGCAACGAACCACTCGCCGATCTCCGAGCCGGACGCCAAAGTCTTGAGGACGTGTTCCTCCGTCTCACCGAGAGCGCCGACGCTGCCCGGGAACAACCCACCGCCGATTCCGCACGACGATCATCTCGGGGCCGACGGGGGCGGGGTACGAAATGAAGGCATTCCTCGCTCAGACCCGCACCGAGTTGATGTTGAGCCTCCGCAACGGCGAACAGTTGCTGGTGAGCATCGCCATTCCGCTTCTTCTGCTCGTGTTCTTCTCGCTCGTCGACGTTCTTCCGCTTCCTGATGGTGTCGATAACGGCGTCGACTTTCTCACCCCTGGGATTCTCGCTCTCGCCGTCATGTCCAGCGCCATGGTCAGCCTCGGTATTGGCACCGGTTTCGAGCGTCAGTACAAGGTGCTCAAGCGACTGGGCTCAACACCGCTCGGCCGGCCGCGCTGGGTCAGCGCCAAGATCGCCATGGTCCTTTGCCTCCTCGTGATCCAGTCGATTGTTCTGGTTAGTGCCGCATTCGCCCTGGGCTGGAATCCCGCCGGCAGTCCGGCACTCGCGCCGGTTGCGATGCTCCTCGGCGCTGCAGCGTTCGCGGGGATCGGTCTGCTCATGGCCGGAACCCTCCGCGGCACCCTGACACTCGCCCTCGCCAACGGCCTCTATCTGGCCCTGTTGCTCCTCGGGGGCATGATCATCCCGTTCGACACCATGCCCGGTCCGATCGGGGCGTTCGGCAAGTTGCTTCCGTCGGGCGCCCTCAGCCGAGTGCTGCAGGCCACGCTCCGGGCCGATGCTGCTCCGGCCGGATCGGCATGGATCATCCTCGCCGTTTGGGCTGTCGCGGCACCTTGCGCCGCGATCCGATTCTTCCGCTGGGAGTAACTAGTTCCGGGTAGACGGAGGTTCGGCGCTGGCATCGGCGACCGGGGATCCGGAGAGCCCGCCTTTGCCGCCAGCTTCCCAATCGCGGATCTCGGATTCAGTCAGAAACAGGCCCTGTCGTTCCGCTTCCTGGTGACGTGCCGCCCACTTGAAGAACATCACGGTGATCAGGACCCAGAGATACGCGACTTCGGCCACCTTCATGATGAGACCGGCGGCCGTCTGATCGTTGAGGGCGGAGATGCCGAACAACCGAATCGGTTGGTCGTAGGAGTCGTAAACCACGTTTGAGGAATTGGCGAGCCACGCCGCCGGAAGAGTGGGGATGATCGATTGCGCGAACAAATAGATCATCTGACCGGGTAGCGAAAGCCGCAGTTCCGGCCATGGACCACACACCGGGACCCACATGAGTAAAGCAGTGAGAACGAAGAGGACATGCGCCCCGAAGTGGAACGGCCCATTCGACGCTGCGGTATTCACGAAGGGTTGCATGTGGCTGAGGAGGTTGTACGCGTTGAAGATCGCCCACGCCACGAGCGGAGCGGCGAGTCGCTTCGTGATGTGCCAGACCCGCCCATCGGAACCAACGACGAGATCGGCGAGCCACTTCGGGCAGGAGAGCAAAAACAGCGGAGGGACAATGAGGGTCAGCACCAGATGCTGGAACATGTGCGCGCTGTAGAGACGCTGTTCGGAGATGTCATGCAGAGGCCAAATCGCGACCGCAGTCATGAACACCACCGCAAGGGAGAACGAGAAAATCTGGCGCCTCGATACGACCTGCTCGCCCGGCGCCACAACCTTTGGCCCGATCGCGCGAGTTACGTACAGACCGCCAAGCACAATGGCGAGCGACAATGCCCACACTTCCCAATGGGCAGCGAACTCTGGCATAGCGCTGGCGATCATCGAGCTCACACCATTCTTTCGAACTGCAACCTGTCGAACTGCAACCCGTCGAACTGCAGCGGGCTCAGACCGGGCTCGGAATTATCAGCTGTGACTCTCGGGCCACCAGATGCGGAAGGTCGAAAGCATGGCCAGATAGACGAGCACCGCAAGTACAAGACCCGCGTAGAAGACCCAGGTGAGAATGGGCTTGTCGAACTTGAGATGCATGAAGATGTAGAGAACGGTGAAGAACTTCACGGCCATCATGATCATCAGAACCGGGATCAACAGGTTGTCCGCCCAGACCGGGAAGTCCGGATAGGCGTAGGTGAGAACCTCGAGAACAGTCACGGCGGCAAGGAACAACGCCGTAAGGACGTACACCTTGTCGCGCGAGTAGTCCTCGACAGCTCCGTCGAGATTTGATGCGGGAATTGGATCGTGCGAAGTGAGGGTCATCGGGACTCCTACGGAACCAGGTAGACGACAGCGAAGATGAAGATCCAGACAACGTCGACGAAGTGCCAGTAAAGGCCGACGATCTCGACGGTTTCGGAACGGTGCTCGGGAAGCTTGCCACGCAGAGAAAGCAGCACGAGCGACATCAGCATGATGATGCCGATGGTGACGTGGACTCCGTGGAATCCGGTCAGCGTGTAGAACGCCGAGCTGAAGCGGCTCGTGGTGAAACCGAGACCTTCACGAACGAACACCGTGAACTCGTAGATCTGGCCGGCGATGAATGTTGCGCCGAGCAGAGCAGTGGCGCCGATCCAGATGCGGAGACGCTCATGGTCGCCGCGCTCAATCGCCGACACTGCGAGCACCATCGTGAGCGAGCTCATGAGGAGCACGAACGAAGACGTCGACGTGAACGGAATGTCGAAGATTTCCTCCGGAGTCGGACCTTCAAGCGGACGCTTGTAAAGCAGGTACGTCGTGATTAGTCCACCGAAGAGCAGGCATTCTGAGGCGAGAAAGAGCCACATGCCCAACTTGGTGTTGGAGATGCCGGTGTTGGTGTCGTGTTCAATATGCGCCGAAGGAGCATGGGCGTCAGCTGCCTTAATGCTCTCGCGGGCCGTGAGTGCTTCAGCCAACGGTCTCGGCCTCCTTCGCTGGGTCCAGTTCGTTCGGCTGATCGACTGATCCCGATATTTCGGTCACGGCGGCATCGCCGCCATCGGAGGCATGGGTGTCGGTTCCGTCATCGTCGTGTGACGCTTCGGGATCATCCGGCGGCTCAAGAACCCATCCGTAAAGACCTCCGACGATGATGATCCCGCCGACGAGACAGAGCCACATGTTGAAGATCAGCCCATAGGCGGCGATTGGCATGCCAAAAGCGAGGACGATTGGCCAGTACGAAGGCGACGGCAGATGGATGTGCTTGCCATCACTGAGTTTCTGCACAACGTCGTCAGTCGCTGCGATGCGGACGAGCTTGCCGTCCTTCGTCTCGCCGTACTTGCGATACCAGAAGTCATCGACGCGCGAGACGGTCGGGATCGGATCGAAGTTGTACTCGGGAGTTGGCGACGGGATCATCCACTCGATCGTGCGCGCATCCCACGGATCGGCGCCGGGAGCCGGAAGATTCTTGGCTTTCGACTTGCTGTAGAACATGTTGAAGATGAACAACGCGATGCTGGACGCCAGGATGAAGGCACCAATGGTGGCGACCTTGTTCCAAACTTCAAAGCCGTAGCCAGCGTCGTACGTGTAGATACGACGGCTCATGCCTTGGAGTCCGAGGATGTGCATCGGGGCGAACGTGAGGTTAAAGCCCAACAGCATCAACCAGAAGTTGGCCTTGCCCAACTTCTCGTTGAGCAGGTAACCGAACACCTTCGGCCAGTAGAAGTAGAAGCCGGCCATGAAGCCGAAGAACGCTCCACCGAAGAGCACATAATGGAAATGCGCCACGATGTAATAGGTGTCAGTCTGCTGCGTGTCGGCAGGTGCGACGGAGTGCGTCACGCCGGACAGGCCACCGATGGTGAACATCGTGACGAGACCGATTGAGAACAGCATCGGGCTCGTGAATTGGAGTTTTCCGCCCCACATCGTGGCGACCCAGTTCAGAATCTTCACGCCGGTCGGAACCGCAATGAACATCGTGGTGAGAGCGAAGGTCGTTACCGTGATCGGGCCGATGCCGGAAACGAACATGTGATGGGCCCACACGCCCCAGCCCATGAAACCGATGGCGATGCCAGAAAACACGATGAAGGGGTAACCGAAGATCGGCTTGCGGGCGAAGGTCGGGAGAATTTCCGACACGATTCCGAATGCCGGGAGAATCATCAGGTACACCTCAGGGTGACCGAAGATCCAGAAGAGGTGCTGCCAAAGAAGCGGGTTGGCTCCCTTTGCGACATTGAAGAAGTTGGCGTCAAAGAGGCGATCCATCATGAGCAGGATCTGCGCGGCGGTAAGGACCGGGATGGCGAATAGCAAGAGGAACTGCGTCACGAGCGTCATCCACGTGAAGATCGGCATCTTCATGAGCGTCATTCCGGGCGCACGCATGTTCAAGACCGTCACGATGAGGTTGACTGCGCCCGCCAATGACGCAACGCCCGTGATGATCAGACCGAGGTTCCAGAAGTCGATGCCGTTCGTTGGCGAGAAGATGACGCCGTTGTTCGGTGCGTAGTTGAACCAGCCACCATCAGCACCGCCGCCGAGCAACCAGCTGGAGTTCAGGAAAACGCCGCCGAAGAGAAACGCCCAGAAGCTGAAGGCGTTGATCCGGGGATAGGCGACGTCGCGGGCACCGATCTGCAACGGCATCAGATAGTTAGCGAACGCCGCACCAATCGGCATGACCACGAGGAAAATCATCGTGGTGCCATGCATCGTGAAGACCTGGTTGTACAGGTTGGCGCTAAGCAGCGTGCCACGCGGTGCCCACAACTGAACACGGATGAGGAGGGCCTCAATGCCGCCGATGACGAAGAAGAAAATGGCCGCGGCGCCGTACATGATGCCGATCTTTTTGTGATCGACAGTTGTCAACCACGACTTCCAACCGGTGGCACCGGACTTCGGCCGGGTGAAGACTCCGGCCGGCTTGTAAACGGTGTCGACATCGCCAGATGTAAGGGCGAGAGGTCGGGATTCAGTGAGTGCCATGAGATGCTCCCAGGAGGGCGAGGTCGGCGTGTACAGACGTGGACATTTGGATCTAGTTCAAGGTCTCGAGATAGGCGACCAATTGGTCGATTTGATCTTCGGTGAGTGCCAGGTTGGGCATGCCCCGCCCACCTTGCGGGTACATCGGCTTCATCGCCGGTGCATTGCGCAGCCAAGCCTCAAGAGTGACCCGGTTGACGTTGGCGGTCGCAACTGTTCCGCCCGTCAGCGCCGCACCTGGATTACCCGCCGAGGCGACATCGCCCGCAGACAGAAGCACATTCGGATCGTTCGGATCGGTCGGGTTATAGAGGTTGAAGATTGAACCCGCGAACGTTCCGCGAGTCATGAGATGCGTGAGATCCGGAGCCACACCGGCAACGAGGGGGACCGGGGTGGTCTTTGCCTTGACATCATTGACGCCCTTGATCACATGGCACTGGCCGCAAAGGGCGAGCCATGTTTTCTTGCCTTCGATCGCTTTCGGATCGGTCGGTTCGGCGGCGTGATCCTTCAACTGGTTCCGAACCCACGCGTCGTAATCGCCGGCCGGAACCGCCCTGACGAGCATGCGCATATTCGCGTGGGAGAGACCGCAGTACTCGGTGCACTGGCCGCGATAGATGCCGGGTTCGTCGGCCTGAAGTTTGAGCGGGTTCCGGAGACCGGGAACCGCATCGCGCTTGCCGTTGAGGCCGGGGATCCAGTACGAGTGAATGACATCGTTTGAGGTCGTCGTGACCTGAATCGGGCGTCCGGCAGGAACAACCATTTCGGTGGCCGTGATGATGTCTTCGGGGCCATCGAAGTTGCCGTCGTTGTTTACGTCGTACTTGTACTGCCACCACCATTGCTGGCCGGTGACCTGAACGTTGATGGAGTCGGGTTCCTTGCGGTTCAGGTCGATGATTGTCGTGACGGTGCCAACGGCGACGCCGGCGAGAATGAGGGCGGGAAGGATCGTCCAGCCGATCTCAAGAAACGTGCGACCGTGCACCTGTTCCGGGAATTCTTCAGGATCGTCTTCGTCCTTCGACCGGAACTTCCAAGCGACCGTGAGCACGGCGCCCAAGACAAGGACGAACACCACGCCCGCAATTGCGAATACGGGGAGGACGAGTTTCTGGATGCTGGCGGACGAAGGACCCGACGGCGAAAGTGTTGTGAGCGGCCTGCCGTCATTGAAGAAGGCGGCAGCGATCAGCGCAGCAAATAAGAACGTGACGACAACAAGTGTCACGACCTGCAAGATGCGCACTGTGAGTGAACGGCGGGGCATTTACTCTCCTCGAGAGGCGGGGTTTGACCCACCACTGGGCGAACGAGTTGCTGCAGAGAAGCCTCTGGAAGCAACGGGGTTACAACACTGCTGAACGAGGGAACCGAAGTGTCTCCCAGTCTGCTCGGACCGCGCCACTTGTGGCCACCTCAGCCCAGCGGAACGGGGACAGGGGCGAGTGACGTTGGTCATGCCCGATCCGTGGTCCCGGGAACCGCAGTCGAAACCGACGCGCCCTCGTGAGTGGGCTCGTGATGCTCGATGTCCCGCTCGCCGACAACGGCTCCGGCGATACCGGCCGCTATGACGGCGATCGCTCCGATGACCACGAGGACCGTGGCGACGGATCGACCCGACTTCGGACGCAGCGCCAGCAGCGTGGCCACACCGAAGAAGAGCAGTGCGACGACACCGAACACGATGGTCGAACCGGTCTTCGAGACGGCCAGGAGAACACGGGAGAGACCAATGGCAACCACGGCAATCGACACGATGGCGACGACAGGGGTGCGGAGCGGGTCGACGAAGCGGTGGTAGAGCTCGGCGTTGACGGTGTCGTCGCCGGTGGCCCGCTCGGCCCAGGTGCGAAGAGTCCAGATGAAGCCAGTGGCGATGATGACAGCGAGGCTGGCCAGCGTGATGCCTGAGCTACGGGTGCCCATGCCGATGAACATGAGGATCAACGTGAAGGCGGCCAATGACGGCAGAAAGTTCGCCCCAGACGGAGCCCGGGTGAGCGGAACTGACTCGGTGTGTACGACCTGGGCTTCGGCTTCCGGATCGGCGTCGCGGAAGGCCACGAGCACACCGGCGAGGCCAGCGGCAACACCGAAAAGGCCCACGAAGAACGTGTATCCGAGGTGGTTGCCGATGCCACCCTTCCAGCCGAGCGTGAGCGGACCGACAATGCGGTCTACGAGTGCGGAGGACTGGCTGGTGACACCCAGCACGAATGCTGCGAGGAGAGCGAAGACGGCCATGCCGGCGAAGAACCGGAAGGCCGTAGTGAACATGCGCGATTGGAGCATGGCGGCCTACTTCGTGATGTAGATGGAGAACCAGAGGATGGAATACACGGCAACCATTGCGTCCCAGTAGAGGGCAGCGGCGGAGATGCCGTCGTGCTGGCGGGCAGCGAACTGACCACCAAGGGCCCGGAAGGCCATGAGGGCGACAAAGATCATCGCCACAATCAGCATCAGTAGGTGTGCCCCGGTGATGGAAAAGATGAGGACACCTTGGAGTCCCGACGAGATATCGAGTTCCATGAGGGTGAAGAGGTAGCTCGTCATCACGATCGTGGCAGCACCCAAGACGAGCGTGAGTCCGAGCGCCATGTAGGCGTGGCCACGGTCGTTGCGGGAGATGGCGTTGACGGCCCATTGCATCGTGATCACCGACATGATCAGTGTGATCATCATGGTGTTGGGCTGCTGCAGCGGAACCGAGGCCCCGGTCGGCAACCAGACTGAACCCGAGCTGAGGAAATCAGCGCGCTGGGCGAGATAAACGCCGAGCATGCCGACAATGGCCATGATCGACGCGGCCGCCATGAATGCAGTGCCGACCATGAGAACCCGCGGGCGCTGCAGCGGAGGGGCCGGAAGGGCGTGAGCCGACGACATGATCAGGCTCCCTTCGAGGAATCGGCTGCATCAAGCAGCGGCTGAGGAGAAACGATGGCCGGAAGCTCACCGAAATTGGCGAGCGGCGGCGGTGATGCGCAAGCCCATTCAAGACTCTGACCGGTGCCCCAGGGATCCTCGCCGGCCGGCGTTCCGCGGGTTGCGGCGAGAAGCGTGAGCAAGGTCAGGATGACGCCGAGGGCGAGAAGGCCGTCACCGAGGATGGCGACCACCTCAAGGGCATCACCGGCATCAGCGAGAACCGTGAAGCGGCTCGAGAATCCGAGGACCAACAGCGGGAGGCTGGCAAGCGCTCCGCCACCGAGGATCACGAGGACATTGAGTTTCGCTGGTGCATCCGTACCGATTCGGCCCGTCATCTTTGGGGCCCAGTAGGTGACACCGGCGGCAGCGCCGGCGATCACTGCCGCCAGAACAGCGGCGAACTGACCGGTGTTGAACGCACTCGAATCGCGCAGTTCGAGCGGGGTTAGTACAGCCAGGGCGCCGACCAGAACCGCAAGGAGAACGAACAGGAGCGCCACGATCGACAGGAGGAAGGGGCTCTTGATCGGGGGCTTTCCGGAACGGAGGACCGCTCCGACGCCGCCAGCGACAGCGAGTGTCGGCAGAACGATAAGCAGCACCATCCCGGCCCAAAGCGGTTCATTGCGGGCTTCGGGGTAGAAGGCCGTCTGTGCCCAAGCGCCGATGCTGAGGACACCGAAGGCACCAATGCCGACGAGCAGCACGTTGCGATTCGGTTGCCGCACGCCAGCGATGGTGGCGATCACGTCGGCGACGAGGCCGAGGACTGGGATGAGAAGGGCATAGACCTGCGGTTGCGAGGCAATCCAGGAGACCTGCGCCCACTGGGAACCGGCAGAGCCGAATGATGTTCCGGCGCCGTAATGATGATCGACATAAATCAGAACGACGTTGCCCAAGAGGATCGGGAGGGTGAGGACCCACACCGAACCGCCGACAATGAACGCCCAAGTGAACAGCGGTACACGATCAAGCCGCATGCCCGGCGTGCGCAGAGCGATCGCCGTGGTGATCACGCAAACCGCACCAAGCACAAGCGCCACACAAAGGCCAGCAATGGCAAGAAGTCCGAGATCGACCGCACGCTCGCGACCACCGTCGAGGCCTCCGTCGATGGCGTTGGCCACGATAAGCAGGCCACCCGAGAGGACCCACGTCCAGAGGGCGGCGGCGGCGGCACGGGGGAAAGCGACAGTGTTGGCACCGACCTGAAGCGGGACGATGTACGTCGCGAGACCGAGCATGACCGGCACGCCGACAAGCAGAACGAGGCCGATCCGGCTACCGGAGAGGAACCCGTCGGCCGTTGATTCCGAAAGGAACGTCCCGGAACCAAGCGAGTGGGCGCCGATAAGAGCGGAAATGATCCAGCCCACCGCACCGAACAGCAATGCAGCGACGACATACACGAGCCCGAGGGCCTTGTGATCGCCGGATCCAAGAAGGGAAACGGGGGCCGGAACGGCACTGTGCGCGGCCTCGGTGGCCTCAGTGCCGGACTCGGTTCTCGTATCGGTTAGCGCCATGTTTGAAGGGACCTCATTCGAACAACCGCACTCGGGCCGACAGACGTCGGAGCGGACCATGGAGTGACCGGCTCCGGGGAGACGGAAGTACAACTTTCGACTTTACACATGGGCGCTGGCGTCGCAGAAAACCATCGGAAGGTTTGATCGACCGATTTCGGCGTCACAGGCCCGACCGAACGAGCTGGTCGAGTGCCATCGCTCCGAAAAGGAGCGTGATGTACGTGATGGACCACGTGAAGAGGCGCATCGCACGCTTCGTGGTCGGATCCCGGAGGAGCTGCACCGCGAACGCCGTGAAAACCGCGCCCAGTAGGCCAGCTGCGACCCAGTAGATCCAACCCATGTTCCCAATCGGGGCAAAAACGAGGGTGAGAAACCACAGCCAAACCGTGTAAATCAGGATTCGCACGGCCGTTTCATGAAGCGAGACCACCGACGGCAACATCGGCACATCAGCGGCCGCATAATCGTCCTTGTAGCGGATGGCGAGGGCCCAGAAATGCGGCGGCGTCCAGTAAAAGATGATGGCGAAAAGCACAATCGGCGCCCACGCCAGCGAATTGGTGACCGCCGACCAACCGATCAGCACCGGCGCTGCTCCTGCCGCGCCGCCGATCACGATGTTGCTCTTCGACGTCCTCTTGAGCCACAGCGTGTAGATGAAGACGTAAAAGAGGCACGCGGCCACGGCCAGAACCGCGCTCAGGAAATTGACGAAGGCCCACAGCCAGGCGAATGCGACGATTTCGAGAGAAATAGCGAAAATAAGGGCGTTTCTTGGCCTAATCAGCCCGGTGACGAGCGGGCGGTTCCGGGTCCGTTTCATGATCGCGTCGATGTCCCGATCGACGTACATGTTGATGGCGTTCGCCCCGCCGGCGGCCAGCGTTCCGCCAAGAACCGTGGCCACGATGAGCCAGATCGGCGGCAAGCCCTGCTCGGCCACGACCATGGTCGGGACGGTCGTTATAAGCAAGAGCTCGATGATTCGGGGTTTCGTGAGTGCCACGTAACCGCTAATTCGCGCACGGAGAGGGGCTTGCGCGACGGTTTCCATCGCTTTTGATCGTAGAGCCGCTCCCCATCAGCCGGACAATCGTGGCCCGGATCCTCCGATCCCGTACGATCCAACTCGTGCGCCTGCCTCGCCTTTCCCCCCGGGCCTACCAGCGCATCACGCTCGTCGCGCTGGTAGCCCTTGTGTTCATCATCGTGACTGGCGCGGCCGTTCGGCTGACCGGATCAGGCCTCGGCTGCTCGGATTGGCCGACCTGCGAGGAAAACAGCCTCGTCGCCCCGCTCGAGTACCACGCCATGATCGAATTCGTGAACCGCCTGATCACCGGACTGGTCTCCGCCGCCGTCATTGTGGCCGTGCTTGGTTCCCTTGTTCGCCAGCCCCGGCGCCGGGACCTCACCTGGTGGTCTCTCGGGTTGGTCGCCGGCGTCATCGGTCAGATCATTCTTGGCGGCCTCACTGTTCTGTTTGAACTGCGCCCGCCGTTCGTGATCGCCCACTTCGTTCTGTCGATGGTGCTCGTCTGGAACGCCGTCGTACTCCACCAACGTGGTCGATATGCCTCCGTTGCGTCCTTGCCCGTCGTAACTCCGAATGTCCGGGCCCTGAGTCGCGTGCTCATCGTGGCCGCATCAGCCGTCATCCTCACCGGCACGATCGTGACTGGCACCGGCCCCCACGGTGGTGACGAAAAAGTCGATCGCCTTTCGTTCTCACTCGAAGCCGTCGCCCGCGTACACAGCGCGACTGTTTGGATTTTCCTCGCACTCACCATCGTCACGTTGGTCATACTGCGCAGGACCGGCGCGCCGGCGTCCGTCGATCGCCACGCGCGCCTCCTCGTCGGCGCGATCGTCGTGCAAGGCGCGATCGGCTACATCCAGTACTTCACAGGCGTTCCTCCTTGGCTAGTCATCCTGCACGTCTTCGGGAGTGTTGTGATCTGGATGACGGTGCTCGGATTCCATCTCAGCCTCCGGGCCCGACCTCTCGAATCACCGAACGACTCACTGATCAAAGCGGCGGCTTCGGTATGAAGCGTTCGTCTACGCGCGCGTCATCGACCGCGCCGGTCGAGGTCGACAAACCCGACATCGGACACGAGTCCGAGACGGAGACGCCTTGGGTTGTTCTCGTTTGGAATGACCCAATCAATCTCATGAGTTACGTGACCTTCGTACTCCAGAAGCTCTTTGGTTACAGCCTCGAAAAGGCGCAGGGGATGATGCTCGACGTGCACGAGAAGGGCCGTGCCGTCGTCTCCAGCGGTTCGAAGGAGAAGGCCGAGCTCGACGTGTTCCGTCTTCACGAACATGGCCTCTGGGCCACGATGCAACAGGACTGATCGATGTTTGGTTTCCGTCGCACGATCCAAGCGAAGGGTCCCGACCGATTCGTGGTCAACCTCGGGGAGGAAGAGCGGTCGGTACTGCGCGCCGTTTGCGAAGACGTCGTCGCCGCGCTTGACGATGATGCGAATCCGCTCCTGCGCCGCGTGTTCCCAGTTGGTCATGCGTCGGATCCCGAGATCGAAGCCCAGTACCGCGCACTCGTGCACAGCGACCTGCTGCGCACGCGCAGGGAAATCCTCACCCGCGTCGGCGAGTCCGCGTTCGATGCCGAACTCGACCGCGCCACGCTCGACAAGTGGATGATCGGAATCAACACGGTTCGCCTCGTTCTCGGCACCCGGCTCGACGTCATCGAGAACCACATGCCCGAGATCGATCACGACGATCCCGATCTTCCGGCTTGGGCGTTGTACGAATTCCTCGGCTGGCTTCTCGAAATGGTGATTCAGGCCCTAAGCGGTACCGCCCCAACCGCAGGTCGCTGAGATCCGCATTGGCGGTGGCGGTAGGGCCTGCTGCTAAGGTCACTAAGCCTCAGCGGCAGGAGAGCCCCCATCGTCCAGCGGCCTAGGACGCCTGCCTTTCACGCAGGTAACACGGGTTCGAATCCCGTTGGGGGTACGCAGCAGTCGTGCAGTACACGCAGTAACAGCAACACCAAGCACCAGCAACACCAAGCAGTTCGCAGAGCAACAAGCAGTAACGAGCCTTGCGGTGACAACGCAGCGCTCGGCAGTAGGAAAAGACAAGACATGTACGTGGTCCCGTGGTGCAGTTTGGAGTGCACGCCGGCCTGTCAAGCCGGAGGTCGCGGGTTCAAATCCCGTCGGGACCGCCATCAATGCCGCAGAACCACATGGTTAAATTCGCGTGGATCTGCAAACGAATCGCAGTACCCACGGTCGGGTAGCTCAGTAGGCAGAGCGGCCGCCTGAAAAGCGGTAGGTCACCGGATCGACGCCGGTCCCGACCACCAGAACGTACGAAGGCCCCGGGGTTCCCCCGGGGCCTTCGTCATTGCCGAATGTAAATGTCGAATGTCACTGACAGATCGGCCGGGTAGTTAGGAAGCGAAAGCGGCCTTCAGGGCAGCGGCAACTTGGTCCTGGGCATCAGCCGCCACGTCGATCGCTTCGTCCATTGAGAAGAACCCATGGATCATGCCCTCGTACTCGACATGGTCGACATCCACACCGGCCTCAACCAGCTTGGCCGCGTAGGCATTGCCCTGATCGCGCAGCGGATCAAACCCTGCGGTCACGACCACTGCCGAGGGAGCACCGGCGAGATCCGAAAGGATCGGCGAATACCGCGGGTCGTCGAGATCGGCGACGGTGACCGTGTAGTGATCGTGGAACCAGTCCATGGCGCTGCGGGTCAGGAAGTACCCCTCCGCGTTTTCCGTCATTGACGGGCGATCACACGCGCCGTCAGTTACCGGATAGATGAGCACCTGCTGGATGATCTCGACATGTTCGTGATCGCGCGACATGTTCGCGACGACCGCAGCGAGATTGCCACCGGCGCTGTCGCCGGCCACAGCAAGACGCGACGCATCGACGCCGAGTTCGTCGGCATTGGTTGCCACCCACTCGGTCGCAGCCCACGCGTCGTCGATCGCCGCCGGAAACTTCGCCTCCGGCGCAAGCCGATAGTCGACGGCCACAACGACACACTCGGCCTTGCTTGCAATGACGCGGCAGCAGTGATCGTGTGATTCGAGATCGCCCACGACCCAGCCACCGCCGTGAAAGAACGTCACGACAGGAAGGCCCGTTTCGTCCGACGGGCGATAGATGCGGATCGGGATCGCCCCACCTGGGCCGGGGATCGTGCGATCGGTGATGCTTGCCATCGCAATGGGGCTCGGCGTTGCGCCGGCGCCCATGCCGGCACGGAGTTCCTCCGGCGTTGTGCCGTCGAACGTGAATCCGATACTCGCCATGAAATCGACGATGACCTGAGCTTGCGGATCGAGTGGCACTTTTCCCCCTGGGTTTTCGTTCCTGAAGGGGCCACTGTTGCACAAAGTCGTCGCGATTACGACGGAGACGCGACTCCGAGCAGTGCCGGGAGGTCGGCGTGATCCTCGACAACGAAGTCGCCCTCGTCGCCATGCGACGGGTCATCGTCGTTCACCCCGCTGTAGCGCAGCGCAAGGATGCCCATCCCCCGAGCGCCTGCGATATCCGTGCGTCGAAGGTCACCGATATGTGCGGTAGTCGACGGATCCACACCGCCGAGTCCGGCCAGCGCGTGTTCAAAGATCACCGGGTCCGGTTTGTAGACGCCGACATCGTCGGAGAACGACCAATGGTCGAACAGATTGAGAACGCCGTGACGGTCGAGAATGTGGCGCAGGGTCGTTGAGGGGGTGAGGCCGACATCGCAGATGATGCCCAGCCGCAAGCCACCGGCCTTGAGAGCTCGAAGTGCGTCGGCAACATTCGGCGCGAGCTCGATCTCAATGTCGCGGCCAGCCGAGAGGTACGCGTCGATTATCTGCTGACGAACAACAGCATCAGGTTTGTGGCCGAGGATCTCGAGCATCGCCTCGGCGGCGTGGTGACCGGTGAACTGTTCGTTGAGTGCCCACGACTCGTCGAAGCGCTTCCAGGCATGGTCGAACGCGGCTTCGATGTTGTCGTGTTCGGCCGGAAGCCCGTGACGGGCCAGAACCTCGGCGACGGCAATACGCCGTTCGAGACGGAATGCCGGGGTGTCCGAACGAACAAGGGTGTCCCAGAAATCGAAGGTGATCGCCGTGATGGCGCCGCGGGCCGGGGACATCAGGGTCACTTCTTACGGATCACTCCGTCACGAACTGCGGCCTCGGCGGCAGCAGCGGCGACAAGCGGGGCAATCCGGAGGTCGAAGACCGACGGGATGATGTACTCAGGTGTGAGTTCAGCATCAGTGATTGCAGAAGCAATCGCGTTTGCCGCTGCGAGTTTCATGCCTTCGGTGATCGTCGTCGCACCTGCATCAAGCGCGCCACGGAAGATGCCCGGGAAACACAGGACGTTGTTGATCTGGTTCGGGAAATCGCTGCGACCCGTCGCCATGACAGCAACCGCTCCCTTGGCCTCTTCGGGGCGGATTTCCGGATCGGGGTTGGCCAGCGCAAAGACAATCGGGTTCTTCGCCATCGACAGGACGTCGTCGCGCCCGATCAGGTTGGGACCACTCACGCCGATGAACAGATCCGAACCGGGCATGGTCGACGCAAGATCACCCTTCAGCCCCTGAGGGTTGGTGTTCTCTGCGAACCACTGCTTAGCCACGTTGAGATCGCTACGACCGTTGTAGACAGCACCCGTGCGATCGACGCCGATGATGTTTTGGACACCGGCCTCCATGAGGATCTTCGAGATGGCCACGCCAGCTGCGCCGACACCGGCGATCACGACGGTGAGATCGCTCATCTTCTTGTCCACGATCTTGAGCGAGTTCATGAGAGCGGCGAGAACCACAACGGCGGTGCCGTGCTGGTCGTCATGGAAGACCGGGATGTCGAGCAGTTCCTTCAGGGCCTCTTCTACGACGAAACAGGCCGGTGCGGCGATGTCTTCGAGATTGATGCCGCCGAAACTCGGGGCGATGCGCACGACCGTGTCGATGATTTCCTGCGGATCTTTTGTGTCGAGACAGATCGGGAAGCCGTCAACGCCGGCGAATTCCTTGAACAGGAGAGCTTTGCCTTCCATGACCGGCATCGCTCCGAGGGGACCGATGT
Organism: Bifidobacterium breve; assembly: GCA_945878725.1. Classification (GTDB taxonomy): domain Bacteria; phylum Actinomycetota; class Acidimicrobiia; order Acidimicrobiales; family Acidimicrobilacustridaceae; genus Acidimicrobilacustris; species Acidimicrobilacustris thunensis. Next base: position 102,824 of record CAMCTY010000005.1, on the reverse strand, counting down.
CGCCGAGGCCGAGTACGGCGGTTCCGTCGCTCACGATGGCGACGGTGTTCTTGCGGATCGTCAGTTCGTGAGCGAGTGACGGATCCTTCGCGATCGCAAGACAAACGCGTGCGACACCTGGCGTGTAGGCCATTGACAAGTCGTCGGTGTCATTCACGGCGATTCGGCTGACGACGTCAATCTTGCCGCCCTGATGAACGGCGAACGTGCGGTCTTCCCACTCGAGCAGTTCGATGTCATCGAGTGCACGCACCGCCGCAAGAACTTCCTGCTGATGCGCTTCGCTCGAACAATTGACGACGACGTCCTCGTCGAGCGACGACTGCTTCGCCTCAAAACCTTCGAGTGACCAGATGTTGCCGCCTACGGATCCAATGGCGGTAGCCAGGTGACCAAGAGCACCGGGGGTGTTGCCCAGACGGACGCGGAGACGGATGCTGAATGCGGCGGTAGTTGTATCGGCCATAGGGTCACAAACGCTAGTAGTCGCGCAGGGCCTCGCCACAGTCCGCCAATCGGGACCAGTTGACGAAGGCCGTTCTCAGGCGCCTTCGTAGTTGAAACCCAGCTCCGGAGCGGTCACCAGTGCCCTGAACTCGATCCCGGCGGCTTCGGCCAAAGCGGCGCATGATCCGCCGCGGTCTACGACCACGAGAATCATCACCGGCTCGGCACCGAGTTCCCGGACCACCTGAACCGCTTCCATCGGAGACGTGCCTCGGGTGACCGTGTCCTCGGTGATGACAACTTTGTCCCCGGCAAGCAGCGGGCCGGCCAGTCGACCGGCCACGCCGTGGTCCTTGGCTTCCTTCCGGATCGTGAACGATCGGAGATCGCGTCCGCGGGTAGCGGCCACTCCGGCGATTCCGTACGCGACCGGATCGGCACCGACGGTAAGCCCGCCGATCGCGGTGATACCGGCGGGAATGATGTCAAGCGCAAGGTCGGCAATCAGGAGAAGCCCCTCGGGTCGGCAGGCCGTCTGCTTCGAGTCGATGAACCAGGAACTTTTGCGACCTGACTTCAGCGTGAAGTCACCCGTGCGCACAGAGTGCTCGAGCAGATGATCGATCAGCTTCTGCTTGGTCTGGTCCATGAACACGAAACTACCGGTCAACAGCCTGTTCGATTGTCGAACTGCTCCGAGCGGTTCAGACGTAGGGCGGTTCAGGCGTAACGAACGGTGCCGTCGCCGGCAACGATGCGACCAACCTCAGTCGCACGGTGACCCTGTGCCCGGGCGACATCGAGCGTTTTGAAGACGTCGGATTCCGGAACTACGACGATCATGCCGAGACCCATGTTGAAGACCTTGTCCATCTCAGCCTCATCGACGTCGCCGAGACGTTGGATCTCGGTGAAGATCGGCGGAATCTCCCACGAGCCGCGGACAACCTCCGCCGCGGTTCCCGAGGGCAACACTCGATTGAGGTTTCCGGGAATCCCACCACCGGTGATGTGCGCAACACCTCGGACATCGACTGCCCGCTGAAGCGCGGCGATCGCCGGAGCGAAGATCACTGACGGGGCGAGCAGTTCATCGGCCAACGTGTGATGCGCCCCGTCCCACGCCGGACCATCGAGTGGCTTGCCCGCCCGCTCAAGCAGAACGCGGCGAGCCAACGAGTAGCCGTTCGAGCGGAGATTTGTCGACGGGAGACCGATCAGGACATCCCCGGGAACAATCGTCTCGCCGGTAATCAATGCATCGCGGTCGGCGACACCTACGGCGAAACCGACGAGGTCGAACTCACCCGGTTCCATTGCGCCCGGATGTTCGGCCATCTCGCCACCGATCAGCGCGCAACCGGCCTGACGGCAACCTTCGGCGACACCTTCAACAAGTTGTTCGATGTGATCCGGATCGAGTCGGCCCACGGCGATGTAATCGAGGAAGAAGAGCGGCTCAGCACCCTGACAGACGAGATCGTCGACGCACATCGCTACGAGGTCGACACCGATCGTCGTGAACTGGTTCGCTGCTTGCGCTACAAGCGCCTTCGTTCCGACACCGTCGGTCGATGAGACCAACACGGGCTTGCGATAGCGCTCGAGATCGATTGCGAACAGCCCACCGAATCCACCGATGTCGCCGATCACCTCGGGCCGGAACGTTGAGCGCACTTTGCTCTTGATCCGTTCGACTGCCTGCTCGCCTGCGTCGATGCTCACGCCGGCTCCGGCGTAGGTTTCGCCCTTCGGATCAGTTGCCATCAAGTGACTCTTCCGTGTTCATGAGGTCGAGAGCGCTCTGTCCTGGATGACTCCCATTCGTGTCGAGCAACGACGCGAATCCGGAAACGTGCACCGGCTTGTCAGAAGGAAGTTCGAGCACGTCCTTCGACAGCGATTCGGGAATCGGCACCGGGTACGAGCCGGTCAGACAGGCATCGCAGAAACCGGCTCCGACCGCGCCTGTCGCGGTGAGCAGGCGATCGAGCGTGAGATACGAAAGTGAGTCGACGTTGAGATACTCGCGAATCTCATCAACGCTCATGTTGGCGGCAAGCAACTCGCCGCGACTTCCGGTATCCATTCCGTAAAAGCACGGCCACTTGTAGGGCGGCGATGAGATGCGCATGTGGACCTCGAGGGCACCTGCTTCGCGAAGCATCGACACCATCGCTCGCGTTGTTGTGCCACGAACGATCGAGTCGTCGACGACGATCAGACGTCGGCCGGCGATGTTGTCGCGCAACGGGTTGAGCTTCATGCGCACGCCGAGTGCGCGCATCTCCTGGTTCGGAGCAATGAACGTGCGGCCGATGTATCGATTCTTGACGAGACCCTGACCGAACGGAATGCCGGACCGTCGGGCGAAACCTTCGGCCGCAGGGATGCCCGACTCGGGGACACCCATCACGAGATCGGCATCGACCGGAGCCTGTTCGGCGAGGCTCTCGCCCATGCGGACGCGGGCCTGGTGCACGCTCTGGCCGTAAAGCCGCGTGTCGGGCCGGGCGAAGTAGACGAACTCGAAGAGACAGAGTTTGGGATCGACAAGTTCAGGTTCGAAGGCCCGCACCGATCGATATCCGGTGGCGTCGATGATGATCATCTCGCCGGGTTCGAGCTCGCGTACGAGATGGGCGCCAACGACGTCGAGGGCCGGACTCTCGGAGGCAAGCACCCAGCCGTTCGGCAGTTTGCCGAGGCACAGGGGACGGAATCCGTTGGGATCACGGACTCCGATGACATGGCCTTCGTCCATCGCCACAACTGAGAAGGCCCCGCGCAGTCGGGGAAGTGTGGCGAGAACCGCACGCTCGAGCGCACGTCGGTCGGCGCTTTCCTCCGGCGACTTGGCCAGTTCCGATGCGATGAGTTCGGCCATGACATCGCTGTCCGAACTCACCGTGCCCGGAAGCATTCCGAGCTCTTCGGCGAGTTCTTCGGTATTGACGAGATTGCCGTTGTGAGCGATCGCGACCGTGTGTGCGCCGACATCGCGGTACACGGGTTGCGCGTTGTGCCAGACACTCGAACCGGTGGTCGAGTAGCGGGTGTGTCCGATCGCGAGATGACCATTGAGCGCGACCAGCGTGCGATCGTCGAATGCATTGGAGACGAGACCAGTCTCTTTCACGACGGTGATCATCGATCCGTCACTGACCGCCATACCGGCCGCTTCTTGTCCGCGATGTTGCAGGGCGTACAGGCCGAGATAGGTGAGATGCGACGCAGGCTGGCCCGGGGCGTACACACCGAAGACGCCGCAGGCTTCTTTTGGGGTGTCGTCGTCGGCGCCGGCATCGGGTGTGAAACCGACATCGGACGAAACTGGTTCAGCGTGCACAGTGAGACGGCGGCCTGAGCCCGAGTCGGTCACAAAGTCATCGTAACGGTGCAAGGTGATGGTTTCCGATTCCCATTCAGTCCTGGGCGGTGCCGGCGCCAAGCGCCGACGGGATGCGATCGGTCCATGCGGAGACCGCGTCGGCCAGTGGGATGTCGAGAAGACCCTTGACCGAGATCCGATCACCGCCGGCCACGCCGATCCGGCTGACGGGAACGCCCGCGCCGGAACACACGTTTTCGACAGCAGCGATGTTCTCTGGCGGGACGCACAGAATCACTCTTGACGGACTCTCCGAGAACAGTTCCGCGACAGTGGCGATGCGGGCGGCGGAGATTCCGAGATTTGATCGAACAGCCATCTCGGTAAGAGCGACGGCGAGTCCGCCATTCGAAACGTCGTGCACACCGGCCAGCAATCCACTGGCGACGAGCGACCTCGTGACCCCGGCGACGCGAAGGTGCTCGGCGAAATCGATGGACGGCAACCGGCCCCCGCGATGGCCGCGGGCACGGGCCCAACGCGAACCGGCGAGTTCGGGTTGCGTGGTTCCGAGAAGCAGCAAGCGACCACCGTTCACCAAGCCAACGCCGGGGGGCCGCCGGTCGAGCGAATCGATGAGTCCGAACATGCCAACAACCGGTGTCGGATCAATGTCGGAGCCAAGCGACTCGTTGTAGAGGCTGACGTTGCCACCAATCACCGGCGACTCAAACGCGACACAGGCCTCGGCCATGCCATCGATCGCTTCAGACAGTTGCCACATCACTTCGGGATGTTCGGGGTTGCCGAAATTCAGACAGTTCACGACAGCGAGCGGTCGGGCTCCGACACATGCGAGATTGAGCAGAGATTCAGCGACGGTTAGTGCCGTGCCCTGACGAGGATCGACCGCACACCAGCGATGGTTGCCGTCGGTCGTCAGCGCCATGCCGCGCCCGGTGTCGACGCCGGTCACCGGATGCTTCAGGCGCAACACCGCGGCATCGCCACCCGGACCCTCGACTGTATTGAGGAACAACTGGTGATCGTACTGCGAAAAAACCCAACGATTATCGGCCAGAAGTTCGAGGAGTTCGGCCGCAACATCGGTACTTTCCGGCATCGGCTCAGTGCCAAGTGTTCTCGTTGCTTCGTCGAAACTGGCCGGAGCGATACACGGTCGGTTGTAGAGCGGGGCGTCTTCATGCAGCGATGCGGCCGGGATGTCACACAGCACATCGCCGTCGAATCCATCAAGGATTCGCAGACGGCCGCCGTCGGCGTCGCCGGTGGCGGGGCCGGGAGTGACGATGCCGATCATCGCGGCGCGAACTTCCCAACGCTCGCAGATGGCGAGGACGCGTTCGAGATCGGCGGGCTCAACGATCGCAAGCATGCGCTCTTGGCTCTCCGAGGTCATGACCTCGAACGGCTCCATGCCCTGCTCGCGACGCGGGATGGCATTGACATCGACGTCCATGCCCATGCCACCGCGGCTCGCGGTTTCGCTGGTGGCACACGCAAGACCGGCGCCGCCGAGATCCTGGATGCCGACGACAAGGCGGGCATCGAGCAACTCGAGGCACGCTTCGATCAGACGCTTCTCTTCGAATGGATCGCCGACCTGCACCGAAGGGCGCTTCTCGGCGTCAGATTCCTCGTCCGAGAAACCTGCCGACGCCAACACGCTCACGCCACCGATGCCGTCGCGGCCGGTGCTTGAACCGAGCAGCACGGCGAGGTTGCCCACGCCGGTGGCCTGTCCGAGCACGAGGCGATCGGTGGGCAGAAGGCCGAGGCACAGCACGTTGACCAGCGGATTTCCCTTATAGGTCTCGTCGAAAACGGTTTCGCCGCCGATCGTCGGGACGCCAACGGAGTTGCCGTAACCGGAAACGCCACTCACGACGCCTTCGGCGATCCAGCGGCTGCGCGGATCATCGAGCGGGCCAAACCGGAGCGGATCCATAATCGCGATCGGTCGCGCGCCCATCGTGAAGATGTCGCGCAAGATGCCACCGACTCCCGTAGCCGCACCTTGATAGGGCTCGATCGCTGACGGGTGGTTGTGACTCTCGATGCGAAGGGCGGCAGCGATGCCGTCACCAACATCGACGACACCGGCGTTCTCGCCGGGACCAACGAGCACCCACGGGGCTTCGGTCGGCAGTCGCTTGAGATGGATACGCGACGACTTGTACGAGCAGTGCTCCGACCACATAACTGCGTACATGGCGAGCTCGAGATGATTCGGATCGCGTCCGATGATGCGGCAGATGTCGCCGTATTCCTCGTCGGTCAGACCGAGCGAGCGGTGGATCGCGTCGTCCATTTCGTTCAACCTACTTCTCGTGATGCTCGGGAAAGTACGGGACCAACAGTGACAATCGGGAATGACTGGTGACGCGTCAAGCGACGATGGAACGCAGTAGCGCGAGCCCGTCAGTACTGCCGAGCAGCTCGCTCGTGGCCCGCTCCGGATGGGGCATCAGCCCCACGACGTTGCGACCGGCATTGCAGACGCCGGCAATGTCGTCGACAGAACCGTTGGGATTGTCGACGTAACGCAGCACGATGCGATTCTCGTCGCGCAGTTGCGCCAGAGTCTCGGCATCGCACGTGTAATTACCTTCGAAATGATTGATCGGAACCTGCAGAACCGCGCCGGCTTCCGCCGATCGGGTGAGGATCGAATCGGTGGACTCGACCCGCAACTCGGCCGGAGCACAGAGAAACTTGAGCCCTCGGTTCTTCTGCAGCGCACCCGGCAACAGGCCGGCTTCGGTGAGAACCTGAAAGCCGTTACAAATGCCGACGACCGGGCCACCGGCAGCGGCGAATTCAGCAACTGCGGCCATGACGGGAGAGAAACGGGCGATTGCACCGGGGCGCAGATAGTCACCGTGAGCAAAGCCACCGGGAATGATGACGGCATCGACGCCGTTGGTGGTTTCGTCGCCGTGCCACAGCAATTCGGGTTCGGCGCCCACGAGCGCCATCGCCTCAAGCATGTCCTGCTCGCAATTCGAACCGGGGAAGACAACAACCCCGACCCGTCGGCTCACGAAGTTGCCCCGGCTGCAGCGCCCGCCTCGACGTGGATGACGGCGTCTTCGATGACCGGATTGGTCAGGAAGCGACGACAGAGATCATCGGCTTCGGCACGGGCCGCAGACTCGTCAGCAGCATCGATATCGAATCGAATGCTTTTGCCCACGCGCACGCCCTTCACGCCATCAAATCCGAGAGTGGGCAGCGCCCTCTCGATGGTGGAGCCCTGCGGATCAGCGATACCGGGGCGAAGGCGAACTTCGACGTGGACCGAGAAAATCATGCGCTTAGTCTCGCACGCTCACCGGTGGCCCGGAGCGCACAGAATGCCGACCTGAAATCAACCGTTCCATTCCGCGAACGAACGACCGGTGATCCGCTCATACGCGTCGATGTAACGGGAGCTGGTGGTCTCGACGACCTCATCGGGAAGGGCCGGCGGCGGGGGCTGCTTGTTCCAGTCGAGCCCGTCGAGGAAGTCGCGCACCGGCTGCTTGTCGAACGACGGAGGCGTGCTTCCGGGCTTCCACTGATCGGCGGCCCAGAATCGAGACGAATCGGGGGTCAGGACCTCATCGGCCAGAACCAGTTCGCCGTCGATGATGCCGAGTTCGAACTTGGTGTCGGCAATCAGGATGCCCCGCTCGGCCGCCCATTTCGCAGCGCGGGAGTACAGCTCGATCGAGACCGACCGTGCCCGCTCAGCGAGGTCGGAGCCGATGAGATCGACAGCCGCCTCGAACGAGACGTTCTCGTCGTGGCCTTCGGCGGCCTTCGTCGACGGCGTGAAGACCGGTTCGGGCAACTGTGCCGACTCGAGCAGACCGGCCGGAAGTTCCTGCCCGTGCATGGTTCCCGACGTGCGGTATTCCTTCCAGGCCGAGCCCGTGAGATAGCCGCGCACGATGCATTCGATCGGCAGCATCTCGGCCCGGCGACACAACATCACACGGCCCGCCCACTCGGGACGCTGGCCGGCAGCGGGGGCGTCGGCGAGTTTCGTGGAGAGCAGATGGCTTCCGACGATGCCTTCGAACTTTTCGAACCAGAACGCCGACATGGCGGTGAGCACGCGGCCCTTGTCGGGAATCGACTCGGCCATCACAACGTCAAACGCCGAAAGGCGATCGGACGTGACCATCAACAGGCGATCGTCCCCGGCGTCGTAGATGTCGCGGACCTTGCCCGAGTAGATGTGGGGCAGCGAAGCGGTGCTCACGGTGTCGCTGTCTCCTTGAAATAGGACGTCAGGGTTAAAGAATGTCGTCGGGACGATATCCGGCGGCCACCGGATCGGCGGCCACGAGTTCGGCAACGGTTGCGACAAACGCTGCGACTTGCTGCGGAGCGGTGCCCACGAAATCGAGTGGCTCGGCCAGGATGCCGGCGAGTTCGTCGGGAGCGAGGCCGAGACGGGGATCAGACCCAAGACGCTCGAGCAGATCGTTGCCCTCGGCGCCCTGTTCGCGCAGGCGCAGCGCGGCAGCCACCGCGTGTTCTTTGATCGCTTCGTGAGCCTGCTCGCGTCCGACGCCATGACGAACCGCAGCAACGAGAACTTTCGTCGTGGCCAGGAACGGCAGGTATCGATCAAGTTCGCGTTCGATGACAGCCGGGTAAGCACCAAAGTCGTCGAGCACTGTGAGGAATGTCTCGAACAGTCCGTCGATGGCGAAGAACGCGTCGGGAAGGGCGACCCGACGAACGACCGAGCAACTCACGTCACCCTCGTTCCACTGGTCACCTGCAAGCGACGCAACCATCGTGAGATGACCGCGCAGGATGGCAAGGAAACCGCCGATGCGTTCGCAGCTGCGGCTGTTCATCTTGTGCGGCATCGCCGATGAACCGACCTGCCCGGGGCGGAATCCCTCGGTGGCGAGTTCCTGACCAGCCATAAGTCGGATCGTGATGGCGAGATCGGCGGGGCCAGCGGCGGCTTGAACCAGCGCGGATACCACGTCGAGATCGAGTGAACGCGGGTAGACCTGACCGACGTTCGACAGCGTTGCGTCGAAACCAAGATGCACGGCGATGCGCTCTTCAAGTTGGTCGAGTCGATCGACATCACCGTCGAGAAGGTCGAGCATGTCTTGCTGCGTGCCGACCGGGCCCTTGATGCCACGCAGCGGATAGCGCTTGAGAAGGTCATCGACCCGATACAGCGCTTGGAGAAGTTCCTCGCCGGCATTAGCGAAACGTTTGCCAAGCGTCGTGGCCTGAGCCGGCACGTTGTGACTGCGACCGGTCATCACAAGTTCTGCCGACTCGGCGGCGCGCTCGGCGAGACGGGCGAGGGATGCGAGCATCCGCCCCCGGATGAGAACGAGCGCACGCCGAACCTGCAGTTGTTCGACGTTCTCGGTGAGATCGCGCGAAGTCATTCCCTTGTGAATGTGCTCGTGACCGGCGAGCGCACAGAACTCGTCGATCCGGGCCTTCACGTCGTGGCGGGTGATCCGCTCGCGCTCGTTGATCGAATCGAGATCGACCTGCTCCATGACCGCGCGGTAATCGGCAATGGCCACCGCAGGTACTGGAATGCCGAGATCGCTCTGTGCTTCGAGCACTGCCAACCACAACTCACGTTCAAGGACGATCTTGTTCTCAGGCGACCAGAGATGGGCCATGTCGGCGCTCGCATAACGAGCAGCGAGGACGTTGGGAATGATCGTCGAGTCCATGAGTTCTCCTATGCGCCGGAGCGTTGTTTGCGATCGGCTGTGAGTGCGTCGGACGCGCCCTTCATCGGACTTCGCCTTGTTTAGTTTCCGTGACAGCCGCCGAAGCGATGTCTGATCGATTCTGCATCCCTGGCCAGTTGATATGCGCGACCGCCGCAAAAGCCCGTTCTCGCGCTTCGGAGATTGTCGCTCCTTGGCCCGTCACTGCCAGCACGCGGCCGCCAGCAGTTACCAGTTTGCCTTGCGAATCGGCATCCACACCGGCACAGAAGATGCTGACGCCGAAAACCGCCGCGGCGGCGTCAAGGCCTTCGATGCGGTCACCGAGTCGAAGTTCGCGCGGATAACCCTCCGAGGCACACACCACAGTCACGGCCGCACCGTCGTCGAACGTCGGAGCCGCTCCGAGATTGCCAGCCGCCGCCGAAGCCAAGAGCTCCCCAAGATCACTCGTGAGGCGGGGCAGCACGACCTGCGTCTCAGGATCGCCGAAGCGCACGTTGTACTCGAGCATCTTTGGGCCGGTGGGCGTGAGCATCAGACCGGCATACAACACGCCTCGGTAGTCAATGCCTTTGGCTCGCAGCGTCGCCAGCGTCGGAGCAACTGCGTCGTTCATGACCATCGCAATGACATCGTCAGTCGCAACTGGGACTGGTGAGTATGCGCCCATTCCCCCGGTGTTCGGACCGGTGTCGCCATCGCCAATGCGTTTGAAATCCTGTGCCGGAGCGAGGGCCACGGCACGCTGTCCGTCGCAGATGGCGAGCACGGAGATCTCGGGACCAGTGAGGCCTTCTTCGATGACCAGCGTGCGCCCGGCATCGCCGAATGCGGAGCCGGAGAGGTAGTCGCGCACGGACTCCCGCGCTTCATCAAGCGACGTGGTGACAACTACACCTTTGCCAGCGGCGAGCCCGTCGGTCTTAACGACGTACAGGCCATCAAGTGTGTCGAGGAATGCGAAAGCCGATTCGGCATCGGTAAAGGTTCCGTGACGCGCCGTGGGCACGCCCGCTTCGACGAGCACGTCCTTCATCCACGCCTTCGAGCCTTCGAGTCGGGCACCATCGGCGCCCGGGCCGAACACAAGCCGGCCGGCAGCGCGGAGTTCGTCGGCAAGGCCGGCAACCAAAGGCGCTTCCGGACCGATGACGTAAAGGTCAGCGTCGATTTCAGTGGCCGGTGTCGAGACTGAACCGGGAATCCCCGGATTGCCGGGCGTGACGACAACATCGTGATGACGGCGCAGCACCGTAGCGAGCGCGTGTTCGCGGCCGCCGGAACCGACGACGCAGATCTTCACCGATCCGACTCCCGAATTGGCGTGAGCGAGTTCATGCGTCGAAGCGCAGGAACTGATCGCGGCCCGGGCCGACGCCAACGAGACCGATCGGGACGCCAACCTGCGCCTCGAGGAAGGTCAGATAGGCCAACGCTTCGGCCGGCAGTTCCGCCCGAGTCGTGGCCGACGTGATGTCGGAGTTCCAACCGGGGAACTCTTCGTAGATCGGCGTGACCTTGTGGAGAACGGACTGGTGATACGGCATGTGCGTGAACACTTCGCCGTCGAGTTCGTACGCAACGCAGATCTTGACGGAATCGAACGTGTCGAAAACATCGAGCTTCGTGACTGCAAGTTCCGACAGGGAGTTGAGACGGACGGCGTGACGCAACATCACGGCATCGAACCAGCCCGTACGACGACGGCGACCAGTGTTGGTGCCGTACTCGTGACCGATATCGATCAGACGATCACCGGTTTCATCAAGCAGTTCCGTCGGGAACGGCCCAGTGCCGACGCGAGTTGTGTACGCCTTGGCGATGCCGATCACGCAGTCGATATAGCGAGGGCCGATGCCCGCACCGGTGCACGCGCCGCCAGCGACGGGATTCGAGGACGTCACGAACGGGTACGTGCCGTGATCGAGATCGAGGAATGTCGCCTGCGCGCCTTCAAGGAGAACGTTCTCGCCAGCTTCGAGTGATTCGTGGATGAGGTTCACCGAATCGGTGATCATCGGAGCCAGGCGGGGTGCACAAACACCGAGGTACTCCTCGGCGATCGCGTCGGCATCAAGAGGCAACTGATTGAAGACCTTCGCGAAGATCGCGTTCTTCTCCTTCAGTACCGCGTCGAGCTTCTCGCGGAAGATCTTGGGATCAAGGAGGTCCTGCACCCGCAAGCCAACGCGGGCCGCTTTGTCGGCATAGGCCGGACCGATGCCCCGCTTGGTGGTGCCGACCTTGTTCTTGCCCAGACGACGTTCGGTGAGCTTGTCGAGTTCCTGGTGATACGGGAAAATCAGATGGGCATTACCGCTGATCTTCAGCTTGCTCGTGTCGACACCCTTGGACTCGAGCATGTCGAGTTCGGCGATCAGTACGCGCGGATCGACGACGACGCCGTTGCCGATCACAGGAACGATGTGCGGATACAGGATGCCGCTCGGGACCAATTGCAGCTTGAAGCTCTCACCATCGACGACGAGGGTGTGGCCGGCGTTGTGACCACCTTGATAACGAACGACAAGGTGCTGATCACGGGCAAAGAGATCCGTGAATTTGCCCTTCCCTTCGTCTCCCCATTGGGTTCCGACGACGACGGTGGCTGGCACGGCTGACTCCTTGGCTGGGCACTGCTCGGGAACCGGAGAACACTACCCGGTCGCCCTCATCACATTCCCGTCGATTCGGGGTTCCGGGCCGGACGCGTTTTCAGCGAATAGTCAGGATTCCGTCCGCATCAGCATCCACGGTCACCGTGTCGCCTTCACCGTAGGTGCCTTCCAGCAGGGCCAGAGCGAGTTTGTCGGCGATCTCCCGCTGGATCACTCGCTTGAGGGGACGAGCTCCGTAGGCGGGGTCGTATCCCTCTCCGGCGAGCGCGTGCTTGCCCGCTGCCGTCACGACGAGGGTGATTCGACGATTGGCTAGACGCCCGGTCAGCCCTTGCAGCTGGATGTCGACGATTCGCTCGAGATCGGCCTCGGTGAGCGAACGGAACCGAACGATGTCATCGATCCGGTTGACGAACTCGGGTTTGAAGAACTCTCGTGGATCTCCAGGAAGGTTCGACGTCATGATGAGCACGACGTTCGTGAAGTCGACCGTGCGTCCCTGACCATCGGTGAGACGGCCGTCGTCGAGCAACTGCAGCAGGACGTTAAACACGTCGGGATGGGCCTTCTCGATCTCGTCGAGCAGCACCACCGCATACGGGCGACGACGAACCAACTCGGTCAGTTGTCCGCCCTCGTCGTAGCCGACGTAGCCGGGAGGAGCGCCAATCAGACGAGACACGGAATGCTTCTCCATGTACTCACTCATGTCGATGCGGACCATGGCTCGCTCGTCATCGAACAAGAAATCCGCGAGTGATCGGGCCAGTTCCGTCTTACCCACGCCGGTCGGGCCGAGGAACAGGAACGAGCCGATGGGCCGGTTGGGATCTGACAGACCGACCCGACTGCGACGGACTGCGTTAGCAACGGCCACGACTGCCTCATCTTGACCGACGACCCGCTGATGAAGAACCTCTTCAAGACGGACGAGTTTCGCCATCTCGCCCTCCATGAGCCGGCTGACGGGAACGCCGGTCCATTTGCTGACGACTTCGGCGATGTCCTCCTCGTCGACCTCTTCCTTCAGCATCTTCTGCCCAGATTGCAGCTCGTCGAGTGCCTTCGAAGCGTCCACGACCTGACGTTCGATCTCGGGAAGTTGGCCGTAACGGATCTCCGACGCCTTCTCGAGATCAGTTTCGCGCTCGAGTTCGAGCCGCTTCGTCTCCAGTTGTTCCTTGAGACCCCGGATCCGATCGATTGCATCCTTCTCGCCCTGCCAATGGGCTTTCATACCGTCGATCTGTTCGCGCAGGTTGGCAAGTTCCTCGTCGAGCGCGGCGAGTCGCTCCTGTGACGGAAGATCGGTCTCTTTGGCCAACGCGACCCGCTCGATCTCGAACTGTCGAATGCGGCGCTCGACGACGTCGATCTCGGTCGGCATCGAATCGATCTCGATGCGCAGTTTCGATGCGGATTCATCGACCAAATCGATGGCTTTGTCGGGGAGGAACCGTCCGGTGAGATAACGATCGGAGAGCACCGCCGCCGCGACCAGCGCCGCGTCCTGAATACGAACGCCGTGATGGACCTCGTAACGCTCCTTGAGTCCCCGCAGAATCGCGATCGTGTCCTCGACCGAAGGTTGATCGACGAACACCTGCTGGAATCGGCGTTCGAGCGCAGCATCCTTTTCGATGTACTTACGGAATTCGGTGAGCGTCGTGGCGCCGATCATGCGGAGCTGTCCACGGGCAAGCAGCGGCTTGAGCATGTTGCCGGCATCCATCGAACCTTCGGCTGCACCAGCACCGACGACCGTGTGCATTTCATCGATGAACGTGATCACTTCACCATCGGAGTCGGTGATTTCCTTGAGAACGGCTTTCAGTCGCTCCTCGAATTCGCCGCGGTATTTCGCGCCGGCGACCATCGAACTGAGATCAAGCGATATCAGGCGCTTGTTCTTGAGACTCTCCGGAACGTCACCTTCGACGATCCTGCGGGCCAGGCCCTCGACGATTGCCGTCTTGCCGACCCCCGGTTCACCGATCAGCACGGGATTGTTCTTGCTTCGACGCGACAACACCTGGATGACGCGCCGGATCTCCTCGTCACGACCGATGACCGGATCGATCTTGCCGGCCCGAGCCGCGTCCGTGAGATCGCGGCCGTATTTCTCAAGCGCCTGGTACTGGTCCTCGGGATTCTGACTCGTGACCCGATGACTGCCGCGCACATCGGCAAGCGCAGTCAGGAGGTCCTCATGCGTCGCACCGACTTTGTCGGCCATCGCGAGAAGCAGATGCTCGGTGGAGAGATATTCGTCGTGAAGTTCGCGCCGGATTTCATCCGCTCGGTCGAACAGCGCCGTGAACTCCCGACCCACGCGCGACTCGCTGCCGTAGGCCTTGGGAAGTTTCGCGATCGATGCTTCGGTCGCGTTGCGCAACTGAAGTGGCGCTATGCCCACCTTCTGGAGAAGTGGAAGAACCACGCCTTCTTCCTGACCCAGCAGGGCAAGGAGCAGATGATCGGGGGTGACTTCCGGGTTGCTTGAGGAGCGCGCATCGGCGAGCGCAATGTTGACGGCATCCTGCGTCTTGAGGGTCCAGCGGTTCGGATCGAGAGCCATGATCGGGGCGACCTCCTTACTGATCGGGGAATTCCGGCATTGTCTTCAGCGACCCGACAGTCGTCGTAGAACCTGTGATGCCTCATCGAATCGGACGACGGCTTGCCGCACCGGAACAAGATCACGGCGATAGGAACGATGCGCTTCATCGACCGCTGCGATCGTCTCCGCTCGTGCCGCGTTCAGTTCGGCCTCAAGCGCAGCGGTGCGCAGTTCAAGTTCAAGCACACGCTTCACGCCGGCGAGGTTGAGTCCCTCGTCTGTCAGTTGCTGAATCCTCTGGAGAAGTCGGATGTCGGCCTCGCTGTAGCGGCGACTTCCACCTTGGGTGCGAGCCGGCTCAAGCAAACCCTTGCGCTCGTAAATCCGCAGTGTCTGCGGATGCACTCCGGCGAGTTCGGCCGCCACCGAGATGATGTAGACGGCACGTCGATGAGTGGATCGGGGATCGTTTGCGTCCGTCATGATCAGACTCCGAGATGCTCGCGGGAGACGGCCGGCATAGCAGCTTCGAGTGTCTCGACCGCCTCGCGTTGTTCGTCGGTCAATGTCGTCGGAACGACGACCTGAACAGTCACCAGGAGATCGCCAGTTGCTTTCTTCTCCGCGACGCCACGACCCTTGACTCGGAACACTTGACCACTCGGGGTGCCCGGCGGGATCTTGAGCGTGACGTTGGCGCCGTCGAGAGTCGGAACCGTGAGTTTCGTGCCGAGTGTCGCTTCAGCAAAAGAGACCGGAACCGTCATCGTGAGGTTGCGCCCACTGCGGCCGAAAACCGGATCTGGACTGACATGAACGATGACGAACAGGTCGCCGATAGGACCGCCGTTACGGCCAGCGCCGCCGCGACCTTTCAATCGAATTCGTTGACCGTCGTCGACGCCAGCGGGAATGCGGACTTTGACTTCGCGCGGTCGTCGCTCAATACCAGCACCGCGACAAGTCGGACAGGGATCGGTGATGACTGATCCGGCACCGCCACACGCGGCGCAGGGGGTCGAGAACGAGAACATGCCCTGGTTGTCGTCGACAGCACCACGACCACCGCAACGCGAACACGCGCTCGGGGCCGTGCCCGGCTTCGCGCCTGAGCCCCGACATGTTTCGCACGGCATGTCGCTCGTGATGTGTAGCGATGTCGTCACACCGGCGAAGGCCTCGCGGAACGGAAGGTGGAGTTCCGCCTCAAGATCGGCGCCCCGCTGCGGGCCGCGTCCGCGTTGTGCGCCGCGACCTCCGCGTGCGCCCCGACCCCCGCCGAAAAATCCGCCGAGCAGGTCGGAGATGTCGCCACCTTCGTAATTGAAACCACCTGCACCAGGACCGCCGCGGGATGGGCCGAAGCCGCCAGCCGCGGGGCCCATGTGGCGGACCTCGTCGTACTCCTTGCGTTTGGTCTCATCGCCGACGACGTCATACGCCGCTGACACTTCTTTGAAACGCTCCTCAGCGGCGTCGTTGCCAGGATTCGCATCGGGATGAAACTCTCGGGCCAGCTTGCGATACGCGCGCGTGATTTCCTTGGACTCGTCCTTGTCGGCCACGCCCAGGACTTTGTAATAGTCCTTCTCGAACCATTCGCGCTGCGGGGCCATTGACTAGCCCCGCACCTTGACCATCGCCGGACGCAGCACGCGCGATTTCCATTGGTAACCAGTGCGGAGAGTCTCGACGACGATTGCCTCGCCACCGTCGCCCTCTTCGTGCATTACCGCATCGTGCTGATTCGGATCGAATGCCTCGCCGGCCGGCGTGAGGCGAACAAGGCCTTCGCGTTCGAGCATGTCGACCAGCATCTTCGCGATCGGTTCAACATCGGTTGCGCCGTGGCCAATCGCTGCTTCACAGGCATCGAAGATCACGAGCATCTTCTCGACCAGGTTCTCGTTGGCGCGCTCGCGCAACGTGATCTCGTCACGCGCCACGCGCTTCTTGTAATTGTCGAACTCGGCTTTGACCCGCAGCATCGTGTCGCGGTACTCGTCGCGTTCTGCGACAAGTGCGACTGGATCGGTATCGGCAAACTGTGCTTCGAGATCGATCAATTCGGCTTCGTCGATGATGCCCGCGTCAAGGAATTCCTCTTCGACGGGCTCGGCCGCCGGGTCGGACCCGGCGGCGTCGCTCTCCTCGGACATGATCAGTTTCCTTCGTCTTCGACGATTTCGGCGTCGACAACTTCGTCGTCGTCGGGAGCCGAGCTCGTACCGCCGGCCGCACCGGCTGACTCGTTAGCTGCGGCCTGCTCATAAAGCTTCTGGGTGAACTCCTGGCTCGCAGTCATGAGCGACTCCGTGGCCGTCTTGATCGTCTCAAGATCGTTGCCGGCGATGGCCGTCTTGAGATCGGCAAGCTTGCCTTCGACGCTTGAACGCTCCTCGTCGGAGATCTTGTCGCCCTGTTCTTTGAGCAGTTTCTCCGTTTGGTAAACGAGCGTGTCGGCCGAGTTGCGGATGTCGGCTTCCTCGCGACGCTGACGATCTTCTTCAGCGTGCGCTTCGGCGTCCTTGACCATCTGGTCGATGGCATCCTTCGACAGCGACGACTGACCGGTGATCGTCATCGACTGTTCCTTGTTCGTCGCACGATCCTTTGCCGACACATGCACGATGCCGTTCGCATCGATGTCGAACGTGACTTCGATCTGCGGGATGCCGCGCGGGGCCGGAGGAAGATCGACGAGCTGGAACTTGCCGAGCGTCTTGTTGTAATTGGCCATCTCGCGTTCACCCTGCAGCACATGGATCTCAACCGATGACTGGTTGTCCTCCGCGGTCGTGAAGACCTCGGTGCGACGAGTCGGGATGGTGGTGTTGCGTTCGATGAGCTTGGTCATGACCGAACCCTTCGTCTCGATACCGAGCGAAAGCGGCGTCACGTCGAGAAGGAGTACGTCCTTGACCTCACCCTTGAGCACGCCGGCCTGAACCGCAGCGCCGATCGCGACGACCTCATCGGGATTCACGCCCTTGTGCGGATCGCTGCCGGTCATTTCCTTGACGAGTTCGACGACGGCGGGCATGCGGGTCGATCCACCGACGAGAACCACGTGGTCGACATCGCCCTTGGTGAGGCCGGCGTCGACGATGGCCTGCTCGAACGGCTTGCGGCAGCGCTCGAGGAGATCGGCGGTGAGCTCCTGGAACTTGGCGCGTGTCAGTTGTTCGTCGAGATGCAACGGACCTTCGGGCGTGGCGGTGATGAACGGCAGGTTGATCTGGGTTTGCTGCACCTGCGAAAGCTCGATCTTGGCCTTCTCGGCCGCTTCCTTCAGGCGCTGCGTGGCCATGTTGTCCTTGCTCAAGTCGACGCCATGCGCGGCCTTGAACAGGTCGGTCATCCAGTCGATGATCCGCTCGTCCCAATCGTCGCCACCAAGTTTGGTGTCGCCATGGGTCGACTTCACTTCGAAGACACCGTCGCCGATCTCGAGAACCGACACGTCGAAGGTGCCGCCGCCGAGGTCGAACACGAGGATCGTCTGATCCTCGCCTTCCTTGTCGAGGCCGTAGGCCAACGCTGCGGCGGTGGGCTCGTTGATGATGCGGAGCACCTCGAGGCCGGCGATCTGGCCGGCTTCTTTCGTGGCGGTGCGCTGGGCATCGTCGAAGTAGGCCGGCACGGTGATGACGGCTTGGGTGACGGTGTCACCGAGATAGGCCTCGGCGTCACGCTTCAGCTTCATGAGTGTGCGGGCCGAGATCTCCTGCGAGGTGTAGGCCTTGCCGTCGATGTCGATCGTCCAGTTGGTGCCCATGTGGCGCTTGACGGAACGGATTGTGCGATCGGGGTTGGTGATGGACTGACGCTTGGCGACCTCACCGACGAGAACTTCGCCGTTCTTGGCGAAGGCGACCACCGACGGGGTGGTGCGGCTGCCTTCAGCGTTGGGAATGACGACAGGGTCGCCGGCCTCAAGGACCGAAACGACGGAGTTGGTTGTACCGAGATCGATACCTACTGCTTTGGCCATGACGTGTTGCTCCTGTTTGGGGGTTTGCTTTTGAGTTCTGGTGTGGTCCGTTCGGACCGGTTGCTCCCGGGCAGTCTTACAGCTGTCCGGGAGGATGTCTCGTCGGGCTGACTAATTAGAGCCAGATAAGTTGAGCATGACATTGACAACTTTGGTCAGCGCCGATTCATTCCCGATATGGACGATTTTCCGAAACTTTCTGATGTCGTCTCCGCCCCTTCCGTCACCGTCGCTCGATTCCTGTGGGGCAGACTGGGAAAATGACCTCCACACTCGTCCTGCTCCGCCACGGCCAGAGCACCTGGAACCTCGAAAACCTCTTCACCGGCTGGTACGACGCCGATCTCACCGACCAAGGCCGGGCCGAGGCCTCAGCGGCCGGAGCCGCCCTCGCCGATGCGGGGGTTGCCCCCGATCTGCTGCACACCTCGTGTCAGACCCGGGCCATCCGCACCGCCAACCTCGCCCTCGACCAGATGGGCCGTCTCTGGGTTCCCGTCCGTCGCTCGTGGCGCCTCAACGAGCGCCATTACGGCGCTCTTGAGGGAATGGACAAAAAGGAGACCACCGAGAAGTACGGCAAGGACCAGGTCTTCGAATGGCGACGCAGCTACGACATCCCGCCGCCCGCGCTTGACCTCGACGACGCGCGCCATCCCCGATTCGATCCCCGCTACGCCCATCTGCCGATCGACATCCTGCCCGCCGCGGAATGTCTCGCCGACGTGGTCGATCGCATGCTCCCCTACTGGTTCGACTCGATCATTCCCGATCTCCAGGCCGGCAATACCGTGCTCGTCGTGGCCCACGGCAACAGTCTCCGGGCTCTCATTAAGCACCTCGAAGGCATCTCAGATGCCGACATTGCCGACGTCAACCTGCCCACCGGTGTGCCCATTCGCTTCGAACTCGGCGACGACATGCGTCCAGCGACGGCGATGGCGCTTACCGACCGCTTTCTGGGCGACGTCGAAGCGGCAAAGGCGGCCGCCGAAGCCGTTGCCCGTCAGGCCGGCTGAATTAACTGAATCGGCGGTATCAGCTGGTCAGGCCGTCAGGCCGAGACCACGGCGCGGTCATCCAGTTCGAGTTCGAGCAGATAGCCACGTGAGCGCACGGTCTTGATCGAAAGGTTGAGCTGGGCAATTCGGCGGCGCAGTCGAAGCATGTGCACGTCCAGCGCATTGCGGCCCGGGGCGCCCTTGGGCCAACCCGAGCGGGCGAGTTGATCCCGGCTTACCACCGCACCAAACCGGTCGAGGAGCACCGCCATCAATCGGGCTTCCACCGGCGGGAGCGAGACCCACTCCGTCCCGGAGCGAAGTACCCCATCGGGATCGAGGGCCGGCCGCTCGGGCGCATGCACCTGAGCCCGGCCGAGCACCGAGCGACAGCGGGCATCGATATCGGCCTGACTAGCCGGCATTCGGACCCAGTCCTCGAGGCAGTCGGTCACGACAGGTGCAGGCTGATCTTCGTCGACGAGGAGAACCCGGCCGAGTTCGGCGAGGGCCAGCTCCTGACGACGTTCCTGTTCAAGGGGCCAACGAAGAAGTGCGATATCCACGAATCGGGACCATAAAGGAGTGCTGTTTCCCGACTGTTTCGTGGGTGTGAAGAGATTCCCGGAAGGAATCGTCTGGTCGGTCTGAATCGATTCCGGAAGATCCTGAGCGCATCGGCTCCGACTTCCCTATGCTTCGGACATGGCACGTGACGCATGGCTAAATCATCTCGCTCAGGTCCCGCTCTTCGCCGAGTGCGACAAGAAGCAACTCCAACAAGTGGCGGCCGCCACTATTGAAGTGAACATCGACGCAGGCAAGGTTCTCGTGCGTGAAGGCGATCCCGGCCACGAGTGCTTCGTCATCCTCGAAGGCACCGCCTCGGTGAACCGCAAAGGCGAGAACATCGCCACGCTCGGTGCCGGCGACGTCGTGGGTGAACTCGCCCCGCTTACCGGCGGCAACCGCACCGCGACCGTCACCGCCGAAACCGCCATGGAAGTTCTCGTCATCGGACAGCGCGAGTTCGCCGGTCTGCTCGACGAGGTGCCGGGTCTGGCTGTCCGGGTTCTCCAGAACCTGGCGCATCGCATGGTTGAGCTCGAGGAACTGGCTTTCAAGTAAGCCAACCCCCTCGAAAACCGGCCGCTCCTCTGAACGCCCGAGTGAGGGTACGCGCCTTGTGACGCGAGTAGCTTTGCCAACGCTATGGATCGCAAGAGAATCAAGGCCCCACACATCGTCCTGACCATCGGAATCGCCTTCGCGATCGTGACCGCTCTTTCGGGCGTCGCTGCGACGGTTTTCCAACAACACGACGACTCGCCGACCACCCGCGAAGTATTCGGCGGCATACCGAGTTCGCTCATGATCGCGTTCTACGCGCTCATTCCGGTGCTGCTCATCTACGGCGCAGTGCTGTTCTCCCAGCGGGTCAAGAACTGGTCGCGGGGCAAGCCCGACAACCGGGCCACGACAACAAAGAACGTGAAGCGTCGTCTCGGTGACTTCCGCGCCGGCGTGTACATGCAGACGCTGATGCGCGATCCCGCCGCCGGCATCATGCACTCGCTCATCTACTTCTCGTTCATCGTGCTGCTGGCCGTCACGACGATCCTTGAGATCAACCATCAGATCCCCGAGGGCTGGAAGTTCCTCAACGGCAACGTGTACATGGCGTATTCGTTCGTCGGTGATTTCGCCGGCCTGTGTCTGTTCATCGGCGTGATGTGGGCGATCATCCGCCGCTATGTGCAGCGCCCCTATCGCATCCGTGCGAAATCGAAGCCCGAACATGCCGTGATCCTCGGCGTGTTCCTCGCCATCACCGTCACCGGTTTCGGAACCGAAGTGTGGCGCATTGCCGAAACCGGTATGCCGTACTTCGAGAAGTGGTCGTTCGTGAGTTGGCCGATCGCCAATCTCATCAAGGACAACTCGAACCTTGCCGGTGGACATCAGGTGTGGTGGATCCTCCACATCCTGAGCTTCGTCGGATTCCTTGTCATCCTCCCGGTCACGATGCTCCGCCACATGTTCACCTCACCGCTGAACATGTACCTGCGCGATCGCGAGCGTCCCAAGGGCGCGATGAAGCCGATGCCAAACCTCATGGAGACCGAACTCGAAAGCTTCGGCGCTTCGACCATCGAAGACTTCACCTGGAAGCAGCTTCTCGATCTCGACTCCTGCACAATGTGCGGTCGTTGCACCTCGGTCTGCCCCGCGAACGCGACAGGCAAGTCACTCGACCCGCGCGAGATCGTCCTGAAGTCCGGCGAGGTCATGGCCGCCACCGGTTCACCGGTCGTCTCGCCTCCCATTGGTGTCGACGGCGACATCAAGGTCAGCGCCAACTTGCTCTTCGAACGCATCACGCCGGAAGAGATCTGGGCCTGCACCTCGTGTAAGGCCTGTGACGAGAACTGCCCGGTCAACATCGAGATCCTCGACAAGATCCTCGACATGCGCCGGTACCTCTCGCTCATGGAATCCAACTTCCCGACCGAACTTGGCAACGCCTATCGGTCGATGGAGAACTCGGGCAATCCCTGGGGCATGAGCCAAGCCGAACGCGCTGATTGGGCCAACGACATCGAGGGCATCGAGATCCTCGACGGAACCAGCCCCCTCGAAGCCGACTACCTCTACTGGGTGGGTTGCGCAGGTTCGTTCGACGACAAGAACAAGAAGGTCACGCAAGCAATGTCGCAGTTGCTCAAGCGAGCAGATGTGTCCTTCGCGATCCTCGGCCCGTCCGAGATGTGCACCGGCGATCCGGCCCGCCGTTCCGGCAACGAGTACATCTTCCAGATGCTCGCCATGCAGAACGTCGAGACCCTCAACGGTATGGGCGTCAAGAAGATCATCACGCAGTGCCCGCATTGCTTCAACACGCTGGCCAACGAGTATCCGCAGCTCGGCGGCAACTACGAGGTCGTGCATCACAGCCAGTTCCTCGAGTGGCTCATTGATCAGGGCAAGCTCGATCTCTCCAACGCTCGTCTCGAAGAGCGCGTCGTGTACCACGACTCGTGTTATCTCGGTCGTCACAACGACGTCTACATGGCACCGCGTAATGTCATCGCTTCGCTCGGTGGTATCGAAGTGGTCGAAGCTGGCCGCAACGGAACCAAGGGCATGTGCTGTGGCGCAGGCGGCGCACGCATGTGGATGGAGGAGAGCACCGGCAAGCAGATCAACGTTGAGCGCTCGCAGGAGTTGCTCGCAACCGGCGCCACCAAGATCGCTGTTGCCTGCCCGTTCTGCTACATCATGATCGACGATGGTGTGAAGGGCGAAGGCGTCGGCGAGGACGAAGTCAAGGTCGCCGACATCTCGATGCACATTCTCGATGCCATCGAACGTGGAGAGAAAGGCGCCGAAGTCAGCGTCTCGATCCCCGGTCTCAGTAACTGAGCTTCGACTTCACCCGCAACTGATTCGGTAACTGACAACGCCCGGCCGATGCGGCCGGGCGTTCGTCGTTGCAGTTACGTACCGAGCGAGTCGCTCAGGTGAAATTCTCCCAGTAGCGACTGGGTCGGGGTCCGATCTGACCCTGATACTTCGAACCGACTGCGCTCGACCCGTAGGGATTGTCGGCCGGCGTCGTCATGCGGATGAACGAGATCTGCCCGATCTTCATGCCCGGATAAAGCGTGATCGGCAGCGACGCAACGTTGGACAGCTCGAGCGTGAGCTGTCCGTCCCAACCGGCGTCGACGAATCCGGCGGTGGAATGGATCAGCAGACCAAGTCGGCCGAGGCTCGACTTTCCTTCGAGGCGGGCCACGAGATCAGCCGGAAGGGCCACGCGCTCGCTGGTCGACCCGAGCACGAACTCACCCGGGTGAAGCATGAAGGTGTCGTCCTGCCCGATCTCGACCAGTTCGGTCAGATCTTCGAGGTTCTGCTTCACGTCGATGTGGCCCATCGTGTGATTGCGGAAGACACGGAAGAAGCGGTCAATGTGAAGATCAACCGACGAGGGCTGGATGCACGACTCGTCGAGCGGTTCGATGATGATGCGCCCGGCGGCGAGCTCTTCACGGATTGTTCGGTCAGAGAGGATCACGGTTGCGCAGGCTAGCCGTCGCCCGGAGGAACGTCAGTCGATCGGATGATCGGCAGCGTGCTCGCCTACGACGATTCTCCGGGGACCCATACGAAATTGGGCGAACGCCGCTCGCCGAACGCCGCTACCCCTTCGGCCATGTCGGGGTTGTCGGCCAGCACGGGAGCCCACCGTTCGATCGTCGCTGCGGAGACGGCACCGCTGGTTGTCACCTCGTTGATCATCTCTTTGGCGATGGTCTGTGACAGCAGCGACCGCTCAGTGGCGAGAAGCGAAGTGAACGATTCCAGCCGCTCGACGGCGGCTTCCGGTTCGGCCACCTCGTCAACTAAGCCGATGCGCAGCGCGCGATCAACATCGATCAGTTCTGCCGAGAACAGCAGATGCTTGGCTGCCGACGGACCAATGAGCCGCACGGCGCGCTCAAGCGCAAATGACGGGTACGCGATTCCGAGCCGGGCCGGAGTGATGCCGAACCGAGCGGTGGTGTCGGCGAAACGCAGATCGCAGGCCCCCGCTATCTGCACGCCACCACCCACGCATGACCCAGTGATGTGGGCAATGGTTGGGCGCGGAAATGCGGCCAGCGCCTCTTCGGCCTCACGGTTGCGCGACTGGTACTCGGCACTCATTCCGTCGGCGAAACCGCTGATGTCAGCACCCGCGCAGAAGTGTCCTCCTGCGCCGCGAACGACCAGCACGCGCAACGTTCGGTCACGGGCCAGTCGTTCACAGGCTTGCGCCAATGCCGACCACATCTCGTAGGACATTGCATTGCGCTTGTCGGGACGGTTGAGCCAGATCGTCGCGACGGCTTCGGCGCGCGTCACGACAACTGGATCGTCGCCAAGTTGTTCAGTCATCGAGCGTCAGAAGAGCCTCAGCTGACGAGACCGGGACCGGAAGCCGGCATACCCGGCATGTCCTTCATGTACGACTTCTCTTCGACGCGCTTAGCGATGCGCCAGCCGTCTGCGGTGCGCACAAGATCGTCGATGTACCAGAGGCCGCAGGTGAACACGGCAACCTCGTCACCCATCGGCATGACCATCGGGTTATGGCAAATCGTCTTGGTGTGAGCGGTATCGCCCGTAACCGTGACCTGACTGGTGGCGATCATGTGCTGGAAGGACGAGAACATCGGCATCGCTTCCTTCAGATACGCGATGGTGTCGGTGACGCCCCCGACGCTGCCGCCGAAGACCGAGTAATCGATCACGGCATCAGGAGTGAAGACGTTGACGAAATCGTCGAAATTGCGCGAATCGACGGCGTAGCAATAGCGAACGAGCAGATCCTGGATCTCCATACGGTCGGAGATCTCTTGGAGTGTCATGGTCATGTGGGCCCCCTTGGTTGAATCTTCCGAATCTACGACAACCATCGACCCCGGCGTCCTTTCCGGTGCCGGCAGCCCGGGGATGGCCTGAAAGTCTCTAGTTCTTGTAGTGTTAAGAGAATGACTGATTCTTCAACATCAACCCACCGGAGCACCGCCCGCAAAGCCCTTCACCTCGGCTCGGGCGCGCTGCTTGTAGGCGTCGGTCCTGCCATCGCCCTCATGGCCGCCGCACCCGCCAGCGCTTCCACGATCGTCGTGTCGAATACCGACAACGGTGGTGCCGGATCTCTCCGAGACGCGATCAACAACGCTCAGCCCGGTGACACCATCGATCTGACCGGCCTGAGCGGGACCATCTCTGTGCTCCAGGAGATTGCGATTCCCACCAACGTGACCATCACTGGTCCTGGCGTCGATGCCCTCACTATCTCCGGTCTTAATCTCGCATCGGGCCAGAACCTCTTCACGGTCTATGGCGGTTCCGGACTCACAACGTTCAGCGATGTCACGATCTCGGGCGTCGTTGATGGAAGTGCTGTGAACTGCGCCAGCAAACCAAGTATCGACATCAAACTCGACACCGTCGTCGTCAGCGGCAACGCAAAGGCATCTGGCAACAAAAGCGGCGCCGGGTTAAGCGCCGACGGTTGCGGATCGGTTGAGATCGTCGACAGCGAGTTCAACAATAACGAAAGCCTTTACAGCGGCGGAGGTGCATACATCAAGACGTCCAATATTGAGGTCAACACCGTGACCATCACCGGTTCGACGTTCGATGGCAACACCGTCACCACGCAGAGTTCCAACTACTACTACTCCTCAGGCGGCGGCCTCTGGGTGAGCACGTACACCGTCGACATCAACGATTCCTCGTTCACCAACAATGACGCCTTCTACACCGGCGCCGGTGCCTTTGTGAAAGCGCAGACCGTCATGATTGACGGCTCCGATTTCTCGCTCAACACTGCTTCCGTCAACAGCGGTAGCGGAGTAGGCGTCTATATGTCTTCGAGGGGCCAGACCAGCTCGGCCACTATTTCGAACTCGAGTTTCGACGCCAACACCGGCTACATGGGCGGCGGGATTTACGCGGAGGACTTCACCACCTTCACCATCAGTTCCTCGTCAGTCAGCGGAAACTCCACCACTTACAAGGGTGCTGGAATGCTGCTCCGAAACGACACCAACAACATCTTCAACACCACGATCGCCGACAACGCGATCGGCAACTTCGGCGGCGGCGGCGCCTACGTGACCGGCGATACCAACATGGCCTTCGTGACCATTGCGTCGAACTCGACTACCGCCGGCGCCGGGACCACCGCTGGGCTCTACCTGCACGGCGGAACGTGGGATATCAACGGGTCCATCATCGTGGACAACGGCGACAACACAAACAACATCAAGAACTACAACACCACCGCCACCATCACCCGGTCGGTACTCGGCCCGTTCACTGCCAGCTCCATCAGCACCGATGCGACCGACGTCCTTGACGTAGCAGATGCCGGACTTGGCGTTCTCGCCGACAACGGCGGCCCCACTCGGACGATGGCACTCAACGCCAACTCGGTGGCTGTCGATCGTGTCGATCAAATTTCGCAAAATCCAACACAGTTCCCGGGCCTTGCCTACGACCAGCGCGGGCCTGGCTACGACCGCGTTAACGGTTCATTCGCCGACGCCGGTGCCTTTGAGTACGGCTCGGTCGCTCCCACCACCAGTACGAGCACGACCAGCACGACAACTCCATCGTCGACAACGACGTCAACACCGACCACCGGTGCTCCCACGACTCTCCCCGCCGACGGCTCTGACACCTCCGAGACAAGCGTCGGTAACGAGAACTCTGCCAGCGGACTTCCGGCCACTGGCACCAACGAAACGCCTCTTGTCGCTGCCGGAGCCGGCCTTCTCGCCCTCGGCGCTGCCGGTGCCGCATTCGCAGCACGCCGCCGTACCGCCTAATCCTGCGGTCACTGCCGATGGAATCGGCCCCGGGACTGCTGAGTAGAGTTCCGGGATCGCCCCGCGGGGCAACTGCGGGTGTAGTTCAGAGGTAGAACATCAGCTTCCCAAGCTGAGAACGCGAGTTCGATTCTCGTCACCCGCTCAAATAAGAACGAGAGAATCGGGAGGAGCGAAGCGACGGATCTCGTCACCCGCTCCACTAGAAATGACAGAATCCGGAGGAGCGAAGCGACGGATCTCGTCACCCGCTCTCACCACATAACTAACAGGGGGAATCCAATGATCCGACTTAGCGTGCTTTACCCGAAGACCGACGGCGCGAGCTTCGATCACGAGTACTACCGCACGAAGCATGTTCCGTTGGCACTTGCCACCTGGGGCCTCGCTGGCGCCGAGATTGATAAGGGAATCGATGGCCCGAACGAGGCCGCCGTCCACTTCAAGTTCGAGTCGATGGAAGCACTCGGGGCCGCGCTTGGTGCCGAGGCCAGTGCAGCAGTGACTGCCGACGTTCCCAACTACACGACGATCACGCCGATCATTCAGATCTCTGAGATCGTCTAACACGAGCTACGGCAGCCACCTCAGGGTGGGAGACTCCGGCCATGAGTGAACGCTTGTGGCCACCGAACAATCGACTGCTCGATCTCGGTGACGACGCGTTCGGGCTCCCACCCGCCGACCTGCGAAATCGCGTGACGGGCCGTTCTCCAACAGAACTCGAGTTCCGCGAGTCCGGCCGGCAAACGGTCTCAGATTTCGAGGCGGTACTCGCGACGGTCGGGAAGTCCATTGCCGACTTCGAGAATATTCTCGAGTTTGGGTGCGGATCAGGTCGGATCCTCCGGCATTTCAGCGGTGTCGCCGACGCTGCAACAGTTCATGGTTGCGACACCGATCCCGAGGTCATCGCCTGGTGCGAGGCCAACCTTCCGTTTGCCCAGTTCGAGCACACCAACGCCCTTCCTCCGCTGCCCTATGCCGACAACACCTTCGACCTGATCGTCAATTTTTCGGTTTTCACCCATCTCCCGGAATCGTTTCAGGACGCGTGGCTCGCAGAACTCGCCCGAGTGAGCACCGACGACGCCGTCATCCTGCTGACCGTCAACGGTCTCCACGGTTTCAATGAACTCGTGCAGACCTGGCTCGACTGGCCGCGCGATCCGACACCGATGCTCGAGACCATGCGCGACCGCGGCTTCCTGTATATCGAGAGCGACTCCTGGGTCGGTTCCACGTATCCCGACTGGTACCACTCCACGTTCCACTCTCCGGCGTACGTGATCCAGCATTGGGGCCGGTACTTTGAGATCGGCGGATACTTCCCGCGAGCCGGGCTCAGCTATCAAGACATCGTGCTGCTTCGTAACGGACAACTCTACGAACCCGTTGCTGACTTTCTTTCGCCGACCGCAGTCGCGCACGACGTCCCGCCTGCCGACGTAACAGAAGAGTTTGTTCGCTTCCTTTACGAGGTTGTGCTCGACCGGACAGACGTTGATGCACCCGCAGTGCAGCATTGGGTCACGAAACTCCAAACCGCGGAGTTCACCAAGGCCGAACTCTTCGCCCACTTCCTCCTCACCCCTGAGGGCCGAAGCAAGTTCAATCGCAACCCGTATTTCACACCGCTTCTCGACAAATGGGACCCCGCGCCGGGTTTCAGTCGGTTCACCTCGGGTGTTGCCGCAGTCGAGCGCGCTCAGATCGTCGATGTCGGCGCCATGGTTCTCGATTTCGAAACTGACGTGTACGAACCGCTGGTGACCTCTGGCAAGTGGGATGTCGTGGGCTTCGAACCAAATCGCGCCGAGGCCCTCATCCGGCAGGAGCGGCATCCCGAACAGTGCGTCATTCCCGATGCGCTGGGCGACGGCAACGCGGCAACGCTCCACATCAATCAAGGTGTGGCGACCTCATCGCTCCTTGAATCCGACACCGAACGACTCGACGAACTCGTCGGGCTCAGCAATTGGATGGTCACGGTTCGCGAGGAGAGCCTTTCGACGCGGCGCCTCGACGACATCGACGAGGTGAGTTCACCTGCACTTCTGAAACTCGATGTTCAGGGTGGCGAGTTGCTCGTTCTGGAATCGGCGGTGCGGACGCTGGAAGGAACGCTCGTCGTGCACGTGGAGACCGAGTTCTTCCCGATGTATAAGGATCAACCCCTCTTTCGCGACATCGATGCCTTTTTGAGCGGAAACGGATTCGAGTTCTTCTCGTTCAGCGACCAGTTCCGCTACTACTGCAACGATCGAATCGCGTCCGACACGCGTGCGTGGCCAACCTCACGACTTATCTGGACTGATTCGATCTTCGTTCCCACCCCCAATCGAATCGACACACTTGATCTCTCCGAAACGATGTCGCTCTGCTGGGTTATGCACGATCTCTACAACGCCTACGACTATGCGGCGTGGGTACTCGGGCGGTTCGACGATCGCCATGGTTCGTCGTGGCGCACTACCTATCTTGACTTTGTGGAACAGGAATTCTGATGTCTGAACCCGACACTTCGCCCGAACCTTTCCTCTCCTACGCACAGAACGCCGAGGACGTCGTGCTCGCCCGGGCTCTACAACCGAATCTCCATCCGGGGTTCTTCATTGACGTCGGAGCCGGACATCCCGACATCGACTCCGTTACTCGGGCCTTTTCGGTCCGAGGCTGGACCGGAATCAACATCGAGCCACTCCCCGAGGAGTTCGCGCTGATCACTGAGGCGCGAGCCGATGACATCAATCTCAACATCGCCATCGGCACCGTGGCCGGCACGGCCCGACTCTTCGCCGGTCCGCCCGAATCGCGAGGCCTTTCGACGATGAACCAAGAGTTCGTCGATGGCTATCTCGACAAGGGAAAGGCCTTCGAGCCGATCGACGTCGAGGTCCGCACCCTCGCCGCTGTCGTCGAGGAACATGCTCAACGAACCGTCGACTTTCTCAAGGTGGACGTCGAAGGATTCGAACTCGACGTATTGGCCAGCGCCGACTGGGCCACCTTCCGGCCCCGAGTCATTGTCGTCGAGGCCACCCTGCCCGAGTCCACCGAACCGTCCCATCAGGAATGGGAACCCATGCTCCTCGAAGCGGGCTACGTCTTCACCCTCTTCGACGGACTCAATCGCTTCTATGCGCGATCCGATGAACCCGAACTCGCGGCCCGCCTTTCGGCGCCTGCCAACGTGACCGACAGTTTCGTCACGGCTTCAACGGTTCACGCGACTGAGAGAGCGCAACGGGCCGAGACCTACGCCCTGTCACTCGTCGAACAGGCCGACCGAACGAAGGTCGACATGCAGATTGCTCAGGACCGGATTCGCGAACTTGAGGTTGCGCTCCACGAACTCAGAGGTTCGGGATGACCTCGGTCTCGACCAGTTTCAGACTCTTCCAGGCAAGCTCTGGAGGGAACCCGCCAACAAGGGGGTGAAACATCACGAAGGCAAACGGGCCCTGCGCGCCGAGTTCCTCGACCAGTTGCGCCGGTGTCACGACCCGGTAACGGCCGGATGCTCGCAGGTCGTCGGCGTTGTCGTACTCGTCGTAGCCGACCTGCGTGCCGAGTCCAGCGTCAGCCGACCACTTGCCATACGCATTGACCTCGTGCATCGCGTAGGGCGCGAGTTCAGCCCAACCTTCGTCGACATCAGACGCGACATGGATGACTGTCGTATCGCCACCCATGTGAGGACCGGGATCGGGCTTTCCGAGCTTCAGGAGTTCGTCGGCATAGAACGGCCACGTGTCGGGTGTCGACGGCACGTAGCCATCAGCGATCCGCGCCGCCCGACGCGCCGCCGCTTCGACGGAACCACCCAGTGAGATCATCGGACCACCCGGTTGTGCGGGCATCGGCAGAACCTGGACTGTGCGTCCTTGGTACTCGAAGGGTTCACCGGTCCACGCCTGCTTGAGAGTGGCAACGAGTTCGGTCGTGCGGCGGACGCGGCCCGAAAGCGACACGCCGAACATCTCGAATTCCGATGCGACGTAACCGTTGGCCAACACGACATCGACTCGACCATCGGACAGCAGATCAACTACCGCGAGGTCTTCGGCAAGGCGCAGTGGATCGTGGAAGGAGGTAATCATCGCCGCGATGTTGAACCGGACGTTGGTGGTCCGAGCCGCCATTGCCGCCGCCATTGGCAAAGGCGAGGGCAGATAGCCGTCAGCCGAACCGTGGTGCTCGGACAACACAATCGCGACGAATCCGAGTTTGTCGGACCACTCGGCCATATCCACCGCCGCCCGATACCGCTCGGCGCGTGTTCCCGGCGCGTCCGGCGCCATGCGCATGTCGAATCGCAATCCGAAAAGAGCCATGAATTCCCCTTAGTCCCCGAGTTCGCTAGTGCCACCGTAGATCCAGAAGCCGATCGGAGCATCGAGTGCCAAGAATCATGACGATTGGTGCCGTATCCTCGCCATGCGTCCGAGGCGATCGTCACTGCCCGAATTCGGTCCACCCACCTCGATGACCTCGCATCTTCCCCCTCTTCCCCCACCCCCTACGCCTCTCGACGAACGCGACCGCGCGCGGAAGTCGTCGCGCCGAACGCTGCCGGGTTGGGCCAAGATCGCCGGGCTCTTCGTCGGGGTCATGCTTCTGTTTCCTATCGGTTCGCTCGGCAAGGCCCTCGTCGCCGCGAACAACCTCACGCTGGCCGAACGAACTGCAGAATGGATGCGGGACAACGATCTCGGCGGTGTCCTCAATCGTGTCGAGGCGTTCTGGTTCAGCCGCAAGCAGCCCAAAGCGGGCGGTGATCCTTCCCGAGCTATCGAGGCAATCGATATCGGGGACACCGAGATCGCTGATCCCTCCTCGGCAATCGTTGCTCACCTGCCGAAACCGACGAATGTTCCCGTTCCCGAGGGCGTGACTCCCGTCCAGAACGAGGGCATCTGGTTGCCCGTGGGACCTGTCGTGGGCGGCGCGCAAGCGATGTACACCACCCAGGTTCGTCCCGATTCGATTCACACAAGCATCCTCGACGGACTCGTCTGGATGGATCCGAAACTTCTCAGGTTCGCGGTCCATCCCGGAACGCAGGAACCCGGCGGCAAGTGGGCAGTCCCCTCGCAGGTTCCGATGAATGGCCGGCTGAGCCTCGTCGCCGCGTTCAACGGTGGTTTCCGGATGCAAGACGCACTCGGCGGCTTCTATCTCGACGGAATCACTCACACCCCGCTGCGCGACGGAGCCGCGTCGCTCGTCGTCTACAACGATGGCGTGGCCACCGTCGGTAAATGGGGCCGCGACTTCACCATGAGCCCCGAAATCAAATCTGTGCGGCAGAACCTCGATCTCATCGTCGATAACGGCGGTGGGCTTCCGAAAGCCGGAGGCAACCTCCCGTCCGATGGCAGCGCGAATCCGGGCGTGCCTGCCGAGGGTCTGGACAACAACGCCAACGGAGCCTGGGGTGACACGCTCGGCAACAAGGTTCTGGTCTGGCGTTCCGCCGTTTGCGTAACCGGCAGCGGGGCACTGATCTACGGCTACGGAAGCGGCCTTGGGGCGCGCTCGTTGGCCGAACTGCTACTGCGGGCCGGTTGCGTTCGTGCCATGGAACTCGACATCAATCCGGCCTGGACCACCTTCAACTTCTATGCCGCGACTGCATTCAATGATCCGGCGTCGGTGAGAGGAACCAAATTGCTTCCTGAATCCGAAAAGAGTGGGAACCGTTATCTGTCGAACGACAGCCGCGATTTCGTCGCGGTTTTCACCCGGCCGCTCTGACCCGACTGCAGAGATCGGCTTCGTCCTGTCCGCCGGGATCGCCTCGACTCGCGCGAACCTTGCCCTAATCTGACCGCTTGTGCGCCGCCACGGGCTGCTCGAAGCAAACGACCGCGGAAGATATGTCCTCCACAACTCCAAACGGCACACCCCCAGACCACGAGACTCCAGACGACGAGACTCCGGGCGGAGCTGATCCCATCGTCGGAGACGCATCCGTCGAATCCAGCGCGATCGTCGAGAAGGTTCGTGGTTCGCGCCTGAAGCGTAAGACGTGGACTCACTGCAAGGCCCGACCAACGTGGATGAAGGTTTCCGCCGTTGTCCTGATTGTCCTACTTCTGATTCCGACAATTTCGTTCACCTACTCAATGGCCACGTTGTCGAATCTTTCGTTCACCGAACGCGGTGCCGAATGGATGCGTTCCAACCATCTTGGTGGGGTACTCAACACCGTCGAGGGCTGGTGGCTCTCACGGAACCAGCCGAAAGAGGGCGGAGATCCCGACCGGGGCATCGAAGTCATCGACAACGAATCAGCCGGGCCGACGACGACGGTGAAGGTCGTGGTTCCCCATCTGCCGAAGCCTCAGAACGTGGCTGTGCCCGAGGGCGTAACACCCGTTTTTCTCGAAGGGGTGTGGCAACCGGTCGGGCCGATTGTCGGCGGCGCGCAGTCGATGTACACAACACAGGTGCGGCCCGACTCTGTGCACACCAGCATCCTCGACGGACTCGTCTGGATGGATCCGAAACTCGCGATCTTCGACTTGTTCCCCGGCTCGGAGGAGCCTGGCGGCAAGTTCGATAAGCCCTCCCAAGTTCCGATGGAGCAACGCATTGATCTCATCGCCGCGTTCAACGGTGGCTTCCGAATGGACGACGCCAAGGGCGGTTTCTATCTGAACCGCGTTACCAAGGGAACGTTGCGCGATGGTGCGGCATCGTTCGTCACCTACAAGAACGGCACTGCCACCGTTGGCCAGTGGGGCCGTGACGTCACGATGACTCCCGATGTCGTCGGTGTTCGGCAGAACCTCGATCTGATGGTCGACAACGGCGGAGGCGCTCCCAACCCCGGTGGCGTTCCCGCCGCAACTGCAGCTCCCGGCGCACTTGTTCCCGGCCTCGTCGACAACGTCGACGGCAAGTGGGGTGCGACGTTCGGCAACAAGGTCTACGCATGGCGATCCGCGGTATGCGTAACAAATGACGGTGCCATCGTCTACGGATACGGCGACGGACTCTCGTCACTTTCCCTCGCAAACCTGATGTTGCGTACTGGCTGCGCCCGCGCCATGCAGCTCGACATCAATACGGTTTGGATGACATTCAACTTCTACACGTCGACACGTTTTCTCGATCCAAGTTCGGTCGAAGGAAGGAAGTTGTTGCCCGAGCAGTTCAAGGGCGCCAACCGGTACCTCTCGAACGACGCTCGCGACTTCGTAGCCGTCTTCGCCCGCAAGCTGTAACTCACGCGCCGATGTTGCACGGAATCATTCTGTGACTGCATCTTCGGATCACGCTCTCGTTCTCACGATGATCGTGCGCAATGAATCGGCGATCATCGAACGCTGCCTCGACTCGGTCAAAGATCTCATCAGTGGCTGGGTCATCGTGGATACCGGTTCCGACGACGAGACCATCACGCTCATCAAGCAGTCGCTCAGCGACATTCCCGGCGAACTTCATGAACGACCGTGGGTCAATTTCGAACACAATCGAAACGAACTGCTTGACCTCTCTCGCGGGCAGGGCACCCACCTGCTCCTCCTCGACGCCGACATGACCATTCGAGTCGAGGATGAACTCCCGTTGCTCGACGCGGACTCGTACCTTCTTCGACATGACGGAGGACTCACGTACTGGACACCGAGAATCATCCGGTCTGATTTTCCGTGGTCGTATAGAGGCGTCACCCACGAGTACCTCACCTGCACCCCGCCCTATCGACAAGAGCGCCTCAACTCCTTTGTGTTGGAGCATCACGGCGACGGCAGCTCACGCCTCGACAAGTTCGAGCGAGACCGCCTACTGCTTGAGGACGCGTTGCTCGAGCATCCCGATGATCCCCGAACCATCTTCTATCTCGCCCAAACCCTTCAAAACCTGGGCGAATCGGATGCCGCCGTCGAGCTGTTCCGCCGCCGGGTGGGACTGGGCGGCTGGGATCAAGAGGTCTTCTACAGCCAGTTCCAAATCGGTCGGATTCTGGGGATCACCGACTGGGACCTAGCTGTTCCTGAATTTCTTCGGGCCTGGAACTACCGGCCTTCGAGAGTCGAGCCGCTTCTTGAACTTGCGCGCGGTCATCGCGCCAGAGGCGAGTACGTCAATGCGTTGTTGTTCGCCGAGCAGGGTCTCGGCATTCCGCGCTCGTCGGACATGTTGTTTGTTCATAACGAAGCATGGGACTGGGCGCTGCTCTTCGAATTCGCCATCGCCGCGTTTCATGTCGGTCGTGTCGAGGAAGCTCTCGCCGCGAATGACCAACTTCTCGATCACGGTGTCCCTGACGACATCGAACTCTGGGTCCGATACAACCGAGCGTGGTGCCTCCGGGCCCTCAATCGTCATGAACCTTCAGATCTCGCG
Source organism: Bifidobacterium breve (assembly GCA_945878725.1). Classification (GTDB taxonomy): domain Bacteria; phylum Actinomycetota; class Acidimicrobiia; order Acidimicrobiales; family Acidimicrobilacustridaceae; genus Acidimicrobilacustris; species Acidimicrobilacustris thunensis. Next base: position 67,386 of record CAMCTY010000005.1, on the reverse strand, counting down.
CGTCTTGCCCTCCGGAGTCAGGATCCACTCGGCCCGCTGATCACCTTCGCCGCCGGTACGCATTTCCGGCCGTTCACGATCGAGGCCGAGGCGGGTTGGAGCACATTCAATCCGAGCATCACCGCCGACCCGGCCGGCGGTTTCGCAATGACTGTTCGATCGGCGAATTATCGCATCGGCCCAGGTGGCCGCTACGACTTCGCAGAAGGCAATAGCGATCGAATCGTGCGGACGGTGAATCACTTCCTCACGCTTGATGCCGATCTCGAGATCATTCACACCGAGATCCTTCCGCCCATCCCGCACGGCGCTGAGGTGCACCCATCGCGAGTCAGCGGCTACGAAGATCTGCGGATCATCGCGTCTGGAGATCGATGGCGATCAACAGGAACGGTTCGCGATCGCAACGCGCGGGAACGCTGTGAGATCGGAATAGGTGACCTCGGCCTGCGATCGGAGTTCGATCGGTCCGACATGTCCATCACGATCGCCCGTGGTGCCGATCCGGATCGGCACGAGAAGAACTGGATGCCATTCGTTTCGGACGGTCAGTTCCATATTTTGTATTTGTGTGATCCCGTCACCGTCATGACGATCGATGACGACGACCACGTCCAAGCCATCTCGACCTCTGTTGCGCCACCCGGCGTTTCCGGTTTCCGCGGTGGATCCCAAGGCATCCCGTTCGACGACGGTTTTCTGTTCGTCATACACGAAGTCACGGTCGGCGAAGCAGGGCGACGCTATGCGCATCGGTTCATTGCGCTGACTCCGACCGAAGCGAATTGGACGATCTCCGCAACAACTGCCCCGTTCCACTTCATCGAACCGGGCATCGAGTTCTGCGCCGGACTCGCGCGAGACCGAAGCGATCTACTTCTCTCGTTCGGTGTTCATGATCGTTCGGCGTGGCTGTGTCGGATCCCAGCCGACGAGGTCCGGGCGATGCTCGTCGCGCTTGTCCCGGACTGACGAATCACAAACCGTCAGGCGAACACGCAGGTTCGGTTATCCCAGACCAGTACTCGGTGCTCGAGATGAAGTCGGACGGCATCGGCAAGGGTTTTGCGCTCGACATCGCGACCCTTACGGACAAGATCGTCGACCTCGTCGCGGTGACTGACAGTCGCTACTCCTTGGGCGATGATCGGACCGGCATCTAGTTCCGCCGTTACGTAATGCGCAGTTGCGCCAATGAGTTTCACGCCCCGTTGATGGGCGCGGTGGTAAGGCTTCGCGCCAGGAAATGCCGGCAGGAATGAATGATGAATGTTGATCATGCGGCCCGTCCATGCCGTCGTAATCGACTCCGGGAGAATGCGCATGTACCGGGCGAGAACGACGAGATCTGGGTTGAGTCCAGTGAGCGTCTCGGCGAACGCAGCTTCCTGAGCGGCGCGATCGGCACCGGCGAGGCCACCGTCTACAAGGATGAACTCGACTCCGTGTCGGGCGGCGAGTGCGGCGGCTGCGTTCTTGTCCGACACGATCGCAACGACATCGACGTCGAGTTCACCGAGTTCCACTCGGTTGAGAAGATCAGCAGCGCAGTACAAGTCACTTGAGCATGCAATCACGATCCGCGCCCGCGAGCCCGGGCGATGCAGTGCCCATTGCATGTCGAAACATTCGACGAGTCCGGCAAGAGCGGCATCAAAAGCGACCCAGTCGATCGAGCCATCGATCTCGATGCGCTGCAGGAAAACGCTCGACTCCCGATCGGTGTGCTGATCGGCGTTGGCGATGTTGCCACCGGTCTCCGCGATCATGTTCGCGACCGCGGCAACGATGCCGGGTTGGTCGGCGCATTTGAGGGTGAGGACAGCGGGTGCGTTCGGGTTCACTGGGTTTCCATTCCGGGACCGGTTCAGCTCAGGAGGGACGCTATGCCCCAGATGGAGGCGACCGATCCCAGGGCGATCATGACCAGACTGCGGACAAGCGGTGGTCTCGGGAGATCGGCGCCATCAGGATCGTTCTGCGGGCGCACAAGGGCGAGCAGAGTTCCGACCGCGAGCGCTCCACCGATAGCGAGGACGAGCCACGGAAGTATGTCCTCTCCAAGGAACACGGCAATTCTCCCTGCCTTCCGGCGAGTCGATCCCGAGCCTTCGGGACACCCGGATCGTACGTTGTGGCGACTGCGCCCCGGAAGTTCAATTCTCCCGAGTTAGTTAGTCCCTCCGACCAACACGCCGCGAAGTGTCTCGACGAAGGTCTCGGCGGCAGGGTGTGCCGTCCGTGTCCTTCGTCGAGCGACAACCAATCGCCGGGTGCCGAGGACGGGTCCAACCTCTCCAGCAGAGTCGCCCCGACTTGATGCCTGCGCCTGCGGTAACGCCGTCCATCCAACACCGAGGCGGGCCATTTCCCTGAGGACCTCGGGTTGATGGGATTCCGCCACGACCTCGACGGTCGCACCAAGCGCGCGGAGGTTGCTCTCGATAAGTATCCGCGTGTGCGATCCGCGCGGGAACAGCACCCACGGACCCCATGACGCGGGTTCGCCGATGGTCTGTCCTTCCGGGGCGACTACGACGATCGGCTCATCAAGGAGTACGTCGATGTCGATGTCATCGTCGGCACGAGCGGGTTCGACCAGCACCGCTACATCGAGCTCGCCGCGACGAAGCATCTCGAGGAGCTCGCCGGACGGCGAGACAATTAGGCGAAAGACCACGTCGGGATTCGTGCGACGGAACGCCCGCAGGTGCTCGGGAAAATGCTCGACAGCCGCGGCGTCAATCATCCCGACCCGTAGTCGGCCGGTTCGCCCTGCCGCCGTATCAGCCGCCCAGCGCGAAAGATCCCGGGTGTCGGCCACCACCCGACGGGCATACGACACCACGTCGGCGGCTTCGTCGCGCAAAATCTGCCGCCGCCCCGACCGTTCGAAAAGCGGAACACCGACGCGCCGTTCGAGTTCAGCCAGACCCTGGGAGAGAGCGGAGGTCGAAACTCCCAACGACGAGGCGGCCGCCGAGAACGTTTCGACATCGGCCACCGCGACGAGATAGCTCAATTGCGAGATCGTGAGGTGCAGAAGCGGAGGGCCGGCCGGTTGGTTCAGGTTCGCCATCCCGGGATCATACTGTTCAGTCTTACTTAACAGAAGCCCATGACGTTCAAGCATCCCCTACCCTTGCGGTCATGACAAAGCCAACGACCATCGCACCCGCAACCGGCCGCCTCGGGGTTTTGACCCCCGGCATGGGCGCCGTCGCTTCCACCTTCATCGCCGGCGTTCTCGCCACCCGCGCCGGTCATGCCGTGCCGGTCGGCTCGCTCAGCCAGCTCGCCCACATCCGGTTGGGCAAGCGCGAAGAGAACCGCAACCCGCTCATGCGCGAGTTCGTACCGCTCGCCGATCTCGGCGATCTCGTTTTTGGCGGCTGGGATCCGATCAGCCCCAACGCACTCGAAGCCGCCCGCGCCGCTGGCGTGCTGGAAGAGAAGGACCTCGGCCCCATCTCGGCCGAACTCGAGGGCATCGTCGCCATGGACGCGGTGTTTGACCAGCGTTGGGTCAAGCGCCTTGAAGGAACCCGCGTGAAGACCACCACCGATAAGTGGGAGCAGGCCGAGGCGCTCATTGCCGACATCGAGAACTTCCGCATCGCCAACGACTGCGATCGTCTCGTCATGGTGTGGTGTGGTTCGACCGAGGCCTATCAAGAAGCCAGCGCGGTTCACATGACCATCGAGAGCTTCGAAGCCGGCCTCAAGGCGGGCGACGACAACATCTCGCCGAGCCAGATCTACGCCTACGCCGCCCTCATGAGCGGTGTTCCCTTCGCGAACGGCGCCCCGAACCTCTCCGTCGATCTTCCCTGCATGCGCGAACTTGCCGCTCGCGAGGGCGTGCCGATCGCAGGCAAAGATTTCAAGACCGGCCAGACCTGGCTCAAGACCCTCCTTGCTCCGGGCATGAAGGCCCGCATGCTCGGCCTGCGTGGTTGGTATTCGACCAACATCCTCGGCAACCGAGATGGCGAGGTCCTCGACGATCCGGACAACTTCAAGACCAAGGAAGTCTCGAAGCTCGGCGTCATCGACTCGATCCTCCAGCCCGAGGTGTACCCCGATCTCTACGGCAATGTCGACCACGTCGTGCGCATCAACTACTACCCGCCGCGTGGTGACAACAAAGAGGGCTGGGACAACATCGACATCTTCGGATGGATGGGGTACCCGATGCAGATCAAGGTCAACTTCCTGTGTCGCGATTCCATCCTTGCGGCGCCGATCGTTCTCGACCTCGCCCTCTTCATGGATCTCGCCAAGCGTGCCGGTCAGAGCGGGGTTCAGGAATGGCTGAGCTTCTATTTCAAGGCCCCCCAAGCAGCGACGCCCATCCCCGCCGAGCATGATCTGTTCATCCAGCAGACCAAACTCAAGAACACACTGCGCGAATGGATGGGCGAAGACGCCGTCACTCACTCCGAGGCGGGCTAAAGCGTTTTCTTTCCCCTATCATTGAGAGCAATCAACCGTCTCAAATAGGAGTCTTTCAATGCCAGTACCTAGCGATGCCGAACTTGGTCCCCTTGCCGCCCTTGCGGGCACATGGGAGGGCAACCAGGGAGTCGACGTTTCCTACCATCACATCGAAGGCGAAATCATCGAGACGCCTTACCGCGAAAAGGTCGAACTCAAGCCCTTCGGCCCCGTCGACAATGGCGTTCAGCAGATGTTCGGCCTCGACTACCGCATGGCCGCTTACAAGGAAGGCGAAGACGAGCCCTTCCACACCGAGGTCGGCTATTGGCTCTGGGATGCCGCCAACGGCGAATTCATGCGCTCCTTCATGGTGCCGCGTGGCCAGACCGTGATCGCCGGTGGTTCCGCCACTGCCGACTCCAAGGTCATTGAGCTCCGTGCCGATCGCGGTTCAACCGACTACGGCGTGCTTTCCAACAAGCACCTCGAGGCCAATGCCACCACCCCTTCGTACGTCTGCACCCTCACCATTGGTGACGGCGAGTGGAGCTACGAAGAGACCACGACCTACGAGGTCAAGGCCAAGGGCCTCACGATCCAGCACACCGACAGGAACACCCTCCGCAAGGTCGGCTGAACCTCGTCGTCTGCAGTTCTGCGAACATCCCCGGCCTCGTGCCGGGGATGTTCCATTTTTCCGGCCGGTGGATATCGCTCGGCAAAACACGCGCCACAAAACGAACCGAACCACAAAACGAACACTGCCGACCCTTGCGGGTCGGCATTGTCACGTACTGCAGAAAGTCAGGGATTCAGATAACGCGAACGTTTTCTGCCTGATCGCCTTTTTGACCGGCGGTGACGTCGAACTCCACCTTCTGGCCTTCGTCAAGGCTCTTGTAGCCAGTGCCTGCGATGTTGGAGTAATGAACGAACACGTCGTCGCCACCATCACGGGAGATGAAGCCGAAACCCTTTTCGGCATTGAAAAACTTCACGGTACCTGTAGTCATATCTCTACTTTTTCTTGATCATCTCGTCCCATTTGGACGGGATGTTGAACCTCACCGTAACCGCGAAGAGAGCGAAACCCCCCATCGCGATTTGGGCCATCGGGATCGGATCGGTAGCAATCGCCGGTAGCCATGCCGGATACCTGGAGACGAAGCCGGCCGATGCCATGCGGCCCTTGAGATAATGGCCATTCGGGTTCGTTCCTGGCCATGGAGATCCGGTATCTCACTATCCCCGGTCTGGCCGCCTAAATCAGCTCACAGGTTCGAGCACAACCAGCGGGATCACCCGCGAGGTCTTCTTCTGGTAGCCGCCGTAATGGGGCTTGTAGGCCATGATCCGATGCCACAATTCGTCGCGTTCGGCGCCGTCGGCGATCCGAGCGCGCATCGTCGTCGCCGGACGTCGCCCCGACTTCACCGTGACCTCGGGGTTCGTTTGAAGATTGAGGAACCACGCCGGGTTGATGTCGTCTCCGCCACGCGACGCCACGATCACAAAGGCGTCGCCGTTCTGAACTGGTGACGTGAGCAACGAGGTGCGGGGCTGACCGGACTTCCGGCCGATCGTCGTCAGTTCGACAACCGGCATGCCGTACATGTGCCAGCCGAGACGACCGCCGCTCAACTTGAGCATCGAACCGTGGACCTTGTTCATCGTCTTCATCTGAAAGTCGCTAGCCATGGCGAGACCCTACCGACACGCGCACTCCCTCGTCCGCAGTATCGTGAAGACATCGATAGTCGTCGATGTCAGTTCCCGGAGGAAACCATGTCCCGCTTGCAGCTTGCCCTCAATGTTTCGAACATCGACGAAGCCGTCGAGTTCTATTCGAAGCTCTTCGCCACGGAGCCGATCAAACGCAAGCCGGGTTACGCCAACTTCGCGATCGCCAATCCACCGCTCAAGCTCGTGCTGTTTGAGGGAGCCGAGGGCGGAACAATCAATCATCTCGGCGTCGAAACCGACAACGCGGCCGAGGTCGAGGCAGCCGAGGCTCGGTTGACCGGTGATGGACTAACCACCACCGGCATCGACGACACGATCTGCTGCTATGCCACCAAGGTCGAGACCTGGGTGACTGATCCCGATGCGCTCAAATGGGAGTGGTACGTCAAGACCGGTGATTCCGATCAGATGTCCGACGAGACGTCTGATGACAACGCCATGTGCTGCGCGCCGGCGCAAGCAGAACCGGTTTCACTCGGCCGCAAGACCGAAGAACAAGGCTGCTGCTGAGGGAGCCGCGCCCGATCGCAACGAGCGCTAGGTGCCCTTCGCCATGTTGGCGAACTTTGTGTAGTGATCGAGGAACGCCAGACGCACCACACCGGTGGGGCCGTTTCGATGCTTACTGATGAGGATCTCGGCCGTTCCGCGATCAGGTGAGTCCGGGTTGTAGACATCGTCGCGGTAGATGAACATGACGACGTCGGCGTCCTGTTCGATCGAGCCCGACTCGCGTAGATCGGCGAGCATCGGTCGCTTGTCGGCGCGCATCTCGAGCTGACGCGAAAGCTGTGACAGCGCAATCACCGGACATTCGAGTTCGCGGGCAAGGATCTTGAGCCCTCGGGAGATTTCGGAGACCTCGACCTGACGGTTCTCGGCATTGGATCGGCCCGTCATGAGCTGGAGGTAATCGACCACCACGAGACCGAGATCGCCGAGGCGGCTGCGCAATCGGCGGGCCTTCGATCGGATCTCCATGATCGTGAGATTCGGATTGTCGTCGATCCAGATCGGTGCTTCGGCCAAACGGCCGGTGGCGTGGGCGATCTTGCCCCAGTCGGACTCGTTGAGATTGCCGTTGCGGACTTTGCGGGAATCGACTCGGGCTTCGGAGCACAGCAGGCGTTGGGTCAGTTCCAGTTGGCCCATTTCGAGCGAGAACACCAAAACCGGTCGGTTGGCTTCGATGGCGGCATTGGACGCGATGCCGAGAGCGAGCGCCGTCTTGCCCATCGACGGCCGGGCGCCGACCACATAGAGGGCATTGGGCTGGAGTCCGGAGAGGAGATCATCGAGATCGGCGAATCCGGTGGGCATGCCGGTGATGGCATCGCCCTTGTCGTAGAGCATCTCGAGTCGGTCGAGATTGGTGGTCAGCAGATCATGGATCGGGGCCATCGAATCGGTGACCCGGCGCTGTGCGACCTCGAACACGAGTGACTCGGCGTGATCAACCGTCTTGGTGACATCGTCGGGTAGCCCGTAGCTCATCTCCGCGATTTCACCGGCGACACCGATGAGGCGACGGAGGAGGGCATGCTCCTCGATGATTGCGGCATAACGGCCGGCGTTGGAGATGGCTGGGGTTGAGGCCTGGAGCGTCACGAGGGTGGCGGGGCCGCCGATCGCATCGAGGAGGCCGGCCCGGCGCAGTTCGTCGGCGACAGTGACCGGATCGGCAGGCTCGCCGGCGGCCGACAACGACGTGATCGCTTCGAAGATGTGTCCGTGCGCGGGCTTGTAGAAGTTGTCGGCATCGAGGATCTCGGAGGCCACGGCGATTGCGTCCTTGGACAGCAACATGGCGCCAAGGAGCGACTCCTCAGCCTGGAGGTTGTGGGGCGGGACCCGACCGGCGTTGGCCGGGCGGGAGTTGCGGGAATCGTCGTCAGAGAAACTCATGGCTCATGAATCCTTCCCCATGTGGGCTGGGGATCGGTAGGGGAACAACCCCTCTTTTTCGGGGGATACACCTGTGGATTGTGTGGGGATAACTACGCAGGGCTGTGGAAGAACTCGCGAGGAAGATCCCTTGCGCCGCATGGCATCACCATAGGTATGGGGTGTGACAGTGAACCCGGTCAAACTCTGTGGACATCTTGAGGCCTCGGTATGGCCGCACGCTGGGCAAACGCGTCCGATCGGCCCCATTTCGCATCCGCTGAGCATCCCACCAGCACCGCAAAACGCTTCGAGGGGCCGGCGGAACCGGCCCCTCGAAGAAACAGATTGTCCGAAAGAACAACGATCAGGCGGCTGAAACTTCAACCGTGATCTGGAACTGAACCTCGGGATGAAGGCGAGCCGAAACGCTGTGCGTTCCGGTCGTCTTGATCGGCTCGCCGACCTCAAGCAGATGGCGATCGAGTTCGATCCCCGTCTGAGCGGTCACGGCTTCGACGATCTCGGTGATGCTCACCGAACCGAACAATTCGCCTTCGCCCTTGGCTCGGGCCGAGATCGCAATGATCGCCGGAACGAGCTTCGAAGCGATTTCTTCAGCGGCTGAACGATCGACGGCGTCACGCGTGTCGCGTGATCGGCGCATCGAGGAGGCCTGTGCGGCAACACCCTTGGTGGCAAGGATGGCAAAGCCCTTGGGGAGCAGGTAGTTCCGGCCGAAACCGTCGGCGACCTCAACGAGGTCCCCTTTCTTTCCCACACCCTCAACGTCGGAACGAAGTAGGAGTTTCACTCTGCGACCTCCACGGTCTCGGTCTCGATCTCGACCGCCACAAGCTCATCGCCTGCGAACTCGAGTTCGACTGCAGTCATTTCGATCTCTTCTCCGGTCGGGCGATCCGGAAGCTCGGCGTTCTCGAGGCGCAGGCCACGATCACCACGTTCTCCACGGTCTCCACGGTCACGACCGCCGCCACGCTGAGTGGTGACGCGGTTCGTGTAGGGAAGGATCGCCATTTCGCGTGCGTTCTTAATGGCGCGGGCGATTTCCTTTTGCTGCTGGGAATCGTTACCGCTCACTCGGCGACCACGGATCTTGGCTCGATCGGACATGAAACGACGGAGCATGTTGACGTCTTTGTAATCGACGTAATCAACCTTCTCCTGCGTCAGCAGGCTGATCTTTTTCTTGCTGCGGCGCGCGGCGTCTTTGTTCTTTCCGCGCTTGGGGGCTGCCTTGGCCATCAGAAGGGCTCCTCGTCGTCATAACCAGCTGGGGAATTGTTGGACGGTGCGGGACGTGATCCGCCGCCTCCGCCGCCGCCGCTGCTCTTTCCGCCATCGAAGCCTTCACGGCGTTCGTTGCGGACGACCTGCGCGGTGGCATAGGTCAGGCTCGGGCCGACTTCGTCGGCCACGATTTCAATCTTCGAACGCTTGTCGCCGTCCTGGGTCTCCCAGGAACGTTGGTCGAGACGACCACTCACAATGAGACGGCTGCCCTTGGTGATCGACTCAGCCACGTTTTCCGCGAGTTGAGCCCAACAGGTGACATCGAAGAACGAAACTGCTTCTTCCCATTCATTGGTCTGGCGGTTCTGCCAGCGTCGGTTCACTGCGAGGCCAAACGAGGCCACCGCTTGCCCGCCTGCGGTGAAACGCAGTTCGGGATCCCGGGTGCAGTTGCCTACGACTGTGACGTTGTTTCCATTCGCCATCGGATTCTCCTTGGGCGCTACCCGGCCTGAGCCGGGACCGTCTCGCCGATGAGGCCACGACGCGCAGCTTCTTTGTCCGGCAGACGCATGGTCTTGTGGCGGACAACATCGTCCGCGAGATGCAGCACACGCTCGACCTCGTGAAGATCGCGACCTTCGGTCACGATTTCGAGAACGACGTAGATGCCTTCCCACTTGTGGTTGATCTCGTAAGCGAAACGCCGACGACCCCAACGTTCAGTCTTGGCGATCTTGCCGCCGCCGACTTCAACAAGTCGACCGACATTCGCGAGATGTTCGTTGACTGCGTTGTCTTCGACATCGCCGTCAAAAATGATCATGAGTTCATAAACTCGCATAACGAGTCAGACCTCCCTCTGGACCCACATCCCCCTGGGATGTCGGGGCCCCGTACGCACGGGGCAGGGCTACTAAATTGGAACTGCGAACCCTACCGGACCCGAGTGGTTTTCCCCAAGAGCGGTTTGGCCCAATTCAGCAGGAATCGCCGAGTTCGACCCGCGATCCCGGTTCCAGCCCCAATTCGGTCAGGCGCCCCTTCATCGTTTCCAACGCCAGTCGATACGGGCCGGCGGGCGGATAACTCGGGCACGATTTCAAATCGGCGGGACACGGCTCCATCGAGGTGCTCGAGACGAAGTCTCCATCGCCATCGAACCAGGCGATCGACAAGGGCAACAACGTGTCCTTCATCCAGAACCCTGCGGTCGTATCGGTATCGAACCGGAAGACCATGCCCGCCTTGCCCCCGAGATCGGGATCGGTGATCCTCATCAATCCTCTGTTGCGCAATTCCTGGGAGTCAGCCAGCCACACGCACAGATACATCACCGTCCCGTCTGGTCGGGTGACAATCAGCGTGACAGCACGGAAACCCTCGGGAGCAACCAGTTCAGACGCCGGCAGCACTGATCCTGATTTGTCGACTCCTGAATCATCGACCCGATCATCGGTGGCCGACCCATCCGACGAACCGCACGCAGCAAGTCCAACGAGCAGGCCCAGAACCAGAATGAGGGCCGACGCCTTTGACTTCACCCCAGGGTGGTCGGACTGCCGTACAGGCCGAGCGTCTCGGTGGCCGGAGTCTTCACGTGATAGCTCTCGGCAGCCGACGGGAACCGACCGGTGCGAACATCATCGGCATATGCGCCTAGTGCTCGAACGCCGTCAGCTCCGAGATCGGCGTAGCGGCGAACAAACTTGGGTAGGACTCGATCTTCGATTCCGAGCACGTCGTGGAACACGAGAACCTGACCGTCGCAGCCGGAACCGGCGCCAATGCCCACCGTGGGCACATCAATCGAATCGGTGATCAGTTGTCCCACGACATCCGGGACACCCTCAATCACGATCGAGAAACATCCGGCGTGAGCGAGTGCCTTCGCGTCGTCAGCGAGAGCCATAGCCGCGTCGTGCTCGCGACCCTGCACCTTGAATCCGCCCATGGCATTAACTGACTGAGGGGTGAGGCCGATGTGGCCCATCACCGGGATTTCGGCGTCGATCAATGCCTCGATCATCGGGAGGCGCTTTCGGCCTCCCTCGAGTTTCACGGCCTGTGCGCCGGCACGGATCAAGCGAGCGGCATTGTGCACGGTCTCCTCGACCGACACGTGATAACTCATCCAAGGCATGTCAGCCACGATCAGTGACGACGGCTTAGCGCGAGCCACGGCCGCAGTGTGATGCACCATGTCGTCAACGGTGACTTGAAGCGTGTCGTCGTAGCCGAGAACAACCATCGCGACGGAGTCGCCAACGAGGATCATGTCGATGCCAGCAGCATCGGCCATACGTGCGCCAGGAGCGTCGTAGGCGGTGACCATAACCAGCGGAACATCCCCTCGGCGGACCTTTCGGCCCTGCACCGAAGGCACAGTCAAACGTGCGCTCATCGAAGCCTCCTCACCGTCCAGTGCCCCTCGGCTACCGGCGGATCAACTGAAACGCTAGTACCACCCGCGGGTGGCAGCAAAGACGTCCGACGTGACTCAGGGCACCATCGAAGTGGTCGTGGAAGTGGTCGACGTTGTGGTGGTCCTCGGAGGCCTGGTGCTCGTCGTGGTCGACGGTCCGGTGGTCGTCGTCGAAGGTCGGGGCCTAGTCGTTGACGTAGTCGAGGGGGCAACGGTCGTCGACGTCACTGCCGTGTCGTTCGGGTCGGTATCGGCCTCGAACTCGGGTTGTACGAACGGACACGACGTGAGCCCTTGCGTGGCCTCCGTCATGTACTTGCGCCAGATAGTCGCGGGGAACGATCCGCCAGTTACCGACATGCCGTGAACTGATTTCATGAAGCTGCCGTCGGGATAGCCGACCCAAACGACCGTCGTAAGCTTGCAGGTGAACCCGGCAAACCATGCATCGCGATAGTTCTCGGTGGTCCCGGTTTTGCCGGCCGCCGGCTGACCGAACTTCGCGCCGGTGGCCGTTCCGCCCTCGACGACCTGATTGAGCGCCCAGTCGACCTTCTGGACGGTCTTCTCGTCGAGCACCCGCTTGCGCGTGATCTTGTTCTCGTAAAGGACATTGCCCTTGGCGTCAGTCACTTTCGTGACTACCGAAGGAGTGATGTGCTCACCCTTATCAGCGAGCGTTGAATAACCCGACGCCATGTCGAGGACGGAAACCTCGCTTGTTCCCAAGGTGAGCGCGGGCACCGGATTGAGTTCGCTGGTGATCCCCATCTCCCGGGCAAGCGCCGCGACGTTCTGAGGTCCGACATCCATCATGATCTGCGCATAGGCGGTGTTGGAGGAACGCATCGTCGCCTCGGTGATGTCAAGACTGCCGAGTCCTGCGTCGGCGTAATTGCCCACGCTCCAGTCCTTGCCGGCGTCGACCTTCGGGATCACAATCCGGGCTGGCGACTCATAACTCCTGCTCAGCGGAATTCCCTGATTCATTGCCTCGGCCAGAGTGAACGCTTTGAATGCCGACCCGGCCTGTCGACCTGCTCCGCCGCCCTCGGCGCCGACCGCGAGATTCACCTTCGAGTATTTCCCATCGCCGTTGAAGTCGAGCCCGCCGATCATGGCGCGCACCGCACCTACGTCATCGATCGACACGAGAGCTGATGCCGGATCATTCGGCTGGTTCAGTGTCGACTTGATGGCCTCGGCGGCCGCGCCCTGATCTTCCATGTCGATGGTCGTGTACACACGCAAGCCCCCGCCGTAAACCTGTGCGTCGGTGAAACCGCCCTTGGTCGTAAGCCAGTGCCGCACGTAGTCGACGAAGTACTCGGTGCCCCACTCGGGATGGGATACGTCACCGAAGTTCTTCCGGTCGCTACGAACAAGGACGTTGTCCCATCCCGCGACCGATGCCTCGTCGTACGCAGCCTGCGTAATCGCTCCGGTCTCGACCATTGCCCGCAAGACCGAGTTGCGGCGCTGGGTGGCCGTGGCGCGATTGGAACCGGCCTTGGTGCTCGTGGCCGGCAACTGCGCGTCGGCGGTTTCGGGGGCCCTGATAAGACCAGCCAGATAGGCGGCCTCGGGCAAGGTGATTTCGCCGACGTCCTTGCCGAAGTAGGCGCGTGACGCCGCCTCGACGCCATAGGCCCCGCGACCCAAGTAAATCGTGTTCAAGTAACGGGTGAGGATCTCCTGCTTCGGAAGCTCCCGTTCGACCTTGACGGCCAGAGCCGCTTCCTTGATCTTGCGAGTAAGCGTCCGCTCTTGCGTGAGGTAGACGTTCTTCACGTACTGCTGAGTGATCGTCGAACCGCCCTGCGACACACCCTGGTTCTGGACGTTTGCCCACAGTGCCCGCACGATGCCGGTCGGGTCCACGCCCCCATGGTCGTAGAACGTTCGGTCCTCAGCCGAGAGCACCGCCTCGATCAGGACGGCGGGGATCTGTTCATAGGTGACCGTGATGCGATCAACACCTCCCGAGAGTTGGGCGATGGAGTTTTCGGCGGTACAACCCGCGCGGACATCGGACGCACACATGAACGTGGTCTGGAGTTGGGGCGGATCCTTGTCGGGCAGCGGAACCTGGGTGAACAGGTAGCCAACGCCGGTCAACACGAGCACGCTGACTACACCTGCGGCGAATAGGGGTCGGCGCATCCGCCACAACAGCGACGCTCGTGCGCCATTGGCCTTCCGGCCCGTTCGCTTTGAGGCGCGGGCCACTCGCTTCGCCCCTAACGGGGATCGGGAGCCGGTTTTACCGGAGGAGTTGGGGGCCATGTTGGGGGAGTGAGAGTCAGGCCGAATTGGCCGGATTCAACAGAAAGGTGCGGGCGAGATGGTTCCAGCGGCAACTAGGGCAAACCTCGACCACATAACAAGCGAACTCGTCTTTGCTCTTCGCAAAGCTTTTGAGTTCCTTCGCCGAGGTTACGCAACGACCATGGCTCGGCAACCGCGGGCCGAACACATACGAGACCAAGACGAGAGTTCCGGCGTCGCAGATCGGACAGGCCTCGGTGGTGGGTTTGGCCACCTCCCGGGCCGCCCGCATCAGTTCGGGATGGGCATCGCAGACTTCGTGCTGCGCCAGACGCCCTTTGCGATACTCAGAAATGAGATGTTGGCGCGCGAGCCGGTAGTCGATCTCGCCTGGGGCACTTGACCCCGCTCCACGCAACGAACTCTGACTGAAACTCACAGACGGAGAGGCTAGCGAGACCATCCGGAGAAAGAACCGCAATCGGAATCGGTCCACCGGATGGGATTGCAACCGGGGGAGACTGGAAACGTGAGCGACTTCGGATCAATGCACAGCAATCGACCATCTCCCGCCGCCTTTCCGGGCGCGATGCCACTTCCTCTCGATGTCGTCACCTACGGACCCGACATCCCCAACGAGTCGACGTTCCGTCTCCTTGGTACCGGCGAGGGACGGCGCATCCTTGTGCTCGGGCTCGCCCGCGGTCATGTGGCAGTCGCCCTCGCGCTCCAAGGCGCACGAGTTATCTGCGTCGATTCCAACATCGAGAACATCGAGGCCACCAGAGTCCTTGCCGATGCCAACGAGGTGAAGCTCGAACTTCATCACGGCGATCTCGCGGAGCTGGCCTTCGTGCGCGCCGACACGATCGACGTTGCCCTCTCGGTGTACGAAATGAGTCGGATCGACGACGTCGATCGAGTCCTACGTCAGGTGAACCGCGTTCTTCACACCGGATCGCATTTCGTGTGCTCGTTCCCACACCCCGCGTACGTCGCCCTCGACGAATCGGTTCCGGGTTCGGTCCGTTTCAACCGCGCCTACACCGACCGGTCGCCGCGCAAAGCGGGAGACGCGACGGTGTACCCGCGCTCGATCGCCGATCTGTTTTCATCGTTCGGACGGGCCAACTTCCGGGTCGACGCGCTGCTCGAACCGATCGGCGAGAAGAGTGCGCAACCTTCGTCGTTCTGGGCCGAAGCAATGCGCGCCGTTCCGCCGACACTCATCATGCGGGGCAAAAAAGAAGGCGTTTAGCCCTTCGCCTGTCGCTCCGCCCACCAGGCATCGAGTCGACGAGTCGCCTCTTCTTCACCCAACTGACCTTCTTCCAGCCTCAGTTCGAGGAGGAAGTCGAGAGCGTTCCCTACGTCGCGTCCAGGACCCAGGTTGAGATGAGTCATCACTTGATTGCCATCGAGATCCGGACGCATCGCCCTGAGTTCCTCGTTTGCTTGCAACTCCGCAACGCGTGCTTCGAGTTCATCCATACGGAGTGAGAGTTCACGGGCTTTGCGTTCGTTGCGAGTCGTGCAGTCGCAACGAGTGAGTTCAATCAACTCCGGAAGCAGATCGTCGGCATCGCGAACGAACCGCCGCACCGCCGAATCCGTCCAACCCATCTTGTAGGTATGGAATCGGAGATGAAGAAAGACCAAGCGACTCACGCGCTCGACATCGTCAGTGGAATATTTCAGTGCCTTCATCCGCTCACGCGTCATCCGGGCGCCGACCACTTCGTGATGGTGGAACGAGACACCACCGTCAGTGATTGCTCGGGTCCGCGGCTTGCCGACGTCGTGATAGAGCGCGCTCAGACGAACGAGTCGGTCCGGGCGAGTCTTCGCGACGACTGCGATCGTGTGCGTCAAGACGTCTTTGTGGCGATGGATCGGATCCTGCTCGAGACGCATGCGCGAGAACTCGGGAAGAAACTGATCCATGAGCCCCGTATCGGCGAGAAACCACAGGCCCGGCGACGGATCCTCGACGACCATCAGTTTGTCGAACTCGTCTCGAATCCGCTCGGCCGAGACGATCTTGAGACGATCAGCCATCGCCTTCACGGCGACAACCAGTTCCGGATCCGGTTCGAGTCCGTACCCAGCGATGAACCGCGCGGCACGCAGCATCCGAAGTGGATCATCGGAGAACGATTCCTGCGGCGACAGTGGTGTCCGCAAGCGACCAGCGGCCAGATCGGCCGCTCCGTTGTAAGGATCGATCAGGACCGGATCCGGCAACGAGAGCGCCATTGCGTTGACGGTGAAATCGCGTCGGGAGAGATCCGCTTCGATCTGATCCGAGAAGACGACATCGGGCTTGCGGGAATCCGGATCGTAAGCATCGGCCCGATGGGTGGTGATCTCAAATGTCCATCCGTCGGTCTGGCACCCGATGGTTCCGAACCGCTCCCCTTGCGACCACACCGAGTCGGCCCAGCCCGCCACGAGTTTCTTGACCTCGGCGGGAAGGGCGTCCGTCGTGAGGTCGATGTCACGTCCGGAACTCATGTCCCGATCCAAAAGCAGATCCCTGACCACGCCCCCCACGAGGTACAGCCGATACCCGGCCGCGGTGAACCGTTCGGCGAGCGGCGCAGTGCGCTCGAGCACGGGCAAAAGTCGATCAGGTATCACGGGCGTGGAGGCTATCGGGGCCAGCGTGGTCGTAGTCTCCTCCCATCAACATGCGACGACCGAACACCATCACCGACGGTGCTGATCGACTGCGGGTACGGCCATGGAAGGGTGATCCATCGATCGCCTTTCTGAGTCCGTCCCCCGGTCAGACACCGACAATCCGGGGGCTCCAACGCGCCCTGGAAGGCATTCGCTCGGGCGGTTTCGCCGCAGTCCTCACGCCAGCCATGACCCCGGCTGAACAATCTCCTTTTCTTGACGTTGGCTTTGTCGAACACGAGCGACTCCATCTCCTCCGTCACCAGAACCGCGAGATTCCGGGCACGCGCGTCGACGGGATTCACCTTCGTCGAGGCCGAAACTCCGATATCCCCGATGTTCTCGACGTTGATGGGCGAGCCTTCGATTCGTTCTGGAAGTTCGATCAGATAAGTCTTCTCGACGCCCGAATCGCCACTCCTCATTCCCGCTTCCGAGTAGCGACACTCCGTCACCGGATCGTCGGCTATCACATCACCGGCCGGGCCGGCACGGTTGGTTACCTACAGCGTCTCGCTGTCGATCCCTCCGTCCACGGCCGGGGAATCGGCACCGCGCTTATTGGTGATGCCTTGGGCTGGTGCCACAGACGACAATGCTCCACCGTGCTCGTGAACACCCAAGAGATCAACACCCGGGCCCTTGCCCTTTACCGCCATCTCGGATTCATTCCTGAACCATCGGGGCTCGCTGTCCTCCGTCTCGATTTCGAGCAGCGGGTCGAGCCATGAGCATCCGGTTCCGGCGGCCGTTCGTTGTTCTCGCGGCACTGCTCTGTCTGGTGACCGCGGGTTCGTTTATCTTCCCGCTGTCCGGTTCAGCTCAGACAAGAGACGCGCAGACCCAATCAGCGGCAGAGACATTCACGATTGTCGAGCAGTCCAGTTGGGTCGGCCCCGCCGGAACGTTCACCGTTTCGTTCACCGCTGCGAGTGCCGCTCCAGACACGACGTTTTCGCTCAACGTTCACAGCCCCGTTTCGACCCGGGATCAACTCCTTCAGACCGCCCGCGGCAACCAACTCGGGGGCGTGCTGTTCTCCACGCCACAACGCAACCGCTCGGAACTCGACCCCGGATCAACCGGTCGGCTCACCGTCGCGGTTCCACTGCGAGGTGCCTATCCTGCGCCTGCGAACGGTCTCGTCCTTTTCGAGGCGGGCGTGTACCCCGTCGCCATTCGGGCCACCGGGCCCAACGGCGAGAACCGTGGTCGCCTCGTCACGCATCTCGTAAGGCTCGGGGCCACACCATCTTCCGCACCGACTCTTGCGGTCGGCGCGGTTGTTCGTCTCGAAGCTCCCGTCGCCATCGCACTCGACGGAAGTCCGTATGTCGATGACTCGGCGGCCAAAACTGCGGCCCGCCGCATTGCCGTCGTCGGCGCATACCCCACTGTTCGCCTTACAACCCTCCCTTCACCCCAAACACTCCAACTTCTGGCGTCGCGAACGAACGCTGATGATCCCCTTGCTCCGCTGCGCGTACCTATCCCTGGCCATCAACTTCTCGGGTCCGCCTTCGCGCCGATACCCACCGGATCATGGGTCGCGGCAAACATGGTCCCGGGCTTCAGCGCACAACTTGCCGGCGGTGCCGCCACCACGGCTGCGCTACTGGGATCCGCTCCTGATGGACGGATTGCGTTTCTTGATCCATCCGTTACGCCCGATGCGCTCGGAGTGCTCCGCGGAAACGGCGTCGAATCGGTGTTCGTTCCGTCCGATCGACTCGACCCGCTCAACGATCGTTCTAACGACGCAACACTCACCCAACGCTTCGACGTGCGGACCGGTTCCGGTGATCTCCTTAAGGCAATCGCGTCGGATTCCCAGATCGCCGCGACGCTTACCAGCACCGCGAACCCCGTTCTGGCCGGCCACATCGCTCTCGCCCAACTAGCGATGCTGCACCTCGAACAACAAGGACCGGCCCGCGGTATTGCGATCGTCGTTCCCGATAATTCTGACCCCGCCGCGCTCAACGCTTTTCTGGCCGGACTGGCCGATTCGAGTGGAGCAGCAAGCGGGGCACCCGGCGCTCCCATGATCTCGCCCGTCACTGCCAGCGACCTGTTTCTCGCAACCGACGCCGCCCTCGGAACGACAAACGGGCGCAGGACCACGCTCGTGCGCACCTTCGAATCGGATCAACCCAATTCCCTTGGTCGGTACCCAGACCAATTGCTCGCAGCTAACCAACTGCTCAATGGCGTTCGTTCGATGATCCCCGATTCACCCGAACTGGTCGACCCGATCGCGGCCACCATCTTTTCGTCCGGAAGCGCAACGCTCAACGGAGATGAGCAGGGAGGGATGCTCGCCCACGCGTCGACCCAGGCGTCACTCATCACCTCGCAGATCGTCGTCCCTGCCGAGCAGGTGGTGACATTCACCTCAAGTTCCGGGCTCATCCCCCTCACGATTGAAAACCGCCTGACTGTCCGTGCCCGTGTTCGCATCGTGTTCAACAGTCCAAAACTCGATTTCCCTGATGGAACTGTTATCGAACAGGAACTCGAGCCGGCCACGACTACTCGAATCGATGTCGCCGTAACGACAAAAGCGTCAGGAGCCTTTCCGCTCGACGTCACGATCCGGAGCGTGGACAATGCCATCCCAATCGCGACAACGCGCTTCACCGTGCGTTCCACCTCTGTCTCCGGCCTTGGACTCGTCATCTCGCTTGGCGCCGGATTGTTCCTTCTCCTGTGGTGGATCAGACACTTCCGAACATCGCGTCGACCCGAAAACCTGATGCCGGCCACCGCAGAGTTCCCCGAGAACACCCCGACCGGTTAGTACGCTCCACGTCACACTCAACACGCGGGGGATCAATGACCGGAGTCCATATCGTCACGGACAGTTCGTGCGATCTTTCAGAGGCCGACACAACCGCATGGGGCATCGGCGTAGTGCCGCTGAGCATCCGATTCGGATCCGAGGAGTTCATCGACCGCGAGGAGCTCAGCGTCGAGGCCTTCTACGAAAAGATGGCTAGCACCGGGCTCCTCCCCGAAACAGCGGCGCCGTCACCCGGTCGATTCGAGCAAGAGTTCCGCGCTGCGAAGGACGCCGGTGCAACCGCCGTTGTCTGCATCAATCTTTCCGGCGAGTTGTCGGCGACCGTCCAGTCCGCTCGAAACGCCGCCGCGTCCATGAAGGACGAATTCGATGTCCGGGTTATCGACAGCCTCTCGCTCACCGGAGGGCTCGGCACCATGGTGCTTGACGCCGCAGGCGCGGCTAAGGCGGGCGGATCGGCCGACGAAATCCAGCAACTCGTCGAGGCGATGATTCCCCGGTCCGAGATCTACGGGGGCCTGAATACGCTCGACAATCTCAAGAAGGGCGGGCGGATCGGCAGCGCGAAAGCCCTGCTCGGGTCCATGCTTTCCGTGAAACCCATCATCCGGATTGTCGATGGATCGGTCGAAGAAGCGGGTAAGCAACGCACCCGAAAGCGCTCACTCGAATGGATGCGGGATCAACTCTTCGCAGAGGAAAGCGTCGAGAAACTGTCGATCCTCCACGGCGAGGCCGATGACATCGACGAGTTCCTGACCTTGATCGAATCTCGCTATCCGCGTTCCTCGATCCGAGTCGGCAAGATCGGTGCCGTCATCGGGACCCACGGGGGCCCCGGCGTCATCGGCATGTGTTACCTGCGTTCGCAATGACGCGTCGACGACGACAGCGGTGAACGCGTCTCAACCCCCTCGTGAAACGAGGGTGCTGGCTGGTCGCTATCGACTCGACACCCACATCGCCAGCGGCGGAATGGCCGAGGTTTGGTCGGCGACCGACGAGGTTCTCGGCCGCCAAGTTGCAGTGAAGATCCTCCACTCCCATATCGCCGACGATCCCGCGATGCGATCCCGCTTCCACGCCGAAGCGGTGGCCTCGGCCCGCCTCGCCCATCCCTCGATCGTCGCCATCTTCGACACCTGCCATGACGATGGCGTCGAAGCGCTCGTCATGGAACTCGTTCGGGGTCGAACTCTGCGCGACTATCTCGACGAACGCGGGCGCCTCGAACCGGTCGAAGTCGTTCACATCGGCGCCGAGGTGGCGTCCGCCCTTTCATGCGCACATCGGGCAGGAATCATCCACCGCGACATCAAACCGGCCAACATCCTCCTATCCGATGACGGACGGGTCCTGGTGACCGATTTCGGCATCGCCAAGGTCCTCGGCGATGTCGATTCGACCCGCACATCGCAGTTACTTGGCACGGTTAAGTACCTTGCGCCCGAGCAAGTTGAGGGCGGCCCCATCGACGGTCGAGCCGACATTTATGCGCTCGGTGCCGTGCTCTACGAGGCACTTTGCGGCCAACCGCCCTTCCTCGCCGACAATCCCGCGGCGCTCGCTCTCGCCCGATTGCACCGCGACGCCCCCCAACCATCGACAATCGTCGACGGTGTTCCCGTCGACCTCGACCGCGCCATCGTTCGATCACTCGAACGCGTCGCGGCGGTCCGGTTCCAAAGCGCAGATGATTTCCGCGCCGCCCTTCTGGCTGCCGCTCTCGATGGTTCGATCACGTCAACAAGTTCTGCCGATTCCACAATTGCCGTCGATCGTGACGACCTTTTCGGCCACCTGTTCGATCCGGAACCGGCCGCGGCACCCACCGTTCGTCGGCGCGTTCGTCGCCGAGGCCGATACGGATTGGTGCTGTTCGTCGTGATCGTTCTCGTTCTACTGTTGCTCGCACTCCTTGTCGCCGGGACCGAACTCGGGGAGACGTTGTTCTCGTCGGAATCGGCACACGCCATCACCCAGACTTCGAATCAATCGGGATAAGGCGTCGTGTCGACAGGTAGGGTTTCCACCCATGGAGACGTTCGGGCCCGATGACACACAAGCGAGCGTGACTCCCCCGTCCAGACCCAGTTCGAAACGCAGTTCGGGTGACTGGCCATCGCAGGCCGCCGACACGATCGTCACAGTCGTGGAGACCGTGCGGGATCGAACCACCGGCCCGCTCATCGTCGCTGCTCGAGCCCTTGTTTTCGGCGTTTTCATAGGAACCATTGGCTCCGTCGCCGCCGTTCTCGCCATCATCGGGACCGTCCGGCTTCTCGACCGGATCCTTCCTTCGAGCGTCTGGCTCCCCTACCTCATCCTCGGAATCGTTTTCGTGGCCGTCGGAGCCGTTGTTTTCCGTCGGCGCAATCAAAGCCTTCCGCCGGCTCGGAATTCTCCGAAGCGCTAATCCATTTTCCGCACCACTCATCATCGTTCCCCCCGGAGTCCTCATGTCTGAATCGTCCGACGTCCGAAACGTAATCATCATTGGATCGGGTCCTGCCGGCCTCACCGCCGCCATTTACACCGCCCGTGCCAATCTCGAACCCTTGCTCATCGAAGGCGAACTGTCCTCGACCAGCGATCAACCGGGCGGCCAGTTGATGCTCACGACTGAGGTCGAGAACTTCCCCGGTTGGCCCGACGGCATCATGGGTCCCGAACTCATGGGTCGCTTTCGTGAGCAGGCCCTTCGCTTCGGGACCGAGGTGCTCACCAACAAGGTCAGCCGGGTGGACCTCTCGAGTTCGCCGTTTGGCGTGTGGATCGGCGATCCGACTGCCCCCGAGCCCACCCATCGGGCAAAATCCGTCATCGTTTCGACTGGTGCCCAGTCGCTCATGCTGGGACTTCCCGAAGAAGCCCGTCTCCTGGGTCACGGGCTCTCAACCTGTGCCACGTGTGACGGATTCTTCTTCCGCGACCACGACATCGCGGTCGTCGGTGGTGGCGATTCCGCTCTCGAAGAGGCGTTGTTCCTCACCAAGTTCGCGAAGACCGTCACCATCGTTCATCGCCGCGACGAACTGCGGGCCTCCAAGATCATGCAGGATCGGGCCTTCGCCAACGAAAAGATCCGGTTCGAGTGGAACTCCGGCGTCTCGGCCATTCACGGCGAACAGACCGTCTCTGGCATGACACTCGTCGACACGGCCACCGGTGCCGAGCGAGAACTCGCCGTCACCGGCGTCTTCGTCGCCATCGGACATCGCCCGAATACCGATCTCTTCGTCGGCCAACTCGACCTCGAGGACAACGGCTATCTGCTCACCCACGCCGGTTCTCACACCAACGTCGAAGGCGTTTTCGCTTGTGGCGATGTCCAGGACCATGTGTACCGACAGGCAATTACAGCCGCCGGTTCCGGTTGTATGGCCGCTATCGACGCCGAACGCTGGCTGGAAAGCCAGGGAAGTCACTAAACCATCGTTGTGATCTCTGATCGCCCCGTGCACCCGTACCCATCGAAATGAATAATCATGCATCTCGATGGGTTCGCTCTTTCGCTTTTCGTAGTTGCGTCTCCCTGCCCGTTGTCCCCGCTATCGTGAGGGTATCCACCGGCCCTGAATGAGGGATCATGTCTGAAAACATCGCCACACTGTCCGACGCCACATTCGACGAGCAGATTGGTTCGTCTACCGAACCGGTCGTGGTTGATTTCTGGGCCGAATGGTGTGGTCCCTGCAAGATGATCGCTCCGATCCTCGAAGAGATCGCTGGCGAACAGGTTGGCGTCCTCAAGGTCGCCAAGCTCAATGTCGATGACAACCCCGACATTGCTCGCCGTTACGGCGTCATGAGCATCCCGACCATGATCGTCTTTAAAGACGGTCAAGAGTCGGCCCGAATCGTCGGAGCCAAAGGCAAAGGCCAGCTCCTCGACGATCTTCGCCCTTTCCTTCAGGGCTGAGCAGCGGACCGGGCACACCTCACCCGGAGACAGGTAGAGAGTTGGCGGCGAAACGGTGACTTGCCGCGCCCCGTTAGGTTGACCACAGGTTTCTCCACAGGCTGTGGGCTACCTCAACCAACAGTTTCGGTCCATAGTCGAGACCCGAATTAGTCGCTGGACTCCGGTCCATCGACGATAACTCGATAGATGCGTTCGAGATCTTCGAGGGTCGCGAAGTCGATCGCGATCCGCCCTCGCTTCGCTCCCATCGTGACCTGAACCTTCGTATCGAACTGCTCCGAAAGTCGGTTCTCGAGTTCGAGCAGAGCGGCCGGGCGCATCGTCGGAACCCTGGAGCCCGGCTTTCCGGTCTCCGGGAACTCCGTCCGGGACTCGTCGCCGTCATGGAGTCGAACCCGTTCCTCAACATCGCGGACCGTGAGACTCTCCTTGACCGCGTCCTTGGCCAACGCCTCCTGGAACGCCCGATCCGGGGTTCCCAGCAAGGCTCGGGCGTGGCCCGCCGACAACTGACCATCGTTGAGCATCTTCTGGATACCCGGAGACAGTTGCAGCAGCCGCATGGTGTTGGATACCGCCGAGCGGCTCTTTCCGACCCGCTTGGCCACCTCGTCCTGGGTGTGGCCAAATTCCTCAACTAGCTGCTGATAGGCACTGGCCTCTTCGAGAACGCCGAGGTCCTCGCGATGAAGGTTCTCGACAAGTGCCTGCTCAAGGGACGAGACATTCTCGGTGGGGCGAACAATCGCCGGAATGGTCTGAAGACCAGCGCGACGCGCCGCTCGCCAGCGCCGCTCCCCCGCAATCAGTTCGTACTGCTGAGGGCCCACCTCGCGGACAAGAATCGGCTGAAGCACGCCGACCGCCTGAATCGAACTGGTGAGGCTGGTCAGCGCCTCTTCATCGAAGTAGCTCCGCGGCTGATAGGTATTCGCGATGATCTCCGAGATCGGGAGTTCGCGAAGTTGCGCCTCGCTGTCCTGCAATCGTTCCGTGGTCGGGATCAATGATCCCAAGCCTTTACCCAACCCGCTGCGGCGTCCCACCACTTACCTCCTTGGCCAATTGCCGATAGGCGATGGCGCCTCGGCTGCTCGGATCGAAAATAATGATCGGCTGTCCGAATGACGGAGCCTCCGACAATCGTACGGTCCGGGGCACGACCTGGCGACAAACCTTCTCGCCGAAGTGCTCGCGGACATTCATTGCCACCTGATCGGCGAGCTTGGTGCGGGCGTCGTACATGACGAGCACGATGGCACTCACCTCGAGCGCTGGGTTCAGGCTCCGCTGGACCAGGTCCACGTTGCGGATCAACTGCCCCAGTCCTTCGAGGGCGTAGTACTCACACTGGATAGGAACTAAGACTTCGGTGGCGGCGGCCAGAGCATTGACCGTGAGGAGCCCGAGAGACGGTGGGCAGTCGATCAGGACGAAGTCGTAATCGTCCTTGACGGAGTTGATGGCCGTGCGGAGTTTCAGTTCACGACTGAATGCCGGGACGAGTTCGATCTCGGCCCCGGCCAGATCAAGGCTGGCGGGAGCGATGAAGAGATTCTTGACCGCGGTTCCCTCGACGCAGTCCTCGAGAGGGAGATCCTGCAGCAGCACGTCGTACATCGATACATCGAGCGCCCGGGGATCAATGCCGAGGCCCGTCGAGGCGTTGCCCTGCGGATCCAGATCGATAACCAACGTCCGGTAGCCCAGTTCGGCCAGGCAGGCGCTGAGGTTCACGGCAGTGGTGGTTTTTCCCACGCCGCCCTTCTGGTTGGCGACGGCAATGACTCGCGGAAGCTCCCGGCCGGAGGAAATCGGCTTGCCGCCTTCGACGACTGCCCCCACTTCCATCAGATTGGCCGGAAGTTTTACCGCTGAAACAGCGGAATCAGACTCAGATACTGCATCTTCAGGTGTCATGCATCCCAACTCGAACTCAGGCGGGCGAACCGCGGAGCGCCACAAGGACCCAATGGGCTCTCTGGCGAGTGTTTGCCATCCTGCCCCCCTTCGCCACTGGGGTCAAGGATCGTTTGGGGTGTTTCACGTGAAACACAAAGAATTCCCGCGGAAATGCGTGCTCCGAATGTTTCACGTGAAACATCCGGGTTCGAATCCGCCACCGGAAATCGATCAGAAGTGAGGGCGTTTGGCCGGAATTCCCACTCGCCTCGGATACTTCTCCGGGCACAGCTCACTTTGTCGCAGCACCTGCATGCCGGCGGGGGACTGATCGGCCGGTTCAAGGCCAAACTCCGCCAAGCCCTCAATAGGCCAGCGATCGGTTTGCTCGGGGGGTTCGCTCACGATGAGAACACCGCCGACACGCAGCAAGGGTGCCGCGCATTCAGCGACGGTCGCCGGCGGGCCAAACAGCCTGGCCGTAACCGCGTCGACCGTGCCCCGCCAGGCCGGATCACGACCCACGTTCTCGGCGCGAGCGTGCAGGACGATGACCCGGTCATCCCAGCCCAACGCCTGGACGGCTTCCTCGAGGAGTGCAACCCGACGCTCAAGGGCGTCGAGAAGAACAACGCGGAGATCCGGCCGGGCGTCGGCGATCACAAGACCAGGTATTCCGCCCCCGGACCCAAGATCGACAATGACAGAACCCACGGGCACTGCTTCGAGCGCCGCAAGGAAGCCGGCGGCGTGCGAAATGTGATCCTCGATGGGACCAGGACCGAGTACTCCGAGGCGGCGAGCCCGGTTCAGGGCCATTTGTAAACCTGTCGACGAATCCATGAACGCCTCCCTCCGAGTGAGCCCGGAAACAACAATGGCCCCGCTTAGTAGCGGGGCCATTGAACCTACACAAGAACCGGCCAGATCAGGCCGGAATGATCACAACTCGTCGGCGGGGCTCGTCGCCCTCGGACAGCGTGGAGACGCCATCCATTTCGTTCACCGTGTCGTGGACGACCTTGCGATCGGCAGCATTCATCGGCTCAAGAGCCTTCTGTACGCCTGCGCTACGAACGTCTTCGGCCACATTTTGCGTGAACCGCTCAAGGGCCTCACGGCGACGCTGGCGATAGCCGGCGACGTCGAGACGGATACGACCGGCGGCCTGACCCGGAACCTTGCGGTGCACGACCGTTCGGGACAGTTCCTGAATTGCGGCGAGGGTGTTTCCCTTCGGTCCGACAAGAATGCCGAGGTCCTGACCATCGATACGGATTTCGACCGTGTCCTCGTCGATCGATTCGGACTCAACCTGGCCGGATACGCCGAATGCTTCGACAAGGCCGGTGAGGAATTCGGACACGATCGCCGTGTGGGCGACGATGTCGACATCGGTATCAGTCATTGGTTCTGCTCCCTGGGTATCGGACTTCTTCTCGTTGGTGCCGGTTTCGGCATTCTTGGCCTTGGGAGCGGCGGCCCGCTTGCGCTCGCCCTGCTTCTTGGCCGGTGCTGGCTTGGTGGATACATCGGCGCCCGAATCGTCCGATTCGTCGGTCGGAGATGATGACGCGGAGCCACTACGGCCCTTGCCGCCCTCTTTCGTTCCGGTGCGCTTGCGGCGATCACGTCGTTCCACTTTCGGACGGGGCCGAGTCGGACGAATCCGGGCTCGAACCCGAGCCTGGCCGCGTGTCTTTCCGAACAAGCCGCGTGACGGCTCCTCGAGGATTTCAAATTCGGCGTCATCGGTATCGACGCCCAACTGGTCGAGAGCAGCCTCTTTGGCTTCTTCGACGGTCTTGCTGGTGATTTCTACCCACTCCACGGGGCTAACCCTTCTTTTTACGCGCCCGAGGTTGCATCGGCGGGGGAGCGTCAGTCGCTCCGCTTCCTGATACGGGCTTGGCTGGCTGCGCCGGTCGAGGAGGCGTCGACGGTGACGCCGGTGCCTTCGAGCCCTTGTTCCCTCGAGAACTAGTTTTGGCGGGCGCCGTGCGGCCACCCTTGACGGCGCCCGCACTGGCGGTTGCCTTGCTCTTTGCCGCACCCTTAGGGGCGGGCCGAGATTTTGCCGGAATCGCTTTGGACGATTTCGATTTGGCTGAAGCCTTCGGTGCGAGTCCGAACCCAAACAGGTGCTTCCAAGAACTGGTTCCGTCCGGGCCGGTCACGCCATAGATGCTCCGCGAGATGAACGCCTGCTGACCAATGCGGTAAAGGTTGGATACCGCGAAGTACAGAACGAGGCCTGACGGAAGACCAAACGAGATCACCGGCAGGAAGAACGGCATGACCTTCATGATCATCTGCTGCTGAGCGTTGACCTGGGCGTTCGGGTTGCGACCCTGCATCTGACGTTGCTGGACGAATCCAGTGACGGCAACGATTGCGATGAGCGCAAAGAACGGCAGGGCGTGCCCAATTCCCTCTTTCATGGCCTGACTGGCACTCTCGGACAGATCCAACCCGAAGGCTTTCATCTGATACGAGGTCGAAAGGTCTTGGTACATCTTGGTTGAGGGTTGGATCCACTTGGGATCGAACACACGTTCGAATGTGGGGGCCGTCGTGAGCGTGCCTAAGTTGAACTGGCCGCTTGCCCAACCCACGTCGCCGCCGAGGCTGTTGGCCCGGCGAGTCAGGCCTTGAAGCACCTGATAGAGCACAAGGAACACGGGCATCTGGACCAAAAGGGGCAGACATCCGCCCATTGGGTTGATCTTGTTCTCTTTGTAGAACTTGAGAAGTTCCTCGTTGAGTTTTTGGCGATCGTCCTTGTACCGGGTCTGGATCTTGCGCATCTCCGGTTGGAGTTGCTGCATCACCATCATCGAGCGGGTGCCCTTGAGGGTCAGGGGCGTGACGATAAGCATCACGACCAGCGTGAGCATGATGATGGCTACGGCGTAGTTGCCGGAGATGTCGTAGAAAAGCGCCAATATCGACGCAAACGCCTTGAAAAACGCTTCCATGACTACGCGGCCTTCCGCTCAGGAACAGGGTCCAAGCCGTGTCCACCCCAAGGATGGCAACGGCCAAGTCGTCGAACCGACAACCAGGAACCTCGAACAAATCCATGACCCTCGAGGGCTTCGAGGGCGTACGACGAACAACTTGGAACGTAGCGGCACGGAGACACCTTGCCGGCAAACAACGACTGATAGCCCCGGATTGCCTTCCCCAGAACACGGGCCGGCACCGAAAGGTGGTGTTCGTGGGCGCAGGTGGCGGTCATCGACCGCTCCCTGAAACCCGGTCAAGACAACGATCGACTGAGGCCAGAAGGCTTTCGCGTGACTCGTCAGCGGCATCGGGGCGGAAGGCCAGCAGGTAGGCGCCAGGCGCCAGGGAAAACCCCTCGCTGCGCTGACGTTCAATCAGATGGCCCCGAACACGACGGCGGATGGTGTTGCGGACAACCGCCGATCCGACCTTGCGGGGTATGGCGAAAGCGAGGCGCGGCGGTTCACCGACCGGCGCATCGAGCGAGGCCGCAAATGTCACCGACACACACCCGTGACGGGCCCGAAGACCGTGACGGCGTAGCTCTGCGAACGAGCGGCGGTCACGAATTCGCCAGATCAGGCCGAGATTCGAGCGCGGCCCTTGAGCCGACGGGCTCGAAGGATGTTGCGGCCGGCTCGGGTGGCCATCCGGGCACGGAAACCGTGCTTCTTGGCTCGACGTCGGTTATTGGGTTGGAATGTGCGCTTCACGGGATGCCTCCTCGATCATCAGGCCTCGTTTCGGCCTTCAAATCGATGCTTTTCGACAGGAATACCGGTGAACGGACGGACTCCTCGTTCCGCAATGAAGCGGGGAGCCCAACACCGGTGAGAGCGACACGCTAGAGGGCGCGTCGGGGATGCGGCAACATCACCCCCGTGCTACGGTCCCAAACCCGTCTCCAAACTCCGGATTTCGCGGGTTCGACCGGTTCAGCCCAGTCGGAAAATCACCCGGGTTCTCCGGGTTGCGAAATGTAACGATGTTTTCCACACTTGTGGACGGACTTGTGGACCTAAACCCTTCAACGGGGGACTTTGTGCAGTTAGAGAGCGCCGATCAGCTGTGGACAACATGTGCGGCGTCTCTTCGCGAGCAGGTTTCTGAGGCCGTCTGGCTCACCACGTTCTGCGACGTCACCCCGCTGCGCCTCGACGAGACCCATCTCCACGTGGCCGTTCCCAGCTCCGTGGTCAAGGAGCGTATTGAGGGTCGCTATCTCACCCTCGTGACCAGTGCATTGACTGATATTGGTTCCACAGGCATCTCGCTGCGCATCGATGTTCAGACCGCCGAAGCCCCATCCGGAGCCCACGAGTCCTCCGAACCGGACGATCTCGCCAGCGGATCCGGCCGCCATTCGGCCTCAGCCACGACCACTACTCCTGCGGTGGAACAACCGGCGCTCGGTCTTCCGGTCAACCCCCGGTACACCTTCGACGCTTTCGTCACTGGCACCTCGAACCGTTTCGCCCATGCTGCCGCCCTCAGCGTCGCGGAAACACCGGCGAAGTCCTACAACCCTCTCTTCATTTATGGCGATGCCGGTCTGGGTAAGACCCATCTCCTTCAGGCCATCTCCAACTACGTCCGAGAGAACTATCCGACCTTCCAGGTCCGATACGTCTCCACTGAGCAATTCCTGAACCAGTACGTCGACGCCATCCGCCAATCCACCCTTGCGGAGTTCAAGAAGCGGTATCGAGAGATCGACGTCCTTCTCCTCGACGACATCCAATTCATTGAAGGTAAGGAAGGCCTCCAGGAGGAGTTATTCCATACCTTCGAATCGCTCTACCAGGGCAACGCCCAGATCGTTCTTTCCTCCGACAGGCCCCCCGATGCCATCTCGACACTCGAAGACCGGCTCCGCAGCCGATTCAAGATGGGCCTCACAACGGAGATCAACCCTCCCGAACTTGAAACCCGTCTCGCCATTCTCCGCAAGAAGTCCGAGCGAGAGCCGATTGCCCCGTCCTATGAAGTGCTCGAGTTCATCGCGACCCACATCACCAACAACATCCGCGAACTTGAGGGTGCATTGATCCGGGTCTGTGCGTTCGCCAGCCTCACCGGACAAGCCCTCTCGGTCGAACTCGCCGAGCACGTCCTCTCCGACATCCTTTCTGACACGCAGCCTCGACCCATCACGCCCCAACTGATCCTCGATCAGACGTCGGAGATGTTCGCTTTTCCTGTCGATGAGATCCGGGGACAAAGTCGTCGCCGCCCGCTCGTCACCGCCCGCCAGGTCGGCATGTACGTCATGCGCGAGCTCACCGATTTGAGCTACCCAGCCATCGCCCGTGAATTTGGCGGCCGCGATCACACGACCGTCATTCACGCCGTCGAGAAGATCGGTGGCCTCATGAAGGAACGCCGTCAGATTTACGATCAGGTCACCGAGCTCACCCAACGGATTCGTAATGGTTGAACCAGCGCGCGTCCGTTCGATCACAGTGCTCGCTTGCGAACACCCGCGCGGTGGACAACCCCGTGGACGAGGGCGCGCGAAGCGGTGGACGACATGGGGTCAGCGCGCAGGTCATCCACCGGTCGTTGAGGAGCTCATGTCAACCTGTGAATATCTGTGGATAACGCGAGGACAACAAAACTCGGTTTACGCTGGGGAAATACCTAGATATCCACAATCCACAGCACCTACTACCACTACTACCAGAACTACGTTCTTTTTATAGAAACAGAAAGCGAGCCAGCGTGAAGTTCCGTTGCGAACGTGATCCATTGGTCGAAGCCCTTTCAAACGCCTCTCGAGGGGTGACCAACCGCGGAAGCTCTCGACCTTCGTTGAACGGCCTTCGCCTCGAACTGACCGGCGATCAACTTCAGGTAACCGGTAGCGATCTATCGCTCACGATTTCTGTGCGGACCGCCGTTAGTGGTGAACGCGATGGCGTTGCCGTTGTTCCAGCCAAGCTCCTTGCTGACATCGTTCGCGCCCTTCCGCCTGGTGCCGTGACGTTTGAGATCGACGACGATGAGGCTCGCATCGGATCCGGTCGATCAAAGTTCGCCGTGCGAACAATTCCCGCGCACGAGTATCCGCAGTTGCCCGAACCAGCGAACAGTTCAGTGAGCCTCAATGCCGCAGAGTTCGCCGAAGCCCTTCGGCAAGTTGTTTCAGCCGCAAGCAACGACGAGTCCCGGCAGATCCTCACTGGCGTCCTCATGGCTGCCGAAGGTGACGGCCTTCGTCTCGTTGCTACCGACTCGTACCGCCTCGCCGTTCGCGACCTTCCAGGGATCTCCGTTCTGGCCGAAGGTCAACAAGTTCTCGTTCCCTCAACCGCACTCAAGGAACTTTCGCGTCTTCTCGGAGCGGCCGAAACTGTGACGCTTCGCCTCGGTGAGCGCGATGTCGCGTTCGAAGTTGGCGATGTGCGACTGACAAGCCAACTCATCGACGGTGACTTCCCGAATTACCGCGGGCTTATCCCGAGTGCGCATCCGAACCGACTCGTCGTTGGTAGGGAACAACTTCTCGATGCGCTTAAACGAGTTCGTTTGCTCGCGAAGGAATCAACACCGGTGCGTTTGGTTCTCAAAGCCGACGCGGTTGATCTTGTCGCGATGAGTCCCGATATCGGAACGGCGACCGAAGAAATCGACGGTCGTCACGAAGGTGATGAACTCACTGTCGCATTCAACCCAGAGTTTCTAATGGCTGGTATCGAAGTCACTCCTGGCGACGAAATCACGCTTGAAACCATCGACGCACTGAAACCAGCGTTGCTCCGCAGCAGTGAAACGCCTGACTTCCTGTATCTGCTTATGCCGATCCGGGTGTGATTCCCGCTCGTGCAACTGCGTCAACTTTGGCTTACAGACTTCAGGTCCTACCCATCCGCTGAACTGACCTTTGCTCCCGGATTAACCGCTCTACTCGGAGCGAACGGGCAAGGGAAGACCAACGTGATGGAGGCCGTCGGATATCTCGCGACACTTTCGTCGTTTCGTGGCGCACCGAATGACGCGCTAGTCCGTGACGGCGCGTCGATGGCGATTGTCAGAGCCGAAGGTGAACGCGAGGGTCGCAGTCTCCTGATCGAAGCGGAGATCACCACAACCGGACGCGGACGAGTTCAGGTCAACAAACAACGCCTCACGCGTTCGCGCGATCTCCTGGGCGCGCTGCGTGTCTCGGTGTTTGCACCTGACGATCTTGAGTTGGTTAAAGGCGGGCCCGCGGAGCGACGTCGCTATCTTGACGACACGCTCGTGTCGCGGCGCCCGGCGTTCGACGCGTTACGAACAGATTTGGAACGGGTACTTAAACAACGCAACGCGCTCCTACGCCAGGCCGGCGGGCGAGTGACGACCGAGATCGAAACCACACTCGCCGTCTGGGATTCCAAACTGGTTGAAGCCGGGGAGGCGCTGGCCGCGGCGCGCAGCAATCTGATCGCCGAACTGTCGCCGGCTCTCACTGAGGCCTACAACCAGGTAGCCGGAGCACCGGCGACGGTGGACGCCTCGTACGACGCCCCGTGGCGCAAGTTCGGATTGGCCGAGGCACTCCTCGAAGCCCGCCGAGACGAGATTCGCAGGGGGGTCTCCCTCGTTGGACCCCACCGGGACGATCTCAGGTTGACCCTCAATGGGCTCCCAGCCCGCACACACGCCTCTCAGGGCGAACAGCGGTCCGTTTCCCTAGCCCTACGCCTTTCGGCCCATCGCGTCGTCACAGAGGCCACAGGATCGGCACCGATCCTGCTCCTCGACGATGTGTTCTCCGAACTCGACCCGGATCGCAGTGTTGCCTTGCTCGAACACCTCCCCCCCGGTCAAACGATTCTGTCGAGTGCGGCCGGCCTTCCGCCGGGTGCATCCCCGGAACTGGTCCTGCGGGTCGAGCACGGAGCGATTCAGGCCGTCTAGGGGTCAGACCTGGCACCAGAGCCACCGATGTCACCCGGCCTCCGTACACTCGGACCCATGCCTTGGGAGCCCTTACCGGGAGACAAATCCGTCGAACCGGCCCGGATGAACGAGAGCCTCGATCGCCTTGTGCGGCATCTCGGTGCACC
This sequence comes from Bifidobacterium breve, assembly GCA_945878725.1. Lineage (GTDB taxonomy): Bacteria > Actinomycetota > Acidimicrobiia > Acidimicrobiales > Acidimicrobilacustridaceae > Acidimicrobilacustris > Acidimicrobilacustris thunensis. The sequence continues at coordinate 34,000 of CAMCTY010000005.1, read as the reverse complement.
ATCGGCATCGGTCACCTCGGGCCTGTTTCGCCGGTGGCCGGAGTTGGTCGGCGAGAACGTAAGCGCGAACTGTCGACCGGTCGCGCTGCGGGACGGAACCTTGGTCGTCGCAGTTTCCGACCCTGCATGGGCCACGCAATTGCGTTTTCTCGAAGCGACACTTCTTGAGCGTTTACAGGCTGAGTTAGGCGCGGACACCGTCACCGTCATCGAAGTTCGCGTGCGTCCGGAACGAGCTCGCAACAACCTGAACGGTTGATCCAACCGGGTCCTACGACCATCGTTCGACCATCGTTCAAATTGCGCCAAATCACCCACCAACAATCCCCGAAATTCACATTTTCGCTGGTAGGATGAACTCCTTGTGATGCAGGCCGCGTGGCTGCCACAACGTGCGATCAGTCATTGAATCCAAACCGGTAAAATCGGCGGCGGATTCGTGTCGCGGTCATACGTCGTGCGCAACGCACCTCGTCAGGCCGACGCATCTCCGCTGTCAGCCATTCATCGGAGAGGGGAAGCCCGCGACGTGGCAAAGACCACCGAAGAGTACGGCGCTAAAGACATTCAGGTCCTTGAAGGACTTGAAGCAGTCCGGAAGCGACCAGGTATGTACATCGGTTCCACGGGCCCGGCGGGCCTGCACCATCTTGTGTACGAAGTCGTCGACAACTCCGTCGACGAAGCGATGGCCGGGCATGCCACCCACATCGCAGTCACGCTGATGCCCGACGGGAGTTGCGAAGTCGTCGATGACGGCCGCGGCATCCCCGTTGATCGCCATAACGATCCGAAAATGAAGGGCATGACTGCAGCCGAAGTCGTGCTCACGGTCCTGCACGCCGGCGGCAAATTTGGCGGTGCGGGCTACAAGGTCTCCGGTGGTCTCCACGGCGTGGGTATCTCGGTCGTGAACGCGCTTTCGCAGCGCGTTGAGGTCGAGATCGATCGCAATGGCGATCGTCATTACATGGATTTCGAAAACGGCGGAAAGCTCAAGACCAAGCTCGAGATCCGGAGCAAGGCCCCAAACAACCGGACGGGAACCACCGTTCGTTTCTGGCCTGATCCAACGATTTTCGACGAGATCACCTTCCGCGCTCAAACCCTCCTCGAGCGCTTCCAGATGATGGCCTTCCTCAACAAAGGCCTCGAGATTCGCTTCCAGGACAAACGGCCTGACGCGTCGAATTCCGATCCGATCGTGTTCAAGTACGCCGGCGGCATCATCGACTTCGTGAGCCATCTGAACGCCTCGAAGGAGCCGTTGTTCAAGAAGGTCGGTTACATCGAGCAAATCGAAGAGGACCAAGAAGTCGAAATCGCGTTCCAGTGGAACACCGGTTTCAACGCTGACGGAATGCACAGTTTCGCCAACGGCATTGCCACCATCGAAGGTGGCATGCACGAAGAAGGATTCAAAAAGTCGATCACCAACGTGGTCAACAAATACGCCCGGGCCAAGGGCTTGCTGAAAGAAAAGGAAGAGAACCTTCAGGGCGAAGACATTCGCGAAGGCCTCACCGCAATCATCTCCGTGCGCCTCCGCGAACCTCAATTTGAGGGCCAAACAAAGGGCAAACTCGGAAACGTCAGCATCCGTTCACTCGTGGAAAAAGCGACGAACGAGCGCTTGGCGGAATGGTTCGAAGAGAATCCAACCGAAGGTCGCAAGATCGTCTCGAAGGCTCTGCTCGCGTGTCGCGCTCGTCTCGCCGCCCGCAGTGCTCGCGACGCGACACGACGTAAGTCCGCTCTTGAAGGCGCGGGCATGCCGGAGAAACTCAAGGACTGTTCGAGTCGCAATCCCGACGAGTGCGAACTGTTCATCGTCGAGGGCGATTCCGCTGGTGGCTCTGCAGTCGCGGCCCGCGATCCACGCACTCAGGCGATCCTCCCGATCCGCGGAAAGATCCTCAACGTCGAGCGCGCCCGCCTCGATCGGATGCTCAAGAACACCGAAGTTCAGACCCTCATCTCGGCAATCGGAGCCGGCGTCGGCGAGGAGTTCGACGTCACAAAAATCCGATACAACAAGGTGATTCTGATGTGCGACGCCGACGTCGACGGCTCACACATCCGTACGCTTCTGCTCACGTTCTTCTTCCGGTACATGCCAGATCTCGTCAAGGGTGAGCACGTGTACATCGCGCAACCACCGTTGTATTCGACGGTTGTCGGTAAAGAGAAGACCTATCTCAAAGACGACGCCGCAAAGAACGTGTTCCTCGAAAGTCATCCGAATCACAAGAAGGAATTCCAGCGCCTCAAAGGTCTTGGCGAAATGGATTTCGACGAACTGGGCGAAACGACCATGGACGCCGATCGCCGCACATTGCTGCAGATCGCGGTCGAGCAGGTTGCAATCGCCGACGAGGTCTTTTCGGTGCTCATGGGAGACGACGTTGAATCCCGCAAGCACTTCATCCAGACGAATGCCAAGGACGTGCGCTTCCTCGACATCTAGAGGAGGCAGCCGAACGTTAGGAACCAGGACACACGATGAGTGACGCGACACCGCCAGACGACGGCGAAGAAACAAACGAAACTATGGGCGAAACGGCAAACGTCCGGGTCGGTGGTATTGAGCCGATCGAGATCCAAGAGGAGATGGAGCGATCCTTCCTCGACTACGCGATGTCGGTCATCGTTTCTCGCGCCCTTCCCGATGCGCGCGATGGGCTCAAGCCCGTGCATCGACGCATCTTGTGGGGCATGTACGACCTTCGTGCTCTTCCTGATCGTCCGACAATGAAGTGCGCGCGTGTGACCGGTGAAGTCATGGGCAAGTACCACCCGCATGGCGACTCCGCGATCTACGACGCTCTTGTGCGCATGGGCCAGTCCTTCAGCCTTCGCCATCCACTTGTTCATCCGAAGGGCAACTTCGGTTCGCTTGATGAGCCGCCGGCTGCTGCTCGATACACCGAATGTCGTTTGGCCCCGATGGCACTCGACATGCTCGCCGACATCGACGAGAACACCGTCAATTTCATCGATAACTACTCCGGCGAATTCCAGGAACCAGTAGTTCTCCCCAGCCGTTTCCCCAACCTGTTGGTAAACGGTTCGCAGGGCATTGCCGTCGGCATGGCCACCAACATTCCGCCGCACAATTTGGCCGAAGTCATCGACGCAACCGATCATCTCCTGCGTAATCCGGATGCCACACCCGACGATCTCATGGAGTTCGTAAAGGGTCCTGACTTTCCGACTGGCGCACTCATCATGGGCCGCCAGGGAATCATCGATGCGTACCGGACCGGTCGCGGCTCAATCAAACTTCGCGGCAAAGCGGAGATCGAAGAAGGTCAGCGCTCGGATTACATCATCATCACCGAGCTGCCGTACCAGGTCAGCCCGAACCAGTTCATCGTGAAGGTGAAGGAACTCGTCGATAACCGCGAGCTCGAAGGCATCGCTGAACTCAACGATGAATCAGCGAAGGGCAAAATGCGGTTGGTATTGCGCCTCAAACGCGACGCGCCGGCGCTCGTCATCCTCAACAACCTCTATAAGCGCACGCCATTGCAGAGCAACTTCTCGGTGAACGCCGTTGCCCTCGTCGACGGCATTCCGCGTACGCTCAATCTTCGGGACGCACTCGTTGCCTATATCGACCATCAGATCGAAGTCATCACGCGTCGTTCGCAGTACCGACTCGACGAGGCGCTCCGACGTGCCCACATTGTTGAAGGTCTTCTCAAAGCCCTCGACCTCATCGACGAAATCATCGCGGCGATTCGCGCCAGTGCCGATAAGTCCGCCGCCCGCGAGGCGCTCATGGCCGCGCCGTTCGAGTTCTCGTCGGAACAGGCAGAGCACATTCTCGACATGCAGCTCTCGCGCCTTACGCGCCTCGGCCGGTCGCAACTCGAAGAAGAAATGGCGAAGCTTCGTGAGACCATCGGCGAGCTTGAATCGATCCTCGCGGATGATGGCAAGAAGCGCGAACTAATCAGTTCTGAAATGGGCGAAGTTAAGAAGTCGTTCGCCCAGCCGCGTCGCAGCCAGATCACCTACGACGTCGGCGATCTCGACATTGAGGACCTCATCGACGACGAAGATCTCGTGGTCACGATGTCGGCCAAGGGCTACATCAAGACGGTCGCGTCGGACGAGTTCCGGGTCCAGGCCCGCGGCGGCCGCGGCGTTGCCGGTGCGCGCATCAAGGAAGAGGACTACGTCAACCACATCATTCACACGACGGCGCACGCGTACCTGCTCTTCTTCTCGACCAGAGGGCGCGTCTATCGACTGAAGGCTCACGAGATTCCGATGAAGGACCGCACCGCGCGCGGCACCGCCATCGTGAATCTTCTGCCTCTGCAGCCGAACGAGCAGATTCGGGCGATCATCGACACCCGGGATTACGAGACCAATCGTTTCCTGTTCTTTGCGACCCGCAATGGTCACGTGAAGAAGACGAAGTTCACCGAGTACGACTCCTCCTTGCGGGCGGGCATCATCGCCATCAACCTCAAAGAAGGCGACGAACTGGTCCGCGTCATTCCCACCAACGGCGGCGATGACATCCTCATGGTCACCAAGGCCGGGCAGACGATTCGTTTCGCCGAGGACGAGGTTCGGGCCATGGGTCGCGCTGCTGCGGGCGTACGCGGCATGAAGATGAAGGCCGACGACGCCGTTGTGTCCTGTGACGTCGCCCGCGACGACGCGGCAATTCTGTTAGTCACCGATGGCGGCTACGGAAAGCGAACCCAACTCGACAAGTTCAATCGACAGGGTCGTGGCGGCCAGGGTGTCCGCGGCATCAAAATCACAGAGAAAAAGGGCGTTGTTGTTGCCGCCTTCATGGTCGGCATTGATGACGACATCTTCGTGATCAACAGCGGTGGAACCGTGATCCGCATGGCCGTCCGCGAAATCTCGTCGCAGGGCCGCGATGCCACCGGCGTGCGCATCATGAATCTCGCCGACGATCAGACCGTCGCTTCCGTGGCGCCGGTCCTCGGCACAGAAGAAGAGTAAGCAGGGCCCTTCCCCCGGTTTCACCTTTGCGGACTGAGGTTCGCCACAGATCGGCCCTCGGCCGCGAGTGGAAGGAACCGAAGATGGGTCGTGTACGTCCCCTTCATGAGTCGGGTCAGCGCGATTCAGGTCAGGTCATGCCGCTGCTCGCCGGAGTCGTGGCCATGGTTGTCATCACCGGCGTGTTGCTCGTCGGGCTCGGCGCGCAGATCGGTGATCGGGCCCGGGCGTCGGGCATCGCCGATGCCGCCGCCCTTGCGGGAGCGCGCAACGGCGAACAGGCGGCACGGGACATTGCCGAGGAGAACCAGGCGACTGTGATCGAGTTCCGCAGCCGCGGGACCGAGGTCGAGGTCACCGTCGAAATCGGCGGCAGTAAGGCCAGCGCCCGTGCCCGGCGGGAATGGTGAAGCTCAAACCGACCTCGGCGCTTGAGGGGCGTGGTTTCGGCGAGACGGGTGGCAGCCAAACGGCGAGACGGCGAGACGGTGCCTACACTCCGAAGCATGAATGAGGTCCGCAAGGTTGAGCGTGTCGTGACCCGGGTCGATGCCCGATCGATGCTCAAATTTTCGCTTTTCTTCGCGTTCAGTCTCTGGTTGATCCTGTCCGTGGCCGGGGTACTTCTCTGGCTCGTAGCCTCGGCCACGGGGACAACAGGCAAGATTGAGAACTTTCTCGCGGAACTTCTGGCCGAACGATCATTCTCAATCAACGGGGTCAGTCTTCTGTTCGGAGCAGCCGTTCTCGGCCTAACCCTCCTCGTCGTCGCCGCGGTCTTTTCCGCTGTGACAAGCACGCTTTTCAACGTGATTTCCGGGGTGACAGGCGGTTTGCGGTTCATGATCCTCGAGCCTGATCTTGCGGAACTTGACGGGTCGGGGAGTGCTCCGGAATCCTCCCGTTTTTCTCCGGCAAACGCTGTCTTGTATGGTGACGAACCGACTACGGGGCTATAGCTCAGTTGGTTAGAGCGCACCCCTGATAAGGGTGAGGTCGCTGGTTCGATTCCAGCTAGCCCCACGTGAAGATGATCCGACGGGCATTCGTCGCAATCGGAATGGCGGCCCTTGTGGCCGCCGCCGTGCGTCTCCGGGGCTCCGGAGGAACGCCATCGCGGTCGGGTGGATGGCGCGAACTCGCCGGACCCGGACTCGACTGACATGGCCCGCATCGGAATCATCGGTGTCGGCGCAGTTGGGGCAAGGCTCGCCCGGCAATTGGTATCGACCGATTCGGATTCGGTTGTCTTGCGCGACGAGAACCGGGCGCGCGCCGAGTTGGTCGCCCAGAGCCTTGGAGAGAAGGCCTCGATCGACACCGGGTCCCTCGACAGTCCGCTTGATGTCGACGTTGCCGTTCTTGCCGGCCCGGCCCGAACCCATGTTGATCAGGCGGCGCGATTCATACGGGCCGGTGTAAGCGTCGTCTCGACCGGCGACCATCTCGAGGATGTCCGCGGACTACTTGCTCTGGATTCCGCCGCCCGTGACCGGAAGGTGAACCTCATCATCGGCGCCGGTTTTGCGCCAGGCCTCACGTGTCTTCTGGCTTCCCACGGCGCTCGCCTATTTGACCGCGTCGAAGAGATTCACGTGGCGAAAGCCGGAACCGGTGGCCCCGCCTGTGCCCGTCAGCATCACCAGGCCGTTGGGCGCGGTGCGGTCGACTGGCGCAACGGGGAGTGGGAGAACCGACCCGGTGGATCCGGTCGCGAACTCTGCTGGTTCCCGGAACCAATCGGTGCGCAGGATTGCTATCGGGCGGCACTGCCCGACGCGCTCGTCCTTGTTCCCGCGTTCGACGGAATTCTTCGGGTGACTTCTCGTGTCGCGGCAACTCGGCGCGACCGATTGACGGCGCGGCTCCCGATGTTGTGGCCCACCCATCCTGAAGGCGGTCCGGGCGCAGTGCGCGTGGAACTCCGCGGAGAACGCAACGGAACACGCGACACGGTCGTACTCGGCGCCATGGATCGACCAGCGGTTGCCGCTGGCGCTGTTGCCGCCGTTGCTGCTCGATGGATCATCACCGACCAACTGCGCCGAACTGGCGCTGGTGGATTGGCGGAACTCGTTGAGGCTCTGCCATTCCTGCAGGAACTGGCAAGGCGCGGCATCAAGGCGGCGATCTTCGAAGGCGAGTCTGATCCCCCCGTGGGTCAATCGGCCTGATCCCAATTTTCTTGTTGGGCTGCACGGACATTTGGCAGAACCCACTTCTAGAGTGACCCGACTGGTGGCCGACCGGTCAACAGTGGGGCCAGCGAGAGTGGGCAGCGAGGACTGCTCCAGTGCGCTGGAAACAGTGTGGGGGACGGGGAAATGGATCGACAGGGAACCGGGATCTTGGCGACCCTTGACGGCGGTGGCTTGCCACTCGTTCGGCAGATAGCTGCCCGGATCGCAGGGACGCTGCCCCGGCACGTGGACAGGTCCGAACTCGTTCAGGCCGGCGAACTAGGTCTCGTTGAAGCGGCGAAGCGGTGGAACGCCGACCGCGGAGTGCCCTTCGAGCGGTTTGCGGCACGAAGGATCCACGGCGCCATTCTGGATTCGTTGCGATCAAGCGACTGGGCGCCGCGATCGGTCCGCGCGATCGCCCGGCGAGTCGAGACTTCTGAACAGTCCCTTGCGAGTTGGCTCGGTAGACGCCCGACGGACTTCGAGTTGGCCGGCGCACTCGGAATCACTCCAGCGAAACTTCGCGTGGTGCGGACGAACATCGCGAGGTCGAACCTCGTCGCATTCGATCGACTGTTGACCGAAGGATTTAGCGATGGCGTATCCCCAGCCGAGTTCCTCGCTGACGGTGATGCTGCTGACGCCTCACATGAACTCGAAGAACGCGAATTGATCGGTTATCTCCATGACGCGATTTCACTTCTCGATGATCGACATCGTCAGGTGATCGAGGGATTCTTTTTTGGCGGCGCTACATCGGCCGAACTGGCAGGAGCGATGGGAGTCACCGAGTCGCGGATCAGCCAAGTTCGAACCGAGGCGATTCTGCAGATGCGGCGCGGCATCGCCGAGCAATACGGCGCCTCCATCGATGAACCAGTGCGATCGAGAGCGGTCAAACGACGCGACGGTTACTCGCAGGCAATCCGCGAGGCGCGACGCTGGGATCAGCGCTTGGATCGACCCGATCCGCCAATGGCGTCGTCGGCCTGACCGGGCTCGACCACCGGAAGTCGGCCCTTCAGTTTCCGGTCCGGGGTTTGCGATTGCGCACGTAAAGGAGCGTGAATCCGATCACGATCGCACCGATGCAGATTGCACCGATGACGAGTCCGCCGGAGTTCGCGGGAGTTCCTTCTTGGGTGATCGGGGTCTCTTCGATCGCCATGCGGGCGGTGGTTGTCGGACCGGAACCTGCAGTGGTCGGCGCACTTCCAACAGCGGTCGTGGGTGCGGTCGTCGAATTCACAGGGATCTTGACTTGTGGTGCGGGAAATTCGGGCTCCGAACCATCGGCTTTGTTGGGTTCGATCCAGGCAAGCGTTGAGCCGTCAGCGCATCCCTGCAGCGTCGGGAAGGCGACCATGTTGCCGGCCGGCTGGGCGAGAACGAGGGTGATAGTGAACGACTCGCTGGTCGACCCGGTGAACACACCGCCGGTCCAGGAAACCTCTGTTGAGCTAACGGTTCCGATCCAATTGCCGGGACTCTCGGCCGAAACACTGGTCGACCCAGCAGGAAGTTGGACGCGCAGATTGGTCGTGCCTCCGGCGCATTCGTTTTCGATCGTTAGCGAGACCTCCGTCCGTCCGGCCGACGTCGCTTTGGCCACGCCTTCGGTGTGGGCCGATGCTGGCGCACCGAGTGCGACGAGAGCGGCGGCGCCGACGCCGACCGAAAGCAGAATTCGACGAAGTGACATGGGCATGAGATCTCCTAAATCGTTGGAGCGAACCATCAGCGGATGGGTACCTGGAAACGCGACTGTTCTTGGGTGAAATCTCCGGTGCGTACCTTCAGTGTTACGTCCCAGGTACCCCGAAGTGAAAATTCGGGTCCCTCGAGGACGAAACGGCCGAGCCCGGTTTTGATCACTTGACGGGTGATCGGACCGAGTTGGGCGGAAGGAAGGGAGAACTCAATGGTGAGGGTGTTGGCAACATCCTCGGGCTGACCGTCAGCACCGGTGTACTGGATGACCATCGTGTTGACTCCGGCCAACGCGGGTGAAACCGCCAGTGTCACCGAACCATCGGCGACTGACTGTGAGAGTGAAACTGTCTTTGGCGCCACCGCCTGTTCGGTCCGAGCCGGAGTGACATTCACCAGTACGGCAGTGAACGCAAGAACAGCAACCAACGCAAGCGCTTCGATGCGCACGGTTCGGGTGAGTCGGGCCCACAACACAGGGGCTGCTTCGCTCTCAGCGTCTGATGTGGTTAGTGATGGCACGAGGCGGTACCTGTTGAACGCAGCGATCGCTACGACCCCGAGGGTGATGAACATCTTGGTAAGAACAAGCCGCCCGTAAGTCGTTCCGGTCAGGCCGGAGAGCGATCCACCGGTTTCGATCCAGGTCATGGCGAGGCCGGCGGCGATGAGAACCACAACCGTGACGGCCGCCATCGCAGAAAAGCGGCTGAGTATGCGCGCAGTCGACGCCACGGGTTGAGGAGACCGTCGCTGCAGAACGATGGCCATGCCGACGAGACCGCCGAACCAGAGCGCGGCAGCGGTGGTGTGGACCACGTCTGCTCCCACGGCCAGCCAGGTCGACGGGGCCTCTACCGCGTGACCCCATAACGAAAAGGAAACGGTGACGGCCAAACCGCCGTAGAGGGCAAGGCTCTGGGCCACAACCAACCGACTCGTGTTCGTCGAAAGGTAAACAGCGGCGAGACCGAGCAAGAGCACGACGATTGACCAACCGAGTCGTTCGCCGACAACACTTCGCAAAACCCCGGACTCGGCCACCGATCCAAGACCGCGACCGGTGAGCAGCGCGGCCTGCACAACGATGACTCCCATCGATCCGAGCAAGCCGACGACGGTGGCAACGCGAACGATCGGAACGAGCTTCCATCGGTCGGGCAGTTGATCGTGAAGAAAGGCCAGAAAGAACGCAAGGCCGGCGGCGAGCAGTGCGCCGAGATACATGAGGAAACGCGCAATGGCGCCGGCGACTTCCCACGCACGGTCGGAGGACGTGCCGCCCCCGCCGAGCGCACCATCGATCACGTCGGTGCCGATCCCGAACAAGAACGAACCATTCACTGGGTGTCCGTCGGCCGACAGAACTCGATACGTGGCGACGTAGGTCCCGTTGGGCAGGTCCGGTCGGAGCTTGGTGGCAACGGTGCGGCCGTTGGCATCGACCTGGCTGGTTCCCTCGTCGACGCGGTTGCCGTCGCTGTCGCGGACACTCAACCCGCCGAGATCTACCGAGATTGATTCACTGAACGTGGCGTTCACGTCGATCGGTGCCGTGGCCATCGACGAACCGTCGGCTGGGCTGCTCGCAACGAGATTCGCATGGGCCGACGCGATGCTGGTCCCCGTGTGGAGCACGAGAACAAAGGCGGCGATGGCAAGGGGCAGTCGGAGGAACCGACGTTTTGTCACGAAGGAAAACCTGTTTGGGGGACCACGGGGCTCACGGTCTTCTTGGTCGTTACCGGAACCGTTCTGGTTCCCGCTCGATGTCGTTCGTCTGTCGGAGGTTCGTCGGCAAGACTGTGTAGGTGACCGAAACGAACCAGCAGACAGGAAGCGTATTCCCTGTCTCTTCGCCCGATGCGGCAGTAGGGCAGTCGGTGGCGTGTGCTGTTGAGGGAATCGGCATCAATCTCGCGTACGGTCGGCATTCAGTTCTTGCCGATTCCGCATTCTGCCTTCCTGCTGGGGCGGTGACCTCACTGGTTGGTCCTAACGGCGCCGGAAAATCGAGTTTGCTCAACGCGATCGTCGGCTTGTTGCCGGTGCAGTCCGGATCGTTGAGTGTTCTGGGTCACGACCCGATCAAAGCAAGACGCAAAGTTGCGTACGTGTTGCAATCGGCGAAGGTCAACGATCAGTTGCCGGTGACGGTTCGCGAAGTGGTGACCATGGGCCGCTTCGCCGATCGCGGAATCCTCGGTCGATTGCGATCCTCTGATCGCGCAATTGTGGATGAAGCAATCGATCGACTTGAGATCGGGCCGCTTGTGTCGCGCCATCTTGGCGAGTTGTCGGGCGGACAGCGGCAACGAGTGTTCATTGCGCAAGGTCTCGCGCAAAAAGCAGAACTCCTACTTCTCGACGAACCGGTCACCGGGCTCGACCTAGTCAGTCGACAGCGGATCCTCGATGTCGTGGCTGAAGAACGCGCTGCGGGCCGCACCGTGGTGATGACAACCCATGATCTTTCTGAAGCGGCCGAAACCGATCACGTGCTGCTGCTCGCCGGCCGAGTCGTCGCCGCTGGAACGCCGGCGGAAGTTCTGACGACGGACCATCTTGCGAGTGCCTATGGCGGTCGACTCCTGCGCCTCGAAGGCGGCGCGGTGTTGATTGACGATCCGCATCACCACGCGCATGGACACGATCACACCGTGTGCCATGACGATGACGAATCCTGAGTGAGGTTGAGGCCGACTGATTTCAGTCGGCGGTCAATGCACGCAGAACGGCATCGTGGATGATTCCGTTTGATGCAACACCAGACGCTTTCGCTCCGGGAATCAGATCGGCATCGGAACCGTCGGTCCCGGTGAAACGACCGCCGGCCTCGCTGAGAATTACGGGCATCGGCGCGATGTCCCAGAGAGAAACGTCGGGATCGACCATTGCATCGAGCGTTCCGCACGCAACCATCGCGTAGCCGTAACCGTCACCCCACGTACGCATCTGAAACCCGGCCCGCTTAACGCCGAGTAGCGATGACTCGGGCCAGTTAGTGAATCCGCTTGTGCTCAGAACGCATTCGGAAGGTTCGGAACGAGTGCTGACGTGCACGCGTTCACCGTTGCGAAAACACCCGAGGCCGCGGCCGGCGTACACGACGATGTCAAGAGCGGGCAGTCCGATCACGCCAACGAGCGGACCGTGCTCGTCGACGATGGCGAGAAGATTCGAATAGAGCGGTACGCCGCGCGTAAACGCTTTTGTTCCGTCGATCGGATCGATGATCCACGTGCGACTACTCGATCCGGGGTGATCTTCTTCTTCTTCACCCAAGATGGTGTCGTCGGGAGCGATCGCGGCGATGCGCTCACGGATGAGTCGCTCGGCAGCCCGATCGGCTTCGGTGACGGGCGTGCCATCACCTTTGTGATCGATGGCCAAATCATGACGATCGAACCATTGGAGCGTGAGCTTTCCCGCGTCGCGGGTCATCTCGACGGCGGCATTGAGCAATGACGGATCAGCGGGGGGGAGAGACACGGGTCAATGGTTACACGCGAGGAGACTCCAGCCGGGCTATGGGTTTGAGCTATCGGTGCGAGCTCGCCGCTCCCCGCTCGACAAGTTGGTCGAACCAGGCCGCGGCCACGACTGATCCGACCGCTCCGGAACCCAAGTCGCTCGGAAGGGAGAACTCAATGAAGTGATGCGTGTTGTTGGCGGTGAACTCGAGAGTTGGCCGCAGCCACGTCGGGCGCATACCGAGAGCGAGTTCGGCGGGAGCAATATCGAGGATCAACTGATCGCCGGCCTGGTCAACGGAGCTGGCGCGAGTAGTCCGTCCCTGTTGGCCGTGGACCACAAAGGTGAGCCGTCCGCGGCTGTAGGCGAGAGTTCCCTGTCGCCGCGCCTTCTCCTTCGCGCCTCGTCGGGGTGAGCGAGAGGCGGCGACGGCGACCGGATCGTTTTCCCGATCGGCCCGTTCAAGTCGGCCCGGTTCGAGCGCGTTGTGCTCGGGGCCGGTCTGACGCACGACGGCGATCGTGTTGCTGGCCACGAGGATTCCGATCACACCGACCGGAATGACGAGGATCCAGGGGCCACCGATCGACAACGCGAACAGTCCGAGAATCGTGATAGCCCACCACACGAGAAGTACAAGATTGCGACGGGCTCTGGCCCGCACGCGGGTGCGGTTGGAGTCCGGTTCGTGTTGCGGCATCGTCAGGCCTTGGCGCCAAGTTCGGAGAGCTGGTCGTACCACTCCTGGGCCACGATTGGCCCGACGGTGGTTGCCCCGAGGTCCCAGAGTGGGAAGAAACGCAGGCTGTGCGTCGACCCGCCCAGCTCGAGATCGAGTTGAGGCCGCCAGAATCCGGGTTTCGACGCGAGCACGGTCTTGTTGATCGCCGCATCGAACCGAGACTCGCCGTCGTCGGCGATGAAACTGATCCTGCGATCAGCAACCCTGATGACGCCGCGTTCCTGATTGCGTAGTTGTCCCTGTGTTCCGACCGACCACGTTGCCCGCACCTCGACCGGGGCATCTTTCGTTCCACCCGCAAGAGCATCGGGTTTGAGGGTTTCGGCATCGGGGCCATCGGGTGACCGGGCCAGTCGCATGGTGGCGACCCCGGCGACGATGAAGCCGATAGCCGGTATCACGAAGAGGTAATTGCCGAGGAAGACGGGGCCGACGACGAACACGGCGATGAAGACCCAGATGAAAATGAGTGAGCGGAATCGCCGCGTCCGAACTCGTTCGGGGGCGGGGGTTCGCCGGGGTGTTGGAGTGTTTTTCTTGCCCGGTTTCTTTGCCATTGCCGAGAACCCTAGGCGGGGGCTGGTGTCCGGCGATTCCGACTTCGGACCGCACCCGGCGCTGCGGGGTGCCGGAACTATCCTCGCCCTGCGGCATCGGGCCGTTTCGAAACCGGGTGCTCGCCGTCGGCGGCACTCCTTGCTATCGGAGACCATATGCCGCTGATCCAGATCAACCTGCTCGAGGGCCGCACCCCGGAACAGAAGAAGGCCCTCATGGCCGCCGTGACCGACGCCGTCCACACGTCGATCGGGGCCTCGCTGCCGTCGATCCGGGTCTGGCTCCACGAATTCCCGGCTTCCGATTACATGGCCGAGGGCATCTGGCAGCCGGAGAAAATGGCGCCTCCGGCATCCTGAACCGAGTGTTGACCCCTTTCGGGGGTCGTGCGGTAGGGTCATAGTTGCGTACGGGCGGAATCCGGGGCCTTCCTCTGACCGATGTGTCTGAGGATCCATGAGCCGTATTCCCTGTCGAGCACGAACCACTGGCACCACGTCACTTGTCGCGGCCGTGATCATGGGTTTGGCGACGGCAGTGCTCGGACTCGGACTCGGCCCGGTCGGGGCCGCCGCGACCGATGCCCGCACACAGCGCGCCGCGGTTCGGGCCTCGCAGGCACAGGTCGCGTCGCAGGTCAATGCTCTCGAAGGAACTCAGGCTGAGATTTCGAAAGCGCTGGCGGCGCTGGAGGAGAATGTCCGCGGCCAGGAAGCGGTGGTGTCTGATGCTCGGCGTCGGGCCGAAGCCAGCAGCGCAGAGGCGCGTGAGGCCGAGATTGCCGCCGAGGCCACCAACAAGGAACTCATCGCCATTCGAGCGAAACTCGCGAGGTATGCGGTTGCCGCGTATCTCGATCCTCCCGGCGAAGAGATACTTCGACGCTTCGAGGCCGTTTCGGCCCAGGAAGACGAAACCCGCCGAGCCCTGATCGAGATGCAGTCCGGCACCGATGCCGACGTGATTGACCAGTTGCGCACGACCAAGCAGCGCCTTGAGGAACAGCGCAAGCGGGCCGAGAACGCGAAAGCTGAAGCCGAAGCTCATGTGGCGGAGGCTGAACAGGCCCTGACTGCGCTTTCCGCCGCGAAGAATCAACAGGCGACGTTCGCTAGCCAGGTCCGTCAGCGACTCGACGAGCGGCTGTCTGAAGCTATGTACCTGTCGCGACTCGACGCGTCGTTCGGGGCACAGATTGCCGCCGAGGCCGCGGCGCTAGCCGAATCTGTTTCGGGTGTTCCAGTGACTCCCGGCGGTTCGTCGGGGGGCACGACTCCTCCGGTTACGACGCCGGGCGGCTCGGTCTCGCGGCCACCTCTCACCACTGTCGGCGGAATCACCGTGAATTCTCGTATCGCCGATTCGCTCCGCGGGCTTCTTGCGGCCGCATCGTCGGCGGGATTCCGACTTGGTGGCTACGGCTACCGCGATATCAACGCGCAGATCCAGTTGCGCCGTCAGAACTGTGGGACATCGGAGTACGCGATCTGGCAGATGCCGGCCGATTCGTGCTCACCGCCGACAGCCCGCCCGGGTTATTCAATGCACGAACAGGGCTTAGCTGTCGACTTTCAGTCCAACGGTTCGTTCATCAGCAGCCGCAGCAATCCGGCCTTCGGTTGGCTCGCCGCGAATGCCGGACGGTTTGGGTTCACGAATCTCCCCAGCGAACCGTGGCACTGGTCGAACCCGGGCTGAGTCGTGATCGGGACCTGTGGGCGATAGGTCCGAAGGGCGTACGGAGTATCGGGAACCGCAGCGGTACGCTTCACCCGTGATGAACACCGTCTTCGCCGACACCCAACGGATCCACGATGGGACCGCTCGTTCGACCGCTCGCCTGTCATCGACCGAAACCGTCGAGCGTCAGGACACCCGGCCTTCGGATCCGGACATGGAGCACGGCAAGGTCGCCCACATCATTCGCAAGAGCGATCAGATGCGCGGCTACGTCCTCGGCGAAGAAATCACTGCGCTGTGCGGAGAGCGGTTCATTCCGACTCGCGATCCCTATCAGTACCCGGTCTGTGAGGCTTGTCGCCAAGCGCTGACGGCCGGATCCGGCTCCGACTGACGCTGTTTAGCGGGTCTCGGCTCGCCAAACCCGGTGGCGGAGACCTACGGTCCGCGTCCGTGGATACCAGCAGCGCCGACGCAAGCGGTCATTGGACGACCGTGATCGTCGACGTGTCACCCGAGGATGTTGACGAAGCATCCGGTGCTCTTTGGTCGGGTGGTGTCGACGGCGTTGAGGAACGCGCCGGAGCCGAACCGGGTCGGATCGAACTCCGTGGCGGCGTTCCGACCGATCGCGTCGATCCGGTGCTCGCTGAACTCGGCGACCGATGGCCGGTGCGCGTCCGTTCGGTCGCCGGTGACGAGGGTCTCGACGCGTGGCGGGAGTTCGCCAGACCGTGGCGTGCTGGCGCCCGCACGGTTGTGGTTCCTTCGTGGCTGGATGATCCTGAGTGGGCCGGCCCGGAGGATCTCGTCCTTCGTGTCGATCCAGGCCACACCTTTGGCAGCGGATCGCACCCCACCACTCGCATGTGTCTCGCCGAACTCGAATCGCTGGTGACGCCGGGTTCTTCGGTGGCCGATATCGGGTGTGGAAGCGGCGTTCTCGCGGTCGCCGCCGCTCGACTCGGAGCTGTCACCGTCGTCGCCATCGACATCGACCCCGCCGCGATCGAAGCCACTCGTTCAAACGCCGAGCGCAACGATGTCGCGGCCCTGATTGACGCATCGGTCAACGCTGACGGCGTCCTTGAGTCGCGGGTGCACGATGTCATCGTCGCCAATATCGGTGCCGCGACGCTTCGCGCACTGGCGCCGGCAATCACCGATGCAGTCCGAGACGATGGCGTGCTGATTTTGAGTGGCGTGCTTGATGAGCAGGTCGACGACGTCATGAATGAATTTCTCGAACGCGGATTCGTTCTCGCCGCGACCGCGGCGGAGGACGATTGGCGCGCGCTGTTGTTGCGACGCGGCTAGACGAAAAACCGCGCGGCGATGGCCCGAGACCGGCGAAGAACGAACTAGGTTCTGCCGATGGCTGACACCAAACCCTCCATCACGATCCCTGCTGGCGAACCCCCCGCGGAGCTCGTACTCGAAGACCTCGAAATCGGCGAAGGCACCGAAGCGGTTGCCGGCACCACCGTCACCGTCCATTACGTCGGTGTGGCCTGGAGCGATGGCAAGCAGTTCGACGCGTCATGGGATCGCAACGACACCTTCGGCTTTCGTCTGGGTGCCGGCCAGGTCATCTCCGGTTGGGACGAAGGCGTGGCCGGAATGCGCGTCGGTGGTCGTCGCAGCATCACCATCCCGCCGCACAAGGGCTACGGCGCTGCTGGTGCCGGTGGCGTGATCAAAGGCGGCGAAACACTTGTGTTCGTCGTCGATCTTCTCAACGTCGGCTGAATCAGATCGGCGGGAGTGACTCGCCGCGGCTGAATGATCGCAGCACCGAATAGCGACTCGGCTTTGGCCAACTCGTGAAGTCGGGAACAAGAGGCTCGATCGTTCGCGCTCGTGCAGCACCGACCCAGACGCCGGTGCTGTAGGCGACATCATCGGCGACGCGAAACGCAACATACGAGACGGGATCAAGTGGCGGTCGTTCGCGAATCCAGTCGATGACTGCCGGCGCGAGGGCTGCCCCGAGCAGAACAGCCCGGAACTTGCGGGACGGCACGAATACAGCGGCGAGCAACGTGACCGGCCACCAGGGTCGGACAATCGACTGGGCCAACAGGCGCCCGGCGCCGAGGTGCCCGGCAGCGGCGAGGCGAAGGGCGGCCGGAACCGGCTTGTCGATCGACTCGAGTTTTCGGGCCAACAGCGCGGCCGTTCCGGCAAAGATCGCTCCGGCGCCGACGAGGTGGCCGGTGGCGAGGAGCGCCCAGACGGCGATGCTCCACCCGGAGGTTTCGAGGGGCGTGAGTGCTCCGGGATGGCGTCGGGCGAGCGGGCCAGCCGATGTTCCGTAATCGAATCGGCGCCTAGCCCAGGCCCGGAACGTTGTCCGGTGCCGATGGGCCACTGTGGCCGCCGGTTCGTAGCGGACGGTATGGCCCGATTCGTCGACTCTCCAGACGAAGTCGACGTCCTCGCCGACGGTCATTGAATGATCGAAGCCGTGATGGGTGCGAACGATGTCGCTGCGAACAACGAGTGCGGCGGATGGCACGAAAGAAACGCGTGACCGGGCCCGAACGCGCGCCGGTCGGGAACCGAGATCAAGTGCGGAACGGATGTGTTCGTAGCGCGCGAGTCGGGTCGGTTGATCGTTGATGGGATCGGTGGGAACGATGCGAGGCGCGACCACCGCAACAGATGGATCCGCGAAATGACCAAGGAGAGGTTCGAGCCAATCGTCGGATGGAACGCAATCGGCGTCGAGGAATGCAGTGATTGAGGTCGCCACGCGGCCGGCACCGATAGTGCGGGCGGCTGCTGGACCCTGCTGGATGCCAACGTGGATGACGGTCGTCGATACGTCGTGAATGTTGTGCGCTGGTACGCGGATCGGTTGAGGGCTCGCATCGTCGACCACGATGATGGCGGCGACGCCCCTGATCGCGTCAAGCAATTCGCTATGCAGGGTGCCATGGACCGGAATCACAACCGTGACGTCGGTGAGCGTGAACGGTGTTGCGTTAGGGACGGGATGGACCATTCCGGTTTCCAAGAGCCTGCGCAGCAAATGACTTGCACTAGTACCGGCGGGTGCGGGTTCGCCGGCGAGGAGTCGTGTCACAAGAGAGGCACCGGCGGCCGACAGACGCATGACCGACAGCGGTGAACCACCGATCAGCACGCGGCCGTCGTCCTGGCGCCGCAGCGAGGGATCAGCGCCGACGGTCAGACCTGCAAGCGAAGTGGAACTCACCATTCACCATTTTCCGAGAGGAACGCGAGAAGTTGCGTGACAAGAGAATCGAACAGTGTCATTCCGGCGACCGCATTTGCTTCGCGTGGGTCTCCGAGAATCCCGTTCGTTGAGACCGACTGGACTCCGCCGGCCCGCAGGTCGGGGAGAAGATCGCGCAGGGGTGCGATGGTTCCGGCCCCGAGTCGATCGACGCGCACGCACTCGGGATCAATGGCGAGAAGAAGGGACGTCTCGGTGAAACCAGCGTGTGCATCACCATCGGGAATCGAAGGAGACCACGCGCTGACGTTGCGGCCTTCGCCATGAAGCAACGCGACTGACGAGCGGACGGCATCGATGTTGCCGCCGTGGCCATTGACGAACACGACTGCTCGGAACTGATCGGCCGAACGCCCAAGTTCGACGAGAAGGTCGTGAAGAACTGCCGAACCAATCGAAAGAGTTCCGGCGAAACCGGCGTGTTCACCCGATGCCCCGAAGTTGACCGACGGTCCGACGACCACGTCCGGAGTTCCGTCGGCAACGCGTTCGGCGATGGCCTCGGCGATTCGGGTATCGGTGTCAAGCGGAAGATGGGGTCCGTGCTGCTCACAACTCCCGACAGGAATGAGCAAGAACGGGCGGCGATCTGATGCCATCTCCGTCCACGTTCGATCTCGCAACTGCCCCAGGCCCATGTCGTCATGATCCCACCGATTGGGTGTCACTGGGGACTAGCCGAACAGCGCGTTTCCGATGGCCTCGGGAATGGCAGACGGCCCGGCGACGCCGACGCATCGGGCCCCGGTCGCCGCTGCGAAGGCAATCGCTTCGGAATCGTCATCGGCGGGAGCGACGATGACGAGCTCATCGAGACTTCGAGCGATCTCGGCGGGATCGGAACCGGCCGTGGGCCGGGCGTCGGACAGGAGAATGGTGACTTTGCGCGATGCCCGCGATCGTTCGAGTTGGGCTGCCGCTGTTCGCAGGCCGAGGGCGAGGTCAGTGGTGCCATGGCCACGCAGGCGGAGGAGGTCGGTGACGACTCCTTCGGGAGCGCGCCCTGAACCCTGACCGGCGAGAACAAAGGCGTCATCGCTGAACGCGATCACGCTTGTGTCGATGGGGGCCCTCCAAAGACACGCGGCGGCGGCAACGGCGGCGGTCGCCAATCGATCGCCACCCATCGAACCGCTGCGATCGACGACGAGGCACAGGGCTAACTCCGGCTTCGACCACTCGCGAGCCATGAGTTCATCAAGGGCGGGAGCGTCTCCCCGTGCGCGAGCAGACGCGATGGCTTCGAGGCCGCGATCGATGTCGAGTTCGCCAGTGGAGAGATCTGCACGACGATGACGGAGTCGGCCTATCCCAGGGCGACGCGTCGAACCGCTGCGCACGACATCAACCATGACGCGACCGGCAAGTTGCCGGGCCAGTGCCCGCAGTCGTTCGTCGGTTGCCCCGCTCAGTTCGGCGAGAAGCGCGAGCGCGTCATCGGGGTTGTCGCGCAGAGCATCGTCGAACGCCGCTTCGTCGAGTTGTCCGACATCAGGAGAGATCTGCTCGAACCCGGGATTTCGCGCGAGCGATTGCCTTGACGATGTGCGACGCGATGCCTCGGTGAGCGCATCCTGAGCTTCCTGACCCTCGAGCGTGCGCTCATCGTCCGATTCGGCGCTGCCCCCACCGGTGCCGGGCTGAGGGCTCAGGCTTTTCCCGGACTGGCACTCGAACTCGGCGGTGCCATGTCGGCATTGGCCGGATCGTCGCCCTCGGGCTCGGCGGACTCGAGCGGATGAGCCGCCCACAACTCGCGCACGATGTCCTCGGGTGAGCGGGACCCGCCTTCGCGAAGCCGAATGCGGCCCGAAAGCGCGGCGAGTGCAGCATCGAGTCCGACCGCCTCGTCGAGCGGGGACGCGAAACGGATCGCGGCGAGCTGTGCGGCGAGGAGCGAGATGTCGATTGCACCGCGAACTGATGATCCGATACGGAGATCGGGATGCTCGCGGCTCGCACGCACGACGCGCACCGCGCGTCGGCCGAGTGGTCCTGCGCCAGTTTCCCCGGCCTCGCGGGCCACGATCTCAAATTCGTCGGCTTCGCTTTGGTAGCCCATCGAAACCCGGCAGACCCGGTCGTAGACCGCCGACGAAATGCGGGCGGTCCCGATCGCGTCGAACGGATTCATCGCGGCGACGACTCTGAATCCCGCTGCCGCCTCGACACGGCCGAGGCGCGGCACGTGGAGTTCGCGTTCACTCATTGCCGTGATGATGACGTTGAGCGTTTCTTCGGGAACGCGGTTGATCTCTTCGATGTAGAGCAGCGCTCCCGTGCGCAGCGCTTCGATCAGCGGTCCATCGAGAAACACATCGGGTGAGTAGCCGTCGACGAGTACCCGGGAGGGGTCGAAAGTACCGACAAGTCGTGCTGGTGTGAGTTCGGCGTTGCCCTCGACAAAGACGAGGGCCGTGTCGGCGGCTCCAGCCAGTGCCCGCAGCAGCGAGGATTTTCCGGTACCGGGAGGTCCCTCAAGAAGAACATGGCGATCGGCACCGAGTGCGGCGACGACAACCTCGATCTCACCGCGCCGGCCCACGACCCGCGAGCCGATCGCGTCGACAGCGTTGCGGGTGAACCCGGTCATGGTCGGAATCCGCCGTCGACGTCGATGACGCTTCCGGTGAGTGCCGCCGGGGCATCGGTGCACAGCCACTCGATCGTGGCCGCAATTTCGTCGGGATCGATGAGACGTCCGATGCGGGCCTGATCGGCGAAGGCTCCCGGATCGGAAAGGCCGTAGATCGCCGCGCTGCCTTGCAGCATCGCGGTGTCGGTCGAACCGGGGGCGACGGCGTTGGCGCTAATGCCACTGGAACCGAGCTCGGCCGCGAGTGCTTTGACCAGTCCGGCCACACCGTGTTTTGCTGCGGAGTAGGCGCCGAGCTGGGGAAGTCCGTGATGGGCCGCGGCGGATGCGACGGCGATGAAGCGGCCATTGCGAGGTTCGGGCGAGGCCAGCATCGCTGGAATCGTGGCTCGTGCGATGTTGAACACCCCAGTGAGATTGATCTCGATCATGGAGCGCCACACGTCGTTGGTTGTTTCCCAGAGCGGTACGCCACCCGCGACTGCGCCGGCTGCTGCGATGACCGTATCGATGCGTCCGAAGCGTTCGAGCACTGACGTGACGACGGCAGAAAGGGCAATGTCGTCTCGGACATCGGCGGCCCAGGCGTGACCACGCCCACCGCACGCAGCAGCAGCAAGATCAAGATCGGAGCTGCTGGCGGCGACGTAAGGGCCGGGAACAGGGGCGATGCGACCCGGCGACTCGGCCGGAATATCGATCAACGCAACGGTGTACCCGCGCCGTGCAAGACGAACTGCGGTGGCTGCACCTATCCCGCGGGCCGCTCCGGTGACGATGGCGACCGGTGCGTCACGTTCCGTTTGTGATTCCATGATCCGAGGTTCCCCCATGGCGGCGCCCTGTGTGATGTGCCGACAGAGAAGCGACAGAGCGAATCCTACGGCCATGCCCCCGACTCGTGCGAGGCTTGGGAATGGCCGAACCCCTGGAACTCGATTGTGACGATTTCGACGCGGTCGGCATCCTCACCGACGCAATCGTGAGCCTCCGTGCTCACGTTCTGATCAACGAAACGGATGGATCAGCGTCGGTGTCAGCTCCTGAGGGTTGGCACCGGCTGGTGATCAACGCCAAGGTCGGGGGCAGCAGCGTTTTGGTTGTGAGGTTCAACGATCTGAGCGCGTCGAGACTGCGCAACGTGGCGACGGCGCTCGACGGTCGGGGCTGGCAGCTGGACGAAGACCGCGAAGGAGCGACTTTGCGTCAACCGCCGGGGACGAATGCCACTGACAGCGCGTTCGAGATCCTGTCGGCTCTTGGCTTGGGCGGCGCGCCGACCGGCGTGCGCCGCGTCGAGGCCCGCGATGCCCAGGGCAACGAGATCGATCTAAGCGTCTAACTTCCGCGCTAGTCGCCTTAGAGCGAGCGGAGGTCGAATTCCGGCAGCGGAAACACGACCTGTTCGTTCTCGGGTCCATCGATGGCAGTGCGTGAGAATGATCCGTACTTGCGGGTAGCGATCCACCATGTGCCGTCATGGCGCTCGAATCGGTCGTGATACACGCCGTAGGCGTTCGTGCGCCGACCATCAGAAACGTTCTGACGAAGCTCCTGCATGTACATGCGGGCTCCGGCCACGCCGGTCTCAACGTTTACGTCGATGACGGTATTGAGGATCACGAACTCGAAGAATGAGAACTGCGTGAGTTGATCGCCGATGAAGTCGCCGATGGCCCCGGGCCCGTCGAACGACATCGTGCTGTCGCCGAGGTTCAGTTCCAGGCGACAGGTCGGACGCATGATCTCGTGAAGCTCGGCCCACGCTCGACGGGTGACAATGTCGGCGTAGCGGTTCTGGATGCGGCGGATGTCGAGGTAATCGAGTGCCTCGGAAAGGCGCGCGTCGTTGCTGGTCATGGTCCCCCCTGGGTGTCTGGTGTGACGGTAGCCCGGCATCCCGATCGGATGCGGCGTGCATCACCGGCTCAGATTTGCGAGGATGCAGCATTCCATGATCCAGGGGGAAACCATGAGTGAGTTGCAATCACGCGCGAAATTCAATGAATTGTTGGCCGTTCTGCAGGACGCAGCCGACAATTGGGTGGTGCCCGGCCCGGTCATGACTGATGACGATGTCGCCGAGGGATTCCGCAACCTGTCGCACATTTTGCAGAGTGCGCTCTACTCGCATCAGGAATTCGACCCCGATCGCCCGGTTTTCAACCGGATCGTGTCACCCACGCGCAGTTTCACTGGCGACAACTCCGACGCCGTGTACTTCGAGACGCCAATCGCTCCGGGCCGCGAATACGTCGTGCGCGGGAACTTTGCCGGAGCCGTATACACCTCGTTCACGATGGAGGCCGGTGCGGCCGAGGGTGGCTACGCAACTCACACGTCTGGCGTTCTGCGCGATAGCGACATCGATGTCGACGCCGACGGCAACTACAAGATTCGTCTCGGCGGCAAAGCGGATGATCGAAACTGGCTGGCGATTCCCGAAGATGGCGGCCGCATCACCACCCGTCATTACTTCGAGTTCCCGTGGTCGGCGTCGGCATCGCAGACCCTTCATGTCCCGATCAGTATCGAAGCGGTGCAAAGCCTTCCGGCTCCGGAGCGCTGGAATGACGAACGAGTCTCTGCCGCTCTGCAGCGCGTGATCAATCACGTAAGCCAGAAGACCGTTGCATCGATTGCACCCACGGAAGACACGCCGATTCCGTTTGTCTCTCGCGTTCCGAACGAACTTCCGCAACCGATTGTTCCCGGCAACATGGCTTTCGCTGCCTTTGATGCGGCTTATTCGATGGCGCCGTACTTGATTGGTGACGACGAAGCGCTTGTGATCCGCGGTCGCTGGCCCGAGTGCGTCTTTGCCAACCTGTGCCTCTGGAACCGCTGGTCACAGATGTACGACTATGTGAACCGACAGGTCAGTCGCAACCGTGCCAACACCACGTTGAACGCAGACGGAAGCTTCACACTCGTGCTGGCTCATTCCGATCCCGGTCACGCCAACTGGATCGATACCGAAGGCCGAAATCTCGGAACGATGTTCTTCCGATTCTTCTTGCCAGAAGGTGACATCGAGAAGCCGACGTGTGAGGTCGTGAAGTTCGCAGACCTCACACCCGATCTCGTCTGATCAGACCTTTTGCATTGGCTGGTGCGGTTCGGCCGGCAGCGCAACCTTGATGGAGTCGCCGACCCGTACGGTTCCACCGCGTATGACTATCGACATCACACCATTGCGAAACAGTTGAGGCCCAACCTCGGGCTTGAACGAAACCGCGGCGCGCAATCCTTCTTGGAAATTGTCGATCTGGGCGCACGGATCGCGAAAACCAGTGAGCGCGACGATGACGTCATCGCCTAGGCGCAACGTCGAACCAACGGGTAGTTCACCGAGTTCGATTCCGCTTGTCGTGAGATTCTCTCCGAAAGAACCAAACGGGACGTCAAAGCCGTCAGCCCGCAAGCCTGCGTGAATTTCGCTGGCCACAAGATGTACCTGACGGAGATTCGGACGAGTCGGGTCTTTTTTCTGTCGGCTCAGATGTTGTGTGGTTGGGCCAGAGTGAGCATCGCCCTCAATTCCAACCCCGGCAAGGAAGACGGCCTCGTGAATTGCTGGCTTTGAGAAGTTGTGTCCGCCATCGCTATGCAGGCTGGTGACGGTTCCTTCGAGCACGTGAGTCATGGAAGCAGTTTGACCGATACCGGCCCAGAACTTTCAGTAAATCTCAGGAAAGATCAGAGAACTTCACAACCCGAGTTTCCAGCTGCGCAAGCGCCTCAGTTGGGATCAGGAACCTCCAGAACATCGTGCCGTGATGCAGTCCACGCGTATCGAGCCAGTTGGGTACGCCGGGATCGCTATGGGCGAGAACCATCCGGAACGAACCGTCGGCCTCGACCTCGGTCTGGACGCGATTGAGTGAAACCTGCCGGCGGTCGTAGGGAAGTGTCTGCATGTGGTTGTTGAACAGCACGATGTTGGCGAATCGGCAGCGGGGCCAAACGCCCCGGATCTCAAGGGCCTCGTCAGGCTCGAGCGCCCAACGCGCGCTGCGGTAGATGTTGTCGGTCGCGGCGTAACCGATGGCGAGGTTCCCGTCATGGGCCGGGGGATTCGTGAATGTGTTCGGCACGGCCGAAACCCACGGAATCGCTCCGGGCGGCATGGGGGTGTGGCCCCAGTCGACAGTCACCGAGCGCAGGAAGGTGATGACCCGACGGATGTTTGCGGCCACGGCGGCGTCATCAGGCACAGATGGCGGGCCGGGATCATCGAGCGGTTCGATTGACAACGGAACATGCAGGTTCGGATCCAGCGCTGCACATCGCTTCCACTCGAAATAATGGCGCGTGGTGATGGAACCGGCCTCGGGGTCAAGTCGCAACCAGTTCGGGCCGTCTCCGTCAGCGGACGCGATCAGTTCGAAGTTTCCGGCCGCATCGACATCGAACTGATCGTCGTTGAGGGTGTGCCCGAGTTTCTGCGACATCGTGCCGCCGGCCGTTCCGACCTCAACCGTGAACGACGTGTAGCAGGCGTCGGCGATATTGCCTCGAATCCGGTATGACTTCGTGGGGTCGATGACCGTGCCGTAATAGACGGTGTCGGGATTGTCGCCGAGCAGTTTCTTGTTCGGCATGAACCAGCGGTGGAAGCGGGGCCGAGCCGGATCAGCCTCAAGCCAGAACTGCAGCGCGTGCTGCATTGAGTGCATGGCGAACTCCCGATACGACGCGCGATCGAGATCGTTCATGAAGTTCCAACGCGGGTGATCGGCGTCGGAATTGATGTCGGCGAGAAGCGTCGCAAGATCGGCGAACGCGGCGGCAGATGTGTCGATGGTCATGAATCCCCCTGGAAGCAGAACCCCATCGTACGACCTTTGCTCGGTAGTGTCGGCTCCTTCGGACGATGCTCGTCAACCTGCGCGTGAACGGAATTGATTGATGCCGATTTCGCTTGATCCCGATCTGGTCGACGTGACCGTTGCCGGACTTCTCGGCGCCTGTGACGTCGACGATGGGCCGACACAGGAACAACTGACGGTATTGCGATCGATCACTGCGCATCTCTGGAATCGGGACGATCTCGACCTCTCGAACATGGCGACCCTCGACCCCGCGCAAACCGCAGAATTACTGGAGAGCGCCGCCGCCCGCAGGTGCTTCCACGAATTACTTGTTGCGCTCGAGGCCTGTCGTCACCCGATGTCGGCGGCTCAAGTCGGTTCTGTCGAGGCGTACCTCGGCGCTCTCGGAGTCGAAGGACCCGAACGGCAGATACTCCGAGACCTCGTAGACAACGGCACGAAAATCGCAGCTGACGATTTCCAGCGTTTCCTGCGGTCCAACCTGGCCGAGCGAGCCGAGCCTTCGCTACGAGGCAGAACGGTACCGGCGGATGCTGCCGAGCCAGAACTCGCCGCGAAGCTTGATCAACTGCACGAACTTCCGAAGGGCACTCTGGGCTGGAGCTACATCGAGTTCTACCAACGCCATCGATTTCTGACGCCGGGCACAGAGGCGTCATGGATGAACCATTTCTTCGTCGCCCACGACATGACCCATGTAATCGCCGGCATCGAACCGACCGGACCGGGCGAACTGGCCCTCAGTGCGTTCCAGATGGCGATGAACGACAACGAGGTCAACAGGTCCGCGCTGTTGGCATCGCTGATCGTTCACGAGGTGGGGATTGGAAACGCAGGAAAGCTGACGTCCGAGTCGGGAACATTGGCCGACGGGCGAGCCGCCGAACTTTTTGGACAGGAACTGGCGCGCGGCGCCCGGTGTTCCGCCGACTTCTCACTGGTTGACCATTTCGAACTCGCCGCCCTTCCCCTGAACGAAGTCCGGGACCGGTTCGGCGTCACTCCGCCAGTCGATCCCGCTGACGGCCATCATCACTGGTAACGATTCCCCGGCAGGACTGCGGAGCAACCACTGACATCGCCGCCGCCGGCCAGCCTTCCTCCCCTGACTTCGGAGCAACAGGCCTGCCCCCACTAGGGTTCACCCGATCTCTGGAGGGAAGTTTCGTATGGCAAACAAATGGTTCGAGACGGTAGCCGTGGCTCAACGCCGGGCCGAGAAGCGTCTTCCCAAGTCGGTCTACGGGGCGATCATCGGCGGCGCCGAGAAGGGTCTGTCGCTCAACGGCAATCTCACGTCGTTCGATCAGCTCGGACTCGCCCCTCACGTGGCCGGCCTTCAGGCCGAACGTTCGATGAACACCACGGTGTTTGGTCTCGACATCTCAATGCCCGTCATCATTTCGCCGACTGGCGTGCAGGCCGTGCATCCCGATGGTGAAGTTGCTGTCGGGCGTGCCGCCGCCAATCGCGGCATCCCGATGGGTCTCAGTTCGTTCGGCAGCAAGTCGATGGAAGACGTTGCTGCGGTGAACTCGCAGTTGTTGTTCCAGATGTACTGGTCCGGCGGTCGCGATGTCATGGTGCAGCGCCTCGAGCGCGCCAAGGCCGCCGGCGCGAAAGGCATCATCCTCACGCTCGACTGGACGTTCTCGAACGGTCGCGACTGGGGCAGCCCCTGGATCCCGGAGAAGCTCGATCTCAAGACGATGATCAAGCTGTCCCCGCAGGCGCTTTCAAAGCCCAAGTGGCTGATCGCTTATCTCAAGACCGGCAAGCTCCCCGATCTCAGTGCGCCGAACATGGCCCATCCCGGCCAGAAGCCGCCAGCGTTCTTTGGTGCGTACTACGAGTGGATGCAGATGCCGCCTCCCAGTTGGGAAGACATCGCATGGTTGCGCTCGCAATGGGACGGACCATTTGTGGTCAAGGGCGTGTGTCGTGTCGACGATGCCAAGCGCGTTCGCGACCTGGGCGCCACGGGCCTTTCCGTGTCGAACCACGGCGGCAACAATCTCGACGGAACGCCGTCACCGATTCGTGTGCTTCCAGCAATCGTTGCCGCAGTCGGCAATGACATTGACGTCGTCCTCGATGGCGGCATCCGCCGCGGCAGCGATGTCGTGAAGGCCGTTGCTATGGGCGCAAAAGCCGTGATGATCGGCCGCGCTTATCTGTGGGGCCTTGCTGCCAATGGACAGGCTGGCGTCGAGAACGTGCTCGACATCCTGCACGGCGGCATCGACTCGTGCCTGCTTGGTCTGGGCAAGTCGCACATCAGCGAACTCACGCCCGACGATGTGATCGCACCGCGCGACTTCTTCGTCACCCTCGGCGACAAGTAACCAGCCTCGACGCTGGTCGCGTCAGAGGATTGAAACCGGGATGCGCTTTTTGCCGAAGCCGATCGGCTTCGAGTGATCCTTGCTGACGCCGGGGCGGACGGCGCCGCCATTGGCTTCGAGTTCGGCGAGCGCTGTTTCGCCATGACCAAACACGCACTCCGGATCGGGAGCGTCGAGCGGCAGGCCAGTGAAGAACTTGGTCGCCATGCAGCCACCACCGCACGCATCGAAACTGCCGCAGGAACCGCACGCACCGGGGTTTGAGGGTTCGCGCAATGAGGTGAAGAGGTCAGACGTTTGCCACACGGCACGGAATCCGCCTTCGCCGTGGATCGAACCAGCCTTGAACTCATCGTGCAGAACGAACGGGCAGGCGAACACGTCGCCGACGGGATCAATGAGGCACACGACACGGCCGGCACCACAGAGGTTGAGCCCGGGAAGGGCTTCACCAAGAGCGGAGAGATGGAAGAACGAATCGCCGGTGAGTACCTGCGGACGGGCCAGAAGCCAGTGGTAGAGCTCAACCTGCTGTGCCTGCGTCGGGTGCAGATCGTGCCAGGTCTCGATGCCGCGGCCGGACGGACGGAAGCGGGTGAGTCGCAACTCGGCGCCGTATTCGTTGGCGAGCGCCTCGTACGCGTCAACCTGCTCAACGTTCTCGCGGGTCATGACGACAGAAAGCTTGAACTGACCGAAGTCGGCATCGCGCAAGTGGTTCATGGCGGTGCGGACTCGGGCGTAGGTGCCTTCACCGCGAACAGCATCGTTGGTGACTTCGTCGACACCGTCGAGCGAGATCTGAATGTCGACGTAATTCATCGATGCCAGACGCTTTGCGGTTTCGGCGTTGATGCGACCACCGTTGGTCGAGAACTTCACGCCGACGCCCTTTTCGACGCAGTATTCGACGATCTCGAAGAAGTCGGGGCGCAGCATCGGCTCGCCGCCACCGATGTTCACGTAGAACACCTGCATCTCGGCAAGCTGGTCGACGACGTCCTTCATCTGTTCGGTCGAAAGTTCGTCGGGATCACGGCGACCCGAGGATGAAAGGCAGTGCACGCACTGCAGATCGCAGGCGTAGGTCCATTCCCAGGTGAGGCAGATGGGGGAGTTGAGGCCTTCGGCCAACTGTTCGGTCAGTGCAGTCATGGTCGGCTCGACGTTTCGGATTCGGGGACGGACGGGGAGGAGTTTTCGACTTCGGTCACGTGATCGTCACCGACGAGGAATTCGCCGGCCACGAGCGAGGTGAGCGCCTTTTCGAATGACGGCCAGCGGGCTGGATCAATGCCGGCGGCAACGAACGCGCTGAGCGCATCGGGTTGATCGCCGATGAGCTCGACAAGTGTCACGAGATCGGGCGAGCGCAGGAAGGTGAGTCGCCGGTTGCCGTAGTGATACGCCAGCGCGCCGAACGGCTCGGGGCGCAGCGCAACGCGCTCATGGAGTCGCCAGTGGCGATCGGCATCAAAGGGGGCGAGGGTCGCAGTCATGGTCGAAACGGACGAAGCGCCAACGCGGGCCCCGACCGGATCAGGCGGGATCTAGTAGACGCCGCACATGCCGTCGATGGAGATCTCCTCAACAAGGAGCTCCTCTTCGACGAGTTCGACGGCGTCGGTGATGACGGCAGCGTCGGTTTCGGTGATTTCGAGTGTCTGTTCCATGGTCCCCTCCAATGGGAAAGCGTGTCTGGAGTGTACCGGCGCCACCCGTCGGAATCCCAAGTAATCCGGTTGGGGCCTGATCGTTAGGCCGGATCGGCAGATTCCGCCGCGATCCGCTTTTCGGCAAGTGCCACATAGTCGGGGTCGATGTCGAAGCCCACGTAGTTGCGGCCCGTGCGCATGGCGGCGATGGCGGTCTGGCCGGCTCCCATGAATGGGTCCAGCACGGTGTCTCCCACATAGGTGAACAGTTCGATGGCCCGACGAGGCAATTCGGCCGGATACGGAGCCGGATGGCCGACCCGCTTGGCCGACTCCGGGGCGATCTTCCACGTGTCGAGTGTCCAGGCCATGAAGTCTTCCGGCGTGATCGAATTCTCGAACGGGAGACCCTTCTCCTCGCGCTGCGACCGCTTGAGGGCTCGATCGAAACGACCCTTGCTGGCGATGACGATCCGCTCGGTCAGATCGCGCAGGACCGGATTGGCCGCCGAGGCGTACGAACCCCACGCGCAATTACCCGATGCGCCGTCCGCCTTGATCCACACGATTTCGCCGCGCAGGAGGAAACCGAGATCGTCCTGCAGGATCGTGGTGACATCGCCGGCGAGCGAGCGATACGGCTTGCGGCCGAGATTCGCGACGTTGATGGCAATGCGACCACCCGGCTCGAGCACGCGCCAGCACTCGGCAAACACATCGCGGAGCATGACGAGATAGTCGACATACGAGGCGGGCACATGACCCTCGCCGAGCTCGGCTTCGTAGGCCTTGCCCGCGAAATACGGCGGTGATGTCACGACAAGCGCCACGGAATTGTCGGGAACGGCCGAAAGATCGCGCGAATCACCGGCGAAAATGGTGTTCTTCACGGGGCATTCGACGACGGTCGAATCGGTGAGAAGCGTGGGCGCCGGGAACCTCTCATAGAACGACGTGGAGTCGTGGTTCTCCCGCTTCGACACCCCGAACGCCGAGGTGGCGGTTGCGTCGCGGTTGCGTCGTTCTGCCATGCGCTTCAAACCCTACCGGCCCGCGCGAACGCGGCCCCGTTGTTCGGTGACGAATCCGAAGTTGTTGCAAATGTCGAAGAGTTCGCGTCCGTGTACGCCGAACCATCATCGGTTCTACGATGCCGACACGGGTGACGTGCCCGTCGGAGAACGCGGAAGGTTCGATTTATGGCATATCCCGAAAACATCGGCGCGATCGATCTCATGATCGGCTTTCCCTTCAAGGACAAGAAGGCGGTCTACGAGTACCTGAAACCAGGCATCAAAGACGCCGGTTCTGATGATCTCGAAATGCCTGCGGCCTACATGTTCAAAGACGTTCCGGCTGAGGCCGAGGCTGATGCCGATCCCATCGAGGTCGGATTCGGCGAAATGAACAAGTGGGGCGTAGCGGGCGGCCTGTTCGGACTCTCACCCACATCGATCGAAGCGCAGAAGCGCTATCCGGGACGCGTGTTCCTCAGCCTTGAAGTCGATCCCAATGAAATCACCACGACGGTTCGTCGCATCCGCGAAGCGCACGCCGATCACGGGATCAAAGCGGTCACGACATTCCCGGCTGGCTGCATTCCGCAGGTGCCGGTGAGTGATCGCCGTTACTACCCGATCTACCAAACGTGTATTGATCTCGACATTCCGATCATCGCTAACGCTGGCATCCCCGGGCCGCGCTTTCCCGCCGAATGTCAGAACGTCATGCACTTCGACCAGGTTTGTTACGACTTCCCTGAGTTGCGAATCGTCATGCGTCATGGTGCCGAACCGTGGGAAGAACTGGCCGTCAAGCTCATGCTCAAGTGGCCAGGGCTCTATTACATGCCGAGCGCATTCGCTCCGAAGTACTACCCCGAGGCGATTATTAAGTACGCGAACAGTCGCGGTGCTGACAAGATCATGTACGCCGGTTATTACCCTGCCGGTCTGACTCTCGAACGGATCTTCACCGACATGCGAAATGTGCAACTCAAAGACGACGTGTGGCCGAAGTTCCTCCGCGAAAACGCGATCCGCGTGTTCAAGCTCGACGGGGCAGTCTGATGGCGACCGTAGTGATCACCGGTGCGGGTCGCGGTTTGGGTCGCGCCGACGCCGAACGTCTCGCCCGCGATGGTTTCGACGTCATGTGCCTCGATCTCGATCTTGCGAATGCGCAGGAAACCGCCGCTGCCGTTGGCGGCAAAGCATTCGAGTGCGATGTCACCGACCGCGATTCGGTCATGAGCGTCGCCGCGCAAATCCCCGAATGTCACGCGTTGGTCAACAACGCCGGAATCTGGCGTTTCGACTCGATCCTCACGATGACACCGGAGGATGCGCAGGCCGTGTTCGACGTCAACATCATGGGCATCGTTTGGTGCACGCAGGCTTTCGTACCGAAGATGAAAGAAGCCGGAACGGGCAGCATCGTCAACATGTCATCCGGTGCGGCTTGGACGCATTCACCCGGACTCGGTATCTATCCCGCGACAAAATCCGGAGTCGAATCGCTCACCCGCACGATGGCGCTCGAACTCGGCGCCGACAACATCCGGGCCAACGCGATCGGCCCGGGCCTCATCGTGAGCGAAGGGACGTCGGTCAACTACGAAGGCGACCGAGCCGCAGAGCGCGCGAATGGTGTCCCCATGCGACGCGTGGGTGCGCCGGACGATATTGCCGACGTCGTTTCGTTCCTGTGCGGAAACGATTCTCGCTATGTGACCGGTCAGGTCATCTATGTCGATGGCGGGATCACCGCCGGAACCATGGCCCGCTAACGCGGCCGCTGTTTCCATCTAGTTTCTGGGTATGGCTCCTCAACCATTCACCATCTCGATTCCCGATTCCGTCCTCGATGATCTGAACCATCGACTCGACAACGCCCGCTGGCCTGATCAGGCGCCTGGTGAACCGTGGTCCCTTGGCATCCCGGTCTCCGAGGTCAAAGCGGCAGTGGCCTACTGGCGTAATAGCTACGACTGGCGAGCGCGCGAAGCGGCAATGAATGTCTGGCCGCACTTCATCACCGAGGCCGCCGGCGAACAGGTGCATTTCATTCACGTGCGCTCGGCGGAGCCCGACGCGACCCCGATGGTTCTTACCCACGGTTGGCCCGGCTCGTTCGTCGAGTTTCTTGACGTCATTGGCCCGCTCACTGATCCCGTTGCCCATGGCGGCAACGCGGAAGACGCGTTCCATGTCGTGATTCCGTCGATGCCGGGCTACGGGTTCTCCGGTCCGACGCGCCAGCCCGAGTTCCACGTCAACCGCATTGCGGATGCCATCGCGGAACTGATGGAACAACTCGGTTACGACAAGTACATCGCGCAGGGCGGCGACTGGGGTGCGATCGTGACGCGTCGAATGGGTGAGGCCTATGGCGATCGCCTGCTCGGCATCCACGTGAACATGCTGTTCGCGTTCCCGGGTGCGGATGATCCCGATCCCATGGCTGGCGTTACCGAGGCCGACAACGTGCGTTTGGCGGCAGCCGGCGCTCGTATCGCGGACGGCACCGGTTACATGGCCATTCAGGGCACGCGCCCGCAAACACTCGCCTATGGCCTCACTGATTCGCCGACTGGCCTCGCCGCGTGGATCCTCGAGAAGTTCAATGCCTGGAGCGATCTTGACGCCGATTCGTCAGGAACTCCCAGCATCGAAGCGACCTACGGATGGGATCGTCTGCTCGACAACCTGATGGTCTACTGGGTCACGAACACGGTCGGTTCGGCGGCGCGGCTGTATGCCGAGTCCGCTCGCGCCGGCAATGGCGCCGCGCAAGGTTGGGCTGGTCGCGTCGATGTTCCGACGGGCCATGCCGTGTACCCGCTCGAGCTGCTTCAGACTCCGCGAGCATGGGGCGAGAAGAAGTACAACCTCGTGTACTGGAGCGAACAGGAACGAGGAGGACACTTCGCTGCCTTCGAGCGACCCGCGCTCTTCGTCAACGACCTG
>CAMCTY010000004.1 GCA_945878725.1 Bifidobacterium breve | reverse complement strand
GCTGATGGCGAAGCGGCTGGTGTACGCGTGACACCAGTGCTCACACCTGCAGAAATTTTGGCAAACGAGCATGTCGTCCAGCGAGAGACTTTTTCAAAGTTCACTTTGGGGGCCCTTGGCCAAGGCGATTTCATGGCTGGATTTTTTGGTGTCGACGGCGCAAGAGCTTCTGTCGACGCACCCGCTTGTTTCGTCGATGAGATTCCAAACTGGTCAGCGCGGCCAATTCCGGATCCGACCATTGAGCGGGGCCGTCCTCTCGAGGGTGTCAGGGTTCTCGAGATAGGCAGCGGCGTTGCTGCACCCGAGGCCGGTCGAATCTTTGCCGATTGGGGTGCGGAAGTGATCAAGTTGGAAACCCACACGCACCCCGATTTCCAGCGCATGGTGATGGGCGGCGAGATGAACCCGGCCTTTGCGACAGTTAACCGGGGAAAGCTTTCGTTTGGGGCTGAGCTCGCAAACCTTGAGGGACGCGCTCTCGTACGTTCACTGCTGCCCCATGTAGACGTGATCTTTGAGAACAACGCAACTGGTGTCCTCGAACGACTTGGTCTCGGATGGGACGAGATCACGCAGATCAATCCGCGCATCGTTCTCGTCGACTCGCAGCTTTATGGCAATCGCGGGCCATGGGCGCTTCGAAAGGGTTACGGGCCGAGCGCACGCGCCGTCGGGGGACTGACCTGGATGTGGGCACACGGTCCCGACGAACCTCGCGGCGTTCAGACCATTCATCCCGATCATCTCGCCGGACGACTCTGCGCTCTTGGTGCGGTAGCTGGATTGCTTCGACGTGACCGAGCCGATGTCGGAGTGCGCATCGACGTAGCGCAGTTCGAGGCTGTCATCGGTCTACTTGGCGACCAGTTTTTAGCTGAAAGCTTTGAGGCAGGTGCTGCGATTCCCGTCGGCAACTCGTCCGCAGAACATGTCCCGTGGAATCTGTATCAGTGTGCGGATGAGAGCGGCGTCGAGTCATGGCTCGCTCTTTGCGTAACCGACGATCGCCAGTGGCTTGAACTCTGTCGGATCGCAGGCGACAGATTCGTTGCGGACGAGCGCTGGTCGGAGAGCGCAGTTCGGATTCGCGAGCGCATAGCAATCGACAATGCGCTCGCGAACTGGCTGCGGCTGTGCGATGCGGAGACGATGGAATTCTCCCTGCAGGCCTCCGGGGTGAGCGCCGGTCGGGCGCTTCACCCGCGACTGCAGGCGACTCATCCCCAGTTCGTGGCTCGGGGATATCCGGTCAAGCTGGAGCAGGTCGGTTCGGGTTCGTTGCTAGTGGAAGGTCCGTGCTTCACCGGATCGGGGCTCGGCGAGCCACTTTGCAATCAGGCACCAGGAATCGGTGAACATTCTGGCGAAATCTGCCAGAGGATTCTTGGCCTCGGAAACCCCGCGATCGCAGCACTGGAGGGGTCAGGAGCGCTCGACGCGGGTAAACTTGGGGCCTAATTCCTCAGAACAGCCCTGTTTTGTCATGGATCTGTAAAGATTGGAACCCATGAGGATTGCGTCGTCCGCCGGACACAAGAACTTCGCTCGAGCCGCAGTTTCGCTGGCCCTGGCGGCAGCCGTACTCGTTGGTGCGTCGGTAGTCGGTCCGGCACAAGCAGACCAGCTGAGCGACAAGCGGGCCGAAGCTCGGCAGGTGGCCGACAAGCTCGCCGCACTCGACTCGCGGGCGATGGAACTCAACGCGCAGTACGAAGCGGCCAATTACGAGTTGTTTCTCGCCCAGCAGAGGGTTTCCGAAGCAAAGATCTTTCTCGAGCAGACCATCGCCGAACTGGACGTCCGCCGAGATGATGTGAAGCAGTACGCAGTTGCCGCGTATCTGAACGGTAACGACAGCCCGGAGTTCGACGCGCTTCTTACAAGTGACGCAAGCTCCGGAGTCCAGATGCGTTCCTATCTTGAGAACCTCACGGGTAATCGCCAGGACCTCGTCGACTCGCTGAATGCGGCCCAGCTGAAGGCAAAGGAAGACAAGGCCCGTCTCGAGTCAGCCCAGAGTGATGCCGACGAGCGTGCTGCCGAGATCGAAAAGACGCGTATTGCCGCCGAAGCGGCTGCCAGCGAACAGCGGGCGATCAACTCCAAGGTCCAGGGTGAACTGTCCGCGCTCGTTGCGGAAGAAAATGCCCGGAGAGCCGCTGCAGCCCGCGCTGCTGCCGCAGCCGCCGCCGCCGAGAGGGCAGCAAACTCCGGGGGTTCGAATAGTGGGCCAATCGGCAATCCTCCGCCTCCGGGCCAGGGAGCATCCGGTGCAATAG
The DNA here is from genome assembly GCA_945878725.1 of Bifidobacterium breve. Classification (GTDB taxonomy): domain Bacteria; phylum Actinomycetota; class Acidimicrobiia; order Acidimicrobiales; family Acidimicrobilacustridaceae; genus Acidimicrobilacustris; species Acidimicrobilacustris thunensis. Next base: position 131,807 of record CAMCTY010000004.1, on the reverse strand, counting down.
CGGCGGCGGTCAGCCGTGTAGGCGCACCATATGTATGGGCAGCTTCGGGACCGAATTCGTTCGACTGTTCAGGGCTCGTCATGTGGGCCTACGGGCGTGTCGGAGTATCGCTTCCTCATTTCAGTGGAGCCCAGTACGCCCGCAGCACGAGAATTGGCGCGTCGCAGTTGGCTCCCGGTGACCTTGTGTTCTGGGGCAGCAGCGGTTCAGAGCACGTCGCGATCTATATGGGCGGCGATCAGATCGTGCACGCCTTTGGATCGATGCGTGGGGTGGCGGTCACAAACCTCAACGGTTGGTGGAAGTCGCCGAGCGGTTACGGCCGTCTCAACTACTAATCCGTCGTTACATCGACGGTGACAGATAGGTAACCTTCACTTTCGGAAAAGAACGTGGCGTGGGCCTGTTCGCCGGATGTCCGTGGGGGAGAAATGACAACTGTTGAATCGCCATATGTGAATCTGCTTGACCCGCAGTTCTATGTCGAGCCGTGGGATGCCTACCGGTGGCTTCGGGATAACGATCCTGTCCATTGGGATCCGATTCACAAGATCTGGGGAATCTCTCGCTACGAGGACATCGTCGAGATCGAGAAGCAGACCGCCCGCTACACCTCCGTACATGGATCGCGTCCCGCGACCGATCAGACGGACGACACGTCGATGATCAATCTCGACGACCCGTCACATCAGCGCCAGCGCATGTTGGTGGCACGGCAGTTCACTCCTCGGGCGGTTCGTCAGATCGAAGATCAGCTTCGTGTCATCGTCAATGAGTTGATCGATGCGGTTGCGCAAGATGGCTCGTGTGAGGCAATCGAATCGCTTGCCTCGCCGTTACCGGCCATCGTCATCGGCGACAAGCTCGGCTTCCCCCGCGAGATGTGGCCGAAGCTGCGTGAATGGTCGGAGATCACGATGTATGAGTCCGGCCAGAACCCTGCCGACGGCTCACCAACTCCGTATTCGGACCGCTCCACGACAGCGATTATGGAGTTTGCCGGAACGATGATCGAACTGATCGCGCAGAGGCGGGCCGAACCAACCGGTGATCTGATCTCGTTGTGGGCCAACACCGAGGTCGACGGACGTCTGTGGACCGACGGCGAAATCATCTCCGAATGTCTGCTGCTACTCGATGGCGGCGCGGAGACAACCCGCACGGTGATCGGATCGATCATTCGGGAACTCGCCATCAATCCCGCACAGCGTCAAATTCTCATCGACAATCCGGATGTGATTGCCGACACGGCTGTCGAGGAATTCATTCGTTGGGTAACGCCGATTCTGAACATGCGCCGCACCGTGACCGAGGATCACGAGTTTCGCGGAAAGCAAATGAAGACCGGTGATCAGGTGTTGTTGATGTACTCGTCAGGCAACCGTGATGAACGTGTCTTCGAGAACCCGGACGTATTCGACGTGACCAGGGCGCACAACCATCACGTGGCCTTTGGTTTCGGAACTCATTTCTGTCTCGGATCCTCGCTTGCTCGTATCGAACTGAAGGTCATGTTCGAAGAACTATTGCGGCGTGTGCCGGACTGGAAGCTTGCCGAGGGGTCGAATCCGAAAGTTCTTGGCGCGACGTTCACTCGTGCCTATGACGCTGTTCCGATCGAATTCACTCCCGAAAAGCCCTAACTCGGCGGGGTGATCCCCGAAGATGTGCGATCGAACAGGCAGAATCACGGTATGACTAAGGATTCGAACAACCTCTCGCGCAAACGGATAGTTCTTATCTGGGCGCTAGTACTTGCGGCGTCGGTGCTTGTATTTGGAACCGCTGCTGAGGTGTGGGTAAAGCGCCAAGTTCTGAGCACCTCGGCCTGGGTTGACGCGAGCCAGAAGGTATTGGATCAGCCCGAGGTGCAGGCGGCCTTGGCTACGTACATCGTGAACGAGGTTTACGCCTCGGTTGACGTTGAGCAGGAACTGTCTGATCAGTTGCCCGAGAATCTAAAGGGCCTGGCCGGACCAATTTCGGCTGGACTGCGTGCTCCGGCTACGGGTGCCGTCGAAAATCTGTTGGGCTCGCCCCAAATCCGCAGCCTCTGGACACAAGTAAATACGACTGCTCATGCCGCGCTCGTGCGAGTTCTCGAAGATAAGACGCGTATCGGCTCGACAGCGAACGGCATGGTGACGCTTGATCTCGGCGAGTTCGTCCGCACCATTGCGAGCGATCTTGGTATCCCTCAGGCCGCCGTTGACAAGATTCCGGCTGATGCGGGCAACATCACGCTGATCCAGTCGAATGAACTGGCGTCGCTCCAAAAACTCGTAAAGATCGTCCAGTGGATGGGGCTACTGCTCACGGTTGTGATCGTGGCCATGTACGGCTTGGCGGTGTATCTGGCCCGTAACCGACGCCGGCGCACACTGCGCAACGTCGGATGGTCCATTGTCATCGTGTCGTTCCTGTTGATCGCTGTGCGTCGGGTCACGGGTCGGGTCGTGGCGTCCATTGTCACCGACCCCCGCTATTCACCCGCAGGCAAAGTCATCTATTCGATTCTGTCCGAATTGCTTGTACAGGTCGCGTGGGGGCTGTTCACATACGGAATCGTCATTGTGATGGGGATGCTCCTTATCGGTCCGAGCCGTCCAGCGGTTGCGGCGCGTCGATTCATGGCTCCCGCGTTCAACGCCGACCACGGTGTGTTCTGGGGAGGCGCGGCGATTCTTTATCTGCTTGCGATCATGATTTCGCCTTCGCCGGCATTCTCCGCGTGGTGGTCGGTCCTCCTACTCGGCGCCATCATTGGTGTTGGACTTGAGATCCTTCGGCGACGCAGCAAGTTGGAGTTCCCGGAGGCGGCGTGGTCGGTGGATGCTGGTGGACTCACGTCGAAAGTCGGGGACACCTGGACCTCGGTCGTGGATCGTGTCCGGACCATCGGATCGGGGCGCTCAGGAAACGGTTCCGCCGATATCGACATCGTCGGACAACTGGAGCGGCTGAAAGAACTTCATGTCTCGGGTGCGCTTGACGACGCCGAGTATGCGTCGGCAAAAGCCGGTCTTCTGAGCTGACGAGTTTGCTTCGGTTTCGACTGCTCCGGCTTCGACTTAGCCGAAGCGGATTTCGCGGTGCAGACGGGTCAGGGTCATCTGGTTGATTCGCCACTCACCATCGTGTTTGGCATACGACTCGTGATAGTGGCCGTACCCGTGAACGTAGGAAACCGGTGAACCCTCAGGCCACCAAAGTTCGTCTTCCATTGCCCAAATGCCAGTCGCTTCTTCCGTTGACACAAGGGTGATTTCGGGCATGTGCCCGTGGTGCACGGTCGTGGCCGTGCCGATCTGGCTCACGAGAAATGGCATGTAGTCGTCGAGACCAACAGTGATTGAGCCACCCTCGTTGACCATGTCAATTCGCACGTCATCGGTGAAGACGCCGGCGAGACCTTCCCAGTCTTTGGTGTCCATGAGGCGGAAGTATCGAGCCTTCAGTTGCCTGATCGATTCGAGATCGTCGCTCATGATGCAATCGCCTTGGCCGCGAGATAGCTCACTGCCAGAGGGTTCCGTTGTCGACGACGAGGGAAGCGCCGGTTGTAGAACTCGCCGCGTCGGAGGCAAGGAAGGCAATGGCCTCGGCAATCTTCATCGGCGGCATCATGCCCGGCAAAACTCCCATCATCTTGGGAAAGTGTCCGAAGTCGATCTCGCCCTTGATGTTCGAAAGAGCATTGGTCGACATCGCCGTGTCGACGCCACCTGGACACACACAGTTGACCCGGATGCCATCGACGGCCAGCTCAACGGCAATCGCCTTCATGAAGAGCAGCAGACCCGCCTTCGACGCGCAATACGACGAGTTGTAAGGCTGCCCCTGTATCCCGGAGATGGAAGCCACGGTGACGATGTTGCCCGTGCTGGCCCGGAGGTGGGGGATCGCTGCTTGGGTTACCAGCATCGGTCCGGTGAGGTTCACATCGAGATGCTTCTGCCAGAGATCAAGCGTGATGTCCTCGACTTTGGAGAACCAGTTCACGCCGGCCACGTTGACGAGGACATCAAGGCCCCCCATCTCGCTGATTGCCTGCGCCATTGCCGCAGTGATGGTTGCCCCATCAGTCACATCGCAGAAATGGATACCGGGGGCATCGACGACGTCGACCCCGAAAACTTGAGCGCCCTCGGCTCGAAGGAGTTCGACTGTTGCTGCGCCGATCCCTGATGCTGCACCGGTGACGAATATTCGCTTGTTTTCGAATCGCATGGGCTGACCATAGTGCGGACGCGAGAGGCATCTTGTGAAGAAGGAGACTTCATTTCGGCGCCGCCGGGCTCGTCGGTTAGGCAATGATGTGGGGACACTTCGAGGGAGCCGCCACCATGTTTGAACCCAAACCGGGGGAGTTGTTGCCGGCACTCACGCCTCGCCAGGAGATCGTGATCCTTGCGCGGGCGTTATGGCGCGAGGGATACAACGACCATCTGGCCGGGCACATCACGTACAACCTCGGGGACGGAACGCTTCTCTGCAATCCGTGGTTCCTCACCTGGGATGAGTTCCGGCCAAGCCAAGTCATCCGACTCGACCACGACGGGACGGTTCTAGAGGGTGATTGGCCGGCTCCGCTTGGCATCCCTCTTCACCTGGAGTTGCACAAGCTACGGCCCGATGTTGGCGTGGCAGTGCACAGCCACCCTCTCTACGGAACCGTCTGGGCTGACATGGGCGAAATTCCACCGATTCACGATCAGAGCTCAGGCCTCGGCGGCGGAGGGGATCTTGTCCTCGTTGATGAATACGGCGGAGGCGTGGATAACTCCGCAGCGGCTCGCGACGCGGTCGTAGCCATGGGCAATTCCAATCTCGCTCTTCTTGCAGGACATGGTGTGTTCGTACTGGGCTCCACTATCCGAGCGGCACACCAGCGCGCTGTGGCGCTCGAACAACGCTGTCAACGGGCATGGCACATTCGTGCGGCGAACGGTCGTTCAGAGTCCGCCGTTCCCGAATGGTGGATCGAGCGGGGTCGCGGCAGCGATGGCAACGGGTTCATCGGATTCTGGGAGGCGATGGCGCGGGCCGAGTTGCGGGCCGACCCGACGATTCTCGACGACCTCGGTAACTAATCGTGGTCGATCCACCGACCGACCTGCTTTCGTTTTGCCGGATCTGCGCGGCCGCCTGCGGGATCGTGGTCAGCGTCGAACGCGGAACCATTGTGAAGGTGCGAGGTGACACCGAGCATCTAGTCTCGCGTGGTTACACGTGCGCAAAAGGTCGTGCTCTGCCCCAGCTGCATCACGCCGCGGACCGGCTTGATGTCCCGCGTTTGCGAGGCAGCGATGTGGACTGGGACGTGATGCTCGACGATCTCGCTTCGGTGATCGGTTCGACCATCAACGATCGTGGGCCGGATTCGATTGCGCTTTATCTGGCGACCGGACTCGCCTATGACTCGGTTGGGCAGGTCGCCTCCGGCATGTGGATGGGTTCGATCGGCAGTTCATCGTTCTACACGGCAGCCACCGTGGACAACGCCCCTGTCCTTGTCGCAGCGGAGATGGTGGCCGGTCATCCCATGCTAAATCCGGTGTGGGATCCTGAGGCTCCGGGACTGCTTTTGTTGGTCGGCACGAACCCAGTTGTCTCGCACGGCTACGGAACAACGTTGCCTGATCCGGTCCGTCGGCTCCGCGACTATCGCGACGCCGGAGGGTGTGTGTGGGTTCTCGACCCGCGCCGAACAGAGAGCGCTGCACATGCCGACGACTATCTCGCCGTGCGCCCGGGTTCGGATGTGGCGGTCTTGGCCGCGCTCGCCAATCAGCTCCTACTCACCAGCTCGAATCTGTCCCACCTCGAAGAGGTTTGCCACGCTGGTGACATAGCGAGCCTGCGTATCGCTCTCGAACCATTCACTCTTGCGAACGCGGCCACTGCAGCGGATGTTTCCATCGCTCGTCTTGAGGAACTCGTAGCGGCATTGATTTCGAATCATGGATCGGTGGCGGCATTTTGCGGAACCGGTACGACGATGTCTCGTGATGGCATTCTCGTTGAATGGTTGCGTTGGGTTCTTCTTATCCTGACGGACTCGCTCGATCGTCCCGAGGGAATGCGGTTCAATCGAGGTGTTGTCAACCAGCTCCGCCCCTCGAAGCCTGCGACGAAACCGCTTCCCGGTCCCGGTAGTCGACCGGATCTCGGCCGCGTGGCGGGACAAATGCCCGTTGCAGCATTGGTTGACGAGATCGAATCAGGTTCGGTGCGCGTCCTAGTCGTGACGGGCGGAAATCCGCTGAGCGCCTTCCCTGAACCCGATCGGCTCCGCGAGGCATTGGCATCGCTCGAAGCTCTTGTCGTCATCGACGTCTCCGACACGGAATTGGTGTCGCTTGCCACGCACGCGTTGCCTGCGCTCGCACAACTCGAACGATCGGACTTGGCTTTGGCCGAACACGTCGCGCTCCGATCGGGAATGCAGTTCACTCCGCCGGTGGTTGCTCCTGGATCTATGCGTCGATCCCTGTTGTGGATGTTCGCGTCGCTAGCAGAACGCGCCGGATCGTCATTGCTCGGAGGAGCGCGCCCCGAGGATGTGTCGGATGAGACATTCCTGTCCGGGCTGCTGGGTCACGGCCCTTTGGATGCTGCCGATGTCATCACGGCCGGTCCTCGCGGTATTGATCTCGAACCCACTTACGGATGGGTGCGTAAGGCCATGCTCCCGGATGCTCGGTGGAGAATCGCTCCGAAAGCCCTTCTGACGAGGCTCGGCCGGCATCTCGGTCCCGAGGCGGGTCTCGTGCTTATCCCGCGTCGAGAGGCGAACTGGAGCAACTCGGTGCGTGCGGCCGGAGCTGGGGATGAACCAGTGATTCGGTTGAACCCAGTCGATGCATCTGGGGCGGGAGTCGGCGAAGGATCATGGGTGGCCCTGCAAACAGTGAATGGATCGCTGGTCGCCACAGTACGGCTGGACGAGTCGCTTCGGCCGGGAGCGGTTTCGGTTACTCATGGCCACCCCGGGGCGCTCACGGGGACGCTCACCAGCGCTCATAGGGACGTGGACCCTCTCACGGCCATGCCGCTCGCGTCCGGTGTCCCCGTGGTGATCGAGCCTTTGGGCATGTAGGCGGGACTTTCGGCGACACTGTTGGGGTGGACACGATCAAGGGGCGCCGCCCGAGCAAGGACGAACTTCAATCGTTTCAGGGAGCGAAGGTCGACGATCTTCTGGCCGATCCACTTCGCCTCCTTTTCGTTGGCATTAACCCGGGTCTGTGGACTGCGGCGGTGAACGCTCATTTCGCTCGGCCGGGCAACCGGTTCTGGCCCGCGCTGCATCGAGCAGGAATCACCGAGCATGTTGTGGATGTCTCAACCGGATTACCGAACGACGCGCGTGCCGAACTTGCGGCAGTCGGGATTGGGATTTCGAACATCGTCCCGATCGCAACCGCACGTGCTGCTGAACTCACGGCGGCAGAAATTCGCGCTGGTGGTGAGCATCTTCGTCAGTTAGTCAGGGACCATCAGCCTGCCGTAGTCGCTGTTCTCGGAGTGACGGCGTATCGCCAAGCATTCGGGAATCCCAAAATCGGAATCGGGCGTAGCGACAAAGCATTTGAGGGTGCCGAACTTTGGGTGCTTCCGAATCCGAGTGGACTAAACGCCCACGAGACGGTTGAAACCCTCGCCGATTGGTACGGACAAGCCGCCGAGGCGGCCGGGATTCCGCGTCACAAGTAGGTGAGCGGCGCGTTCGGTAATTCGGGTTTGCTTAGCTCATCCCCGGAAGGACTCCGCCGGCAGCTATCCACGCTCCGAAAATTGCTTCGCCTTCCTTCGGGTTATAGAGATCCTCTTGGTAGGAGAACTGACCGTCGCCCGCATACTCGAGAATGGTCACGCAGCCGAATCGGAAGTCTTCGCCGCCACTTGGATGGGGGAGAATTTGCCACGGGTAGAAGACCACGCGATTTCCGTCAAACATCGCCCACTCGATAGGAAACTGCATGTCGACCGGCGCCTGTGCCATGACCTCGACAATGCCTTTGCGGATTGCTTCGCGCCCTTCGAAGCGACCGAGATGGTGCTCGACCCAGACCCCGTCGATGGTGTGGAGATCGGCCCACGCGTTCCAGTCGCCCGAGTCACCGACTGCGACAAAATTCTCGTACGCCGAGCGGACCTCGGCTTCGCTGAACGATCCGCTGCCTGATGCCCCAGATTGTGACGACATAGTTTCCCCTTCGATGAATAATTCCCCGAGGGAGTTCTAGCCGAAGGTTCAGTCGGGCGCGTGCTCGATGTGGCCGTCGGGGAACCGGGCGAAGCGGCCACTGTCGGCCGGATGGACGGGCCCATTGACTGGCCACGGCCACCCGCCGAATCCCGTGCGTCGGTAATCCTCGAAGGTCTGACGAAGCCCCTCCTGGTCATTCATGACGAACGGCCCCTGTCGGGCCACAGGTTCACCAATTGGTCGACCCTGAAGCACAAGGCAATCGGCACCGCCAGATGAGTTGAGACTGATTGCGAGATCGCTATGTACAACCGATCCGGTGCCGGTGGCGAGTTCAACGCCGGCAATCTCGATTCCCGAACCGTCGAATACGTAGATGGTCCGGACGGTGTCCTCGGATTCCGCAGCAGGGAGTTCGAGGGTGGTACCGGCATCAAGATGCAGGTGCCAGATTGCGACGTCGGAGACGAGCCTCGCCGCCCACGAATTCGGTGGCGGAGGCGGGGGAGTTGTGTCGCCGAATGAACCGGCGAGGACGATGACCTCTGTCGAGTTCCCTGCGGTGTCAGTGGTGCGTACACGCGGGATGTTGTCGGCCCAGATCATCGTGAAGTACGGATCCACCATCTTGTCGGCGCCCGGAAGGTTGAGCCATATCTGGAAAAGCTCGAGCGGGTTTGCTTGCGTTCTGTTTCGAAGGGGGAACATCTCTGAGTGGACGATGCCGGCACCGGCGGTAAGCCACTGGACATCTCCTTGACCGAAACGAGCAGTTGCGCCGAGAGAATCCGAATGATCGGCGTAACCGGTGCGGACGTACGTGACCGTTTCGAATCCACGGTGTGGGTGCTGCGGGAAACCTGGCACAACGTCGCCGTGATACATCCTCCAACCATCGGCACCGACGAAGTCCATGCCGATTTCTCGTCCATCGAGTGATTCGTCGGGACCCTGAAGTTCGTTGCCGGCGGGATAGGCATCGTTGTGATGCGCGCAGAATAGGAACGGATCGATTGTCGGCCAATGAAGGCCAAGCTCCACCGTCTGCAGGATTGGATTTTCCATACGCTCAGGCTACGGGTTCAGTCGCGGCCTGAGCGCTCGCGGCGGGGAGTGACTTTCTGTCCCTTGATGGTCGTGCGCTTGATCGCGGAGATGACTTCGTCAACCGCGTTGGACGGCACTTCAACGAGGGAGAAGTTCTCGGTGATCTCGATCGCGCCGACATCGCGACCGGTGAGGGAGGTCTCTCCGGCGATTGCTCCGACGAGATCGCCTGGTCGCACTCGCGAGGAGCGGCCGATGGGGAAATAAAGGCGGGTGGCGTCGTTCGAACTGAGGCGGTCCTTACCCTTTCCGCCCTTTCCTTCTTTGCCGGGCTTGTCGCCCTTTCCCTTACCGCCCTTGCCGGGCTTTCCATCCTTACTGAAACGGTCGCGATTGCTCGATCCACGCATTGAGACATCGGGGATCTCAACTTCTTCAACATCGGCACCAGATGCCTCGTGTGCAAGTTTCACCGCGGCGAGAGCGATCTCGTAGAGATCGAATTCGTCGGTGAGGGTTTCGACGATTGTGCGATAGCGATCGAGTTCGTCGTCCAGCAGTGTCTCGCGCAGCGTCGCCATGGTGAGTTCCATGCGACGGTTGCGCAGGTCAGCAATGGTGGGAACCTTCTCGATCAGGATTTTCTGTCCCGTGATCCTTTGGATGTTTTCCAACAGACGATGTTCGCGGGGTTCGGCGAGTGTGATCGCTACGCCTTCGCGTCCGGCTCGCCCGACGCGACCGATGCGATGTACGTATGCCTCGGGTGCGGACGGAACGTCGTAGTTGACGACATGTGTGAGTTGGTCAATGTCGAGACCGCGGGCGGCGACATCGGTGGCGATGAGGAGGTCCGCGTTTCCGTTACGGACGCGAGCCATGACCCTGTCGCGACCCTCTTGGTTCATGCCGCCATGAAGCGCCTCGGCGCGGTAACCGCGTCCATTGAGCGTTTCAGTAAGTGAATCAACCTCATTGCGCGTCCGGCAGAAGACGATTGCCGCCGCCGGTGCTTCGACGTCAAGGATGCGACCGAGGGCAGCAGGCTTGTGCGATCGAGGGACCACGTATGCGCTTTGACGCACGCGGGGAGCTTCACCCGGTTCGGCAGTCGCCCGAGCGATCTGGATGTGCGAGGGGTTGTCGAGATGGCGACGGGCCAAGGATTCGATCCGCTTTGGCATCGTGGCCGAAAAGAGCACTGTCTGACGCGACGGGGGAGTCGCTCCGAGGATCGCATCGAGATCTTCTGCGAAACCCATGTCGAGCATTTCGTCGGCCTCATCGAGAACGACAACTTCGATTGCATCAAGGGGGAGTGTGCCCCGTTTGATGTGATCGACAGCGCGACCCGGCGTGGCGATGACGATGTCGACGCCTCGGCCGAGGGCTTGGAGCTGGCGACCGATGGGCTGACCGCCATAAATGGGGAGTACGCGTGCGCCCAGATCACGGCCATAGCGATGGACCGCCTCGGACACCTGCATGGCGAGCTCGCGGGTCGGCACAAGGATCAGGCCTAGAGGCTCTGGTCCTCGGCCCTTAGCGGCGAGACGTTCGAGCATCGGCAGTGCGAACGCTGCGGTTTTGCCGGTGCCGGTTGCGGCCTGCCCGAGCAGATCGCGTCCTTCGATGAGCAGCGGAATCGTCTCGCGCTGGATCGGGGTTGGCTCCTCGTATCCGAGTGCCGAAAGGGCACTTAATAGTTCGCTCCGGAGACCAAGGTCGGCAAATGTGCCGGTGTCGTCGGGTGAGTCACCCGTGTCTGATTCCCGTGAGTTGTGGTCTGATTCTTCGATGTTTTCCATAGCTTTGCTCCTGGATCTGGAGCTAAAGCCCTTGTCTACCGTTACACGCAGGCGCCCCGTTGACGAATCGGCCCTGTCGGACGGCGATTTTCACGGTCCAGGTGGCAACCTGCGCGAAGATCAGTGCATGGAACTTCGACCCTTCGGAATGCTCACCCTCGGCCTCGGTTCGGACGGCCTTCATATGCTTGGAGCCACTCCCGTCGGCACCCGGATCATCCAAGAGATTGTCTCGGCTCGTCTGGAAGGTGAGCGGGTCAATGCGTCCCTCCGGGGCAATGCTGCCGCTGACTGGCTGTCGGTTGATGCTCAAGGCGTCGCTACCTTCGACATCCGCATGACCCTCGAAACCGATGATGGAGCTGTTCTGTACCTGTCGTACGAAGGTCGGGCGGATTGGTCCGGAGGCATGGGCAAGGCCCCCGTGTATGTCGCCATGCGCTTCGAGGCTGGCGATGAGCGTTATCGCTGGCTCAATGCGCTCCAGCCGGTGGGCAAGGGCATGATGGCAGAAGGCGGCGGCCTGCTTTACGAGATCTGCGAATTGATCTGAGCGTACGAACCGTCCCACTGTCGGTTATGACCCGAGGTTCGCTCGGCATTGAACTGACAAGATCGTGGCCATGACTGACTCGGCGCCTGTTTTCAACAACCGCATCACCGAAATGCTTGGCATCGACATTCCGATCGTTCAAGCGCCGATGGGATACATCGCTAGGTCGCAGTTGGCGTCTGCTGTGTCGAACGCTGGAGCAATGGGGATTATCGAGACCTCCTCCGGTGATTTGGAAGCAATTCGCATCGAGATCGCTCGTATGCGTGATCTCACGGACAAACCGTTTGGTGTCAACATCGCTCAAGCCTTCGTGCGCGATCCGTCGATCGTCGATTTCGTGGTTTCTGAGGGCGTGCGGTTCGTAACGACGTCGGCAGGCGATCCCCGTCGGTTCACCACTCAACTGAAGGAGGCCGGACTTGTGGTGTTCCACGTCGTACCGACCCTCCACGCCGCCCTTAAGGCTGTTGATGCGGGTGTCGACGGCCTCGTTGTGGAGGGATCCGAAGGGGGTGGCTTCAAGAACCCGAAGGATGTTTCAACGATGGTGCTGTTGCCCCTTATCGCATCGAAAGTCAAGGTTCCCATCATCGCGGCGGGTGGATTCCTCGACGGTCGGACAATGGCCGCAGCGTTTGCGCTTGGCGCCGAGGGAATCCAACTGGGAACCCGCATGGTCGCCACGGTCGAATCGCCGATTCATGACAATTGGAAGCAAGCGATCGTCGAAGCTGCCGAGACCGACAGCGTGCTCTTGAATCGTCACGCCGCTCCCGCGCTCCGGGCGTTGCGAACGGCGCGGAGCGAATCCCTGGAGTTCGATACGACGAGCAACGCTATGGAGCACATGGCGCGTCATCAGGAGCTCTACTTTGGCGGAGACATGGAAGCAGCGCTCGCGCTTGGCGGCTCGGTCGCCGGTCGGATCGATGCAATCGAACCGGTCGCCGATGTCATCAATCAGTGTGCGACGGAGTGTCTCGAAGTGCTTGCGGAACTACGCGACCGTTACCTCAGTTGAGAATGAAATCTCGGAGATTGGGTTCCTGAGTCCAGCCCCAGTAATCAACAAGTCGCCAAGGTGAGAGCACGTGGATGTCACCATCGGCATTCTTGAACCACGAGTGTCGTACTTGGGGGCTTGACCACACCAGAGTTTTCAGTTCAGCTTGAACTCGCTCGTAGTACTCGTCGTGTACAAGCTGAGATGGTTCCATCGCTTTGAGGTCCCCATCGATGAGCGCGTCGATGCACCCAGTGATGTAACGCATCTGGCATTCGGAATGGAAGATCAGGCTTCCACCATGAGCGAGGTTGGTGCCTGGGCCGTACATGCAGAAGAGATTTGGGAAATCAGGAATCGTGATCCCGAGATAAGCCTTCGGGCGCTCACCCCAGGTATCGCGTAGCGAGACGCCGCTGCGACCGATGATGTCCATTGGCCACAGGAAACGGTTTGCGAGAAATCCAGTCGCGAACACGATGATGTCGACTTCGTGCCTTGTCCCGTCCGCCAAGACGATTGCATTTCCGTCGATACGGTCGATCGAGTCTCGGATTAGCTCAACGTTGTTCCGTGACAGCGCGCCGAGCCAACTCCCGTCGTCCTGCAGCGTGCGCTTTGCCGTGGGCGGGTAATCCGGAATGACTTTGGCGAGGAGTTCAGGGTCATCACCGACCTGACTCGTGATCCAGTCGGTGAAGATCAGTCGTGTGAATTCATTGCCCTCGCTGACCGATCGCTCTTGATTTGGCCACTCGGGATCGACCTTGGCCCCCATGAGTCCCTTGTCGCATGCCGACCAAAGGATGAGGAACCGATACCAGCGACCGTAGAAGGGGAGATGCTTCAGCGCCCAGCGAAAGCCGGGCCCAACTGATTTTCGATAATTCGGATTCGGGAACATCCACTGCGCGGTGCGCTGGAAGACTTTGAGTTCCGCGACATCGGGAGCAATCGTCGGTGCGATCTGGAATCCGCTTGCACCTGCGCCAACAAGCGCGACTCGCTTGCCGATGTAATCGACGTCGTGGTTCCACTGTGCAGAGTGGAACCAGTCGCCAGTAAAGGTGTCGAGGCCGTCAATGTTGGGAACGTTGGGTCGATTGAGCTGTCCAACCGCAGAGATGATCGCTCGCACTTCGAGTTGGTCGGTGGACCCATCCACCGTTCGGAGCGAGACGGTCCATGTCCCAGCGTCGTTATTCCAAACAGCTCCAGTGACCTCGGTCCCGAATCGAATATTCGATTCGATTCGATGGCGAACAACAACGTCATCGAAGTACTTTCGGAGTTCCGGCTGTTGTGCGTAGTACTCGGTCCAATGATCGCTCGGCTCGAACGAGTAGCAGTAGAAGTGGTTGCCGACATCGACTCGGGCTCCGGGATAACTGTTCTCGAACCAGGTGCCGCCAACACCGGCGTTCTTCTCGATGACCGTGAACGGGATGCCGGACTCCTGCAGACGAATACCGGCGAGGACGCCGGACTCACCTGCTCCGATGACAAGAACCGGAAAATCTGCTCGGTCCGTGGGCGATGACTTCATCGCCACCCGGCGCTTGTCGACGCCATCAAGAACGAGTTCCTCGTCCAGCATCGGGAGGTATTCGGCGGGAACTTCCTCGCAGCAGAGCCAATCCATCATTTCCTTGATGTCGGCCGTGCTTGGAGCGGGCGGAAGTATGCACCCTCCGTCGCGGAAGTTCCGGATGATCTCGAAGGCGACGTCCCGTGACGCGGTCTGCTCATCGGGAGACATGAAACCCTGAACCTCGTTGATGACGAGTCCATGTGGCTTGAGGGCGCCTCGGATCACGGCAAGGTTGCCCGACATGTGCACACATGAGAGCAGCAGCGTCGGAATGCTCACGTCCTCGAGCGCAGCCCTGATTGCGTCATCGTCATCGTCGAACGGCAATCCGGCATGCGGATTGATTGCATCGATCATCAGGTCCCCTAGAGATGGTGAGCCGTAATTCCGGCTCGTCGGGCGACTGTAGCGCTGAAGATCGATCCAGCTGAAAGGCTTTCGGGGTGATGCCGATCAGTCGATTGGAAGACGCGCCATGAGATCGATTTTGCGCTCTTCAAAGTCGTCGAAGGTGATGACCTTGTCCTCGAGTTGGCGATGGATGAGCTCGATCTGGGCGAGCAGTTCCGATGCGGAGAGCTCACCCTCGGTGCTGAGTTCGATGCCTTCGATGTCATCAGAGTCCGGATCGTCGGACAACTTCTTCTCGCGCTTGAGCGCCTGTTTGGCCTTTTTGGCCCGATCGCGTTGCAACTTCTCGAAACTCGTTCGTTGCGCACTCATGTGCGCCTCCTTCCGATGCACCCGGCCGGTCCTCGGGGGAGGAAACCGGCGGGAACCGTGTCTCGATCCGGCGGGATTGCCGGGAACTCGAGCAGGTATCGCCGAAAAACCGTGGTGAGGGCGAAACGCCCAGAGAGAACCTATCGGCTCCGGACGTCGTACCGGTGTACCCACGAAGTCGCTGACGTGGGAAAAGGCGGCAGAGCCGAAAATCAGCCTCTCGTGGCGCGATGAGCGGCTGGAACCTCTTCATCTGTGGACACGTCGCCCGGGGGGCTCCCGGCGCCGAATGGACGGCCCCCGAGGCTTTCGCGGTTATGGGAATCGAACCAGTTGGCGAGGTCCGGTCCCTTCGGGACGACGGCGGTGGGATTGATGTCGGTATGTACCTCGTAATAGTGGCGCTTGATGTGATCGAAGTCGATGGTGTCGCCGAAACCCGGTGTCTGGAAGAGATCGAGCGAGTAGGCCCAGAGCACAGGCATCTCGGAGAGCTTTTGGCGATTGCACTTGAAGTGCCCGTGATAGACGGCATCGAAACGCACGAGAGTGCAGAAGAAACGAATGTCGACTTCGGTGATCGTGTCGCCGACGAGATAGCGCTGGTTGGTGAGACGGCTGCTTAGTTGATCAAGTCTCGAAAAGAGAATGTCGTAGGCCTTCTCATAGGACTCCTGATCGCCGGCGAATCCGCACTTGTACACACCATTGTTGACGTCGTGGAAGATGTCGGTGATGAGGCTGTCTATCTCTGCTCGATGGGCGACGGGGTAGAGATCGGGTGCGCCACTTCGATGAAGAGCACCCCACTCTGTTGAGAGGTCAAGGGTTATTTGGGCGTAATCGTTGGTGACGACCTGGCCGGTAGTGACGTCGACGATCGCAGGAACCGTGATCCCGCGCGGGTACTCGGGATCGCGTGCGAAGTAGGCATCGGCAATGCGAGGAATGCCGAGGACTGGGTCGAGTCCATCCGGATCAAGATCGAATGTCCAACTCCTCTTGTCGTGGGTTGGTCCGCACACACCCATCGAAAGCACCGACTCCAAGCCAAGGAGTCGCCGGACGATGATGGTGCGGTTCGCCCATGGGCACGCACGGCTGACGATTAGGCGATATCGGTCCGCGACGACCGGGAATCCCTCGGAGCCATCAGCCGTAATTCGGGTGGTGAGGTAATTGGTGTCCCGCTTGAATCCGCCCGCCTCGACGTAGCTGCCCTGTTCTGTCTGATTCTCCATTTGCCCATCATCGTCGCTGGATTCGGCGGTGGTGTGCTGATCCGATGGTTAGGGTTCGAGATTCAGTCAATCTCCAGGGGGAACCATGTCTTTCGTTCTTGTTGAGAAGCCGTATCCGCACGTCACTGTGATCACGCTCAACCGGCCCGAGCGCATGAATGCAATGGCCTTCGATGTGATGATTCCCTTTGCCGAGCAACTTCAGGCGGTGGCCAACGACAACGACACGCGCGTTGTCGTGATCACCGGAGCTGGTGAGGGCTTCTGCTCCGGTGCGGACCAAAAGGTCTCGGGAACGATTCCTCATATCGATGGACTGACTCCGACAGTTATCGCGCAGCGCGCTGGAAAAATGCTCGACGACATCGTCCTCGGAATCCAAGACATGCCTCAACCGGTGATTGCTGCGATCAACGGAGCCGCGATCGGTGGAGGTCTATGCCTGGCTGCCAGTTGCGACATCAGGATCGGAACGCCCGACGCGTATTTTCGTGCCGCTGGAATTAACAACGGACTCACGGCGACGGAACTTGGACTTAGCTTCATTCTCCCGAGGATCATCGGAGCAGGGCACTCGACCGAACTGATGCTTACCGGTCGCGACATGGGGGCCGAAGAGGCGGAGCGAGTCGGATTGCTGAGCCGTGTCGTGCCTCGCGATCAGTTGATGGCGACGAGTTTCGAGATTGCGGAGCAGATCGCAGCGAAGAGCCGGATCGGCATTGAACTGACGAAGAAGATGGCGCTGGCAGGTCTGGAAGCGAGCAGTTTCAGGGCTCACATGCGTCATGAAATGACCGCCCAGCTCTACGTTCGCCTGACTACCCGGAATTGGGACGAGGCAGTTGCTGCGAGGGCCGAAGGCCGCAAGCCCGACTTTAAGGACTGACTATCTTCTAACCCGAACGTCGTAGACAAGAAATGGAACCAAGGAACACCTGATGCGGAATCTTGCCCTGCTCCCGAAAGCACATCTCCATCTCCATCTTGAAGCAGGAATGAGTACCGCACTTCTCGTTGAGCTTGCTCAAAAGTACAAGCGCGAAGTTCCGGTAATTTCTGGATTCGGCAACTTTGCGGCGTTCTCGGACACGTATGTCGCGGCGACTGATGTTCTTCGGGACAGGGATGATTGGGAACTACTCGCCGAGGATATTTGTCGGTCACATGTTGAGGACGGTGCGGTTTATCTCGAACCGGCGTTCTGGGCCGGCAACTATCGGCACATCTTTGACTCCGACGAACAATGTTGGGACCTTGTGTTCGACGTGTTTGATGACGCGGCGAGAAGTAGCGGCCTAGAACTCAAGTTCATGGTGCCGGTCGACCGAGTGAAGGACAGCCCGGACGAGGCGATGGCGTTAGCCCGATTCGCGATTCGTAATCGGGATCGTGTCGTCAGTTTTGGTTTGCACAACGACGAGGTGGGTCATCCTCCCGGCGATTTCATCGATGCGTTCCGTCATGCAGTTGACGGTGGATTGCTCAGTACTCCGCATGCGGGCGAACTCGAGTCCGGCCAATTCGTTGTTGATTCGCTCGATTTGCTCAACGCTGACCGGATTGGCCATGGAGTGCGGTCAGTCGAACTTCCAGATCTTCTTGAGCGACTCGCGTCAGAGCGTGTCTGTCTCGATGTGTGCCCGACTTCGAACATCATGCTGGGCGTTTACCCAGACATCGCCTCGCATCCATTACCGCAGATTCTTGCGGCTGGGATCTCTTGCTCAATCAATGCTGATGATCCGATCCTTTTCGGATCGACCTTGCTGGGCGAATACGAAGTGTGCCGGAGCAGTTTTGGGTTCGACGATGAGTGCATTGCTGGGTTGGCCCGGACATCGATCGAATTCAGTTCGATATCGGAAGCGGTTAAAGCCGCAGCTTTCGCTGGAATCGACGACTGGCTCAACTCGGACTCGAACTGAGCCGTATCGGATCGATCCGGAGATTCAAGCGACTTGGGTGAGGAGGTCCTTCATCCACCCGGGTGCGCGCGTGGCTCTACCGGAGGGATCTACGACGCCGTGCACGGTTGCTGCGGACGCACAGATTTCGTCGTCGACCATGAGTAAGTAATCCATCTGGAACGTCGCTCCCTTAAGTGAGGACACGCGCGTGTGGATGCGAATGACGTCTTCGAATCGAGCGGAGTACCGGTACTGAATGAAGCACTCGAGAACGGCAAGGTCGTAGCCGGCAGCGCGGATGTCCTTGTAAGGATGGCCGAGCGCACGAAGGAATTCGACACGCGATTCCTCAAGGAACGGTACGTAGGAAGCGTGATGCATCACGCCCATGGCATCGGTTTCCGCAAAGCGAACCCGAATGTCGTGATGAAACCGGTAATCCTCGGGCTGGATTGAGATATCAAGATTGACTCGCACGGAAGTTCCTTGCTGCGTCGATGTGGTTGAACTAGTTGCGGGGTACTTGGATCCAGGGAATGTCTTTGTCATTGCGAGGTTCGCCGGGCAAGCCGAGAACGCGCTCGCCGAGGATGTTTCGCTGGATTTCTGACGTTCCACCCTCTATCGAATTTGCACGCGATCGCAGGAACATCTTTCGCGAAGTCCCGGGAGGGCCGGTGAGGCCGAGCTGCTCTGAACGGCGCATGGTGTAGTCGTAGTCGACCAACGCCTTCGCTCCGAGAAGTTCGACACAGAATTCGTAAATCCGTTTGTTCACTTCGGCGAACTGGAGTTTGGCAATCGAACCCTCAGGCCCGGGATTGCCCGTTCGGCGACTTTGGGACGCCCGCATGTTGGTCAGGCGCAGCACTTCGGCCTCGACCCACAGTTGCATCAGCCTGTCTTTGGTTGGCGCGTTGTGTTCTGTTGACTCCTCGTGCCAGAGTCGCACCGCTTCGGCGATCGCTCCCGAACCTCGTGCAGGCGGTGTGCCGCCGCCGCCGCCGATGGTTGTTCGTTCGTTGGCGAGAGTGGTCATAGAAACGCGCCATCCTTCACCGATATCCCCGATGCGATCGGAATCGGGAACGCGAACTTCAGTGAGGTACACCTCGTTGAACTCAGCCTCTCCGGTCATCTGGCGTAACGGGCGAACTTCGACTCCCGGCGCGTTCATGTCGAGAGCGAAATAGGTGAGACCCTTGTGTTTGGGAGCGTCAGGGTCGGTACGGGCCACAAGCATGCCGCGGGTAGCGATATGGGCGAGCGTGTTCCAGACCTTTTGCCCGGTGATGACCCATTCGTCGCCATCGCGCACCGCGCGACAGGCCAGACCGGCGAGATCCGAACCAGCACCAGGCTCGGAGAAGAGCTGACACCAAGCGTCCTCGCCGGTGAAGATCCGGCGCAACATCCGACCTCGGAGATCGTCGTTCCCGTGGGTGACGATGGTGGGTCCCGCCATGGTGAAACCGAAGAAGTGCCGATCACCCATCGGCGGTGCCCCTGCGACTCGGAGGCGGCGATCGATTTCGCGTTGGTGGTTTGGTGCGAGTCCCAACCCACCCCAGCCGACGGGAAAGTGGACCCATGCGAGTCCAAGGTCGTACTGACGGCCGCGGAACTCGGAGATCGTTTCAGGGGTGGGTTCGCCGCCGGCGATCAACTGCTCTACGAGATCTAGGACCTGGATCGTGTCGGGCGAAGCTTCGACGGTTGCCATGGTCCGAGGCTACGCAACAGGGCCGATCCTCGCATCAGCCAGTGATCCCCGCCGAATTGGTAGAGGCGAACCGGTAGTGTCTCGGTCGCTCGCACTCCGCCTTGGCAGTGTGGGCAATCGCCGCCTATCAAAGGGATCAGAGATGGAAACCGTTCAGTTCGACGATATTGATGCGATCAATGCACTTGCCTCCGACACGTTCGGCGAATGGAGCTCGACGATCGAGATCACGCAGGACATGATCAATTCGTTCGCCGAAATTACCGGTGACCGCCAATGGATTCATATCGATGTTGAGCGTTCGATCAAAGAGAGCCCGTTCGGTGGGCCGGTGGCACATGGGTTCCTCACCTTGAGCCTTATGCCCAGTCTCGCGATGTTCCCGATCAAGATGACCGGACACGGAAGCGCAGTGAACTACGGCGCCGAATCGCTGCGATTCCTTTCGCCGGTTCCTGCCGGTTCCGAAGTTCACGGTCGAGTGCGTCTTGTTGGTGCTGTGGCCAAGCCGAAGGGCACGCTCATCACCACCGAAGCTGAAATCGCCGCCGTCGGTTCAGAGAAGCCGGCGCTGCTCTATCGCATGCAGGTTCTGTACACGCCGAAGCGGGGCTGAAACCGCAGGGGTTTCCCCGGGTGGTTCCGGTTAGCGGACCACCCGGGCGCGATTGCCGCCTTACTCATCCCTCGGCCACTTGCGTGCGGCGAACCGGAGCAAGGTTTCGGACACCACACAGAACGTCGCTATCAAGGCGAGTTGATGCACGGGACCGAAGCCTGATGGCCACTCGACTCCGGGTTGGAGACGCCGGCGGACCTGGAGCCCGACGTAGATCACGACGACCATGCCGAGTGTCGTGATCGGAGCAGCCAGAAGTGCCCATCGTCCGCGACGAGTGAAGGCAGCCAGTGCGACGACTGCACCAGTGGCGAGTCCAACCGTGACTCCTCCGACAGCGCCCGAGAGCAACATTGAAGCAGTGGCTACGCCGATTCCGGCTCGTGTCGAAGGTCGGAGGAGCGCGGCGCGGGGATCGAGGAACACCGGTCGTTGTTCATCGTCAGAGGTGTCAACGTCATCTGCACCATTTCCAAAAGCACGTCGGCGACGACGACTGGTCACGAAAGCAAGGACACAGACCCCGAGGAACCAGACGCAGGATGCGGCCACAGCGGTCCACACCACCTTCTGCGGTGTCCAAACAAGTTTCACGGTGAAGTCCGACCCGATTGTTGTCGGATCGACAAGCCAACCGTTCGCGAAACCATCGATAAGTACTGGTTCTCCGAGAGACTCTCCGCCTACGACGGTGGCGGTCCAACCGGGGGAGAGGGATTGGCCGAGAACCAGCCAGAACGGTCCACTCGCAGCGGAGATTTCAGCGGTCCACGAAAGGTCTCCCGTCTGATTGATCGAGATTTGGGGAGCGCCTTCGGCGGTGTCGGCCAAAGCGGCATCCCCTGTCCCGAGGAGTATTCGGTCGACATCGAATCCGGTGTCGAGTCCGATGCCGGTCAGCAATCGATGCTCACCGGCATCGGACGAGACTGAATCGCAGGCATTGAGGTCGAGAGGCTTTCGGTCGATCGCGTCGGCGACGGTCCCGGAGATCCGGACGGGGATGTCGGATCCATCAATGGATGCGAGTCCGCTCCGGCAGCCTGTTGGCATGGCCGTAGGCATTGGCGCCACGGTCCGAGGTAACCCGAGTTCCGCGATGGCGATCGGAAGCGCATGGTTGCCTCTGCTGAAGTACTCGCGTGTCAGTACTTCACGTTCTCCAGTAATTGTCATCCGGATCGTTGATGAGACGAAGGGTTCGAAAGGGATGTACACCGAGGTGACGGAACCGGCAACGGGATTGTCGGCGATGACCGGGATGGAGACGGTGCGCACACTTCCGTCGTCAAGGGTGAGGCTGATCTGCGTGGGGACAGAGTGTCGACCGTCGGCTACGACGGCCAGGTTCAGATGATCAACCGTGACCGGTGTCGGATTCGTGACCGTAAAGCCGTTCCCAGTCTGATTTCCAAAGTTGGTTATCCACGTAGTTGCGAGGTCGCCGTCGAGCGCGGATGAAGGCCGCGCCCGCAGATCGCCATCGAGGTAAGCCGTTCCGCTCACGATTGGATAACCAGCAGAGAGCCCGGGACGGCCGATGAGCGAATCCACGAGTGATCCCTCCGTTCGACCGTTGATACGTGCCGCTCCCGTGAGCCGAAAGGTCTGCACTTTTGGTGTCTGGTAAATCCGGGCAAGACGTAGTTCTGGGTCTTGTCGGTAACCCTCAATCGGGTTGGCACGCCAACGGGTGAAGAGCCACATGTTCGAGGAAGCAGCGTCAACAAACGTGTCGAGGCTTTCGTCGGGAACGCGTATCCATTCGGTTGCAGATGTGCCCGGGACGATCACCGATCTGAAACCGACGTTCGAGATGCCGACGTAGGAGTTCAATCCGGAGATATTCGCCGAGTCGATACGGATCTCGAGAGTCGAGAACGTCTGCGTCGCTCCGAATCGAACGGTTTGACCAGGTTCGCTGAAGGAGGCATCCGTCATTGACGCGGAGGCTACGCGTCGCCCATCTGCGTAAATGGAGACTCTTGTGATGTACCGATTGCCTCGAAGTTGGGTGAGATCAAGGTGATCAGCGGAGATCGGCCGCCGATAGGTAATTCGAAGCTTGTCGCCTATGACGTCGCTGTAGCCACCAGTCGACCATGCGGTACGGGGATCGTCGTCAATCGCGTTTATCGGTCGGGCCTCGGCCGAATAGGCGACGATGTTTCCGTAGCTGCTTGCTTGTACGTCGGCGACGTCAGGGCCGAAGTCCGCGACAGTCATCATCGAATCGAGCTGCCCGGGGAAGACCTCCAGGCGGGCGTCTTTGGGATCCACAACGAGCGGTAGAGACCCGGCAACTTCAGTCGCACCGCTGTTCTCGCGGATCGTTCCCCAGCGCTGGGCTCTCTTACGGTTCGTGTCGGTTACGAGAAGGGAAGGTGTCCCGGAAAGGACTGTGCCTTGGAGCAGCGGATGAGCGGCGAGGGTCGCCGCGTACAACACACTGGAGTTTCTCGGCAGTAATCCGAACTCTGCCGCGTCAACGAAACCTTCTCCGTCGCCCCAGATGACAAGTGAACCGCGTGTTGGTTCCGCTCGCAGCAACGATCGGGCATCTGTTACCGGATAAATGGCAAGCGGCGGTGCTTCGTCGGTCCCGGGGACTCGCGCGAGCTCTTGTTCGTCGAGGGTCGGTTGACGCTGATCAGGTTGGGCGGCCGCGGGCGTGCCAAAGGTTCTGGGCACACCGAGTCCATCGGTTCCGGTGTACGCGCCGAACAGTGCGAAGAGGTCGGCGGGGCGTGGTCCCCGGAATCGTTCGTACTGAGTATCGAGGCGGAGCAGCACATCCGACGCGGAAAAGAAGCGTGCGATAGGGGCGATTCCGGCTGGATCAGATGTCCCATCCTGGAGTCGGCGATCGATGGCGCGGATCAAATCTGCTGAGGCGGGCGATCCGAACGCGGTGAGTTCCCTCCCGACCCATGGTCGGTCGATCAGCCCGGGGGTGATGGGGTCTTGCGTTTCTCCCCATCGGTAGGCATAGAAATCTGAACCTGGGAGTTCGAGGACTCGCGTGTCGGTGCCCGCCGAATCGAGACTGGCGGCGGCATCGGTCCAGTAGGACGGAAGCGTCTCGGGGAATTGGAGATCTGGTTGCACCAACTGACCGCGCCAGAGCGGGGGGAGACCCAAGATGGCAATGGCAATGAGTGCGACTGGTATCGCCACACGGGCTCGAGTGCTCATGCGAGAACGGGAACGATCCTGAAGTCGTTGATCGACCGATTGAACGAGTGCGGCGAGCAGAGCTGCCATTCCGAGAAGAAGGAGCGGAACAGCGCGCGGTGAATTCCGGAGGGCGAAGCCGGCTTCGGACGATGTCGTGAGCTTCACGAGCCATCCGAATGGGGCTGGAGCGTCGTAGGGGTACGTGCCGATCCCGAGCACGAGACCCATGAGTATCAACGCAACGAAGAATGCTCGGTATCGCCACCGCGTAAGCATCGCGGCACAGAGTCCGAGGACGGGGAGAATGAAACCGAATGCGATCATTCCGGGGTTCTGTGTGTACAGAGTGCTGGCGTTTGTCCATTGCGCCAAGCCATCGCGTCCGTAGAAGTACCAGTAGCCGAGGCCGCGCAGAAGTTCGGGTGCTGTCGACGTTTGCGCGACCGTCTCGACTGATTCAGTTAGTTGCAGAATCGGCAACCCGTACTTGCCCTGTACCCACAGGCCCGCGACCCACCACAACTGCGCCGGTGCAGTGGTGACGGCGGCCCGTCCAATCGACTTCAGCGCGTCGGCGGGCGTCACCTCGCGCGTGCCCCAGATCATGAAGGGAACGAGCAGAGCGGGGCCGAGAAGAACAAAAACGACCGAACTCGCATTGGTTCCGGCCATGAGGGTCACGACGATGCCGATGATCGCGGGAGCGCGCCACGTGCGCTCGCGCAGTGCCATTGCGGTGAGACCGATGAGCCAGGGGAGTGCCGCCCACGGAAGGAGGATCACGGAGGTACGCCCGAAGTAGGCAAGAAGATACGGACTGAGCATGTAGGTGAATCCGGCAACGGCCGTACCGGCGCCGCGTAGTCCGAGTCGACGGAGCATCCACACAGTGCCGAGTCCGGCGGCAAAGAGAAGTGAACCGAACCAGAGTCGTTCAGCAATCCACATCGGCATTCCGATGGCGTCGCAGAGCCAGTAGTACGGGCCCATCGGGAACAGATAGCCAATGTTCTGATGCGTCACCGTCCCGGCCGCGATGTGGGTGTCCCACAGCGTGCCGGCGCGGGAGAGGAGACGACCCGGGTCGAGGTAGAGATAGGCCTTGGTGTCGGCTGAAATCTGCCCCGGGGCGGTCAGCAGGAGCGGGATGTATGCAACGAGCGCCAGAGATATCCCGACCCAACTACGCCGAACAAAGCCGCGGATGTCAAACGACATTGTCATCCGGCATCAAAGGCATGTGCACAGGAAGTGAAGGTAGCAGTCGTCGAGCGGGCGACAGGTTCGCTCCCGATGTCGGTGGGAATTCAGGACCGCATTTCGTCGAGAAGGATTTCGAGGCAAGTCGAGGCCGGATTGTCTCGCCAGATGGTGCTGTCGGGCGGCAACTGGCCACGAGCTTCGAGCCGGTTCATGACTCTCGTGACGATTACGGCATACCGAACTGCAGCAAAGACCTCGTGGGCACCAGTGTCCTCTACCGGTCGACCAGAAACCTCGAAGTAGTGCTTTCGCTGCTCATCGCGATCAGGATCACCATCGAGTCGTCGCGAAGCAGTTTCGTCGGTCGCTCCGAGCTCATGCATCGTCCTGTCGAACATCAACCACCATGCGAGGTCCATCATCGGCGATGCGATGCATGCCGCCTCGAAATCGGTGACACAGGCTGGAACGGCGTCGGCGTAGATGATGTTTCCCGGTCGCGGATCGCCCCAACACAAAACAATGTCTGAGTCGGCAGGTAGAGATCGACCCAACCACACAAATGCGTCCTCTAGTAACGGATGGGACCGGCCGCGCAGTTCCGCCGTAGCAAACTGGGACCAGCGTTCGAGTTGGGTTGGCGTCCCGGGGGCAACGCCATCATGTTCGAGCCATGAGAGGCCAGCGGTGCGCCAATCAATTCGGTGGATGTCGGCAAGCGTTTCGATGCCGGACGTAATCATTGACCGGCGCTCTGCGGGAGACGATGTTCGGAAGAAACCCTCGGTCGGATACGGAGGGCTCTCTCGGGGCACATCGCCATCAACACAGCCCATTGCGAAGAACGGTGTGCCGATGACTGTTTCGTCCGGCTCAAAACCGATTAATGGTGCGACCGGTACTGAGGAGTGACGACGAACAGCATCCATAACTCGATACTGAATCTTGATCTCGGCCAATTCTTCCGAGGACTGCTGTGGATAAACGGCAGGGTCAGGGGTTTCGAGACGCAGGACGTAGGTCTCCGGGTCGTAGCGGTTCTCCCGTCGCGAGGTAACTGTGGCGATAATCGTCTCGGCGGAGAAGCCTCCGGACGGAGTTGATGTCGAATCTACGGAGACGGAATCCGCTCCGATTCGCTGCGCCAGCCATGTGGCAAAGGCCGGGGATGACTCGAGGTTGGCGGGCATGGCTCTCTATCTCCGATTGTCGGTTCCGCAAAGAGTCGTACGGGAACGGTGGCCGGACCTTACAATCGGACTCTTCGTAGTGATCGACTTCATGGGGAGCAACTGTGGCACTTGATATGGAAAATTCGATGCTTCTCCCTGATCCCGAACCAGCCGAGATGCGGTACACGATTATCTCCGTTGATGATCACCTAGTGGAACCGCCCGACATGTTCGAGGGTCGTCTTCCGGCTGCATTCCAGCAGCGTGCCCCGAAGGTCGTCGTGAACGAGCGTGGACACGAGGTCTGGGAATTCGAGGGCGAGCAGTTCACGCAGGTCGGCATGAACGCAGTGGCCGGTCGCAGGAAAACCATGAAGAACCTTGAGCCAACGAGATTCGAAGACATGCGACGCGGGTGCTGGGACATCGACGCTCGGATCCACGACATGGATCTGAACGGTGTGTGGGCATCGATGAATTTCCCGTCGATGATCACCGGATTCTGTGGTCGTGTCTTCGCGCAGATCGACGACAAGGAACTCGGGCTCGCCACGACTCGAGCCTGGAACGATTGGCTTTATGAATCGTGGTGGCAGCCCTACCCTGAGCGGATTATCCCCATGGGGATCACTTTTCTTGCCAACCCCGAGATCGCGGCGCAGGAGATCCGCCGCAATGCTGATCGTGGCTTCGTGGCCGTCACCCTTCCAGAGCGTCCGCAGCGGATTGGTCTCCCGTCGCTCTTTACCGGCTACTGGGACCCCATCGTCCAAGCCTGTGCAGAAACCGACACGGTCATTGCTCTTCATGTCGGGTCCTCCGGTGGCTACGAACTCGCCGAAGGCGCTCCGGCTCTTCAACTAGGCGCGACGATGTTCGGGCAGCTCTCTCTTGCTGCCTGCGCGGAGTGGTTGTGGTCCGGGTATCCACTGAAGTATCCGAATCTCAAGATCGCAATGTCTGAAGGCGGAATCGGATGGGTGGCGATGCTGCTTGATCGCCTCGACAACGTCGTCGATCGCTCCGGCTACGGCATGGGTTGGGATACGCGACCTGCTGATGTTCTCAAGAGAAATTTCTGGTTCTGCACGATCGACGATCCCTCGACGATCTCCACCCGTCACCGCATTGGCGTCGAGAACATCATGTTCGAAACCGATTATCCGCATGGCGACGGGACTTGGCCGGAAACGCAAGATCTTGTCGAGAAGACCTATGGCGATCTTCCGGTAGAGGAACTCCGGGCGATCCTCAGCGGAAATGCCGCCCGCGTGTTCCGGCATCCACTTCCCTCTGTGGTGTTGCCGGCGCTGTGAAGCCTCGGCCGACCAGGGGGCGTTGATAATTGTCCGGATGGAACTTCGCCGATGTTTGGGAGGAGATCGCTCGTGTCCAACCGGACAAGCTCGCGATCGCCTGCGGCGAAACTGAGCGCACATGGTCCGAGTTTTCTTCGCGTGCTGATCGGCTTGGATCCGGACTCGCTGACAGAGGAGTGGTGGCAGAAGCCCGCGTCGCTCAGTATCTCCACAACGGACCGGAATATCTTGAGTCGCTTTTCGCCTGCTTCAAGTTTTCGTTTGTCCCCGTAAATACGAACTATCGGTACGTGGCGGATGAACTGCGCTATCTGTGGTCCGACGCGGACGTGGAAGCCGTGATCTTTCATGGGACTTTTGCCGGGACCATCGCATCGTTGCGGCCCAACCTTCCGTCGATCCGTTTATGGGTTTGGGTCGACGACTCTTCGGGGCCATGTCCCGAGTGGGCGGTGCCCTACGAAACTCTTGTTTCCGATTCCGCTGCTCCGACTCCTGACTCATTCCGGCATCGGTCGGGTGACGATCTCTATCTCCTGTACACCGGGGGCACGACCGGCACTCCCAAGGGCGTCATGTGGCGACAAGACGATCTGTTCGTGGTCCTGAACCGAACCGCACTTGTCCGCTATCCGGAAGATGCTGGAGCGGAATCGATTGAGGCGACTCTCCGCGAACGTGGAGAACATTTTGGACGGGTGCTTCCGGCCGCCCCATTGATGCATGGGACAGCTGCATTCTCGGCCTTCGGGATGCTGAGTGCAGGCGGCGCCGTGATTCTTTGCGAGGGCACGAAGTTCGATCCGGTTGAACTGCTCGACACGTTGGCCCGGCACCACTGCACCGATGTTGCAATTGTGGGAGACGCATTCGCTCGGCCTCTCCTTGATGCACTCGATGCGGAACCGGGACGTCGGGATCTGTCTGCGCTCGTCGTAATGCTCTCATCCGGCGTGATGTGGTCTGCCCCGGTGAAGGATGGTCTCATCGGCCACCTTCCGAATTTGCTTTGCGTCGACACATTGGGTTCGTCAGAAGCAGTGGGACTTGCCCGATCGATTTCATCGAGCAGGGGAACGGCGTCGACTGCCGGTTTCAAGTTGGGGTCCGACGCCCGGGTGATCCGCGAAGACGGAAATTCCATCGAACCGGGATCAGGAGAAGTCGGTCTCGTGGCGATCGCCGGACGGGGGCCAATCGGATATTTGGGAGACCCCGAAAAATCTGCGAGAACTTTCAGGGAGATCGACGGAATGCGGTGGACGACTCCTGGAGACCATGCCACCGTCGACACCGATGGAACGGTCCGGTTGTTAGGCCGGGGATCTGGCTGTATTAATACCGGTGGCGAAAAGGTGTTTCCCGAAGAAGTCGAAGAGGTCCTGAAGTTGCACTCAGACGTCATCGACTCAGTAGTTGTCGGTGTGCCTAACGTTCGCTTCGGTGAGAGTGTTGCCGGATTCGTCCAACTGGTTGAGGGTTCAGCGGTAGATGTTGAATCGTTGATCGAGTTTTGCCGCTCGAGATTGGCTGCGTACAAGGTTCCCCGGCGTCTTGAGTTGGTTGCTGATATCGGGCGCGCTGCAAACGGAAAAGTCGATCAGGCCCGATGGAAAATGCAGGCGGGACAATCGTTTGCCAAATGACGGCGATCTATCTGTGAAACTGGACCTCATGGAACCGCAAGCACCCGCACCTACAAAGCGTTTCACCCAGCGGGGTCAGGAATTCCCTGACGCTCCGCGTCTTGATGCTTGGCTCGCAGCAACGACAACTCCGCTTGACCTTCTCGCTCTCTGCACGATCTGGCTCACCATTGTTCCGATTGCGAATCTCGACAGCCTGGCCGGAAAGCCGGGGTACTGGTGGGCCGGTCGTCTCACCCTCTCATCCATCTATTTCATTGACATGGCGATCCGGGTTCGTCTGTCGGGACAGGGCATCCGGTACGCCTTCAGACACCCCGTCGGAGTACTTGCCGTCGTCGTGCCGGCAGTACGGATCCTGTTCAGTCTTCGTTTGCTGGGGGCAATGTTCCGGAAGGGAAATCTCTCTCATTTCCTCTTTGTTGCCGGAATACTTCTCCTCAACATTTCAGTGATCGTCTATGCATTCGAGACGAGGGCGTCGGATGCAAACATCACCTCTATTGGCATCTCGTTGTGGTGGGCTTGCGTCACCGTGGCCACTGTCGGTTATGGCGATTACTTCCCGGTCACGATCTGGGGTCGAATCTTTTCGGTCATGCTGATGATCATCGGCCTGACAACGATTGGTGTGGTCACGGCTCAGATCGCGTCGAGTTTCATGGACCAAGCCGCAGCGCGGCGGGCGAGTGCGACTGAATCCGATGCCAGTAGCCGCGCTACTGCTACGCAATCTGTGCCAACCGTGCCGCCCGTAGAACCGTCGGACGTTGAGGCGAGACTCGGACGGATCGAGCAACTGCTCCTAGATCAGAGAGAAAAGGCTCCAGGCGACGATCGCTGAGGGCGCGCGTAAGCGACCTACACGAGGTCTCGCTTGCGCATCCAAGAGATCGCCAACCAACCAAACACAGGCGGAAGATACGCCGTGAACATTCTCGCCGTGAATGTTGCAGCGATAGCTTGTTGGTCTGGAATTCCTGCAGCAGTGAATCCGCCGATGAGGCCGGCCTCGATGACGCCGATTCCCCCCGGGACCGGCGCTATGCCTCCGAGAATCGATGCGAGCGAGTTGATGACAATGAGTTGTACAAGGCCGAGCGATTCTCCGTAGGCATGCAGTGCGGCCCAGAGGGCGACGGCGTAGAACAACTGCGAGATCATGTTGCCGCCGATGAGTTGCGCGCCTTTGCGAGGGTCGCGCAGTACGGCGGAAAGGTTCTGCCTCGCCGAGCGGATCTGGGGCAGCAGGTAGCCACCGAGCTTGTGCCGGAGTCCGGGGACGAGGAGGGCCACCGCACTGATGAGGGCAAGGACGGCCGCCCCGATCAGCAACTTCCCCGACAGGCCGCCACCGGATCCTCCGCGCTTGAGCGAAAAGGAACTTGCCCCGATGATGATCGCTCCGCCGAGGAATAGCACCTGTGTGAATCCGGAGGCCACTGAATTCAATAGCCCTGCGGTTACAGCGATTGCAGGTTTGAGACCCTGCTTCTGAAAGAAACGAACCACGAGAGCAATCGTGGTGACTCCGCCACCGACGAGACCAGTGAATTTCGTTCCGATGACGAGCGCAATGACCGGTCGAAGCGGGAGTTGTTGCTCCACGGAGCCAAGCTTCGCCATTGCCATGCCAAGGATTGGAATTTGAGCGATGACTGCGGTGGCGACCACCCATGACCATCGGGCGTCGTCGAAGATAGTTGCCCAATCGACGTGGGCGAGTTGTCCGATGAGGAGATACGCGCCGAGGATCGTGGCGGCAGCAACTGCGATCGCAGCGGGCGAGACTCGGCGGACTTCAACGAGCTTCGGCGGATCGATACCCGTCTTCACACTTACGGCATCACGCATTTGTTTACAGAGCTTCTTAAGCCCGTCTGCGGATTTTCTGGAGACTCGCGGGAACGACGAGAGCTGCATCATCGGCAGGCAGTCAGCCAGAGCTGCGGAACCGAGTGAATCGAATGCGACCTGCACGGCAATGTCGACAGTCATCAACTGGCTTGACGCCACCAACAGCGCCACGCGGTCGGCGAGCAACTCGTCGGACTCCGGGCCCGCGTTTGCCGTTGCAAGATCCGTGAACGCGACCGACTCGTCGGAGACTTTCCTAAACGATCCTGACCAGATGCCGCCGTGTGCAATGCCAGCGTCATGTAGGTCTGACAGTTGCTTCCATGCAGCGCCAAGAAGCTCCGGTGTGATGGAACCGGACGGCAATTGGTCGAGCGAGGGGCCTCCGAGTGATTCCATGACGAGAACAGAGTCGCGTCGCGCTCCGATCGTGGCTGTGGTGACAACACGAGGCGCCGAAACGCCGGCGCGTTCGGCGAGGAGAAGGTTGTACGCACGATGTTCGATTTGTTGCTGTCGACTCAATGAAATAGTGGGACCGGAATCTTTGAACCAGATGAACCGGGCCACCTTGGTGAGAAGTTGGGCGTCGGTCGCATCTCGGCCGATCACGACTACGCGCAGGTGCTTTTCGTCGGACGGACTGTCGTAGGCCTTCTCTCCCCAGGCTTGAAAAGCGCTCGACTGCAGGTTGGTGACCTCTACGCCGATTGCAGCAAGGTCTACCGAGACTTCGTCGGGGTCGGGCGCCCCGTCAGGAGAGCCGAAAGCCAGATGGACGAGAGCGGCAAGCGCCCAACCGAGGAAAAGGGAGCCGATGATTCCGGCTGGATAGCCATCGGTGACGGAAATCGAACTTGCGGAAACGAGAACAAGCAAGAACATCATCAATCGACGCGACGGGCGGGTGAGCTCTGGTCCGGCCACGAAGAAGATTGCCGCAACAGTCACCATTCTGATCGAGGGGTACTCGGGGTACCTCGCGAGTTGCTTCTGTGCCGCGTCTACAGCTCCGGGGGCATTGACGAGATGCTGCAACAGACTGGCCGATCCGATGGCGAGCGCTGAAGTAACGAGTAACGATCCAATGAATCGAATACGGCGCGAGGACAGTGCGACGACGAACACCACTGCGACTGCGGCAACGATGCCCCCGCCGTTGGCTATCCGAAAAATCTGCCCGAAGATCTGCGGCAGGGCGGTGAACACCGAGTGGACAGCCTGCTCGAACGATGAATAGTTGCGAGCTGCAACCACCCCAAAAGCAGCGACCAGTACTCCTACGACTACGCGCAGGACATCGCTCGGCCTGCGATGCAGACCATGATCGGGGACAACACCGAACAGCGCACTCCACGTGGATCGCGTTCGTCTACCGCCCTTCGAAATAGTCACCAGTTACGCGATAGCGGCAGCGGCAAACGCGCGCATCTCTCGCTCGACGTCAGGTCCGGAGGGTGTGTAGAGGACTTCGTCAACGCCCCGAGCAGCGGAGGCGCTAACACGGTGTGCGATGTTCTCGGCGTCGCCTACCCAACCCGAGGCACCAATGGTTTCGGCAGACGCAGCGTGGAGGAGTGGCCGGTCGCGATCAGAAATGTCGGTCACGTGACCTTCATTGACGGCAAGGTGGCGTTCGCCCTCGGGGCGGTCGGACTCAACACGGGCCAGCCACTCGGGTCCACCCGGCATACCGGCGAGTGCCTCCGGGAAGGCCTGCCAGACATAGTGGTATCCAACGACGAACCATGGTCCTACCGCCTCGCGGACTCTGCTCGCGCCGACATCTTCACCTGGGTCGAGGACGGTGCCCGAGACCATCTGCACATGTCGGCCGTAGCTGCCCTCAATCCCTTCGGTGTCGATAAGTCCTTCGACAATTCCGGACTCGACGAGATCTTTGGTGATTCCGAGTCCTTTTGGACCGAGAGCGGAGAGCAGGAGGGGTGTGTGAATGGGACGAGGTACGGCGAGATGCGGCAGATGGATCATCTGGGCTTTAGCTCCTGCCACGTCGACGACTTCGCCGTTGAGAAGACCGCGCAATTGGGTGACGTAGGTCGTGAGTGACGCCCAGCTGAGTGCCGGTTTGCCCAGTACCCATCGAGCGGTGAGCCCGGTTCCGAAGCCGCAGGTGAGTCGACCGGGGGCAATGCGCTCAATGGTGGCGATCGCAGTCGCCGTAGTCATCACATGTCGGAGATTCGGAACGAGCACCGCCGTGCCGAGATCAATTGTTGTGTGCTCCGCGATCTGGGCCAGATTGATCCAGATGTCCTCGTACAGGGCGGCGGAGTCGTACAGCCATGCACGGGCGAAGCCGAGTTCTTCGGCCAACTGGGCGAGGCGGACAGCCTGGGGGCCTGGGGTGATTCCGACAGATATCTCCATGGCGTCATACTTTCACGCGGTTTCATGTCCTCCGCTCTGATTCACTGGTCAGGTGTGGGGTCAGTCATGCTCCGCCCACGTTTTGTCCACGGCGGTCTGCGCCCAGCAATCAAGGAGTTCCTATGCCTCATCGTCATTCCGACCCCGGTCAAGCGGCTTCCGATGAACTTGCGGTTCGTTCGGTGATCGTTCGTCTCGCCCAGTATGCCGACGGGCTTGGAACGGTCGACCAGTACGCCGATCTCTTTACGGAGGACGCCGAGTGGCTGATGCCGGGTGCACCCCGGCACGGACGTGACGACATCAGGAAAGGCAGCGCCGAACGCCGCGCTGCGGGGGGCGTTGGTCCCGGTAGCAATTCGAGGCACATCGTGACGTCAACGGCAATGGACTTCACGTCGCCTGACGAGGCTGTAGCCGATTCGTATTTCGTCTATCTCGTAGAGACCGATGTGGCGGCACGGGTTCAATTGGTTGGTCATTACCGAGACACCGTGGTCAGAACTCCTCACGGTTGGAAAATGGCGAAGCGCGAAGTCTCCTTTGGCTGAGGGGTCCGCTCCCGGAGGACTCTGAGCGAACCCCCTAGGATCTCGGCCCAGGGAGGAACGATGTCTGCTGCAATCGAGGCCCATGGCCTCGTCAAGGTGTTCGGATCCGATGTGAAGGCACTCGACGGAGTGAGCCTTTCGGTCGAGGAGGGAACCGTGTTGGGTCTCCTTGGGCCCAATGGCGCCGGAAAGACGACAACAGTGAGGGTCCTGACGACCACACTCGTCCCAGACGCGGGCCAAGCCTTCGTCAACGGTTTCGATGTGGTGCGTCAACCGAACAAGGTTCGGGCGAGCATCGGACTCGCCGGGCAGTACGCCGCCGTGGACGAGAATCTCACCGGCCGGGAGAATCTGCGAATGGTTGGTCAGCTGTTCCAGTTGTCACGCAAGGACGCATCGCGAGTTGCTGACGAGCTGCTCGAACACTTTGGACTGACCGAAGCGGCGAATCGTCCGTCGAAGACGTACTCAGGTGGAATGAGGCGCCGTCTCGATATCGCGGCTGCCCTTGTGGTCAGACCACCGGTTCTCTTTCTCGACGAACCGACGACCGGGCTAGACCCGAAGAGCCGCATCGCAGTTTGGGCCATTGTCGAGGACCTCGTTGCGAACGGAACGACAGTTCTGCTCACGACGCAATACCTCGAAGAGGCCGACCGGCTTGCGGATCAGATCGTCGTCGTCGACCGAGGTCAGGTCATCGCCGAAGGAACCGCAGCAGAACTGAAATCGCGTCTCGGTGAAACTGTTCTCGACCTTGGGTTCGTTGATGATGACGCTGCAACGATGGCGGAATCGATCTTTGTAGGAACGTGGGGAAGCGCCCCTGTGCGGGAAGGGTCGCTCGTGGAGTTGAACATCGATGCCGGTCCCTCGCAGGTGATGATGGCGCTTCGTCAGCTTGACGAAGCGGGTATCGCTCCAGTGACGATGGTGTTGCGCGAGCCAAGTCTTGACGACGTTTTCCTGAGCATCACCGGAAGACGCACTGAAACGGACCAGGAGGTCGGCGAATGACAGCATCAGTACTTCCCGGACGCGCCGTCGCACTCAAACGTTCGCGACTCCGAGCCTCTATTGGCGACAGCATCGTCGTCACGGAGCGGAATCTCATTGGTTACGTTCGCATCCCCGAGCAGCTTTTCTTTTCGAGTGTGCAACCGATCATGTTCGTGTTGCTCTTCCGTTATGTCTTCGGCGGAGCGATCTCACCGCCGGGGATGAGCTACGTCGACTATTTGATTCCTGGGATTCTTGTACAGACAGTTCTGTTCGGATCGGTGAGCACAAGTGTGGGACTCGCCGAAGATCTGCAGAAGGGGCTCGTGGATCGATTCCGTTCGTTGCCAATGGCGCGGTCCGCGGTGCTAGCCGGTCGTACGTCGGCAGACAGCATCCGGAACGTGTTTGTGATCCTTCTTGTCATCGGTGTTGGGTATTTGGTCGGTTTTCGTGTCGGAACGAATTTCGCAGGTTTCCTCGCTGCTTTCGCCCTGCTGCTCTTCTTCGCATACGCGGTGTCGTGGGGTTTCTCCTGCATCGGCCTGTCGGCACCGAATAGTGAGACAGCACAACTGATGGCGTTCCCGATCCTGTTCCCTTTGACGTTTGCGTCGTCGGCATTTGTTCCGTCCGAGACGATGCCTTCGTGGCTGCGTTGGTTTGCGGACCACCAGCCCGTCGGAGTCGTTGTGAATGCAACGAGGGCATTGCTCGAGGGTGGGCCGACTGCTCGATGGGTCATCCCCGCAGTGATTTGGTCGTTCGCCCTTCTCTTTCTGTTCGCACCCCTTGCTGTCTGGCGCTATCGCAAGACAGCCTGAGTCGTCCCGGGGGGACCATGACTCGTCCACTTGAAGGTATTCGGATCACCGATCTCTCGATCGCGCTTACAGGGCCTTACGCGTCAGCGTTACTTGCTGATCAGGGCGCCGATGTCGTGAAGGTCGAACGCGTTGGATTCGGAGACATCGCCCGATGGGTCGGCGTTGCTGTGAACGGAATCTCGGCACTTTTTCAGGCGTGCAATCGGGGCAAGCGGTCAATCGCCGTGGACATTTCATCGCCGGATGGTCAAGAGATCGTGCGGCGTCTTGCTGCGCAGAGCGATGTGTTCATCCAGAACTTCCGGCCGGGAGCGCTTGACCGGGCCGGACTCGGTTGGAAGGAACTCTCCGAGGAAAACCCGGACCTCATCTACGTTTCGCTTTCGGGGTTCGGCTCAACCGGTCCCTATGCGCACAAGGGCGCCTACGACACCGTGATCCAGGCCTACGCCGGTCTAGCCACGAATCAGTCCGATCCAGATGATGAAACACCTGTTTTCTTGCGCCAAACCGCAGCCGACAAGATCACCGCTCTTTACGCAGTGCAGGCGATCACCGCAGCACTGTTCGCGCGGGAACGTGGCCTCGGGGGACAGCACATCGAACTCTCGATGACTGACGCAGTTGTGTCCTTCCTTTGGGCTGATGCAGCCGGAAACGAAATCATGCTTGATTCCGATCACACGATGAACTCGAGTTTTGTCCAGGGCTCGCGCCCATTTCGTTTCATTGATGGTTGGGGGATCGCAACGCCAACTGCCGATGCTGATTTTCACGGAATGTGTATTGCGCTCGGGGTTGAGGGTCACGATGATCCTCGCGTCGCGACGATTGGCGAGCGGCGCAAGAACTCAGACGTAACCGCCGACATCATGAGGGCTTGTCATGCGGCGGCAGGATCATTCACCGTGGCAGAAGCACTCGCAAGGATGGATGAACTCAGAGTTCCGTTCGGTCTCGTGATCGCTCAGGCTGATCTTCCGAACGACATTCACGCTCAAGCAATGGGGCTGTTCGAGGAATCAGTTCATCCACTCGCAGGTCGATTGAGGCAGCCGCGCCATCCCGCTCGATTCGGG
Organism: Bifidobacterium breve; assembly: GCA_945878725.1. GTDB lineage: Bacteria > Actinomycetota > Acidimicrobiia > Acidimicrobiales > Acidimicrobilacustridaceae > Acidimicrobilacustris > Acidimicrobilacustris thunensis. Next base: position 95,147 of record CAMCTY010000004.1, on the reverse strand, counting down.
GGCACCCCATCGGCCATTGGTGGACCAGCCCCGACGCTTGGCCAACACACCGACGAAGTCCTCGAGGAACTCGGCCTTGGTGCGGCCGTTGAGGCACTCAGGGCCAGTGGAGCTGTCGCATGAGCGGCATCCGAGTTTCAGGTTTCTCTCATGTTGCGATTGCGGTCACCGACCTTGAGGAGGCCCGTGGCTTCTATTGCGGTGTCCTCGGATTTGAGGAACTTCCCCGGCCGGACTTCGGTGTCGACGGACTGTGGTTGCGCGTCGGCGATCTCCAGTTGCATTTCATCGAGACCGACGTGATGCCGATACCGGGCCCAGGGTTCCCGCACTTCGCGCTTTATGTTCAAGCCCATGCGTGGGAGGACACGTTGGCCGGACTCGTCGACGCAGGAATCCCGTTTCTCATGGGCCCCTCAGAGCGAACAGATTTCGGGGTTTCCGTGCGGGCTGCTTTCGTCACGGACCCAGCCGGCAACGTGATCGAACTCACTGATGTCGGCTCCCTGAGCATGTAACGATTCTCTCGGCCGGAAAACTCGCCTTGAGAGTGCGAGGTCAGGAGAGGGCGAGAAGATCGCGCAGCGCAGCCCGATCCTCAACTGACGGAGACCACATACCAGCCGCAGCATTGGCCTCGACCTGAGCGACCGACGTCGCACCGGCGATTACGGATGAAACCGTTGGTTGCGCTGCGAGTCCGCCCATGGCGACGTCGAGCAACGAGATCGAGCGCTCGGCGGCAAAAGCCTCGAGGCGCTCGACAGCGTCAAAATTCGCGTCAGACAATAGATTGGTCATGCCCCAGGCGGCGATGCGACCACCTTCCGGTGGGGCGTCGCCGCGTCGGTATTTGCCGGTGAGGAGCCCACTGGCCAGCGGGAAGTAGGGGAGAAGCCCGACTCCGAAACGCTCACAGGCGGGTATCAGTTCGGCCTCAATGTCGCGCTCGATCAAGCTGTAATGGTTCTGGGCACTTATGAATCGTTCGAACCCGTTGGTCTGTGAGATCCAGTCGGCGTCGGCCACCTGCCACGCCGCGAAGTTGGAGCAACCGATGTAGCGAACAAGGCCCTCGTGCACGAGATCGGAAAGGGCCCCGAGCGTCTCCTCGATCGGCGTGCTGGGATCGGGTTTGTGGATTTGGTAGAGGTCGATCCAGTCGGTTTTCAGGCGAGTCAAGGACCGCTCAACAGCCCGGCGGATATAACGACGAGATCCACGTGCGTCCCAGTCGGGTCCATTCGCTCCGCGCAGATCACTTCCGAATTTGGTGGCGATGACGACTTTGTCTCGTCGCGACCCGAGCGCTTCTGCGAGGAAGACCTCAGAGTCGCCGTAGGAATCAGAAGTATCGAAAAGCGTGATGCCCACATCGATTGCAGCACCCACCACCAACTTGGTTGCTTCGTTGTCGATACGCATCCCAAAGTTGTTGCAACCGATTCCCACGGTCGAAACGGTGAGTCCGGAATTCCCTAGGCGGCGATACGTCATGTCTGTCATTACGACAGTCTGACCGATCGTCGAATGTTGCGCTCAGATTCCGAGTGCATCGCGCGTGCGATGGAGCTCCTCGACATCTGCAGTTGTGGGTACCAAGAACAGTTCGTCGCAGCCGAGATCAGAGAGTGTCGATACGGCGGTTCGAAGCGCCTCGGGTGTCGATGTTGAGAGCATCCCCGCCATCATCGTTGCGACATCCTCACCGAAGATCTTCATGTACGAATAGCCATACTCGTGAAGGCGATCCTGGGCTCCGTCACCAAGCGAGTACCAGAGGCTGGCCGAGATGTGTGGGGCGTCAGCGCGTCCAGCGTTGGCCCATGCCTGACGGATGCGGTCGAATGCCGCCGTAGTCGCGGCAGGATCGATCCCGAAGACGGTTGACCCATCGTCAACGCCAACTGCCCACTGGGCAGCTCGGGCCAGCGCCTTCGGACCCATCACGCCGGCGACCAGCGGTGGCCCGCCCGCCTGTACTGGAGGAGGTCCGACTGGATCGGCACCCTCAAACGGCGCGTCACCGTTCCAAATGGCTCGCATCGTCGCGACCTGATCGTCCATGCGGCTCCACCGACGATCGAAGGGGGCATCGATCGCCCGATAATCGTGCTCTCGGCCGCCGACGCCAATGCCCACGGTGAGGCGACCGTTGCTCAACTGATCGACGGAAGCCAGTTGCTTTGCCACATCCACTGCCGGGTGGGCAGGCAAAACAATGATCGTGGTCCAGAGACGAACGCGCTGGGTAAGCGCCGCAGCAGCAGAAAGTTCCACGATCCAGGAATGGCTTGGGTACGTGACACGCTCGGGAACGGCAAGGCTCGACCATGGGCCGTCATCTATGGCTTGGCACCATGCGAGGGTGTCGTTTCGTCCGTGGGCAACCATTGTCGGAAGAGTCATTGCGATTTCCATGCCCATGATCATGACCGAAATTTCGTGCTCTCAGAGTGACGGTGGGCAAGACTCGGTGCACCGGCGAGCTCGGGGGAGCGCGACGGTGTGAAACGTTCCGGAGGGGGACTCCTATGACAACGCTCGTCGACCTTTACGATCCGGACACGTATAGCGCAGGTGTCCCGCATGACGTTTTCACCGAACTGCGCCGCACTCAACCCGTGTTCTGGCAGAACGTGCCGGGTCAACCTGGTTACTGGGCGGTACTCCGCCACGCGGACGTGGTTCACGTTTCGCGCAACCCGAATCTCTTCTCCGCTGAAGTTGGCGGAGTCGTCATCGAGGATCTTGATCCGGAGCGACTTGCTCGTATGCGGGAGATGATTCTTTCGATGGATCCACCGCGTCACATCGCGTATCGGAAGCCGCTCGCTCCCGAGTTTCGGGGTCGAGTGATTGCCGGTCTCGAGACACAGATTCGAGAAATCACTCGCCAAGTCATCGATGACGTGCGCGGTCGCTCCGAAGTGGAATTCGTGCACGAGGTCGTCGGCGGCATTCCCACGCAGGTGATCGGCAAACTTTTCGGACTTCCGGAAGCCGATTGGGATTTGCTCCATGACCTTGCCGAACGGAATACAAGTGGGCAGGACCCGGACATCAATCCCGGTGAGTCCAACGACGAAGCGGGCAGTGCCGACTCATCGATGAAGATGGCGATGTACGGAATGGCTTTCGCCGCTGATCGACGCACGATGGCTCCGCAAGGCGATTTGATGGACATCATCTTGGGCTCGGAATTCGACGGAAGATTCCTGACCGATGCCGACATCGGCAGCATGTTGGTCCAAATGATCACGGCTGGTAACGACACAACCGTTTCGATGATGGCCGGTGGCCTGTTGGCGCTGATGCTTCATCCTGGACAGCTGGCTGAGGTGACTCACGATCCGTCGCTGATTCCTGGAGCGGTTGAGGAGATCCTTCGTTGGCACAATCCGCTTCACTACTTCCGCAGGACAGCAACGCAGGACACAATGATTGGCGACACATTGATTGCGGCAGGCGACAAAGTTGCGATGTATTACACCTCTGCAAATCGAGATGAGTTGGTGTTCGACGATCCTCAGCGATTCGACATCTCCCGTTCGCCCAACCCGCAGTTATCTTTCGGGATCGGCGAGCATTTCTGCCTCGGCGTTCACTTGGCCCGGCTGGAGGGGAGAGTATTTTTCGAGGAACTCCTCGGAAGTTTCCGCTCGTTCGAATTGGCGGGAGATCCCGTTCGGGTTCGCTCGAATCTGAATAACGGATTGAAGAGGCTGCCAGTTCGGCTCTCGTCATGAGATCTGATGGCGATTCCCGGTTACGGGTAACGAACTGGGCGGGGAATGTGGAAAGCTCTCCGAAGTGGGCTTGTCAGCCCATTTGCGCTCAAAGTGGGGATTCATGTTCGACCTGATCATCCGGAATGGAACCATTGTCGACGGCAGCGGCCGAGCCCGGTTCGTTGGCGATATCGCTGTTCGCGACGGACTTCTTGTCCAAGTTGGCGGGACTGTCGTTGGCGACGCCGTCGAAACTGTTGATGCGACGGGAATGATCGTCACGCCCGGTTTCGTCGATGTCCATACTCATTTCGATGGCCAAGTGACGTGGGACGATCTGCTTGAACCTTCTGCGAGTCACGGTGTCACCACGATCGTTGCTGGCAATTGTGGTGTCGGCTTCGCCCCGGTGCTTCCGGAGCGGCGAGACCAGCTGGTGCAGTTGATGGAAGGTGTTGAAGACATTCCCGGTTCGGCACTCACCGAGGGAATGACGTGGGATTGGGTCACGTTCCCGGATTATCTCGATGCGCTCGATAAGCGTTCGTGGTCGATGGATGTCGGAACGCAGATCACACATGGGGCTCTACGCGTTTGGGTGATGGGTGATCGTGCCATCGGCGAAACCATCGCGACCCGTGTTGAAGTAGACGAAATGGCGCGGTTGGTTGCTGAGGCCATCGGCGAAGGCGCCCTCGGATTCTCGACTTCTCGAACCTTCAGTCATAAGGCACCAGATGGCAACTACGTACCCGGCACATTCGCTGGGCAGGACGAGCTGTGGCCCATTGCCGCAGCGATGAAGGATGCCGGACGTGCGGTCTTCCAGCTCGCTCCGCTTGGCACCACAAGTCAAGATCCCGAAGAGGTTCTCAAGGAATTCGACTGGATGCGCCGACTGTCGCTGGAATTCGGTCTGGTTGTCTCACCGGTTCTCGCACAGATTCCCACTAACCCGGGGCTCTATCGAGAGGTGCTGGATGCGGCGCTCGCAGCCCGTGCCGATGGTGCAGTCGTGATCCCACAGGTGTCCGCAAAGTCGCAGGGTCTGCTTCTCGGTTTGCAGACGTCACATGCGTTCATGCGCCGCCCGACGTTCGTTGCGTTGTCGGCCAAAGCCGATGGCGATCTTGCCGTGCTTGTCTCCGAACTTCGGAAACCCGAGACGAAGGCGGCGATCCTCTCGGAGGAAGACATGCCACTTGCGGGTGCTCTTTACGAGGGAATTGCGGCGTTCGCACAGCACGGAACGTCGATCATCTTCCCGATCAGCGATGCGGTCGATCAGGAACCGCGTTCAGATCAAAGCGTGGCTGCTTTGGCCGAGGCGACGGGCGTGTCTGCGCTCGATATGACCTACGACCTCATGCTCGAGCGTGACGGGCGGGCGTTGTTGATGGCTGCCATCAACAATTACGCAGATGCTTCCCTTGACGGCGTGTACGACATGCTCACCCACCCAGGATCGGCGTTGGGCTTGTCCGATGCAGGAGCTCACTGCGGACTCCTTGTGGACGCGTCTATGCCGACAATGCTCCTCACCCATTGGGTGCGTGACCGCACCCGCGGTCCACGAATTGGGCTCGAGTCAGCGGTTCGGATGCAAACGTTTGAGACTGCCGAACTCTATGGACTTGGCGACAGGGGAGTGCTCGAGGCGGGCAAGCGAGCTGACATCAACGTCATCGACTTCGACGGACTCGCACTGCACCAGCCCGAGGTGATTTACGACCTTCCCGCCGGTGGACGTCGTCTCGTTCAGCGAGCGAGCGGCTACAAGATGACGGTCGTTGCCGGAACGATCACTCGGCGAAATGATGTGGATACAGGTGCCCGACCAGGGCGCCTTATCCGCGGAGCCCGCTAACCTTTCCCAAGTTCTACGAACCACTTCAAGGAGATAACACGATGACGCTCACAGCCCATAACGCCCCGGAAGCCGTCCATATCGGTGACTCCGATCTTCCGTTCGTCGAAATCGGCGGCGGCAACAAGATGCGTGTTCTTCAGGTCAAAGAAAAAGAAGGACTCTGGATCGTAGAGAACATCTTCATGGCCGGCTTCGACGTGCAAAAGCATCGTCATTCCGGTCCGGTGTGGGGTTACACAACTTCAGGCGCCTGGAAGTACAAGGAATACGACTACGTGAACCGTGCCGGGTCGTTCCTGTACGAACCCGCAGGGTCGATCCACACTCTTCAATGCATTGAGGACAACACTCGGGTGTGGTTCCACATGTACGGCGTCAACCTCAATCTTGATGACGATGGCAACGTCGAGTCAGTTACCGACGGTGCCGGTTCGTTGCAGGCCTACCTTGCGCTTTGCGAAATGCAGGGATTCGGCATCCCGAACGTCATTACTGACTGACGGCGCCAGCACAAGCCCACGTACAACGCCACGTTCACGGTGCCGCACATAATCAGCGAGGGGATCATTCCCGGCAATGAGCAAGCATCCGTTCCACGACGTTGCCATTGTCGGCGTCCACAACACTCGTCAAGCGCGAGTTCTCGATGGGCATGACGCGCGCAGCATCACAATGGAAGGGGCGCTTGGCGCCATTTCCGATGCCGGGTTGGAACCACGAGACATCGACGGAGTCGTCGGATCGCTAGCGAGCGACTTTCTGTTCCAGTCCCGAGTTGGCCCAGCATGGAGGTCTCTCTCGCCCTTGGGGATCCCCGCCGTTCTCGAGGCGGCGATGGCGATTGCCTGTGGGCTCGCATCTACAGTTCTCGTAGCTACTGGTGAAGCTGGGAGCTATAGACAGCATGACTCGACCGCACCATGGACCCGACCCACGAACGAATTCGTGGCCTCGTACGGAATGTTCACTGCCGCTGAGTTTGCTCTCATGGCTCGTCGTCATATGCACATGTATGGAACGACCGCTGAGTCGATGGCGCACGTCGCCGCCACCATTCGCAACAACGGCCATGTCAATCCTGAAGCGGTGTATTTCGGCAAGGGCCCCTTCACCATCGATGACATCCTCAGCAGTCGGATGATCGCGGATCCGTTTCACCTTTTGGAGTGCGCGACTACTTCCGAGGGGGCAACGGCGCTTGTTCTGACCCGTGCTGATCGCGTGGACGACCTTGCGAAGCCGCCGGTGTACATCCTCGGTGGAGGGACGGATTACTACGGTCCGTCATATCAACATCCTCCGGTATGGGATCTTGGTGGGAACAGGCGTAGCGATCTTGTTGCGGGCTATGTCGGGAGGCAAGCAGCCGAGGAGGCCTTTGCCACCGCCGGAATCGGTCCCGATGATGTCGACGTCTGTGAGTTCTATGACCCGTTCTCCTTCGAGCTGATCCGACAGTTTGAAGCCTTTGGATTCTGCGGCGAGGGCGAAGGCGGCGATTTCGTCATGTCCGGCGTGATCGAGCCGGGAGGTCGGTTTCCCATTACGACCGACGGGGGAACCATGTCCTTCAGTCATGGAGGCGCGTCGGTTCAGTTGTTCCAGAGAGTCGTACGAGGTGTGCAGCAGATCCGAGGTGAATGTTCGACCAGCCAGGTCAAGGGAGCGGAAGTTGCCATGAGCACCGGTGGTGGTTCAGGTGCACTCTTCACGGACGTTCTCCTGCTCGGAAAGGATCGACCATGACGATTCTCCTGCCGCAGGAAGGTTCAATCCCCGTTCCGCAGCCGGGATCTTTTTCCCAGTACTACTGGGATGGGTGTGCAGAGCATGAATTGCGATTCCAGCGCTGCGGAGTATGCAACTGTGCGACGCATACTCCAGCCGTTCTCTGTGCCGAGTGTGCGTCACCCGACATCCATTGGGAGCGCAGCACCGGTATCGGTGAGATCTACAGCTGGACGGTTGTCTGGCGACCGGCGACGCCGGCGTTTGTTGTTCCGTATGTGCCAATCGTGGTGACGATGGTCGAGGGCTGGAATCTCCTTTCTTCTCTCGTGGGCTGTGAACCTGAGGCCGCCGAGATCGGCATGGCCGTCGAAGTCGTTTTCCATCAAGGGGCGGAGGGCTTCACCCTGCCGTATTTCCGACCGGTGGGAAAACTGTTGCCCAAGACTTGACTAAGTCAAGACCTAAGCGTACGGTTGCGTAGCCGGGACAGGACCCGGATCTCACCCCCACAGGAGAAACGCGATGGCGCCCAACGATCACTACACGATCATCTCTGCTGATGGTCATGCTGGCGGTAACCATGTCCAGTACCGGGAATATCTCGATCCCGCCTGGCGCGACGAATTCGACGCCTGGAGGGGTGGCTACAAGAACCCGTTCCGTGACCTTCAGGACGATGGCCGTTCGCGTAACTGGGACAGCGCTCGTCGCAACGGAGACCTCGATGCCGAAGGCATCGCCGCTGAAGTTCTCTTCCCCAATACCGTCCCCCCGTTCTTTCCGACTGGTGTCGTCATTGCCCCGGCTCCGTCAGTTGCGGATTTCCCCAAGCGTCTTGCTGGGCTGCGGGCGCACAACCGCTGGCTCGTCGACTTTGTTGCCGAATCGCCGGAACGTCGAGCCGGACTTGCTCAGGTTGCACTCAACGACGTCGATGAGGCTGTTGCCGATGTGAAGTGGGCCCGCGAACAGGGTCTTCGTGGCATCTTGCTCCCCGGTGTCTCACCCGACACGCCGTGGATCGATCCGCTCTTCTCGGCTATCTACGATCCGCTCTGGGCAACCTGCCAGGAACTCGACATGTCCATCACCCACCATTCAGGTGGCAGCGGTATTCCGAATTACGGAAAGCACGCGTCAGCGCTTACCATGTTCGTGCTTGAGTCCGGATTCTTTGCGAACCGGGCGATCTGGCACCTGATCATGTCCGGTGTGTTCGAACGCTTCCCCGGTCTCAAGTTCGTGATGACCGAGCAGGGGACATCGTGGCTCCCGCCGGCGCTTACCAAAATGGATGACATCCACACCGCGCAGGTTCGTGGACGCATGGGTGAGATTGGCATGCCCGAATCAGGCGCACTGCCTCACAAGCCCAGCGACTACTTCCGTCGCAACTGTTTCCTCGGGGCCAGTTTCCCGTCGCCGGGTGAAGCGGCACACTTCCATGACCTCGGTCTCGACAAGGTCATGTGGGGCAGTGACTACCCGCACAACGAGGCGTGTTCTCCCTTCTCCCGTGAGTCCCTCCGCCACAGCTTCAACGGCTGGAGTGAGACCGATTTGCGTCAGGTGCTTACCGAGACTGCAGTGAGCGTCTACGGCTTCGATCTGGCTGCGCTGCAGCCTCTCGCTGACCGTATCGGCCCGACCGTGGCGGAAATCGCCGAACCGCTCACCGAGATCCCGGACCACCAGAGCCCCGCCTTCCAGCGGGCCTGAACGCGCCCGATGGCTCCCAGTTGGTCCACGCATAATGACGTCTGATCAGACATCAGAGATTGAGGACCAGCTGGGGGCTGTTCGGCTCGGCTTGAACCGGCTGGGTCGTCTGCTTTCGAGTAGGCGTATTCACGCCGGGATGGCTGGTGCTGCGGGAGTCGAACTCCCGCAGCAGGCCATGAATGTCCTTCGAGCGCTTGGTGACCGCGAAGCGTTGCCAATGGGCGACCTCGCCAAGGCAGCTCGGATGGATAGCGGCGCGGTGAGCCGCCAGGTTCGTGTGCTCGAAGAGCGGGGTTTGGTTGAACGTCGCGCGAGCCCTCAGCACGGCAGCATCGTGCTCGTCGAGGCGACGAAGGAGGGTCGTTTGATGGCGGCAAGCTTCGAACGAGTTCGAAACGCGCAACTTTCGCGAGCCTTGGCCGGCTGGACCCCTGAGGAGCGGATTGAACTGGGCCGGCTGCTGGTTCGACTGGTGGAGGATCTGCAGACCACTCCGTATCTACAAGCCGATAGGGACTGAACTTGAGCGTTGCGCCTCTTGTTAGTCAGGAATGACGACGGCGCGTCCTCGTAATTCGCCCCGCTCCATTTTCTCGTAGGCAAGAGCGACGTCGTTGAGCGAGAAGAAGTCAGCGTCGACGCGAATTCGGCCGGCATCGGCAAGTGCGATGACATCGAGTGTGTCGGCGATCGTCGGGGCCTGGAAGCAGAACACTTCGCCATCTTTAGGGAGAGCATCGAACCAGGTGCCAGACCGAAGTGCCCCCTGACCGGCGCCGACGAGAGCGAAGGCCCCACCCTTTCCAGTGGAGCGGAGGCCCTGTTCGATGGTTTCGTCGATACCGACGAAGTCGAAGACAGCGTCCGCCCCGGAACCTCCCAGAATTCTCCGAACATCGGCGGCCGTCTCTGGGTTGACACCGTCTAAAACGTCGTGGGCGCCCAATTCGGTTGCGTAGGTAAGACGGTCGCTCGAGGTGTCGACTGCAATAATCCGGGCACTGGTCAACGCGACCAAGTGCTGAATTGCGTAGGCCCCGAGGCCGCCAGCGCCGATGACGACTGCCGAGCCCCCAGGTCGAATTCGCTTCAGCGCACGCTTCACCGCATGGAACGACGTCGCTCCGGCGTCGGTGAGGGGGCCGGCAATCTTTGGATCAAGGTTGCGGAGCGGAACGAGTTCCCGAGTGCTGTGCACGAGCATGTATTTGGCGAGACCGCCATCGATCCCGTAACCCCTGCCGACGACTGAATCATCACAGTTGTTGTCTTCGCCATTGGCGCAGTACCGGCACGATCCGCATGATCGGGGAGAGATCACCGCTACGGGGTCGCCCTCCTTGAATCCGACTGCACCCTTGCCGAGCGCGGCGATCCACCCGCCGACCTCGTGTCCAAGTGTGAATGGGACTCTCCATCCAAGGATTTCGGCGAATGAGGCCGGCATTTGTGCCATGCCGACATCGGAATGGCACAGGCCGTTGCCCGCTACTTCGACGATGACTTGCCCAGGCCCGGGTGTGGGAACGGGCGCTTCGGTAAGAACAGGTTGCTGTTGCCAGTCGACGATCCTGTAGGCCTTCATCATCTCGGTCATGTCCGCATCCTGACACGGGAGGCCGGAGTCTGCTCCGGGGTCGCTGGCGAGGCATGATGTTGCGGTTCATTCGAGGGAGGCCAAGTGTCTGAAGTGAAGAGTCTTGAAGCAGCAGGGACGATGTGGGAACTGGTTGAGGCCAGCGCCGCCGCTAATCCCAACGTCGTTGTCCTCCTCGATGGCGAAGATCGAGAAATTACGTTTAAGGAGTTGCGCGACAAGTCCGAGCGCGTCGCCGCCGGGCTTCACGCCATGGGGGTGCGTTCAGGTTCACGTGTCACCTGGCAGCTTCCGACTCGCATCGAGACTGTCGTTGTATCGCTTGCGCTCGCACGTCTGGGTGCTGTGCAGAACCCGATCATTCCGATCTACCGCGATCGCGAGGTCGGATTTGTTCTCGAACAGACCAACGCGGAGTTCTTCTTCATTCCAGGTGAGTGGAACGGTTACGACTTCAATGCGATGGCCGAACGGATCATTGATCAGATCGGTATCGAGCTGAGCGTTTTCATCACCTACGACGCTCTTCCCGAAGCTGAGCCTTACACCCTGCCTCCGGCACCGACCGACGGAGACGTCGTGCGCTGGATCTATTACACGTCAGGAACAACCTCATCGCCGAAGGGAGTTCGTCACACCGACGGCACGCTCATGGCTGGCGGTCTTGGTCTTGCGAATGCAGCCGCGCTCTCACGCGACGATGTCGGCTCGATCGCCTTTCCTTACGCCCATATCGCAGGACCTGATTACCTGATGATGCTGCTTTACCGCGGGTGCGGAGCGGTTCTCGTAGAAGCGTTCAATCTCGAAGAAGCAGTGTCATTGTTCTCGCGCAAGGGCGTGACGATGGCTGGCGGCGGTCCCGCGTTTTACCAGATGTATCTTGCGAAACAACGCACACAGCCGGGTGTACCGATCATTCCGTCACTCCGACTCCTCTCTGGCGGCGGCGCACCGAAGCCTCCTGAGATGTTCACCGAGGTGAAGCAAGAGATGGGCATTCCGGTTTGCCACGGATACGGCATGACCGAATGTCCGATGATCGCCCAGGGAGCTCCGGGCGACACCGACGAGCAACTGATGTACACCGATGGCGCTCCGGTCACGGGAATCACCGTCCGCATCGTCACCGCCGAAGGTGTTGAGGCACCTCAGGGTGGAGATGGCGAGGTACGCCTGAAAGGCCCGATGGTCTTCAAGGGCTACACAGATTCATCGCTGGATGCCGATGCGTTCGACGATGGTGGATGGTTCCGAACAGGAGACATCGGACATATCGACGCAACCGGTCACGTTGTCCTCACTGGTCGCCTGAAAGACGTCATCATCCGCAAGGGCGAGAACATCTCGGCGAAGGAGATTGAGGATCTCCTTTACCAACTGCCGAATGTGGGCGACGTCGCAGTAATCGGCTTGCCCGACAAGGAGCGCGGCGAGCGGGTTTGCGCCGTCGTTGAGCGAGCTCCTGGCACTGAAGACCTCGGATTCGCCGAGATGGTGGCTTACCTCAAGTCTGAAGATCTCATGACGCAGAAGATCCCGGAGCAACTTGAGGTCGTGGATGCGCTTCCGCGCAACGAGACGCTGCGAAAGGTTCTGAAGCAAGACCTACGCGACGAGTATCGCGACAAGCCTTGGGCGCCAGCGCCGCGAGGCTGAGAGACCTTCTCAGCGGCTAAGAGTCACCGGACGGCTTTTGATGACTTCCTCGAAGAAGTCGTTGCCCTTGTCGTCGACCACGATGAATGCGGGGAAGTTCTCGACTTCGATCTTCCAGACCGCCTCCATGCCGAGCTCCGGGTATTCGAGCACCTCTACTGAACGAATGCAGTCCTGTGCGAGGCGAGCGGCGGGTCCACCGATGGATCCGAGGTAGAAGCCGCCATGCCGTTTACATGCGTCGGTAACAGCCTTTGAACGGTTTCCTTTGGCGAGCATCACAAGACTTGCACCCTGCTCTTGGAACAGATCGACATAAGAGTCCATCCGCCCGGCCGTTGTCGGACCGAATGAACCGGACGCGAATCCTTCAGGCGTCTTTGCCGGTCCGGCGTAATACACGCAGTGATCTTTGAAGTACTGGGGGAGACCGTCGCCGGCATCGAGACGTTCTTTCAATTTCGCATGTGCAATGTCGCGGGCGACGATCACGGGACCAGTGAGTGACACACGTGTCTTGATGGGTAGCGCGCTGAGGGCGGCGCGGATTTCATCCATCGGACGATTGAGATCAATTTGCACCACGTCGGTGTCGAGATGCTCATCGGTGATCTCCGGCAAAAATTGGGCGGGATCATGTTCGAGTTCTTCGATGAACACACCGTCGGATGTGATCTTGCCGAGGGCTTGTCTATCGGCCGAGCAGGAGACGGCAATGGCAACTGGGCACGAGGCACCGTGTCGCGGAAGACGGATGACGCGGACGTCGTGACAGAAGTACTTGCCTCCGAATTGTGCGCCGATCCCGGATTGCTGCGAGATCTTGAGGATCTCAGCTTCGAGTTCGATGTCGCGGAAACCACGTCCAAGTTCGTTTCCTTCGAGCGGAAGCGAGTCCAGATATCGCGCCGAAGCCAGTTTTGCGGTTTTGAGAGCGAACTCAGCCGACGTTCCGCCTACAACGAGCGCGAGGTGATACGGCGGACACGCCGAGGTGCCAAGAAGGTCCATTTTCGCTGCGACGAACTCCAGCAGGCTCGTCGGGTTGAGTAGCGCCTTCGTCTCCTGAAAGAGGTAACTCTTGTTCGCTGATCCACCGCCCTTGGCCATGAATAGGAACTTGTACGCATCACCGTCGACAGCGGCGATCTCTATTTCGGCGGGGAGATTCGTTCCGGTGTTCACCTCGGTGTACATATCCAACGCGGCCATTTGCGAGTAGCGAAGGTTGTCAGTCAGATACGTGTCGTAGATGCCTCGAGCGAGGGACTCCTCGTCTCGGCCTTCGGTGAGAACGAACTGTCCCTTCTTCGCCTTGATGATGGCGGTTCCGGTGTCCTGGCAAGAGGGGAGCACTCCTCCGGCGGCAATGTTGGCATTTCGGAGAAGATCCAGCGCGACAAACCTGTCGTTTCCGGACGCCTCGGGATCGTCGAGAATCGCTCTGAGTTGAGCGAGATGACCTGTCCGCAGAAAGTGAGCAATCTCGAACATCGCCGTCGCTGAGAGCAGGGTGAGAGCGGAGGGAGCAATGCGTAGGAAGGTACCCGCAGACGTCTCAACGGTGTCGACACCTTCCTCTGAGATCTTGCGATAGTTGGTGTCGTCGGCTCCGAGGGGGAGCATCTCCTGATGGACAAATTCGGGCATAGGTCAACGGTACCGTCGGGACGGGCCGGGCCACCAACAAACTCATGCCGGACCCGGCGGAGGTATCCTGAAGTGTCCGATCCAATTAGTGCAGATCCTTCCAGTACGGAGTCGATGGTCTATGAACGCAGTCGTGATTTACGAGAGCATGACTGGCAATACGGAGAAGGCGGCCCGGCTCATCGGTGGCCAGCTTGAACTTCGAGGTCTCGGCGTCACCGTTTGCCCGGCCACAGATGTCAATTTTCAGGCTCTGGCCGATGCGGAACTCGTCATCGTCGGGAGCTGGACGGACGGCCTGTTCTTCTTCGGCCAGAAGCCGGCAAAGGCAGGTCGACTCGCGAAACTCCCGTACCTGACCGGAAAGCGTTGCGCGGTCTTCTGTACCTACGCGCTGGACACAGGGAAGACGCTCGACAAGCTTTCCGCGATCATGCGCGGCCGCGGCGCCGATGTAATCGGCGGCTGTGCCATCAAGCGAAATGATCTTGAGGACGGAAGCATCGATTTCGTCGAACGAGTCCTCGGGGTCGTCAAGGTTTAAACCTCGACGAGTTCGGGTTTGTCGTCGACCGGCGCATTCGAATTGCTGCGGCCGGGTATGACGGGGAGAAACATGACCGTGCCGAGAAGCAGGGTCATGCGCACGCAGAGATAGACAGTGCCGTCCCCATGTCCTCCCGGCTCGACCAGTAGCAGCCATCCGATGGCAAGCGCGGCCCATTGCCATGGCTTGCGCACTACTTGGATGCAGGCCATGAGGGCGAGGACAAGAAATCCCAGATGATGAGTCCACGAGATTGGACTCACGAGTACGGCCGCGCATCCGATGATGGCGACGGCGGCCAGAAGATCGTCCTGTCGTGCGGCCCGTGAACCCCGGGCGAGCGCGACACCCAGGACGACAACGAGAGCGACGAGCCACAGTCCAGTTCGCGCAGAGCCTTGAGGGACCAATCGAGCGACGACGCCAAATACTGCGTTGTTCCTCGAGTCGATGAGCGATCCGACGCGATCGGAATGCCAGACAAGATCTGTCCAATACTTCTTCGAATCCGCCGGCGCGATTGCCCACCCGAGAGCCGTCGCACCGCCGGCGCCGACGAGCGCTAGCAGCGCCGGTCTGATCCGCCTCGCGCTGACGAGCCAAAGAATGAACAGTCCCGGAGTGAGCTTGATCGCTGTCGCTATCCCGATGGCGATCCCGCCGAATCTTGATCGTCGGGAGATGGCGGCGACGTCACAGATGATCAATGCCCAGAGGATGATGTTGACCTGCCCCTGCCGCAGTGTGAGCCATACCGGCATCGTCACGATCGCGGCTGCGTAGGCCGCTGGTGCCCAGATCAGGCGCCGAGTTCGGTCCAGTCCGGCAAGTTGCGTCGCTGACCACGAAGCGGCGAACAACGCGCCGAGACTCACCGCAGTGAAGAGAACCTCCCGCGCATCGGCACCGAGTGGGACGAACACGGAGAAGAGAATCGGCCCGATCGGCGGGTAGGTGGCGCTGAGATTGAAAACTGGGTCGGTGAATGCATAGAGCGATCTGGCTTCGGTCCATCCCCGAGCAGCGCCGACGTAGATCTGAAGGTCGAGCAATCCGCTGGGCGGACCGATGCTCCACGCCTGCCACAAGGCCAGGCCGGTTGCCACGATCGCCGCACAGACAGTGAGACGCCGATTTCTGAGACCGAGGAGATATCCCACACCGACCACGACGATCAGGATCGTCGCCGGGGTGGTCCATGGATTGAGGCACTGCTGGACCCATTCCGGCACGTCCGGACGCTAGTGGTTTGTTCGATCGCAGGCCTTGATTCCGTAAAGACATGCGCAAGTTTCAACCGTCAAGTGCGGGTGGAAAATGAGCCCGTTGTCTAGTTCACGCGCCATCGCCCGTTTGGGGTACGTTCATCTTTCCAAGGTCGTCCTTCCAGGGCGATGCAATCCAACTGAGGAGATCACTTCACATGGGCATCACGACTCGGCGACGTTCCTTCCGCAAGGCAGGAATCGTCGCCCTTTCGCTTGTAGCGGTTCTTGGGCTTTTCGCCTCTGCGTGCAGCAGTAGCGACGACTCCAGCAGCAGCGGTGGCATCACAAAGGCCGCCTGGATCTACGTCGGCCCCATCAATGATGGTGGCTGGACTACCGCGCACAACGCCGGTCGCGAGTTCGCAGCAAAAGAACTCGGCGCCAAGGTGAAGACCACCTTCAAAGAGAGCATCCCTGAAGGTCCCGAGGCTGCGCAGGTGATTGACGGCCTTGTGAAGGATGGCAACACCATCATTTTCGCAACTTCGTACGGCTACAAGCAGCAGATGCAGGATGCCGCCGCGAAGTACCCGAACGTCAAGTTCGAACAGGCGACCGGCGATGACATCACCACCGGCAAGGCAGGACTTCCGACCAACTACAACGAATACTGGGGCGCAGGCGAAGACACCCTGTATCTGTCCGGTGTTGCAGCGGGTAACGCATCGAAAAAGGGCGTGATTGGCATTGTCGCTCCGTTCCCGATTCCCGAGGTGATTCGTCACATCAACGCCTTCACCCTTGGCGCCCAGTCGGTCAACCCGGCCGCCACGGTCAAGGTTGTCTGGACCAAGTCCTGGTTCAACCCGACGCTGGAACGTCAGGCCGCTGAGTCGCTTGTTTCGAGTGGCGTCGACGCGCTGTTCTCCCATCAGGACGGCCCAGCCGCTGGTGAAGTAGCTAAGGCTGGGAACCTTCCGTGGGTCGGCTACGACTCCGATCAATCCGGTTCTTACAGCAGCGTTTGGCTCACCACGGCTACCTACAACTGGGGCCCGTACTACCTCGCCAAGATCAACGCCTCCTCTGACGGAACATGGAAGGCCGACAACTACTACGGCACCATCGCCGACAACTTCACTTCGTTGGCTCCCTTCGGCACGCTGGTTTCCGGTGCGACGAAGTCCAGCATCGACTCGCAACTCGCGCTCGCCAAGAGCGGTGGGGCAAAGTCCTTCGGTTGGTTCTGGGGTCTCCAGGACCGTCTCGATCAGGACGGTGCTGTCAAGATCAAGAAGGGAACATCCCTGACGCAGAAGGACCTGTACACCATGAGCTACTTCGTCAAGGGTGTTGACGGAAGCGCTAAGGGCTGAATTTGAACGGTCATCCTGTTCGATGACAAGTAATGGACTTGCCGGGGCGGCCACCGCGATTGCGGTGGCCGCCTTTGGCGTGTCCAAGCGGTTTCCTGGCGTCATTGCCAATCAAGATGTCAATTTTGATGTCCGAGTGGGTGAGGTTCACGCTCTTCTTGGCGAGAATGGCGCCGGGAAGACAACGCTCTCAAACATCCTCACCGGTCTCTACCGTCCGGACGACGGGCATCTTGAGGTAGCTGGTCTTTCGGTTGAGTTCGACACTCCTCGCGATGCGATCAACGCGGGTATCGGCATGGTTCATCAGCACTTCCGACTCGTTCCAACCTTCACGGTCGCGGAGAACATCGCTCTTGGCGCCAAACTTCCCAGCGAGCGTCATATTCCGAATTTGCGTGAGATCGAGGAGCGGGTTTCGGAACTCGCAAACCGATTCGAGATGCCCGTCGATCCGCGTTCTCGGGTTTGGCAGCTTTCGGTTGGAGAGCAGCAGAGGGTCGAGATCCTCAAGGTGTTGTATCGCGACGCGAAGGTTCTGATCATGGATGAGCCGACCGCAGTGCTCACGCCGATTGAGGCAGATGTCCTCGCAGGCACGTTGCGGTCGATGGTCGATCAAGGTCGCAGCGTGATCTTCATTTCGCACAAACTCGGCGAAGTTATGTCGATCTCTGATCGGGTCACGGTCTTGCGCGAAGGACGGAGCATTGGGACCGTCGCGACGAGCGACACCTCGAGACAGGATCTTGCCCAACTGATGGTTGGACGCACGATTGAGCGAGTCGAGCGTCGTGTCACCGATGTGCCGGCATCTGGCCCTACGGTCCTCGAGATCGCAGGAATCTCTGCCGATGGTGACCGTGGTCTGCAGGCACTTAACGATGTTTCTCTTCATGTTCGTCGCGGAGAGATACTCGGTGTTGCTGGCGTAGCCGGCAACGGACAGCGAGAGTTGGTCGAGGTGCTCGCCGGACTTCGTGCCCGTTCGTCGGGAACGATCACGGTGGAAGGTGAACCTTTCGATCGTATGGACGCTCGACATCCGATCCATTTGGGGGTTGCCTACGTACCCCAGGACCGGCTCGGCACCGGGCTCGCCGGCGATCTATCCATCGAAGAAAATCTGATTCTGAAGAAGTACCGCCGGCGCCCAGTTTCCGGCGGACCGTTTCTCCGCACGTCAGTGATTCGCTCCGAAGCTGTTGCACTCATGGACCGTTTCGATGTCCGAGCGCCATCGCCGCAGACACCAACTCGACAGTTGTCGGGCGGAAACGTTCAGAAGGTTCTGCTTGCTCGGGAGATGTCGGGTGCTCCGAAGGTGCTTGTCATCGCATCGCCGACACAGGGACTTGACGTCGGGGCGGTGGCGACTGTCCATGGGCTGCTTCTTGAAGCGGCCGAAGCCGGAGTCGGCATACTTCTCGTGAGCGAGGATCTCGAAGAGGTACGGGCGCTTGCCGATCGTGTCGCGGTCATCTACGAAGGTTCGATCATGGCGGTACTCGACGCGCAGGATGCAACCATCGAACGTCTCGGATTACTTATGGGCGGATCACGAGACGCCGGGGATAAGTCGTGAGCGCCATCACCCGATTCGGGATCCGGCTCGAACCGCGCCCGGATCGTCCTCGCTGGCTCGTTTGGGCTGTACCGGTGTGTTCGTTCTTTGCTGCGTTACTGGTCGGTGCGGTAGTTCTACTTGTGACGGCCCAGAACCCGTTGTCGACGTATCTGCGGATTCTTGAACGAGGTTTCCTTGATCAAGGGGCCCTCAGCGGAACACTCGTCGCAGCGACGCCGCTGCTGTTTACCGGTTTGTGTGCGGCGGTGGCCTTCAAGATTGGGTTCTTCAATATCGGCGGCGAAGGTCAGTTCTATATGGGAGCGATCTTCGCGTCTGGTATCGCGCTTAGCTACGGCGACGACCTTCCGGCTTGGTTGGCAATTCTGTCGATGATCGTCGCCGGCGCTATCGGCGGAGGCATTTGGGCGGCTGTTCCCGGCATCTTGCGCGCCTATTTCAAAACGAACGAGATCATTACCTCGCTGATGCTGAACTACATCGCAGGGATCATCGCTACGTATCTGATCTTCGAATCCGAGTCCTTTTGGCGAGAACTTGATGGCACAGGCGCTGTGTTCCCAAAGGGGAAAGTCATTCCCTTGATCACTTGGTGGCCCAATCTCGATTTGGGGTCCCTCGTGATTCCATTCGGCTTCCTCTTGGGAATCGCTGGAGCAGTTTGGCTAGCTGTTCTGCAGCGGCGCACGCGCTTTGGATACGAGATGCGTGTTGTCGGGGGAGCGCCCACTACCGCCCGATACGCCGGTATGCGCCCCTCACGAATCATCGTGATCGTCGCGGCAATCTCGGGAGCATTTGCGGGACTAGGCGGAGCAGCCGATGTCGGAAATTTCCGTCACGTGCTTGACCCGAAGGGTCTGCAGCAATCCGGGTTCGGCTATGCGGGAATCGTTGTTGCCGCTCTTGCCAGACTCAATCCATTGGCAACCATTTTTGTTGCCGTAATTCTGGGAGGGATCACCAACGCGGGCTACGCGCTACGTGGCCCGGATTTCCCATCCGGCCTTGTCGGGACGCTCCAGGGCTTGATCCTCTTTTGTACCCTCGGAGGCGAGGTCCTTGTTCGTTACCGGATCGTCCGAACGGCCAGCACCAGTGTCGCGGTGAAGGCGGCGGGATCGTGAGTTTCAACGACAACCTCCTGATCGTCATCGCTGCGTCAGCGATCTTCTATGGGACTCCACTCGTGTTTGCTGCGTTGGGCGAGATTCTCGCTGAGCGATCTGGCGTGATCAACCTTGGTGTCGAAGGAATGATGCTTCTTGGCGCGGTGAGCGCAGCGTGGGTCGCAACGAACGTCGACGGGCCAGCAGGAGTTGTTCTGCCGCTTGCTCTTCTCGCAGCGATGATTGCCGCCGGTATGGGCGCAGCGATACATGCCTTCTTAACAATCACCCTGCGCGTGAACCAGATCATTTCCGGACTGGCACTGACTATTTTCGCGGGAGCAGCAGGTCTCTCTTCGTACCTAGCGAACATCTGGAACCTGGGACAAGCACCAATTGTGAACCAGTTCAACCGACTGGATGTGCTGGGCCTGGCGGATATGCCGCTACTCGGACCGATCTTGTTTCATCAGACGTTGCTGACGTATCTGTCGTGGTCGCTCGTGATCGGCGCTTCGTTTTACTTGTTTAGGACCAGAGCCGGCCTCCACTTGCGATCGGTTGGTGAGTCCCCGCAGACCGCTGACTCCGTGGGAATTTCCGTGGCGGGCTATCGCTACTTCCATGTGATCCTCGGTGGAACCTTTGCCGGAATCGCCGGAGCATGTTTCTCGCTGAGCATCGTGCCGACATGGGCGGATGGTCTGACGTCTGGCCAGGGCTGGATCGCACTCGCTCTCGTCATTTTCGGTTTCTGGCGACCAGATCTGATGCTTGTCGGCGCGTATCTTTTTGGCGCGCTGTCGAGCCTCGGTTTCACGCTTCAGGCTCGTGGTGTCGGGATCTCTCTGGCCGTCTTGAGCGCACTTCCCTACGCGATGACGATCATTGTTCTGGTTCTCGTATCGACATCATCGGCTCGACGGCACCTCGGGGCCCCTGCTGCGCTGGGCAAGCCTTACGAGCGTGAGGAACGCTGACGCACTCGTCCATCAGCGTTGACTGATCGGCTAGCGACTCTCAGGAGTGGCTGTCTGATCCGTGAGGGTTGACGAGCGCATCCTTCGTCGACCACGGGAAGTCGATCCATTTGTCGGTATGGCGCCACACATAGTCACACTGCATGACCGAGATCGACTTTTGGTAGATGACGGCGGTGCGTACTTCACCGACCTGCGGTGCGACGTAATCACGGACCATTGCAAGTGTGGCCCCAGTGTCGGCGACATCGTCGGCAATAAGGACTCGTGCCGATTCAAGATCGACCAGAGTTAGCGGGGGAGGGAGGATCACGGGAAACTCAAGTCGCTCGCCGCGCCCCGTGTAGTACTCGACATTCATCACGTGGAGATTCTTTACCCCGAGGGCATAGGCCAGCGATCCGGCGATCAGGAGTCCTCCCCGTGCGATTGAGAGGATCAGATCGGGCTTAAATCCGTCATCGGACACCATGAGGGCCAGGTCTTTCGACGCACTTCCATACAGCGGCCACGTCAGTACTTCAAGGTCGTCCATGGACTCCGAAGATACACAGCATGGAGTGCACGACATGACGGCGCAGTGGTCGGTACGGTTTACCCATGGCCGAAATTGAGCACACAGGCGCGCCGGAGAACGAGACAGACGGGCAACGTCGGATCGAACCCGCCATCCATCCCGGAAGCGTTCTTCCCACTCGCCCAGAGCGGATAGCAGTTGGGCGCGCCGGACGGTTGCGAGCGCGACGTTCGAGCCACGGTGAGTGGAGTCGTCCGCAAGGCGGACAGGGACCGATTGAGATACTCGCGGCTCAGAATGAGAACCGTTATCCGGATCTGATTTCGTTGCGTTGGGGCCGCATGGTCGCGTCACCGTTCACCTTTTTCAGAGGATCAGCGGCGGTGATGGCCTCCGATCTTGCTGGCTCTCCAGATAGCGGATTAACCGTGCAGGCCTGCGGTGATGCCCACCTACAAAACTTTGGGTTGTTCGCTTCCCCGGAACGCAATCTGCTGTTCGATGTGAATGATTTCGACGAGACGATCCGTGGCCCATGGGAATGGGATGTGAAGAGACTCGCCGCCAGCGTTGTTCTCGCCGGGCGATCCGCCGGGCTTTCCGAAGTCGACTCAGCATCGGCCACCTATCGATGTGTTGCGTCGTATCGGGCCTGGATGGCCGTCTATGCGCAAATGTCGCAGCTCGATCTTTGGTTCAGCCGAGTCGATATCGATTCGATTCTCGCCCTCGTCACGGGTCAGAGCCGTAAGACGGGCCAACGGCTCGCTACCAAAGCGCGAAAGCGCACGACAATTCAAGCGATAGGGAAGCTGACCGAAGTGGTGGACGGTCAGTTGCGCATTGTCGATGATCCGCCGCTTGTTGAACACGTCGCTGAGGCGGAGTCGCATCAGGGTGTCGTACATATCGTCGATCGCTATCGCGAAACCTTGAACGAGGATCGCCGTCATCTCTTCGATCGGTTCGAACTCGTCGACACGGCTCGCAAGGTCGTGGGCGTCGGCAGCGTAGGGACGCATTGCCACATCGCTCTTTGCAGCGCGGACCCAGCCGATTCGGACCCCCTCCTGCTTCAGGTCAAAGAAGCCACGCGCTCCGTCCTTGAGCCCTATACGGCGCCAAGCGCGTTTTCGAATCATGGTCAGCGAGTCGTCGTAGGTCAGAGATTGATGCAAGCCGCCAGCGATCTGTTTCTTGGCTGGACGAGTCTTGGGGATCGTCATTTCTATGTTCGCCAATTGCGTGACATGAAGGGTTCGGTCGACCTCACTGCGGTGCAAGCCGAAGGTTTAGGTGATTACGCGTCGATATGCGGTTGGACGCTTGCCCGATCCCACGCCCGCACTGGAGACCCAGTGGCGATCGCCAGCTACCTAGGCGGGGGCGATTCGTTCGATCGTGCCCTCGTGTCCTTTGCTCAGCTCTATGCCGACCAAGCTGAAGCGGATCATGCGTTGCTGCGTTCCGCAATCGACTCGGGTCGCATCGAAGCCCGGGAAGGGATCTGAGGTTCAGGTCGCGTTGGCGAACTGGGCAAGCACCGCTTCTGCTGTGCGTCGACCCGAATACAGAGCGCCCTGAATCGATGCCGTGTCGCGGTGATCTCCGCACACAAACAGATTTGCGTCAATCCTCACCGGCTTCTTCGGACTGAACGGAGGCTCTTGGTTCGGCTGGGCGTGTTCAATGCGATCGATACGAAGAAGATCCCAGCGGTCGACTACAGGGCCGAACCACGAACGCAGTTGCGAGCGCGATTCGGTTTCAAGTTCGCTGCTCCGGGCCGGGGCTCCGGGCACCGCAGCGACGGCCAGGTGTCGGCCGATCGGGGCATAGGCGGGCGATACCTCAGTCATGACGGCGAAGTTCTTGACGGGCCCAGAAGCGGCGCCATCCAACGCCAGTACCGGTCCGGCCAGAGGTGATTCATCGGCGGCGAACCAGAGAGCGGCGACTGATCGTGATCCGGGGTCGGAGACAGAGGTAAGGGCGCTAGCGGTGGGGCCGTCGGTGGCAACAACCACGACCCGGGCGGTAGTGGATCCTCCATCGGCGAAGGAAACTCGTCCGGAATCGATTCCGAGTACGGCCCTATTGAGTTGCACGGAACCGTTTGGCAGCGGAGTGGCGAGGGTGTCGGAAAGAGTGCCCATGCCGAAGGCAGGGACCCCCGTGTCTCCGACGGCGAGCATTCGCATGATCATTTCGAATCGACGGGAGGAAACCTCGAGGTCAGGGTCAAGCTGAATTCCGGCGAACAATGGCCTAAAGAACCGGTCGATCATGATGGGGCTGAAGCCGCCGCGCTCAAGTCGCTTCATCGTGGTCATCTCGGGTCGGGAAAGCAGGCTTCGAGCTTTTCCGCGTCGAACCGAGGCGACGAGCTGGAGAATACGGAGCTTGTCGGCAAACGACCCGATGGGAGCGAGCAGGGTGGAGACCAGATCGCTAGGTCTGCGAAGAGGGTCACCAACTCGTGCGAACCGACTTCCGGTCCAGACGTTTGCCCCAGCTCGGAACCGGCGAAAGTCGAGAGCGTCAAGATCGAACCATCGATCGAGTTCCGGATACGCCGTGAGGAGTATCTGAAATCCCCGGTCAAGGCGGTAGCCATCGACTGAATCGGTGCGAACCCGACCGCCGACTCCGTCGCTCTTTTCCACGACGACGACGTCGATCCCCGCTGCGGCAAGGGTTCGTGCACAACTGAGTCCAGCGAGACCGGCACCGATGATGACGACCTCGTGATCCATGAACCGAAAGGGTACAGATCCGCCCGTACGCTTGACGCATGGAGGCTCGATTGGTGGTTGGTCAGCGTGGATGACGACTCACAGCGTCCTGACGGGCGACGAGTGATCGGTCGGTCCGGCGGTGCGCCGAATCAAAAGATGACCATCGGCTCGGAAGTAGACCCCGAGGAGAGTCGCAGCCCTCTCCCCAAAGCGCCAGTATCCGCCATCCCGGATGTCCGGCCTCCTGTGCCGCAGCGGGAGACAATCGGCTCCAGCGGTGGTCGACCGGTGACTGGCCGAGGAAATAGTCTTGCAGGGTTGGCTTCTCGGAAGGCGACGGACTCCGGAGCCGCTCGGACCGGCGACGTAGCTCGTGATGGCGCGAACGGTGGGCGGTCGCTGCGTCCGCATCTTTGGCGTCGGTTCAGACGACTGCGACGGCGAACCATCGCCGTGATGCTTGCCTTAGTTGTTCTCGCTCCGATGGCGCTTCTGGTTGTTCTCGGATGGTGGCAGTTCTCGCAAATTCCCAAGGTTGATGTACTCAGTTCGCTCACCATTGGGAGAGCTCGTTCCGGCACCAACTATCTACTTGTCGGGATTGATTCACGTGAAGGCATCGACGTCAACGATCCCAACTCAGGGGCGTTCATCGCCGGCGAAGTGTCAGGGTCGCGTACCGACACAATCATGATCCTGCACATGGACGGTTCGAACACAAGCTTGGCTTCGATACCTCGAGATCTTTGGGTCAAGGACCCTGCGTCGGGTCAGATGGGCCGGATCAACTCGACGTTCGCCGCTGGTCCGGCCAATCTCGTCGAAGCGGTAAAGGCAATCGGCATCCCGGTCGATCACTATGCCGAAATCAACTTCGGAGGATTCGCGTCGATCGTCGACGCCGTGGGCGGCATCACCGTCGATTTTCCATACCCGGCCCGAGACGGACATTCCGGTTTGGCGATCGCGAATGCGGGACCGAACAACCTCGACGGCACGTCCGCTCTCGCCTTCGTTCGCAGTCGTTATTACGAAGAACTCGTCGACGGGAAATGGCGCACCGATCCCACCGCCGATGTAGGGCGGACGGAACGTCAGCGAGATTTCATGGCTGCTCTGACGAAGTCGTTGGCCAACGAAAGGAATCCGCTTGCCCTTCTGCGGATGCCGTCAGCGCTTGGAGCGGGGCTTCGTCTCGACACCACCGTTTCATACCCGGAGGCGCTGCGATTGGCGTGGACGCTCAAAGATGCAACTCTCACCCCTGTGGCGATTCCCGTTACTCCGAGGCAAACATCGGGGGGAGCGTTGGTGCTTGAGCTCGAGAGCGGATCAGCAGCGGTCATCGACGCGTTGGCCAGATGAGCTGACGATCAGTCGGAGATGCAGATCAGAACGTGGTCAGGCTTGTTCGCTGCTGCTTCGAGGACCTCAAACATGTTCTCGACAACCGGCACGAGTTCTGGATGTTCGCGAAACCGTTGAGGATTGAGACGTCGCATGCGGTCCAGGGCAGCTGTCGAATCATCGAAATCGAGCCAGCCCTTGTGACCCCATCCGAATTGGACGAGGAGCCGATCTAGGACTCGTCCATCGAGATGGCGCTCAGCCAGGGTTACAAGTACGCGGCCCCGAGCCAGACGCCGAGCCTCAGTGGCGTGCCAACCCAACTGGGGTAAACCGCGGCGCACTGCATCAGGGGATCGAAGCGATCGAGTTGGTATGAGATGTGGAACCATCAGGACCCGATACCAGTCAACGAGGTAGGCGTCATCGCACCCCCGAGACCATTCCTCCGGACCGGCAACCGTGAGCAGTTCGAGATACGAACGAGCCAGAGGGTCTTGGCTGTCCCACACCCGCAAGGCTTGATCGCGCAGCGCCACAAGTTCCCCGGAGCCGAGCAAAAGTGCCTCGAATTCCCGATGAAACTCGATCGTGTCGAGCATCCACGATCGACTTGCCACTCCCACGGTTGCCCTCCTGAGCGCTTTGCCTTCCAAAGTGTCGCGGGAATCAGCAGCCCTTACGCGGATGGGCTAGCCCAGAGTTGCGAGCTCGGCGAGAAGGGCTTCCATAACCGGTGCGAATGGCGGTGTCGGAGCAGCCTCGATGGAGTCCATCGTGCAGAAAACATCCGTTCCGAATGCACGACCTTGAAGAGTCATAAGCACCGAACAACTCGGTCCGCCTTCGAACCGGACAATCACCTCGAGTATGCCGAGGGACCTATCGATGTATCCGATCCCACCCAGTCTCGACGATGCTTCAAGGAGGAAAGCGAAGGCTTCGTCGGGGGGTGCATCGATCGAAAGCGTGTCGCCCGATTCAATCGATGCGGCCACAGCAGATCCGCCGTATTGCGACGCAGCGTTGCTCTGAGGGACAGTGCGCGCCGACGAATCGTCCGCAATGGTGGCTGGCGTCGAAACGGGGACGAAACCTCGTTCTTCGACGACAAGACGAATCGTGGTGAAGGCTTCGTTCAGAAGGGCGGTGGCCCGGCCCGCTTCGTCGGCACTGGTGTCACCGTCGCGCACGTCCGGATGAGTAATTCGCAACTTGTCGCGGTAGACAACTCGAACCTCGGCCAATGTCATCCCCGGTTTCACGCCGAGGATCGACACGGCAACGTCAAGTTCCATGTTCGTCAGGGAACGAGTGGCGATTTGGCGGCAACGGCTTGGGTGGAGGACCGTGCTTCGAAGTCCGTTGCGATCACGAGCAACATCGTGGAGGATCCATCACAGGGGAGTGATCCGCTTTGAATGATGAGTTCCTGGCCTGCGACAGGATTGATGGCAGTTTGCGCACCGCCAGCGATGAGAGTCATGACGCGTATAGGTGGCGCCGCGGCAACCTCGGAGGTGACGGTGACCAGTGCACGACCGTCGACACATGTATCGGAAACCTTGACTTTGGCACTCTTGATTACCGGACTTCCCTCGGCTGCGGCTCCCGTCGAAGGATCCATCGAATGAGGAAGAACAGCCGTGGTGGTGGGGGACGTTGCCGAACTCTGGATCGATACCTGAGTTGTCGGCGAGTTTTCTGGTGACGACTGCGAACACGAACCGGCAAATGCCGCGAAACAGAGAACAAGAGCAAACGCTCCGGAGCGGAGACTTCGTGGAGTCGTCATCAGGCGACCTTTCCGCTGGGACTCGTGCGAAAGAATCCCTCGAGCAGTCGACTGAAGATCGGCGGATCGATTGCTCCGCACATTTCACGTGCCGAATGCATCGAGAGTTGAGCTACTCCGATATCGACTGTGCGAACGCCGAGTCGAGCGGCCGTAACTGGCCCAATGGTGGAGCCGCACGGGAGATCTCCGCGGGTCACGAAAGACTGAAGGGGGATCGAGAGGCTTCGGGCAAGTGCTTTGATCTCAGCAGCACCTACAGCGTCTGTTCCGTAGCGCATGTTCGAATTGAATTTAAGAACAGGACCGGCGTTCACCTTGATCTGATGATCGGGCTCGTGACGTTGCGAATAATTCGGATGGGTTGCATGAGCGCCATCGGCCGAAAGGCACATGGAATTGGCAAGCGCGGCGAACCACTCGTCACGCGACAGCCCTGCGGCCAAGGCGACTCGCTCGAGGACGGTGGCGAGCAGGGAACCCGACGCGCCACTTTGCGACTCACTACCGACTTCTTCATGGTCGAAGATGGCGAGGACCGGAACCGCCGAGCTAGCACCGTCTCGGCAAGCTCCCAAAAAGGCCTGAATACCGGCATGGCACGAAAGTTGATTGTCGATGCGAGACGCCGCGAAGAGTGTCTTGTCAGCTCCAATAAGACACGGCGGGGTGAGGTCGTGGAGCATGAGGTCTGCGGCCAGAATCGAGTCTGCGTCGATTCCGTGTCGGTCAGCGATCCATCTGAGTAGATCGCCGTCCTCGGAGGTGCCGGTTCCCCAGATAGGAACGATGTGTTGCTGGGGATCGAGCCGCAGGCCGTCGGCATTGATTGATCGATTGAGGTGGATCGCCAACTGCGGGATGCGCGCAATTGGTTCATCGATGTGAACAAGGAACGTTTCTGGATGCCCCGACGACGAGTCGACCGCAACCCGCCCGGAGAGGCCGAGGTCCCTGTCGAGCCAGGAATTGAGCAATGCGCCTCCGTAGACCTCAACGCCGAGCTGGCGGAAGCCCGAAGCGCTGCGATCCGGATGGGGTCGGATTCGGAGATTTGGTGAATCGCTATGAGCGCCCACGATGCGGAATCCCCATGACGGCTCGCATCCAGCACTGGTATCCCAGGCCACGATTGAACCATTGCGGACGACGAAATAGCGGCCTGGTTCGGTTGGCCACGGCCCGGACTCGGGGACGTTTCGGAATGCGTCAGCCTCGAGGCGGCGCTTGACCGACTCGACGACATGATGCGGTGACGGCGACGCAGCTATGAACTCCGCAAGATCCTGCAGAAAGCCGTCGTTCGTGTCGTCGGAGGGGATCAGCGGGGATTGCGAATCCTCGGGTAGGGGCATTTCCGGACTGTACCGGGCCTCGTCTGGGATTTCGCAGTCCTACCATCTTCAGACACGGTCCTCCTGTCGACCATGGAGGGGATCTTCAAGGTCGGCGGGGCAATGTGTTCGGTCCACAACTGGCCCGATCGGGCCATTTCGATGTACCTTCATGGTCCACCGCAGGGCCAGCGTCGTCTCTGTGGTGCGTGTAAATCTCCTGCGGCCCTCGCCCCCCGGCGGCCGCCTCACGCAAGCCAGGTAGACGTATGCAGCAGTCCCGTCCCGCCGATTTCCCGGCGGCGCAAGGTCTCTACGACCCCCGTTTCGAGCACGACGCCTGTGGCGTCAGTTTCGTCGTGAACATGAAGGGCGTGCGCAGCCACGAGATCGTCCGGATGGGAATCGGCGCGCTATGCAACATGGACCATCGCGGCGCGGCAGGGGCCGAGATCAACACCGGCGATGGAGCCGGCATCTTGATCCAGATCCCGGACACCTTCTTTCGTCAGGTAGTCGACTTCGACCTCCCCTCAGTCGGTCACTACGCCACCGGCATTGCATTCCTTCCGCCAGTCGAAGCCGACATGTTGAAGGCCAAGGCCTCAGTCGAAGAGATCTTCGTTTCTGAGGGCCTTGATGTCCTCGGTTGGCGTCAGGTTCCGGTCGACGATTCGATGATTGGCTCACAGGCTGCACGGGTTGAACCCTCCTTCTGGCAACCGTTCGTATCCGGACGGGGGCTCGCTGACGCCGCTCTCGAGCGTCGGGTCTACGTCGCCCGCAAGAGGATTGAGAACACACTCGGCGTCATGGACGAAGGGGGCGTGTATTTCCCATCCCTCTCGTCTCAGACATTTGTCTACAAGGGGATGCTTACGACTGGGCAGTTGTCCGAGTTTTTCCTCGATCTTGCCGACGAACGTATTGACTCGGCGTTGGCATTGGTCCACTCTCGTTTTTCGACGAATACCTTCCCGTCATGGCCACTTGCGCACCCATTCCGTTACGTCGCTCACAACGGTGAGATCAATACGGTTCAAGGAAATCGAAATTGGATGAAGGCCCGCGAGGCCCTTCTGCGGTCCGAACTGCTTGATGGTGATATCGAGCGGATCTTCCCCATCTGCTCACCGGGCGGCTCGGATTCGGCGACGTTCGATGAGGTGCTTGAGCTGCTGCATATGGGTGGTTATTCCCTGCCGCACGCTGTTCTCATGATGATTCCTGAAGCGTGGGAGCACCATGCCACGATGCCAAAAGCGAAGCGTGACTTTTACCGCTACCACGCGTCCCTTATGGAACCTTGGGACGGACCTGCCTCCATTGCGTTTACGGACGGTTCGGTAATCGGCGCCGTCCTCGATCGAAACGGGCTGCGCCCCTCGCGCTACTGGGTGACCGCAGACGACCTCGTGATCATGGCGTCGGAAGTTGGCGTCATCGACATTCCCTCCGAGCGCATCGTGAGCAAGGGTCGACTTCAACCCGGTCGCATGTTCCTCGTTGACACAACGGCGGGCCGAATCATCGGCGACGATGAGGTGAAGTCAGGACTTGCCGAACAACGTCCGTATGGCGAGTGGCTCGACGACAACCAGGTCTCGCTTGACTCCATCGCCGTGTCCGCTCGTCCGCAACTTCCGCATGAGGCAGTACTGCATCGTCAGCAGGTCTTCGGGTACACCTCCGAGGAAATGAAGATCATCCTCGATCCGATGGCGCGTTCAGGCCTCGAACCACTGGGTTCGATGGGAACCGATACGCCAATAGCGGTGCTGTCGGATCGTCCTCGTTTGCTCTTTGACTACTTCGCCCAACTCTTCGCTCAGGTCACGAACCCGCCGCTTGACGCGATTCGCGAAGAACTTGTCACGGCGCTTGGCGGCACGCTTGGACCGGAGAGCAATCTGCTTGATCCGACTCCTGGATCGTGCCGACAGTTGTTCATTCCGCAACCCATCCTCTCGAACGATGATCTTCGCAAGATCGTCACCATTGCCGATCATCCCGCTACGGCCGATTTCAAGACGGTTGTTCTTCCTTGCCTCTATCCGGTGAGCACCGGGGGAGAGGGATTGGCGAAGGCGATTTCTGACGTCTGCCACTTGGCGTCGGAGGCGATCGCTGACGGAGCGACAATTCTTGTTCTGTCCGATCGCGGGTCAGACGCCGAAATGGCGCCGATCCCCTCGCTGCTGTTCACCTCGGCAGTTCATCACCATCTCATCCGCGAGAAGACCCGCACCCGTGTCGGACTCGTTGTCGAGACTGGCGAAGCGCGAGAGGTGCATCACATGTGTCTTCTCATCGGTTATGGCGCCGGAGCAGTGAACCCGTATCTCGCATTCGAGACAATCGAGGACCGCATCTCCGAAGGTGCGAGTGACTACCGCGATCCGGTCAAGGCCGTCGTCAACTACGTCAAGGCATCAAGCAAGGGCGTGTTGAAGGTGATGTCGAAAATGGGCATCTCCACCGTGGCGTCCTACACCGGTGCACAGATCTTCGAAGCCGTGGGTCTGTCCAAGGCACTTGTCGATAGCTATTTCGCCGGCACCGTCAGCCGCCTCGGAGGCATCGAACTCCAGCAACTGGCGACCGAGATTTCAATGCGGCACCGGCTCGCTTATCCGGCTAATCCAACAGAGCGTGCTCATCGTTCGCTTGAGGTTGGCGGCGAGTACCAATGGCGTCGCGAAGGCGAGTATCACCTCTTCAATCCTGAGACGGTCTACAAGCTCCAGCATTCGACCCGAAGTGGTCGTTACGACGTCTTCAAGGAGTACACGTCGAGAGTTGATGATCAAGCGAAGAACCTCGCAACCCTGCGTGGGCTCTTTGCCTTCAAGGCTGAGCGCACACCGGTGCCGCTTGACGAAGTTGAGCCAATTGAGGCGATCGTTAAAAGGTTCTCCACTGGAGCTATGTCATACGGGTCGATCTCGGCCGAGGCCCACGAGACACTTGCTATTGCCATGAACCGGATTGGCGGAAAGTCGAACACCGGCGAGGGCGGCGAAGACTCCGAGCGGTTTATCCCGATGCCGAATGGCGATTCGAAGCGTTCGGCCATCAAGCAGGTTGCGTCCGGTCGTTTCGGTGTCACCAGTGACTATCTCGTGAACGCCGATGATCTACAGATCAAGATGGCGCAGGGAGCGAAGCCCGGCGAAGGCGGTCAGCTTCCCGGCCACAAGGTGTATCCGTGGATCGCAAAGACGCGACATTCGACTCCAGGCGTCGGGCTCATTTCCCCGCCACCACATCACGACATTTACTCAATCGAAGATCTTGCGCAGCTGATTCACGATCTCAAGAACGCCAACAATCAAGCCCGAGTTCACGTGAAGCTCGTTTCCGAAGTCGGAGTCGGAACCGTTGCTGCGGGTGTTTCTAAAGCTCACGCTGACGTTGTTCTTATCTCCGGTCATGACGGTGGCACCGGCGCTTCGCCACTCACGTCACTCAAGCACGCCGGTGCACCATGGGAACTCGGACTTGCCGAGACCCAACAGACGCTCCTGCTCAACGGGCTGCGTGATCGCATCGTCGTGCAGGTCGACGGGCAACTGAAGACCGGCCGCGACGTCGTGATCGCCGCATTGCTCGGAGCGGAGGAATTCGGTTTTGCCACCGCTCCTCTGGTTGTTTCGGGCTGCGTCATGATGCGGGTCTGTCATCTCGATACGTGTCCGGTGGGTGTAGCCACTCAGAACCCTGAACTGCGTGCTCGGTTCAGCGGTAAGCCTGAATTCGTTGTCACTTTCTTTGAGTTCATCGCTGAGGAAGTCCGCGAGTTGTTGGCCGATCTCGGTTTCCGGACCATCGAAGAAGCGATCGGCCATGCCGAGGTTCTCGACACTCGCGATGCGATCGACCATTGGAAGGCTTCCGGCCTCGATCTTGAGCCGATCCTGCACGTGCCCGAAATCGCTGAGGGAGCAAGTCTTCACAACACGGCTACCCAGGACCACGGTCTTGAGCGCGCCCTCGATGTCGAACTTATTCGGCTGGCCGCACCCGCCCTTGAACGTGCTGAAGCGGTCCGGATTTCGTCTCCAATCCGAAACGTCAATCGGACCGTCGGAACCATGCTTGGTTCAGAACTTACGCGCCGACACGGTGGCTCCGGCCTTGCCGACGACACCATCGTCATAGACCTTGTCGGCTCGGCAGGACAGAGTCTCGGAGCCTTCCTTCCCTCAGGGATCACGCTGCGTCTCGAAGGCGATGCGAATGACTATGTGGGCAAGGGTCTTTCCGGTGGCCGCATTGTGGTTCGCCCTGCGCCGAACGCCTCGTTCCGCGCCGAGGAGAACGTCATCGCCGGAAACGTGATCCTTTACGGGGCCACCTCCGGTGAGGTGTTCCTGCGTGGCGTCGTCGGCGAAAGGTTCGGCGTTCGCAACAGCGGCGCCGTGGCCGTCGTTGAGGGTGTCGGCGATCACGCCTGTGAATACATGACTGGTGGTCGGGTCGTCGTCCTCGGGGACACTGGCCGCAACTTTGGTGCAGGTATGTCAGGTGGCACTGCCTACGTACTCGACCGGGACGGATCCTTCGAGTCGAAGGTGAATCCAGACATGGTTGAACTGGAGATCCCCGATTCCGAGGAACTTGAGTGGTTAGAAGATCGGGTTCGCCGCCATCTGACGGAAACAGAATCAACAGTCGCAGAAGCACTTCTCGCTGATTGGAGCGGAAGTAGTTCGTTCTTCGTGAAGGTCATGCCGCGCGATTACAAGAGAGTCCTGAATGCCGAGCGCGAAGCGCTGGCTGAAGGGCGCGATCCCGTCGAGGCCGTCATGGCCGCGTCGCGAGTCTGAGGAGAAGTAGCAATGGGTGACAGCTCAGGATTCTTGAAGCACAATCGCGAATTGCCGATCCGGCGTGAAGTTCCCGTACGTCTCACAGATTGGCGTGAGGTCTACGAGGAATTCCCGATTGACAAGGTGCGCGAGCAAGCCAGCCGGTGCATGGATTGTGGAATTCCCTTCTGCAACAACGGTTGTCCTCTCGGCAATCTCATCCCTGATTGGAACGATCTGGTCTATCGGGACAACTGGCGTGAGGCGATCGATCGTCTGCACGCCACGAATAACTTCCCCGAGTTCACCGGTCGTCTCTGTCCTGCACCTTGCGAGGCGGCCTGCGTGCTCGGCATTAACGCCGATCCCGTAACCATCAAGCAGGTCGAAGTCGAGATCATCGACCGTGCCTTTTCCGAGGGATGGGTCGTCCCCCAAATTCCCGCGATCCGAACGGGCAAGAAGGTAGCGGTTATCGGATCGGGTCCTGCGGGTCTCGCCGCGGCGCAGCAACTCACACGGGCCGGACATTCTGTGGTTGTAATGGAGCGGGCCGATAGGCCCGGTGGGCTCCTTCGCTACGGGATCCCTGAATTCAAGATGGAAAAGCGTCATCTCGACCAGCGTCTTGAGCAGATGCGGGCTGAGGGCACCGAATTCCGCTGCGATGTGAATGTCGGCGTCGACGTAACCGCCGATGAACTGCGAGCTGAATTCGACGCAATTGTTCTTGCTGCCGGCGCTACGGCGTGGCGGGATCTCGATATTCCTGGTCGGAGCTTCAAAGGCGTCTACCAAGCAATGGAATTCTTGCCGCTCGCCAATCGCGTTCAGGAGGGCGACCTCGAGAACCATCCCCTGAATACAAAGGGTAAGAGAGTGGTGATCATCGGCGGTGGCGATACCGGCGCCGACTGCCTTGGCACGTCCCATCGTCATGGTGCATTGTCGGTCCACCAGTTCGAGATCATGCCCCGGCCGATCGATTCGCGACCTGAGTCAGATCCGTGGCCGACATGGCCCATGATCTACCGAACCTCGTCAGCGCACGAAGAGGGTGGCGACCGCGTCTATGCCGTGAACACCGTGGAATTCCTCGGCGACGAGGACGGCAATCTTCGCGGTTTGCGAGCAGTCGAGGTTCGTTCCGAGATTGTTGATGGTCGATCGGCTTTTGTTCCCGTCGAAGGTTCCGAATTTGAGCTTCCCTGCGAGTTCGTATTCCTCGCTATGGGCTTTGTGGGGCCGGAACGTTCGGGAATGGTCGAACAGTTCGGTGTTTCTCTCGATGGTCGCGGCAATGTTGGTCGCACCGCCGAGTGGGCCACGAATGTAGATGGCGTATTCGTCGCTGGCGACATGGGGCGTGGTCAGAGCCTCATCGTTTGGGCCATCGCTGAGGGTCGGTCAGCAGCAGCAGCGGTTGACACCTATCTGATGGGGGAGACGCTTCTCCCTTCACCAATCAGTCCGGACGCAGCTCCGCTCCGTTAGGTGCGGGGGACACGTCCCATGTGACTCCGTTTCAACGCGAAGAAGCCCCGCTGATGCGGGGCTTCTTTCATCGTTGGCTTCGAGTTCAAGCGGCGACGGGTTCGCCGTTCAACTGCTTGTAGGCATAACCGACAGCGATCTCGGTCACTCCTATGGCGAGTCCACAAGTGACGAGGTTGATGAGAACGATGACGATGGCGAACACGGCAACGTCTCCTGCGTTCTTGCTGACGAGGTCGTAGGACATCTTGAGCGAATCAGCCGGCGCCACATTCTTGTCGAGCACGTAGAAGCCGTAAAAGAGCAGGAACAATCTGACGACGAGGTAGCCAACGCAGCAGGCGAAGAGTCCGACAAACGAAAGCAACGCCACCAAGACCGATGCGATGGCGAACGGGGCGAGGCGCTCCGTTGAGAACATCTTTGCTGGATCGGGCTTCTCACCTCTGGTTATCGCGAGCGCAGCTCGAATCAGACCGGCCTCGACGAGGAAGCTGAGGAAGAGCCCAACAGCCATGAGCCCGAACCCTATGAAGAGGCCGGAGAAGAGCCCGTCGATTGAAAATCGGAGAACATTGGAGACAACTTGAAAACCGATCTGGACTCCGAAGAAGATCAGTACGACGAGGATCATGGAGCTCAGGTTCTCAACGAACTTCGACCATCCATACGAAAGCGCGGCACCGACGTCGAGTCGAGGGGATGGTGTCGGTTGTGAAGACGGTTGGGGTGCCGGTTGTCGCTCTGGCGAATACCACTTGCCGTCAGACGCCTGCCACCAACCTTCGCCCTGCGAAATGTCGCTCATCGAGACTCCTTTTCGTGTTGTAGATGTAAGACGAGACCGAACTCGTTCACAAACGTTTCAACCGTACTCCCCATCGCAAAGCGAATCGGTTTCGCTGGCCAGCGATCAGTCGCCGTCGATACGCAATCGGCGATTGACGTCCGTGTCTAGGGGGATCGATGGCTGAACAGTCCTGCCGCTTCGGGCCATCTGATCGAGCACCCAGTTTTCGACGTCTGACCATCCTGATGCCCGAGGGCCGGCGACATCAGCGTTGTAGGGCTGGCTGAACACAAGTACTGAAGCTCCTCCGGCGCGTAGAGCCTCGACATTGTGAGGTGCGTCATCGACATATGCGTCTGCTTCGATCTGGGGCTTGTCGCCAAGGAAACACAGATCCCGATATGGGATGGAATGTTCGTCGAGCCAGGCCACGGTGTCGCTCACAGCGACGGCGTGTCCCCAATTCGTGTAAAGGCGGTGGGTTATGAGCCGTATCCAGCAGCCGGCGTCAGAGAGGCGCCAGAGAGTTTCGGCTGCACCGGGGATAACTGGCATCGTGCGAAACATGTGATGCTCGAGCACGGCATCTCGATGGAGCCTCTCGAATTCCTCGCGATCCATTCCCCACTCGACGTAATCCCAGGACTGTTGGTCTTCGAGATCAGATTCGTCGATGCCCCTGTCCTTAGCGACCACTCGCTTGAACGCAGCGGCATGATCGCCGCAGACGCCATCCAGATCCACGCCCAGAACGAAATCCGCCATGATCAGGAAAGTAAGGAGAGAAAGTCGAGTGCTGCTTCGATAAAGCCAAAGTCTTTTGGCGTGGCGAAATGGTCGACATTGCGGAGGGTTACGAGTCGCACATCAGCCAACGCAGCGACAAGTGGATCTGCTGGTCCGGCAAAGTCCTTGTCGCCGAGGACTACGAGAACAGGGCACGTGATTGCTGAAAGTGACTCCGCCGTGACAGCGGGTGCATTAGATCGACGCATAAGAGCGGCAAGTGCAATCGGATCTTGATCGGATGCCTCGGCCAACGTTGCGAAATAACGCAAGGTGGGATCATCAGGAACTTGCGATCCCTCAATTGCCGCAGCGATTGCTTCACCCGTACCTGTGGCTCGGTCCGATGGGAAGAGGTTTTGTCCGACCCCGGCGACGATCAGCGAGCGAAAGCGCTCCGGGTGTCGCGCCGCCAAGATCAGGAGTGTCCGAGCTCCAAGGGAGAAACCGATTGCATCAACCGGTCCTTCGGGGAACCGACTGAGGATCTCGTTTTCGAGATCGTCGTAGGCCTCCGGCTCGCTCGGCTTGTCTGCCGAACCATGTCCCAAAAGATCCATTGGAATCGGGGTGCGTCCCATATCGGAGAGAAGATCCAACCAGCCGTTGTCTCCCCAGGTCCTGCTCGACGAAGTCGCGAAGCCATGCACAAGAATGACAGGCACGGAACTCAACGCCGTCGCCCCCGCTTACGACTCAGGGCGTCCGCGGCAAGCGGAGCGAAGGTTCCGTATGCCGTGGCCTGCCATGTCAGCGTTGCGGCGTGTTCGAGTGCTCCCGCAGAAAGCTTGGATCGGAGCGTTCCGTCGGTTAGGACCGCGGTGATCGCTTCAACAAAGGATTGTGGATCTCGAGTGAGAATTCCGGACTTCCCGTCAGACACTGCATCTCGATGCCCGGCGATGTCAGTAGCCACGGAGGGTGTTCCGCACGCGGCCGCCTCGGTGAGTGTCATGCCCCAGCCCTCGGCAATCGAGGCGCTCGCAACCAACCATGCTTGTCGGTAGAGACTGAGTAGCTCATCATCGGAGACCTTTCCGGCGATCCTGATCCAAGATCCGGCGTCGAGGGATTCAACTTGAGCTTCGAGATTTGGACGCTCGTAGCCATCTCCCACGATCACGAGCTTCACGTCAGGCACAGAGCGGCGAACCTCGGCCATCGCGGTGACAAGTTCATCGAACCGCTTCGAGGGCATCAACCGACCGACGGCGACAACTGTCGGGGTCGACGCCCGTTCACCATCGGAAGTGAAGCGCTCGTCAATACCAGGGGCGACTACCGAAATCTGTTCCGGCCGGAGGCCCAGATACTCAATGAGTTCGTGCCGAGACGATTCCGAGAGCGTGACGATGGGAGTTCGCCGGTAGAGCGGCGGTGCGATTCGGTGCTCAAAGAACTTTCCGGCCTTGGCCAATGGAGGCTCCAGAACCATTTCCCACATGTCTCGGTGGACATGATGGATCCATGTGACCCGAGGTCCGGTTGCCCACAGCGGAGTCAGAAAGGGAACGCCGTTCCAAATCTCCACAAGCCCATCGCGCTTTCCGTGACTTCCGGTGAGTTCGGCAAGAACCGCAGTTGGGAACACCATGAACCGGCCGTGCTTACGCACAACTCGGTAACCGTCCCGAGTCCCCTCGTAAGGATGACCCTGGGCGTACGAGGTCCGCATCGTTATGTTGAGGCCAGCCTCGGCCCAGATCGAGACGATCTTGGCCGCGTGTACTTCGGAGCCACCGGCCTCGATGTCTACGAGATCACGCCACGCGAGCACATGAATATCCCGCAGCCCCGCTTCTTCTGCGAGTGCGGTTATGTCGGAAATACTCGACGCTCCAGGGTCGGTCATCCGGGCATGCTCAGGAGGGCGTTTTGTTGACGGGGTGATCCGGGCCGTATGCGTCGCGGGAGATCACGGGTGCATCGCGCCCGGTTCCCTTTTCGCCGGAACCTGTTGCGGTCTCCTCGTGGTACTCCTCTTCGACGTTCACTTCCCACACGTCGTAGTTCTTCCCGCCGACGATGTTCTCGACGGTAAGCATGGCGGTGTACATCGAATGATCTTGGTTGTTGTACCGGTGCATGCCGTTTCGTCCGACTGGATGCACGTTGGCGACGGTGGACTCGAGCCATGCCCGCATGATCTCAACGTTGGCTTTGTAGCGCTCGTCGTAGAAGGGGTAGGCCTTCGGAACTCGGACTACATACCCAGCCTCGACCGTGGTCGGTTCAATGAGACCAAGTTTGTTGAGTTCGACGGTTGCGAGTGCGACGAGATCCTCATCGGCGGAATTCCAGAGTTCGTCGCCTTCGAAAACGAAATACTCAAGACCGAGACAGGTTCGACCTTCTTTAACCATGTACGGGGACCACGAACCAAAGTTCTGGATGCGGCCAACCTTTACGTCAGGGGAGTGGATGTAAATCCAGTTGTCGGGGAAACCGACACTCTCAGGAACTACCAATGCCACAGTGAGGAAGTCGCGATAGCGCAGATCGTTCGCAGCGGCGAGTACGTCGGCCGGTGCGGGCGGGTCCATAGCCCTGAGAAGGCTCGACATCGGCATGGATGAAATGACTTCAGAGCAGGAATAGTCGACTTCGCCAGCAGGACCACTCGAAACCACGCTTGTGGCCCGACCGCCATTGTGTTTGATCGAGAGAACCTTGTGCTCCATGAGCACCGGTGAGCCGGCGGCGCGAACCTGATCACGACATGCTTCCCACATCATGCCTGGGCCGAACTTTGGGTATTCGAACTCCTCGATGAGCGACGTGACGTCGGTGGCCTTGCCCTTTTTCATAAAGGGCACCCAATCGGGGACAGCGTCCACGAGGGCGTTGATACCGGCGGTCCAGAGCGAGAGGTTCTTGATGCGTTGCGCAGCCCAATCGGCCTGGATTTCGCTAGCGGGAACTCCCCAAACCTTTTCGTTGTAGGTCTTGAAGAAGTGGTCGTACAGCCGCTTGCCGAAGCGGGCGGTGATCCAATCCTTGAGACTGTCTTCAGAAGTTCCTCGTCCGAGTTTCTTGTTGATGATGGTCGATGCACGTGCCTTGAAGTACGACAACACGCATCGAATCGCTTCGATGATTCCAAGATTCTTGAGAGCGTTCGAGGCCTTGAGTGGATAGTCGAAGTACTTGCCGTCGTAATAGATGCGGCTCATGCGGGGTCGGAGAAGGAAATCCTCGGGCGGGAGGATCTCATGCCAGAGTTCCGTTACGGGGACCACTTTGGTGAAAAAGCGATGCCCGCCGAGATCGAATCGCCAGCCATCGCGTTCGACCGTGCGCGAGATCCCGCCCACCATGTCGGTGGCTTCGAGAACCGTGCACGTGCGTCCGACCTTACCGAGCTCGTAGGCGGCCGTGAGGCCGGCAGGACCCGCTCCGATCACCACAATTCCGGAATCGGAAGATGTCTGCACGGGAGTTTCGGTTGGAACTGTCATCACGTCGCTTTCGAACGAGGAACGGGTGAGATCATAGTGAAGCGTTCCCTCTAAAGGGCTGATTCAGGCTCCTCTCGGGCGTAACTGGGCGGCTGTAGTCTCCCGCCATGCCAAATGCTGACCTTGAAGAACCCGGAATCGCTTCCGAGTCCACTGAGGCGCCCCGGGAGATCGTTGCCATAGGCGTTGTTGCTGTCGTACTCGGCGTGATCCTTAGGTTTTCGAGCCGGTCGCCCCTGTGGCTTGACGAGGCCCTCACCGTCAACATCTCGGCGCTTCCATTCGGCGACATGCTCGAAGCCCTGCGCCATGACGGCCACCCTCCGATGTTTTACGCAATCCTGCATTGGTGGATGCAGTTGTTCGGCGAGGGGGACTTCGCCGTTCGTGCTCTTTCCGGCGTATTCGGGCTAGCCGCGCTTCCGCTCGCTTGGATTGCTGGTCGTCGTCGTGGAGGTGCCTTGCTTGGGTGGCTCACCGTTATTGTGGTTGCGCTTTCCCCGTTTGCTGTTCGCTATTCGGACGAAGCCCGCATGTATTCGCTGGTCATGCTTTTGGTTTTGGCGGGTTACCTCCTCGTTGACGACATCGTCCGTGCTGGTAAGGACAGTTGGGGGCGTCTGCTCGGCGTGACTGCCGTGACCGCTGCCCTCCTGTACACCCATTACTGGAGCCTTTGGCTTCTGTCCGCCCTCGGTCTCGTTCTTCTCTGGAGTGTCTGGAAACCGTCTTCCGCGCAGGCCCGCAGAATCTCGCTAAAGGTGATTGCCGCACTGGTTGTAGGCGGAGCATTCTTCCTTCCATGGCTGCCTTCAATGCTCTACCAGGCTGCGAATACAGGCACGCCATGGGCCGCAGCGACTCGCCCGACGACAGCTCTCGCCTTCACCGTGCAGGATTACGGATCGGGTCTCTACTCCGACGCTGGGTTTGTGCTCATCGCGCTCTCCTTAGCCATCGTCCTCGGTATTTTCGGACGCGCTACCTCAACGCTGATGATCGAACTCGACTTCCGCACACGGCCGCAGGTGCGCACCGAAGCACTGGTTGCTGGGGCCGCCTTCATGATTGGCACCGGGGTCACATTTGCTTCAAACAGCGCCTTTGCCACCCGGTACACGGCGATTGTGTTTCCCCTCGTTGCTCTGGTGATTGCTGCTGGACTCTCTCGATTCACGGGGAGGCTGATTCGGTTCGCCGTCGTCGCTGGGGTGTCCGGAGCCCTCTGCGTGGGCGGATTGTGGTTTTCGGTTGAGATGCGGTCGCAAGCGGCCGATGCTGCTCGGGTCATTCTGGAGAACTCCGGCGAATCGGACTTGGTGGTCTATTGCCCGGATCAACTCGGACCGGCTGCGAACCGAGTCTTGGGAGACGATCTCGAGCAGGTGGTGTATCCCACATTTGACTCACCGCAGTTCGTGGACTGGGTTGACTACGCCAATCGGAACGCGCAGAGCGATCCAGTCGCCTTTGCCAATCGGGTTCTCGCCGAGGCCGGGCCGAGCCGGGCGATATTTGTCGTCTGGAATCCGGCTTACAAGACCTTCGAAAGCCAATGCGAGAAATTGATTGCCACGCTTGGTTCCGGGCGGCCAGCAGTTGACCTGCTTGTCGCCGGTGGTGGGGAGTTCTATGAGCATGAATCCGTGACGTGGTACCCAACCACTGCGGCCGCTAAATGACTTCTCCGCGTTGGGGTAGAGATCTCGTAGACGACGCTCGGGCCGTCGTCGTTCCTTGGTTGACCGCTCGTGGTCTGATGCTCATGGGGTTTATCGTTGCTGTAGCAGTGAGCGACCGGCTCACCCCAGGTTCGCGGCCGGTAACCCTCGGGGAAGGTTTGTCGGCATGGGATGGCACCTGGTATCGCGATATCGCTTCCCAAGGTTATGCGTCCCTTCCTGATGAAGGACTGCGTTTCTTCCCTTTGTTCCCGTTGCTAGGCAAGGTGCTTTCTGTTGTTTCCTTCGGACGCACTGACCTTGCTTTAATTCTTCTTGCCAACGTTGCGTCGTTTGCACTGGCGATCGGCATTCGGCGTCTTGTGCGATTCGAACGCGGCAGCGTGGTTTTAGCCGATCGCGCTGTCTGGGTGACTTGCTTGTTCCCTGCCGCCTTTGTGCTGTCGTGGGCGTACGCAGAAGCTCTTTGGCTTCTTTTCGTAGTCATCGCCTTCTGGGCGATGCGAAGTCGCCGGTGGTGGTGGGTGGTCGGGGCTGGACTCGTGGCTGGTCTCACGCGGCCGTTAGGGATCGCGCTGGCAGTTCCCGTCGCTATTGAGTTGGTCAGAGTGTGGAAAAGCGCTTCCACGACGGAACGCGTTACGGGGGCGTTGGCAGCGGCTTCCCCAGCGATCGGCACAGGCATTTACATGCTCTGGGTCAGTCGGAATTTTGGTGATGCTTTCCTTCCGTTCACCGTCCAGAGTCCGCTACGCGGTGACAGCGTCGACCCCGTTTCGCGCATTTTCGACGGGCTATCGCAAATGTTTGGAGCCGAACGATTCGGCGACGGACTTCATATCCCGTTCGCCATCGGCTTTGTGATTCTCCTCGCACTCACCTTCCGGTGGTGGCCCGTTTCGTACGGAGCTTTCGCCTCAGTTGTTTTGGTCGCTGCGTTAGCCGCCGAGAATCTGAACTCACTTGAGCGCTATGGATTGAACGCGTTTCCGATTGCGCTCACCTTCGCGGTACTGCTCAAACGAGAGCAGTACGAACGGGTCGCACTACTGGGTCTTGCGGGTGGAATGGTTGCGCTGAGTGCTCTGGCCTGGACCGGTGCGTATGTGCCCTGACCCGCGAATCTGATGACGACCAATGTGAGAGTGTGTCAACGATGAATCTTCTCGACGTTGTGTGTCCGCGTTGCAACAGCGCCGTACTGGCTCGGTTCTACGGGCCTTGCGATGACTGCCGCGTAGAACTGCGGGCCACGCAGGGAGTCGAGGCCCGTGTCATTGCTGCAACCGACTACGAGCCAA
The DNA here is from genome assembly GCA_945878725.1 of Bifidobacterium breve. Classification (GTDB taxonomy): domain Bacteria; phylum Actinomycetota; class Acidimicrobiia; order Acidimicrobiales; family Acidimicrobilacustridaceae; genus Acidimicrobilacustris; species Acidimicrobilacustris thunensis. The sequence goes on along the minus strand of CAMCTY010000004.1, from coordinate 52,326 downwards.
AGATGAATCTCACTCCAAATGCGGTCGCGACCAAGGACTGATCGCGACCGCTCTGGTCAAGCTTCGATCGGGAGTTCCTCGACAACAACTGTCTGCATTTCGTCGTTGCGCTGCGTCGAGGAGACGATGTCCATGCCGCTTACGACGTGTCCGAAAAGGCTGTACTGCTTCGGGAGTCGACCGGTGAGATCTTCGAGGCAAATGAAGAACTGCGATCCGTTGGTGTCCGGACCCGAATTAGCCATGGCGACTGCGCCCTGGCGGTAATTGCCCTGTACCGGCTCGTCGGCGAACTTGTAACCGGGGCCGCCCCGTCCCGAACCTTCGGGGCATCCGCCTTGAATGACAAAGCCGGGCTCGACGCGATGGAAGTTGAGCCCGTTGTAGAAGCCCTTGCGCGCGAGAACGATGAAGTTGTTCACGGTCTGCGGGGCGATTCGGGGATCAAGGTCCATCACAATGTCGCCCTTGGGCGTTGTGATCGTGACTCGGTAGATGATGCTCGTGTCGATTTCCATCGCTGGGGGATTGGCCATCCCGTCATCGTGGCACATTCAGACGCTCAGATATGAGCCAAGACGGCCTGTCGACGGTGATTGTCAGCTCAATGCGACTGGCGTCGCCACCGAATCGGTCAGATCGTGGAGGGGAAAGTGGCAGGCTACAAAATGGTCTGGGCCAACCTCACGCATCACCGGTTCTACCTGGGCGCACAGGTCCTGCGCCGACGGGCAACGAGTGCGGAAGCGGCAACCACTAGGCGGGGCCACCGGTGATGGCAACTCACCACTCAAGCGGTCCGGAATCGTTGTTGATGCGCTCGGATCCGGATTTGGTATCGAGGCAATCATCTTCGCGGTGTACGGATGGGCGGGATGAGCGTAGAGGGCGTCAGGGGTACCGACTTCACACAATTTGCCGAGGTATATGACCGCAACCCTGTCACTCACGTTCTTGACGACAGCGAGGTCGTGGGCAATGAACAACATGGTGAGGTTGAACTGCTCCTTCATGTCATGAAGGAGATTCAGTATCTGCGCCTGAACGGACACATCGAGAGCCGAAACCGGTTCGTCGCAGATCAATAGCTTCGGATCAAGCATCAATGACCTAGCGATACAGATGCGCTGGCACTGACCGCCGGAGAACTCATGCGGGCGTCGACCTCGGGCCGCCACCGGATCAATGCCAACCGCTTCGAGCATCGCGTCGACCTCGGAACGTTGCTCTTCTGCCGAACCGCGCTTCCAGATTCTGAGCGGCTCGGCGATGATGTCGCCGACTTTGCGACGCGGATTCAGCGAGGAGATCGGATCCTGAAAGATCATCTGCATCGAAGGTCGAACCTCACGAAGCTCAGGACCCTTGAGTGAATTCAGGTTCATCCCGTCGAACAGGACCGAACCTGAGTCTGAACGGGGCATCTGCATGAGCGCTCGACCAGTTGTCGACTTGCCCGATCCAGATTCACCTACGAGACCGAGTGTTTCGCCGGGGAGGATGTCGAGGCTGATGTCGGACACCGCGTGCACCTTGAGGCCGGTCGATCCGACGGGAAACTCGACGACCAAGTGTTCTGCGCGCAAGAGCGCATCGGAAGCCGGTCGCAGATGTGCCGTGCCGCTACCGGCCATCAGTTCGTCCTTGTCGTAGTTGCAGCGAGTGACGGGAGCGAGACATTGACGCCAGCGGCCCTGTTGCGGGCCAGAGCCTCGTCGGCTTCGGGGCTACCGACTGGTGTCCAACACCGGTAGAAATGCCCCGGTTCCGGACCCTTCACAAGAGGCGGCTCTTCTTCTCGGCAACGATCTTGGACATAGGCGCAGCGGGGGGAGAAGTTGCAGCCCTTCGGTGGATTCGAGAGATTGGGCGGGCGGCCCGGGATGGCCTGGAGGCGTGTATGGCTCGGGTCTTGCACACGTGGCATCGCCCGGCGTAGAGCCTCGGTGTACGGCATCAGTTCGTGTCCGAGCAGAACACTCGTAGGTGCTTGCTCGACAACCTTTCCTCCGTACATGACCATGATTTCATCGGTGCGGCCGGCAACAACTCCAAGATCGTGACTTACAAGGATCATTGCCATGTGTCGCTCGCGTTGCTTCTCGTCGAGAAGATCAAGGATTTGGGCCTGTATGGTCACGTCAAGAGCGGTCGTTGGCTCATCGGCGAAGAGGATCTTGGGTCCGCAAGCGAGCGCAATGGAGATAGCCACCCGCTGTCGCATTCCACCGGATAATTGGTGGGGGTACTCGCGAAGCCGTTGCTTTGGTTCGGGAATACCCACGGACGTCAGCAGCGCCACCGCCGTTTCGTTTGCTTCAGACTTGCTGATCCCCAGATGGTGACGGAGCGATTCGGTGATTTGGGTGCCGATTCGCATCACAGGATTGAGCGATGTCATCGGGTCTTGGAAGACCATGGCCATTTCGGCGCCCCAGATCTCACTCATCTTCTTCTCATCTAGGCCGACGATGTCGGAACCCTCATAAAGAACAGCGCCGGAGCGAATGACGTTGTGTTTGGGGAGCAGTCCCATCACCGAACGAGAGAGGACGGTTTTACCCGAACCTGACTCGCCGACGACTCCGAGAGTTCGTCCTCGTTCAAGTGTGAACGAAACGCCATCAACCGCCCTGACAGGACCGGCTTCGGTTTTGAATGTCGTGTGGAGGTCCCGGACTTCGAGGAGTGGGACGTTTCCGGCGACGCCACTCGATGTCTCCGGTGCCGTGATCTTTCGTTGGGTGCTCACGACTCGCTGTCCTTGATGTCGAGGAATTGACGTATGCGATCACCGGCGAGATTAAGGGCGAGCACCGTAAGGAAGAGCACAAGACAAGGCAGGAGGCTGATCCACGGGGCCGAGCCGTCGAGGACGAAACGAGTTCCGTCGGCGATCATCCCGCCCCATGTCGGATTTGGTGGATTGACCGAAAGTCCGAGGAATGCGAGGCCGCTCTCGGCCACGATTGCAATGGCTATGAGGATGATGGAAAACGACATCACGGGAGGAATCACGTTGGGAAGAATCTCGCGGCGGATGATCCGAATGTTGCTCGCTCCGAGTGATCTCGATGCGGTGACGAATTCGCGTTGAGCGAACACCAACGTGTTGGCCCGAACAAGGCGGGCAACGGGGGCGATGGATACAACACCGATCGCAAGCGAGATGGTGATCACGCTTCGGCTGTCGTTAAAGCTGACGATGGCAACTGCGAGCAGCAGTGCCGGGAACGACAGGAGGACGTCACAGAAGCCCATCAAGAGCGTCTCGGTACGTCCCCGCAGATAACCGGCCACGACGCCAATGGTTCCACCGACGATGAGGCCAAACATGATAGACGCGAAGCCGACGACGAGTGACACACGGGCGCCCCAAACGGTCCGACTGAAGACGTCTCGACCAATCGCATCTGTCCCAAACCACCAGTTGGCGCTTGGAGCGCGGCGGGGCGGGCCGATTGGGGCGGTGTGTGATTTGAGCGGAAGTACCGAAGCAAGTACCGCAGCGATGACAACGAAGGCGAACCAACCCAGGGCAATCCAGAACACAGGCCCAAGCCTCTTGGCCGCTCGGGTGCCTGCGATCTGATCGGGATCGAGTGCGTGGAGTTCATTCAGATTCGAGGCGAGGCCATCAGAAATGAGTCCCATTTCGGTGGCGGCATCGCCACTACCGGCGAAGACGGAGCTGTCGCGCTGCGATGACCCGGGAAGTTCAGACGAGGGCACGGGCATGACGGATCCTGGGGTCGAGTACGGCGTAAAGCATGTCAACGGCGAAATTGATTAGTACGTAGCCGATGGCGATGATCACGATTGCGCCCTGTACGGGAATGAAATCCTTGCCGTTAATGGCATCAACGATGTACTTGCCGAGACCGTTGATACCAAAGATGATCTCGATGATCAGCGTGCCACCGATGAGGCGGCCGAAGTTGAGGCCGACGACGGTGACGAGGGAAAACGATGACGGTTTGAGTGCATGTCCGAGAAGTACGCGACGAGGCGACAAACCCTTGGCTCGGGCCATCGTGATGTAATCCTCTTGCATCGTCGAGATCAGATCGGTGCGCAAAAGACGCATGTACGTCGCCATCTCCGCGGTAGCCAACGTGAGTGCCGGCAAAAAGAGCGAGCCAAGGCTCTTGAAAGGATTCTCCGAGAACGCCGTGTAGCCCGTCGTTTGAAAAAGGCCGAGTTTGACGGGGAAAATCAGAATCAAGACGAGAGCAAGCATGAAACTGGGGACGCAAAGAAAGGCGAACAGAATCCCGGTTGAGGCTTTGTCGAATATCCCGCCGGCTCGTTTGGCGGCCAAAATGCCAGCAGGAATCGCGATGACGAGCGCAATGAACTGCGAATACAGGAGCAACTCAATGGTGACGGGGAGTCGCTGTTTGAGCGCCTCCCACACTGGCTGCTGATTACGCGCAGACTGACCAAGATCACCGGTGATGGCGTCGCCTAGCCAATTCACATAGCGAACCGGCACGGGTTCATCAAGGTTCAACTCGGCCCGCTTTTCCGCGATGCATTCGGAGCCGGCAAGCCCGCAAATACGCGCTGCGGGATCTCCCGGAATGAGCTCCAGAAGAAGAAACGACAGAAAGGTGACCGACAGCAAGACGATCACAAGTTGGAGAACCTTCTTGCGAACGAATCTCATCGGTGATTCTCGATGTTCATACCCGTGTGATTCATCCTCGAAGAAGTGATTGGCCGGTACCGTACCTGCCTTGAGCGCAGTGCTTGTGTATGGGAGTCACTTACCGGTACCTCGGAGAATACGGGAGGCGCCTGACCGGAGCAGGAACTCTTTGAATCATGCAGCTGTGACGAACGCCACACCGCGGTAAAGGTACGCACAGGCGACCACCATGTCAACGGGGTAGCGTTTAGAAAGCTGCTGGCCATTGGCCCCTTCCTGCGAGCACAGACTTAAGCAGCGACGGTCGATCGGTCATGATCCCATCGACGCCCATGTCAAGCAGTCGGCTCATTTCCGCCTCGTCGTCGATTGTCCAGACGTGCACGGGAATGCCAATCGATTTGGCCCTCCTGATGAAGCGGTCATCCACGAGCGTGATGCCTCGGGATGAAACGGGAACCTGAAGGCAATCGCCGGGGGGAACTGAGTTCCCGAGGCGATAGCTCGTGGCTTTCACCCGGGCGACGGCTCGTGGCCCCATCGATGTGCACAGGCCCGGGCCGAGCAACGTCCGCATCCTTTCGAGCCGGGAATCAGAGAACGACCCGACGCAGACGCGATCGAGGCAGTTAAGCCTCATGAGAAGAGCAGCGAGTGGTTCGACTACCTCGTCTGACTTCGCATCGATGTTCACCCGGATCTCTGGCCAGGACTGGAGGATCTCTTCGAGAAGGGGGATGGGCTCCGCCCCGTCGACCAAGGCTCGGGATACCTCGCTCCACGGCAGATCGTTGATGCGGCCCTCCATTGTGGTCACCCGATCAAGTCGATCGTCGTGGAACGCGAGAACCACTCCGTCAGCCGTGACATGTGCATCTGTCTCTACATACGTGAATCCCAAAGCCACCGCTCCGGCGAATGCCGGCATCGTGTTCTCCGGCCAGTCACCCGCTCCGCCTCGGTGAGCGAATGCGATTGGGAACTGATGCTGCAAATACGGATGCGCTTCTTGTTCAACCATGCTGAGACGCTAGAAGGTCCCGGACATGCGTGTTGATATGTGAATTCGGCAGATAGCCTCACCGCTGTGGGCCTATCGGACGGATTTCTCGAACTGATCGGCAAACCTGACGGCAGTGTGCCCGTCGAGGTCTTGGCCCTCGAGATAGCAAGGCACGCCAATCCGGATCTTTCCGTCGCTCGGTCACTCGAATCACTCGACGAACTTGCGGGCGCCTGCCCGAGCCCGACAGTCGAGTCGATTTGTCGATTTCTCTTCCTTGAGCAGGGCTTTGCTGGCAACTCTGAGAACTACTACGACCCCTGCAATTCGCTCCTTGACATCGTTATCGCATCGAAGCGGGGCATCCCTATCACGTTGTCGATCGTCCTGATCGCGGTCGGCTCTCGTCTGGGAGTGGACCTTCATGGGGTTGGATTTCCAGGTCATTTCCTGGTCGGTGTTGGCGATCAACAGGATTCCTTCATCGATCCATTCGGCGGGGGTCAGGAACTCGATCTTTTCGGGGTGAGCAATCTCTTCCACCGACTGCACGGGGCCGATCGAGCCTTTGGGAAGGAAATGATCGAACCGATCGCTCCAAGAGCCATGGTTCGACGCATGCTCGGAAATCTCGATGCCATCTATGCGAACCGGCGTGATTTCCGATCCCGACTCTGGGCCAGCACACTTCGGGCAGCAATCCCCGGTTCGACAATTGAGGAAGAGGCAGATGTGGCGGCCGCACATGCTGCTCTCGGCTCGTTCGACTGCGCTGCCGACCGTCTTGAGTTGCTGGCCCTGAAGTCCCCTGCGCACGTAGCCGAGAACTATCGAGCGGTGGCAGCTCGCTGGCGCTCACAACTGAACTGAGTCGTCCCTGCCTGAAGGGGAAAGCGTTGCCTAGGCGCTGTCCGCGATTGGGCATGGCTCGGCCCGGTAGCTTTGGGGGATGGCGCGCCGTACCAAAATCATCGCAACGATCGGTCCAGCTTCCGACAGCGAGACCGTTCTCAAGGGTCTGATCAATGCGGGTATGGATATCGCGCGCATCAATCTGTCCCACGAATCACTCGACCTCGCACTCGATCGCTTTCACAGAATTCGGAAGGTCTCTGCCGAGCTCGGCCGACCGGTGGGAATCCTCGCTGATCTTCCAGGGCCGAAGGTCCGAGTCGGTCGCATGCCCGAGAGCGGAATCGTGTTGGCCGACGGTTCGTCTCTGGCGCTCGTACCGGGGAATGATCCAAGTACCGAATCAATCATTCAGGTCGATTATGAGGAACTACTCACCGACGTACAGGAGGGCGATCTCCTCGTCTTTGGTGATGGTGCCGTTCAGGTGCGGGCGCTAGCACGTGTCGGCGACACCATCCCGATTCGGGTTGTTCACGGTGGCCGTCTAAGCGGACGACCAGGCCTACACATTCCCTCCGAGCGATTGCGCTTAACAACACCGACAGATGAGGACCTTCGCCTCGCCGAAGCCTTCGTCGAGGCGGGCACCGACATGATCGCGCTGTCATTCGTCCGCACCGCGGCTGACATTCATCGCCTGAAGGTGGATCCGAGCCCGGCTGGTCCGATGGTTGTTGCGAAGATCGAGACGCGTCATGCGGTGGAGAACCTTGATGCAATCGTCGAAGCGTCTGGTGCAGTGATGGTTGCTCGTGGAGATCTGGGATCGGAGTTTCCGATCGAGGAACTTCCGCATCTGCAGAAGGAGATCATCCGCCGTTGCATCGCCGTGGGTCGTCCGGTTATCACGGCAACTCAGATGCTCGAGTCGATGATCGATGCTCCGACGCCCACGCGTGCAGAGGCCTCAGACGTAGCAAATGCGGTTTTCGACGGTTCTTCGACAGTCATGCTGTCGGGTGAGACCGCCATTGGTGTCGACCCAGTCAACGTTGTCAGCGTCATGGCGCGGATTGCAGAGCGCGCCGACGAGGAGTTCGATTACGACGCGTGGCCGCAGTGGCTCTCAACGTTGCATCGGCTCCCGGCCAGCAGCGTCGAGAGTGCGATCACAAATGCGATGACGTCAGCTGGCCAGCGGGCCTCGAGTGAGATCAATGCGGCTGCGATCATTTGCATCTCACGCAGTGGATTCACGGTGCGTTCGGTGGCTCGATTCCGTCCTCGAGCAAAGATCTTGGGCTTCACCCCGGACCCGCGTACGGTCACCCAACTTTCGATGAGTTGGGGTACGACCCCGTACCTGCTTGAAAACATGTCGGGCAATTCCGATGAACTCACCTTGCGTGCTCTGACTATGGCCGTCGACGCCGGAGAAGTTTCGAGCGGCGATCTCGTCGTCGTGATTGGCGGATCTGGTTTCTTCAAAGGCCGTGTCACTGACACCGTGCGGATCGTTCAGGTTCCGTAGACGCAGTGGAGCGTTCCACCTCAGCGTCAGGATTGTTCTGCGGCACCCGGCTAACAACCGCACCGATAACGGTTGTGTTCGTTCATGGCGCAATGGACAGGGGAGCAGCGTTTCTTCGCTGTGCGCGAATGCTCCCCAACATTTCGTGGATTGTTTATGACCGTCGCGGCTACGGCCGATCGAAGTGCGCGACAACTCCGACGTTCGACACCCATCGTGATGATCTCGTCAAGATCCTGGAGGAAGAGCGGAAGCGGTCGGCAGGTCTGATCGTCGTTGTGGGCCACAGCATCGGTGGCACGCTCGCTTTAGCGGCGGCGGCAGCGCGTCCCGATCTGGTTGACTCGCTCGTCGTTTACGAATGTCCGATCCCATGGACGCCGAGGTCGGCGACGCTTAGCGGAACAACGAACGGCAAGCCGGAAGAGCCGCCCGACGTCGCAGCCGAGCGCTTCATGAGGTCAATCATTGGCGACGCAGAATGGGAATCTCTTCCGTTGGCGACGCGTACGCAGCGGCTCAGCGAGGGGATCGTCTTGCAATCTGAATTCGTGTCGGTCTCGGCACAACCACTTTTCGAGCTCGCCGATGTCGTGTGTCCCGTCGTTCTCGGCCGAAGTACAGACGCTCCGCATCACCGGGCTGACACAACAACCCATCTCGATGCAGAGCTGGTCCATGCGGAGGTGATGATGATTGAGAACGCCCCGCATGGAGCCCACTCGCGTCGACCAGATGACTTTGTTCGACTTGTGCGTCGATCGTGCGAACTGGCTCACTGAGCTCGGTAGTCCGCGACCGAACCCCATTCGCTCTAGCCTGAGCAGGTGAGTGAATCCCGGCCAGTAAGCCTGAACCCATCGGGTCCGCCCGAGACCGTTCTTCCCGATGCCCCTGCAGAGGCTCGACATGCTCTTGCGCAGGCATCCCAGATGCCATCAGTCGACCGGAGGGAAGCGTTAGCGGCAGTAGTGGCGGCTAATCCACGCTGGAGCGACGCGTGGGCCGAACTCGGAACCGAGGGTCGCGACGATGTTGAGTCGTACGCTTCGTTTCGCGTCGGCTACCACCGGGGGCTCGACACGCTCCGTGCAAATGGATGGAGGGGCTCCGGCTACGTGCGCTGGACGCACGAGTCGAACCGCGGCTTTCTTCGCAGCCTTGCCGGGCTCGCAGCATTGGCCCGTGCTATCGGCGAGGACGACGAAGCCGAGCGGTGTGAGCTGTTTCTGCGTCAATGTGACCCAAGCTGGCCGCCCTCCGATTTCACCGCCTCGGCCGCCGGTCGATGAACAAAGCCTTCGCCGGAGTTGTTCTTACCGGCGGAAGCTCGCGGAGGATGGGCCGGGATAAAGCCTTCATCACTGTCTCCGATTCAAGGCCTCTTGCGGGATTGGTTCGCGATGCGCTGGTCCTCGCAGGTGCGGCCGATGTCTTTGCGGTGGGCGGCAATACAGAGTCGCTCGGGTCTCTGGACATCAGGTGTGTTGCTGATCGATTTCCCGGCGAGGGACCTCTCGGAGGGATCATCACCGCTCTGAACGAATCGACGGAGAACCTGGTCGTTGTTCTGGCTTGCGATACGCCCCAGATCACCGCAGCTGTGCCGGAGATTCTCGTACGGTCAATTACATCCGATACCTCGGTCGACGTAGCCGTGATCTCGATTGATGGACGGCGCCATCCTCTGAACGGCGTGTGGCGGCGAGACCGTTGCTTGGCCGTTCTCGAAAACCTTTTCGAGAATGGGGAACGCGCGCCGCGGGTGGCTCTTTCGGCACTGAAGGTGCTCGACGTCACCGATATCGATCCCGCACTAGTTGACGATGTGGATTCGCCCGAGGACCTCGACCGCTACTCTGAGGCCACTGAACGCAGTCATTGACGAAGCGGAGCATTGAGCATGTCGGAAATTCCTGAGATCGACCTTGATGAACTCGAACAACGAATCACCGGTAACCCTGTGATTATCGACGTCCGCGAGGAAGACGAGTTCCTTGAGGCCCGACTCGACGGCGTCGTTCACATGCCCCTGAGTACCGTCCCCGAGCGTCTTTCCGAGATCCCGACCGACGAAGCTGTTCTCGTGATCTGTGCTCTTGGTGGCCGGAGCGCTCGAGCAGTCGAGTTCATGCGAGCCAATGGCATTGACGCCACGAACGTTGCCGGCGGAACTCTTGGTTGGATCGAAAGCGGTCGGCCTGTCGTCTCCGGTCCGGCTTCGGCCTGATCGGTCGACTGTGACCAAAGCCGGATACCGCATCGTCTCTACTTCGGAGGGCCTCTCCGAAGTGATCGCTGCACTCCGTGATGAACCGGCTTATGCGCTTGATACGGAATTCCATCGGGAGAAGACCTATTTCCCGAAGCTCGCGCTCGTTCAGATCGCATGGGCTGGGGACCTCGTACTTATCGATCCGCTGGCAGTCGACCTTGCGCCGTTTGCGGAAATCCTCGATAGCGACACCGTCGCTGTTCTTCATGCTGCCGATCAAGACCTCGAGATTCTGGAACTTGTTTGCGGAACCATTCCCCGCACGTTGTTTGACACACAGGTAGCCGCCGGTTTTGTCGGGATGAGCACACCATCGCTTGCATCTCTTTACGAGCGCATGGTCGACGTGCGGGTTGGTAAGGCTGATCGGCTCACTGACTGGCTTCAGCGTCCTCTGACTAGTGACCAGCTCATCTACGCCGCGAACGACGTGTTACATCTGCTGGAAGTGCGGGATTTGTTGTGCCGCGATCTGGAATCCCGCGGTCGATTGCAATGGGCGCTTGATGAGTGCGAGATCCAGCGGAATAGGGGGCGTGGTCAGCGCGATCCCGACGAAGCTTGGCGGAAGATCAAAGAGGCGAGGCAGTTAAAGGGCCAGGCGCGTTCTGTTGCTCGAGCCGTTGCGGCATGGCGTGAGCGCAGGGCGGCAACGCTCGATATCCCGGTGCGCTACGTACTCTCTGACATTGCCGTCGTGGGAATTGCTCAGCGACCCCCTCGAAGTAAGGGCGATCTTGAGCGGATACGCGGATTCGATCGGGGACTGCGGGAAGACGCTCAGAAGGACCTTCTTCTGGCTGTTGCCCGGGGGATCGACGAACCGGCACCCAGGTCTGATGAGCCCCCTCAAGGAGCGCTCGACCGGGATCTTCGTCCGGCGGTTGCGCTGATCTCGGCCTGGATTGCTCAAATTTCCCGAGACCTCGAACTCGATTCGACCCTTCTGGCCACTCGGGGCGATCTGGAATCGTTCCTTCGGGAGGACCCGCTTTCCCGTCTGTCATCGGGATGGCGGGCCGAAATCGTTGGGCTCCCCATACAGCGTCTCTTGCGGGGCGAGGCCGCTGTTGCCTTTGCCGGCGACGGTGAGCTGGTGATTGAGGAACGATCGCATCAGCCGCTGGCCTGAGTCCGACTCAGATCGGCAGTGCTACGTCTGGTCTGGCACCGGCCTGACAGGGGATTCGTCAATTACCCGGGCCTTGCCGTTACAATTGACGAGTTCTCTCACCGACGGGAGTTGACCCGTGAAAAAGGGGCGACATCGGCGCTTCGAAGAAGCCCGTGCACTCAAACGCACCAATGAAAATCTCGACGAGATTCTCGACAAGAAGGACGCTGAGCCGTGTCCCGAATGTGGAGCAAATCCCGGCCACGACCATTCGTCGTGGTGCATGTACGACGCCGAGCCCGACGAGGGCATCTGGCCCAGTTAGCCGTACCCTCGATCGCCGATCGGGGGAAGTCACCCTGATGGACATCACTCCAGATCGTAGGAATTCTGTGCCCCCCGCCGAGAACGAATCAAGACCACTTCGCAACGTTGCCCTTGTCGCCCACGTCGATCACGGCAAGACCACCCTCGTCGATGCGCTCCTCAGAGCTACCGGCACGTTTAGTGATCACGCCGCCGTCATCGACCGAGTCATGGACTCCAACGACCAAGAGCGGGAGCGTGGAATCACGATTCTTGCCAAGGCGGCCTCCGTCGACTGGAACGGGATCCACATCAATCTCGTCGACACCCCTGGCCACTCCGATTTCGGTGGCGAGGTTGAACGTGCGCTGACCATGGTGGATGGCGTTGTACTTCTTGTTGATGCCGCTGAAGGTCCTCTTCCACAGACCCGCTATGTGCTGTCGAAGGCCCTCGCCGCCGGGCTGCCCGCCGTGGTCGTCCTTAATAAGGTCGATCGTGGCGATGCTCGTCCCGAAGAAGTTCTTGACGAGATCTACCAGCTCTTTCTTGATCTTGATGCCGACGAGCATTCGATCGAATTCCCCGTCATCTCGGCCATTGCGCGAGACGGCAAGGCTGTCGCCGGTATCGGAATGCCCGGTGAGAACGACGATCTCACACCGCTTTTCGAAGCCATCGTGGCGACGGTTCCCGGACCAAAGGGTGATCCGGGCGCGCCACTGCAGGCAATCGTGACCAATCTGGATGCATCGGACTACCTCGGTCGTCTTGCAATCGGACGAGTCATGGAAGGCACGATGCGTCGTGGCGAACAGGTTGCGTTGTGCGAAGAGGACGAGGGTCAGAACCCGCTCCGCCGCAAGCTCAGCCAGCTCATGACATTCTCGGGTATCAGCCGACTTGAAGCCGACGAGATTGTCGCCGGCGATCTGTTCATCGTTGCTGGCTTCCCCGAGGTTGAAATCGGCGACACCATTGCTGACGGTGCCAATCCTGTAGCTCTACCCCGATTGAGTGTCGACGAGCCGGTGCTGCGTATGACCTTCGGCGTCAACACGTCACCGCTGGCGGGCAAGGAAGGCAACTTCCTGACGTCACGCCATCTGCGTGAACGGCTTGACCGTGAAGTTCTTGGCAACGTCTCCATTCGAGTCGACCAGACCTCGTCGCCGGACGTCATTGAAGTCGCCGGTCGAGGCGAGCTCCAGCTGGCCGTTCTTATCGAGACGATGCGTCGGGAAGGCTACGAACTTCAGGTCAGCCGCCCCGAGGTAATCGTCAAGGAGATCGACGGTAAGCGTCACGAACCACTTGAGCGTGCTGTCATCGATGTTCCCGACGAACACGTCGGCACCGTGACCCAGGCGTTGGCGCCGCGCAAGGGCAAGGTCACCGACCTTCGCCCCGGCGACACCGGCCGCACAGTGGTCACTATTGAAGCTCCGGCTCGCGGTCTCATCGGTTTCCGCTCACAACTTCTCACCGCAACCCGCGGAACCGGCCTTATGCATCAGCACAACGCTGGTTGGGTGCCGTGGGTGGGCGATCTTCCAACCCGTAAGGGTGGCGCCATGATCGCAGACCGTGAGGGTTCGACGACCGGCTACGCACTGGACAATCTTCAGCAGCGCGGCGAGCTCTTCGTCGGACCAGCCGAGAAGGTCTACGAGGGAATGATCATTGGCGAGAACGCACGCGCTGATGACATGCAGGTCAACTGCATTCGAGAGAAGCAGAAGACGAACATCCGCACCCACTCGACTGACGAGGCAATCAAGCTTGTACCGCCGCGCGACATCACGCTGGAAACGGCGATCGAGTTCATTGCCGATGATGAGCTCGTTGAAGTGACGCCGCTATCCCTGCGTATCCGCAAGCGCCAGCTCAAGGAATCCGATCGGCGTCGTACCAGCAAGAAGTGAAACGTCAGCCTGCGCTGGCAGGCTTTCGTTTCAATGCTGGGTGGGGGAGTAGGACTTCCCGCCCCCGAGACTCGAGCAGCTCGACAATCCGCAGGTAGGGACCTTCGCCAACGAGTGCGACTATTTCGTCGCGGCATCCGCGGTAGACCGGTTCAGAACCAACGAAGGCCAACGGATCCTCGGTGCACCACCAGTGGAAGTCCGCTCCACCTGCGCCCCAATCTCGACGTTTCCACTCCCGCAAGATTTTGGTCTCGTGATCATTGTCGTCGGTGTGGAACTCGAGGCGGATCGGCACTTGCCAGCAAACCTCAGGCTTCCATTCCACGTAGCTCTCGCCCCGCTTGGGAGCGGCGTTATGGAACGCACAACCAGGTCCGTCGGGATGGCCGTTTCTGTTGAGGAAGATGCAGGCACCATCAACTACTCGTGTCGCCCAGTCACCGTCGTCGTTCTTGTGGATCGGTCCGCCGAGCGACTTGGCGAGATCGTGGTATTGCCATTCGTCGGGTGTGAGCTCGAGTGCTTTGGTCTGGACCCTTCGTCGGTCGGCTTTGTCCGAAAAATGGGCCCCATAACTGCAGCAGCCGAGATTTTCCTCTGGCGCAGGGTCGTCCTGAATACCGAGGCAGCCATTGCCGTAAATGCAACTCCACGAACTCATGAGCCAGGTGACATCGAACGTGAAGGTCTCGCCTTCGAATTCGAACGACAGCCACTCGTGCACGTCGTCGTCAGTAATTGGCGAAGCCTTCGTCATGAGAATTCCGATCGTGGAGAGACTGGGTCACATTACCTGTCGCCGCGCTCAAGTTCGGTGAGCCACTATTGGTAGATGTCTGGTGAATTCGAGAACCTTCGTGTCCGGCTCGAGCAGATTGCTGAGGAACTAGCCGACCTCGCAATCACGAGGCTTCGTGAATCGATCGATGCTGGAGGACACGAGTTACCGGTGGACGAGAAGCGAATCAACCGAGCTCGTCGCGCGGTAGAGAAAGCGGCTGCCATTTTGCGGGAGCCTGACGACGGCGACTTCGGTTAGGCGCCGACGGAATCCAGATGCCCGTAGAGGGTCGTGCGCTGGATCAACGGCCGTCCGAGCGGCTCAACGAGATCACGGAAATCTGACGGCTCCATACCTTGGCCATGATCGGCTCCGGCGGCGCGGCTGATGTTCTCGTCCATCAATGTTCCGCCGAGATCATTCACCCCGGCTTGGAGAACCTGGCGTGCTCCCGCGACCCCGAGCTTCACCCACGACGTCTGAATGTTGTCGATCGAGCCGTGGTAGGCGATGCGCGGAACAGCGTGCATGAGCAACGCTTCACGAAATGTCGGCCCCCGACGAGCCTTGCTCTGCAGATACAGCGGGGTCGCCATGTGCACGAATGGCAAGGGAACAAACTCGGTAAAGCCGCCGGTCTCATCCTGCAGATCGCGGGTTCGAATGATGTGACGAGCCCAATGCTTCGGTTGTTCAACGGATCCGAACATGATCGTGACGTTCGAGCGAAGCCCGACTGAATGGGCGGTGCGATGTGCCTCCAGCCATTCTCCTGTGTTGATTTTGTCCGGGCAGAGGATCGCTCGGATCTCGTCGTCAAGTATCTCGGCGGCGGTTCCGGGGAGGGTCTTAAGTCCGGCCTCCTTGAGGCGGATTAGATACGACGCCAGTGGCTCGTCGAGACGACGAGCTCCTTCGGTGACTTCAAGAGCGGTGAAGCCATGGATGTGCATCTCAGGCACTGCATCGTGGACCGCGCGGGCAACGTCGATGTAGTAATTGCCGTCGAAGTCAGGATGGATTCCGCCCTGAAGGCAGACTTCAGTTGCACCGAGTTCGGCTGCTTCGATCGTGCGCTGTACGAGGTCTTCGAGCGTCAGCAGATAAGGGGTGCCTCGTAGGTTGAGCGACAGCGGACCCTTACTGAAGCCGCAGAACTTGCACTTGAACGTACAGATATTTGTGTAATTGATGTTGCGGTTGTGTACGAACGAAACGTTGTCGCCGTTGACCTGTCGACGCAGATCATCAGCCACTTCAGCAATTGCAACCACCTCGGGGCCCCTGGCTTCGAAGAGGGCAACGATTTCATCGTGGCCAACACGCTGACCGAGACCTACGCCCTCAAGGATCTCGGCGACCCGGCCACGAGCAGCCGGTACGCTTGGAAGAAGTAGTGGGGGAGCAACGCTTGAGCCGGAGTACCAGGCGGTAGAGCGCGGGCCGAGTTGAAGAACTTCAACGCCGTCGTCGACCTGCGCAGGTGAGGCTGGTTTGAGCTTCTGGACGAACACGGCACCAGGATCATCTCGACCGAGGCCGTCGGCGTCGGATCGATCCATTACGGCGAACCGGAGCCTTTCGTCGAACCACTTCTCCGGTTCACGAACGAACTCGCAATGTGCAGTGAGTCGGGGGGCCACAGCGAACCCTCGGGCTTCGCTGACGCTACGGAGAATGTCGAGGTCCGGCCAGGGCCGCTCTGGGTTCACGTGGTCAGCGGTCACCGGAGACACGCCGCCCCAGTCATCAATTCCCGCATCGAGGAGTACGCCGAAGTCGTCGGACAGGTTTGGTGGCGCTTGGAGATGGATGTCCGGCGGAAGGATGATGCGGGCTAACGCAATTGCTTCGAGGTAATCGTCGTGCGGACACGCAGGAGCGTTGTGCATCGCCGTCCCCTCCTTGGGCAGGAAGTTCTGGACGATCACCTCCTGAACATGGCCGAATCGTGCGTGGGATGCGGCGATCGCCTCAAGGGCCTCAATACGGTCGCTGCGGTCCTCGCCGATGCCCACGAGGATTCCCGTCGTGAACGGAATCGATAGTTCACCGGCGTAGTTCAGGGTCGCAAGCCGGCGTTCAGGCGTCTTGTCAGGGGCACCACGATGACAGTCAAGATCGCCTCGGAGAGTTTCGATCATCATCCCCTGTGAAGGAGAGACGGTTCGAAGACGGGCGAGATCTTCACGAGACAATGCTCCGGCGTTGGCGTGGGGAAGAAGACCGGTCTGGTCGAGCACGAGTTGCGCCATTGCCACGAGATAGTCGACGGTGCTCGAATAACCGTTCTCCTCGAGCCATTGTGCGGCGATCGGGTAGCGCTCTTCGGGCGCCTCTCCCAATGTGAACAGCGCCTCGTGACAGCCCGCACGGGCGCCTGCCCTCGCAAGTGCACCCACCTGAGTCGGCGTGAGGAACGGCGAGTCCAAGCGAGCCGGAGGTTGCGCGAAGGTGCAGTAGCCGCAGCGATCCCGGCAGAGCATTGTGAGCGGGATGAAGACCTTCGGCGAAAAGGTGATCCGGGTTCCAAAGGCTGCATCGCGGATGGCCCGAGCTTCGGAGAGGAGATCACTCAAGGGAGCGTCGTAGCGCGACATGGATGAACCCTATCGGGAGACCGACTGGCCAAGGGCCGCCGGGTCCACGATCCAGAGAACATTGGCTCCGCGCAACATCGTCGCTGGGGCCGAAACATCACCAGCCATGACTCGTGCGAGTGCACTGGCCTTCTCGGCACCAGAAACGGTGATCACAACGTGATCCGCGCGCTTGATGCCTTCGAATGTGAGCGTCATCCGTTGATGAGGGTTGTTGCCCAGCGGGTCAGAGTTCAGGGCGACCAACGTTTCAGATCCGCAACGAAGAGCATCGGACTCCGGAAAGAGAGATGCGGTGTGGCCGTCTACCCCGAGTCCAAGGTGAATCACGTTTAGTGGGGGCGTTGATCGAAGCAATCGGTCGTAAGGGTCGGGTCCATCGCTACACCGCATCGGGTGAATGCTCGCAACCGTTCCGAGATTGGAAAGTAGAGCCACCTCGGCGAGGTGAAAATTTGAGTCCTCATCGTCCAGGGAAACGCAGCGCTCATCGCCCCAGAAAAATGAAACAGTCGACCAGTCGATTCCGATGTTCGCGTCGGCGCCAATCGCTCTATAGCAATCCCTCGCTGTCACCCCGCCCGATAGGGCTATACGAAAGCGTTCGGAATCACGTTGCGCGTACAGACGAGAGATCGCACTACAGAACGCAAGAGGGACATCATCTACGACCAGAAGGTCGCCGATCATCGAAGCGATGCGGCCTTTTCGCTCAGAGTCTCGAGGAGCTCGTCGAAAGACTTCGAAAATGATGCGACACCCTCGATCTCGAGCGTTGTGGTGATGTCCGCAAGATCGATGCCGAGTGCGGCGATGCCGTCGAGCACTGCGTGAGCTTCGGCGAAGTCGACGTCGACCGTCCGAGCGACTGTGCCACCCTCCTCAAAATCTTCGAGAGTGTTCTCCGGCATTGTGTTGACGGTGTCCGGTCCGATAAGCGTGTCGACGTAGAGCGTTGGCGAATACGTCGGGTTCTTTGTTGAAGTCGACGCCCAGAGGGGGCGTTGAACCCTTGCGCCTCGAGCCACAAGTGCATCCCATCGCGGACCACTGAATGTCTGAAGAAAAGCTTCGTAAGCGACACGGGCATTGGCGACGGCAACCCGCCCCTTGAAGGCTGCGGCCTCGGGCGTGCCTAGTGCGTCGAGCCGACGGTCTGCCTCGTTGTCGACCCGACTGATGAAAAACGACGCGACAGACGACACTGTGGAGAGATCCCCTTCGCGCTGTTCGAGGCCGACAAGGTAACTTTCCATCACTTCGCGATATCGGTCGGCAGAGAACAGCAAGGTCACATTGACGTTGCAACCCTCGGCGATCATTTGAGTGATGGCCGGGAGGCCCTCGGCCGTTCCAGGAATCTTGACGTAGAGGTTCGGCTCGTCGATCAAGGCATTGAGATGGCGAGCAGCTGTAGCAGTGCCGGCGGTATCGCGCGCAAGTAACGGCGAAACCTCGATCGATACGTACCCGTCGAGACCGTCACTGCCATCGTGCACTGGACGGAGGATTGCGAGTGTGTTGCGGATGTCGGAGACGACAAGTTCCCAATACGCGTCGACAACTGTTGATCCGTTGGAAAGCAAGGTACTGAACTGCTCGTCGTAGGCCGTCCCGCCGGAGATCGCCTTTTGGAAGATCGTAGGATTCGACGTGACGCCTCGAACGCCTCGATCGACCCAGCGCTTCATCTCGCCGTTTTCGATCCAATCACGACGGACATTGTCGAGCCATGGACTCTGACCCTGCATCGTGTAGAGATCTCCAAGACGTGTCATTTGATCCTCCGGATCGACGGCAAAAGTTGCAGGTCAGTTGAGAACGAGACGGGCGTGATCGATGACGTTGTCGACTGTCATACCGAAGCGCTCCATAAGCTCCGGCCCAGGGGCGCTGGCTCCGAAATGGTCGATACCTACGCTTGCTTCGGCCCACTTTGCCCAGCCAAACGTGGTGCCCGCCTCAACCGAGACTGAGGGAATGCCAATGCCAAGGATTAAATCCTGGTAGTCGTCATCTTGTTCTTCGAATAGCTCCCAGCAGGGCATGGAAACAACGCGGGCAGCGATACCTTCGTCGGCGAGACGCTCGGCGGCGGCTACGCACAGCTGCACCTCGGATCCGGTGCCGATAAGCACAACATCCGGATCACCCTTTGTCGGCACAAGGATGTACGCCCCGAGTTCGACATCGGTGTTTCCGGCCGTCCCGGCAAGTACGGGAAGATTCTGGCGGCTGAGGATGAGTGCGGTGGGGCCACCCTTCTCGATCGCAATTCTCCAAGCTTGTGCCGTTTCGTTGGCATCGGCGGGGCGAATCACCCGAAGCTTGGGCATTGCTCGGAGCGATGAAAGGTGTTCGATCGGCTGATGCGTGGGGCCGTCTTCGCCCACGCCGACCGAATCGTGAGTCCATGAGTAGATGACATGAAGATCCGACAAAGCGGCGAGACGAACGGCGGGACGCATGTAATCGGAGAAGACAAAGAACGTCCCTCCGAACGGGAGCATGCCGCCATGTGCGGCCATCCCGTTCATGACTGATCCCATGGCGTGTTCGCGCACCCCGAAATGGATTTGGCGTCCATCGCGGTGCAGCTTCGAGAATGAATCCGCACCATCGATCTCGACGCCGGTATTCCCGGTGAGGTCAGCGCCGCCTCCGGCGAGCCCCGGGATCAATGGAATGAGAGTGTTGACAACCTTCTTGCCGGCGTTGCGCGTAGCCACGCTCTCACCGACCTCCCACGTCGGGAGGGAATCTTGCCACCCGGGAAGTCCCACGCCCTGAAGCGCGGCGTCGAGCTCGGCACGGTTCTCGGTCCAACCCTCGTACATGGACTCCCATGCGATGCGGGCTTCGCGTCCTCGCAACCCTGCTTGACGCATGTGATCGACGACGTCCTGTGGAGACCAGAACGCCTCGTCGGGGATGCCCAGAACCGTCTTGGTGGAGGAGATCTCCTCGGCTCCGAGAGGATTGCCATGAGCGTGCGCGGTATCAGTGAACTTCGGCGACGGATAGCCGATGTGTGAACGCAGGATGATCATCGACGGCTTCCCGTCAACATCCTTCGCTCGATTGATCGCGGCCTCGAGCGCATCAACGTCCTCGCCGATCTCGCCGACGTTCTCGACATGCCAGCCGTAGGCCTCGAAGCGCTTCGCAGCGTCATCGGACAGCGCCAATTCGGTCGGCCCGTCGATAGAAATGTGGTTGTCGTCGTAGATCGCGACGAGCTTCCCGAGTCCCATGTGACCGGCCATTGAGGCAGCTTCGTGGCTTAGACCTTCCTCGAGATCCCCGTCACCGCAGATGACGTAGGTGTGATGGTCGAAAAGTTGCGGACCGAAACGGGCTCGCAGCCAATGCTCGGCCAGCGCCATGCCCACCGCGCTTGCCAGACCTTGGCCCAATGGGCCGGTCGTTACTTCGACGCCGGCGGTGTGATGGGTTTCTGGATGGCCAGGGGTGAGCGAACCCCATTGCCGGAAGTCTTTGATGTCATCGAGGGTGAGTCCGAACCCAGTCAGGTACAGCATCGAGTACTGAAGAATCGAGGCGTGTCCACCGGAGAGCACAAAGCGGTCTCGGTTGGGCCACAGCGGTTCGGAAGCGTCGTAACGCATAACCCGCGCGTAGAGGGCGTAGGCAAGGGGAGCGAGCGCCATGGCGGTGCCGGGATGTCCCGAATTCGCCTTTTGGGGTGCGTCCATCGAGAGACCGCGAACGACATCGATCGAGCGTGTTTGAGGAGAGCTTTCAGTCACGGTCGGAACCTTAGTGGTGGCCGGTCGCCGAAGATCACCGAGACGACACTGCGCTTATGCACCGCGCTCACACCTCCGACCGGAGCGAACTCGGCTGCTCCGAACATCCCGGCAATGCAGCGGGTCCCCAGCATCGAGGAGACAGCTTCCGCGTCATGATCGGGGCCCTCGAAAAGGCGCATCCCTCGATCCGCTCCCGCGAAGACAAGGGCCGAGGACCCAACGGAACCAGATAGAGCAAAACGCAGTTGTTCCTCAGCCGAAATAGCGTCTCGAATCTGGAACTGGACGGTCGAACCCAAGGAAACCTCTCCAGCAAGGGCGAGTGCTCCGTTCGATCGATCCTCTCCCCGGATTTCGTGAATTACGAAATCACTCGACACGACATCGTGAGGATGTTCGTCCGGGACACTGCCGAGGAACAGGCCAGACCCCATTCGGAAACGTTGGGCGGCTCCGAGCCCCGCGACAACCTCACGCAGTCTGTCGGCGGCTGGCCTGCCGGCGAGCTCAAGGATCATGTTTCGCTCGCATCTAGTCACCGTGAATGGTTCACCTATTCCCTCGGCGCCATGGCTGACCTTCACGACGAGCGGGCACTCGGCGGGAAGGACTACGCCCACAGCTCCGTTAGCGAATACCTCTCCATTGAGCATCACTCGGTTCGGTTGGTTGTGGGATCCGGGAGACGCAACCGCTCCAGCAACGGCTAGATCTGGATGC
The DNA here is from genome assembly GCA_945878725.1 of Bifidobacterium breve. Taxonomy (GTDB): domain Bacteria; phylum Actinomycetota; class Acidimicrobiia; order Acidimicrobiales; family Acidimicrobilacustridaceae; genus Acidimicrobilacustris; species Acidimicrobilacustris thunensis. The sequence goes on along the minus strand of CAMCTY010000004.1, from coordinate 30,789 downwards.
GCCGATTTGAGTAGGCGGAAGTTTTCGTTGGTGATGTCGAAGGTGGATGAACCCAGCAGCACCAGAGTGCCGCCAATCGGTTGGGAACCTTTACCGAAGGAACCAGGAAGCTCAGATGCTTCGACAACCCTGACGCCAATCGGATCTCCGGTCAGGCCAGCCCAGATGGCAACAGACGGGACGCGCTCGACTTCCTGGCTGCCGGCGAGTGTCGAATTGGTCGAGCAACCGATGAGTACGGATGGATTGAGGATCCGTTGTACTGCGCCTGCCATATCAGCCAAGGCCCCGGCGTGGGCTTCCGAAACGAATAAGAAAACAGTGTCGGGAGCGTCGTCTAGCTGCTCGAGCACATCGCCGACGATCTCGCCGATCGCTTGTGTGGCCAGCGGATGCTCCGAGAGTGCGGCGGCAAAGCGCGCCACAGCTAGATCGGAGGAAGCAGCGTGTACGGAACGACGACGGTAGGACCTAAGTCCACCCGGCAATGAGCTTGAACGGTCCCGTAGTCATCAAAAGCCAGTTCGGCTCGGACCAGCCGGTAATTGAACTTGCCTGGCTCAACCTGAAGAGGCTGCACATTGCGCGCCAGTTGCTCCTCGCCGCGCTTGTACACAACCTCAAGTGCTCCCGTTCCCTTGCCGTCGAGAGGGCAGTAGACAATCACGCAAAGATGCGGCTCGATTGTCAACGGCACTTCGGCTGTCGCTGCGGCCGAGAACTGGATGCCGGTGAGGTCGATTCGCGTCGAGGGTCCAGGAACCTGACGAAGGTCGATCGAGTCGATGAAAAGGGCAGCGAGGATGTCCATGGGGGGCAAGGTACAAGCATTCCCAAGCCGGTAGGTCACCGCACCGCTAACCTGCCCAAATGGCCGTCAGCGAAGGAACAATCCCGACACGGGAAGTGATCCTCGTCGAGGCCGAGCGTTGTTTCGCCATGAGTGGCTTTGAAGGAGCCTCACTCAACGACATCGCCGAGGCCGTGGGAATTCGCCGGTCGAGTGTTCTCCACCATTTCCCATCGAAGGACGCCATCTACCGGGAGGTTTTCGAACGTGCCCTTGCCGGCTGGATCGTCCGCGTCGATGCGGCCACAGACAGCACGGTCGTTGGATGGCCGAAAGTCGATCTCGTCCTGACTGAGGGCTTCCGATTTTTCAGGGAGAACCCTCAATTTGTCCGGATCGTGCGGCGTGAGGCACTTGATGGCGGTGGCCATCTCGGGGTCAATCTCGGCGGGTCGCTGCGTCCCCTCTTCGAAAAGGCTGTTCAGTACTTCACGGCCGAAATGAAGGCTGGCACCTTTCGTTGGTTCGACCCTGAGCAGTTGATGCTCACTGGATACGGCGCCCTGCTTAGCTACTTCTCCGATCTTCCGTTTATTGAAGGTCTGCTCGACCGAGATCCGCTCGGCGACGATGTTCTTGAATCCCGACTCGAACACCTCAGGTCGTTCTTCCGGGCTGCACTCGAACCCTGAGGCGACCGATGACTCGCACTCTTTCAGAAGCGGAATCGAAGGCTCTCCTCTCGCCGTTCGGGATCCCGTTTCTTCCCGAGGCAAACGTGGCGACATCGGATGATGCGTTGCTTGCCGGCACCGCTATTGGGTTTCCGCTTGTGGCCAAGTTGTGCGGTGACAACATCGCTCATAAAACTGAGCGGGGTTTGGTGCGACTGATGATTCAGACTGGGCCTGACTTGCAAGCCGCCGTCGAAGACCTTCTTAGTAAGGCGACAGCGGATGATGGAGAAGTAACGGTTCTCATTGCGCCAATGGTTCAAGCTACGCGTGAACTCATTGCCGGTATCACTTTCGACGAACAGTTCGGACAAACGGTGATGCTAGGAATCGGTGGCATATTCACCGAAGTGATCGCCGACGTCGCAATCCGGCTTGTCCCGATTACAGAGATTGACGCAGAGGAAATGATCGCAGAACTCCGGACTCAGTCATTTCTCAATGCGTTCCGCGGAGAACCGGAAGTCGACCGAAGAGTATTGGTCAAAATCCTCATGGCTCTTTCCGAATTTGCATCATCCAGTCCGAACGTCATTTCTGTCGACCTCAACCCGTTGATGATCGTCGACGGAGCCCCAATCGCGGTCGACGCTCTTGTAGAGCTAGACGACGTCGCTACGTCGGGAGCGCAATGAGTAGCGGGAGAGTCGCGGGGAGGTTCGGCAAGGATCATTTCGACGCGCTCTTCGACCCGCGTGGGGTCGTCGTTGCCGGCGCATCAACACATCCAGGAAAGTTTGGATTTGTCGCTCTGCACAACATTCTCTCCTGCGGTTACACGGGGAACGTTTTTGCTACAAACCGCGACGGTGCCGAGGTGCTTGGGCGCCCGACTCTGCAGTCCGTTGCTGATGTGCCCTCGGGTGATGTCGATTTGGTTTTCGTGTGTACGCCATCGTCGTCGAATTTTGAGGTGCTCTCACAGGCGGCGGAACGGGGAATTCGCGCTGCTTTCATAGCCTCAGCCGGATACGGCGAATCGGGAACTGATGGCGAGGCGCGGCAGCAAGCGCTGGTTGAACACGCCGACAGCCTCGGAATCTTGCTCGTCGGGCCGAACGGTCAGGGGCTTGTATCGACGCCGTCATCCCTGTGCGCCCAGATCGTGGCGCCCAATCCGCCACGCGGGAACATTGGAGTAGCCAGCCAATCCGGGAACTTCGTGTCTTCCTTCCTCAATCTCTCCCGTCATTCCGAAGTTGGAATCAGTCGCGCCATCTCGGTGGGTAATGCCGCTCAGGTCGGCGTCATCGACATGCTCGAATACTTCGCGGACGACCCAGAAACATTGGTCGGACTTGTTTATGTGGAAGGCATTCCCGATGGTCGCGCCTTCTTTGATCGACTTTGTGTCGTAACGCGCCGACTGCCAGTAGTGATCCTTAAGGGTGGTGCATCGGAATCCGGTGCACGAGCGGCGGCGAGCCACACCGGTTCGCTCGCCTCGAATGATCGTGTGTTCGACGGAATGTGTCGCCAGGCGGGAGCTATCCGAGCAGCGAATCTTTTCGAGGCCTTCGATACAGCGGCGCTACTCGCGACCCAACCGCAACCCTCAGGGCCGCGGTTGGCTGTCGTAACCACCGTGGGAGGATGGGGAGTGGTTACAGCCGATGCGGTGGCAGAGACAAAACTCGATCTGATCACATTGCCGGGAGACCTTCGGGAGTCACTCGACACACTCCTGCCGCCTAGGTGGAGCCGCAACAATCCGATCGATCTTGCCGGTGGAGAGACAAAGGACACCGTTGCCGATGTCCTCGGTGCAGTGGTGTCGCACCCCGAGGTGGACGCAGTCATCCTGCTAGGGGTCGGCATTCAATCCAATCAGGGTCGCCTCGAACGTGAGGGCGAATTCTTTCCTGAATTCGGCCTCGAGCGGATCACCGCATTCCACGATCGACAAGATGCGCGCTATGCCGATCTCGCTGGGGAACTCTCCGTTCGACATGGCAAGCCGGTTCTGGTGGCAACGGAACTTGCCGTCGGTGATCCATCCAACGCCGCCGTCGCTGCGGTGCGAGCGGGCGGCCGCTACTGCTTCCCGTCTGCCGATCGGGCCGTTCGCGCACTCGATCACGTTCTCCGGAGTGCACAGTGGCGCTCACGGCGCGGTCTCCCGCTCCAAGGCGGATGATCGTCGTGTGGCGACGAATTGGGGGGATCACCGCAATTGGAATCCTTCTCGCAGTTTCAGCGATTGGCGCCTCTCCGGCCCGCGCTACTGAGTCCGAAAACGTCGAGGTGGTCACTCCGGTCACTCCTCTACTTTCGGCTCGGAGGTTTCCCAATGCCCTTCAGGCCACCTCGGCTGATGCGGCGGTCAAAGTGCCTCTCGACGCGTATCTCGCCAAAGTCACTGGGACCACATGTGCATTGGTGCTGGACGAAGGGCGGATTGTCTACTCCCGGGCATCAGACGACTCGTTAGCTCCAGCCTCGGTTCAGAAGCTTCTGACCGCGACTGTCGCGCTTGATGTGCTCGGCCCTGCGACCAGGTTGGAGACAGTCATGGCTGCCGAACAGGAGGCGGCCGGCGGGGTAATTGCCGGTGATCTCTATCTCATTGGCGGGGGAGACCCACTTCTGACGACGGCGGGCTATCGCACAAGTCTCGACAACCCGAACCAGTTCACTGAGGACTTCACCGCCGTCGCCGACGCTCTCGCGGCTGCGGGTGTGAAGAAGGTGACTGGAGGGATCGTGGGTGACGATTCTCGCTACGAGAATGTCCGTTGGCTTCCGAGTTGGCCCACCCGTTATCAGATCGGCGGAACCGTGGGCCCGTTGTCGGCATTGATAGTGAACGACGGCCAGACGGGATTCACGTCCTCGCCAAATGCTCCGAACCCAAACCGGAAGGCCGGCGATCCGACTCTGCTCGCCGCGGAGACCTTTAAGACGCTGCTCGTCTCCCGGGGAATAGAGGTTGCGGGACCATCGCGCTCCGGCAAAGCGCCTGAGGATTCCGTCCGGATCGCGACATTCGAATCAGCCACCGTTGCTGAGATCGTGGACGAGATGCTTTCCGATTCGGATAACACGACTGCTGAGTTGCTGACGCGTGAAATCGGCTTCGTCTCCAGCGGCAATGGCACAACTGCAGCCGGGCTCGCAGTAATCGGCGATACCGCCTCAAGACTGGGTTTTCCGGTTGATGACGTCAAGATTTCAGACGGCTCTGGCCTCAGCCTCGAGAACCGGATGTCGTGCACGCTTGCGCTAGCTCTCATCACTGCCGCTCCGAAGGGCTCAATTGTTGCCGACTCACTTCCACTCGCTGGAAAGACGGGCACGCTTCGCAAGCGAATGCTGTCCACACCAGCTACTAGTCGAGTGTGGGCCAAGACTGGCACCTTGAACACCGTCAACGCTCTCGCTGGATTTGCCGACACTCCCTCGGGAAACCAACTGACATTCGCATTCATTCACAACGGCGCTGACGTTCGAGGTTCCGGAGTCGCCGACGGCTTCGCAGATCGGCTGATGGGATTCGCCGTTGGGTCAAAGCTCGCAGCACTTGGACCCCTTCCGGTCGCGCAATGACCGGACAGGCCCATGATTCGGTTGGCGGCCAGGTCTTGCCAATGTTTCCGCTTGGCTCCGTCCTCTTTCCTGGAATGCCGTTGCAACTGCAGATTTTCGAAGAACGCTATGTGCGGATGGTTGAGCAGTGTCTCGCCTCTGGTTCGGGTTTCGGGGTCGTGCTCATTGAACGGGGGAGCGAAGTTGGCGGAGGCGATGTCCGGTCGAACTTCGGAACATTGGCAGTTATCGACGACTCCCGGAAGTTCATTGATGGGACGTGGTCCGTGGCGGCGGTGGGGACCCGTCGACTGAAGATTGCAGAATGGCTGGAGGATGCGCCATATCCAAGGGCAGTCGTTTCTGGATGGGACGAGAACGGGCCGTCCACCGATGCCTCGCTGCTGGTTCAAGGTTGCGCTGAGCAACTCGCCTCGTATCTCCGGAGGATCAGCAATGAGGGCTCGCGTGTCGACCTCGATTTCTCTCGCCTCAGCGACGATCCGTCGGAGGCAACCTGGCAACTTTGCGCAATAAGCCCGGTCGGCCCGCTTGACCGCCAGCGGCTCCTTAGCTGCGCTGACGTCGGGGGCAGGCTTGAATTGCTGTCGACTCTCCTGGCCGAACAACACGAATTGCTTGATTTGGGGGGCCGTTCTTCCGGGGAGTTCGAATAGTCGATAGCGTGGTCTCGCCGCTCGAGCCCGATCAGTCGCAGATTGGCAGCTCGACAATCTCGCTTTCTCCCGTCCTCGACCGACGTTCCTGAAGGGAACCGCATGGCCACCTCGCTCAGATCGATTCCCGAGACCATTCAGGAACTCTGGAATCTCCTCGTTGCCTACACAAAGCAAGAGACCGTTGATCCACTCCGGAATATTGGACGTTTCGTCGCCTACGGAGTCGGCGGCATGGTGATCCTCACCATCGGATGTGTCCTGCTTGCTCTTTCGGTGCTTCGCGCAATGCAGTCGCAGACGGGTGATCTATTTTCCGGGTTCTGGTCCTGGGTTCCGTATGCGGTCGTCACTCTCGTTCTGGCCGCGCTCGTTGGGCTGGCGATTTCTCGGATTGGTAAGGGCGATATCGGAACGGCCAGGGAGTCGGAGCGATGAACGACTCATCTGATAACGGTCGGATCACTCGTGATCACATCGAATCCCGGTTTCGCTCAATTCAGGGCGAGGTCGAGGAGGTCGAGAGCGAAGCAACTAATTTCGCCGGACTCGCCGTCGTTGTCGTTGCGGTGACATTGGTCGTTATTGCCTTCTCGCTTGGAAGCCGACGAGGCCGTAAGCGGCGCACTGTCGTCGAGATTCGACGCGGTTGATGGGGATTCTCGGCTTGGCGAGACGACACGCAATCGAGCGCGGCCTTCTAGGCGGAAGTCGGACCTGGCTTCTCCTTGGGGGACTTGCGTGGGCGTTGCGGGCAATGCGTTGGGCACTCAAGCCAGCACCGAGCACAGTCTTCAGCGAGCGCCTCGGCGTCGGTGAAACGCTCGTCATTTCTCACGAACCTGCTCGTCCGACCCGACGGCAACGCCGAAAGATGCGCCGACGGGGCAAAAGGTCCCGAGGGGCTTCGCAAACAGAATCTGCCTAGCGCGTCATCGCCACCCCTCTGCGCCTGCGATCATGGTGGGGTGAAGGTCCTACTGCGAAATCCAAGGCGAGAACTCGAGATCCCCGGCCCAATCACGGTCGTGAACCTCCTCGCAAAACTCGATCTCAACCGAGAAGCTGTGATCGTCATCCAAGGAGACACGCTCGTGGCGGGTGATGCGTCGCTTAGCGACGATGATTCGATTGAGATTCGGCCTGTGATCTCTGGCGGTGCCGCATGAAGTGCGTGACGTGCAAGGGCCCTGCGGTCATTGATATCCGTCGACACAACGCAAACTTTTGTGTTGATCACTTTTTTGAACTTTGTCGTCGGCAGGTCATGAAAGCGATTGACGATCATTCGATGATCGCCAAAGGCGAGAAAGTTCTCGTTGCCGTTTCAGGAGGCAAGGACTCTCTCGCAGTGTGGGATCTCCTTCTCGATCTCGGGTACGAAGCAGATGGGCTTTACATCGGACTTGGAATTGGCGATTACAGCGACGTATCCGGTGATCACGCCCGAGCCTTCGCTACCGAGCGCGGACTGACGCTGCTCGAAGTCGACATCCCGAGTCGCTTTGGTTACGACATCCCCTCCGGGAGTCGTGCCGCCCGCCGGGCGCCATGTTCGGCCTGTGGGCTTTCGAAGCGTCATCTCTTTGATGAGGCCGCCATCCAAGGCGGCTACGACGTACTTGTCACCGGACACAATCTTGATGATGAGGCTGCGGTCCTCTTCGGCAACACGTTGCATTGGCAGACCGACTATCTCGGGCGCCAACACCCTGTACTGCCTGCACGCGATGGTTTCCCTCGAAAGGTCAAACCCCTCGTTCGGCTAACGGAGCGCGAGACGGCGGCCTATTGCGTACTCCGCGGGATCGATTATTTGGTCGACGAATGTCCGATGGCTGCTGGTAACAAACACATCTCGTACAAGCTTGCGCTTAATGACATTGAGAAGATGTCGCCGGGCGCGAAGCATTCGTTCTATTTCGGTTTCTTAGATCGTGCCGCTGCTCTCTTTGAGCCTGAGGCGGAAGCAGACCGCGAGGACCTGCATCCCTGTGCGTCCTGCGGAGCCCCCACGACAGCGGATACCTGCGCGTTCTGCCGTCTGGTCGATCGCGCAGGCGGGGAAGTTCCCCACGATGACCAGCCATCTGCAGTACCCGTAGTTCTCGGCAAAACTCGAGCAGGAGCAAAACAGTGAGTCGTGTATTCGAAGCTGGCGATCGAGTGTTGATGATCGATCCCAAAAAGCGGCGGTATCTGGTGACGCTCAAGCCGGCAGGGGAGTTTCACTCGCACGCTGGATTCGTCCCTCACGACAACATCATCGGACAGACCGAAGGCTGCACTATCCGTTCGACCAAGAACTTTGCGTACCTTTGCGTTCGCCCGACGCTTTCGGACTTCGTCCTTAAGATGCCGCGAGGCGCACAGGTGATCTATCCGAAGGATCTCGGGCCGATCCTCTTGCTTGCTGATATCTATCCAGGTGCGCGAGTACTTGAATCGGGAATCGGCTCCGGGGCCCTTTCGATGGCGATGCTCCGGGCTGGTGCCGATATCGTCGGCTACGAACTACGCGAGGACTTCGCAGAGCGTGCGGTCGAAAATGTGTCGTCCTTCCTCGGTGAAGAAGCGCTGAGTCGTTATCGAGTTGAACTACGCGATTGCTACGACGGCATCGATGAGACCGATCTCGATCGAGTCGTCCTCGACCTTCCCGAACCGTGGAACGTCGTAGAGCATGCCGAGAAGGCGCTTCATCCAGGCGGAATTCTTCTTGCGTATTGCCCAAGCATCGTTCAGGTGATGCAGCTCCGAGAGAAGCTCGAAGAGAGCAATTTTGATATGCCAGAGACTCTCGAAGTACTGAATCGGACATGGCATGTCGAGGGTCAGGCCGTGCGGCCCGATCATCGAATGGTCGCTCACACCGGGTTCCTTACGCACGCACGGCTTCTTGGTGAGCGACCCAAAGCGGTCAACCCTGCAACGCCGACACCGGAACATGAACCTTCTTGATCTTCTGCTTCTTGCCATAGCGATTCTCGCTGTGGTCGGCGGCTATCGCCTTGGATTCACAACCAGAGCGGTTTCCTGGTTTGGCCTCGCGGTCGGGTTGTTTGTCGCTGTCAGGATCCTCCCAACGTTTCTCAATCAACTTGATTCACAGAACCACAGCGTTGTGCTGGTTCTCACTATTGGCCTCCTGCTTGTCGGGGCATCGCTTGGACAAGCGCTCGGATTCATGGTGGGAGGCAGGCTCAGCCCCCGCCGGACGGACAGCGCTCTCGGAGCGGTGGATCGATCCTTTGGAGCAGTTGCCGGTCTTCTTGGCGTCACCGCACTTTTCTGGCTTCTTCTGCCGCTCTTAGTTGCCTCACCCGGTTGGACAGCACGCGAAGCAGCCGGATCATGGCTGGCGCAGCGCGTCGACCAATTTCTCCCGCAGGCACCCGACACGATGCAGGCGTTGCGATCGCTTGTTGGCCCTGACGCTTTCCCCGAGGTGTTTGATGCACTCCGTCCAACTCCTGAGCTGGGTGACCCGCCAGCGGCATCCGGTCTGAGTGCTTTCGTTGTAGCGACGACGGCCCGATCAGTGGCAAAGATTGAAGGTGTCGCCTGCGACAGGATTCAGGACGGAACCGGCTTCGTCGCCGGCGATGATCTCGTGGTCACGAACGCTCATGTCGTCGCTGGCGAGAAGGGGACGACGGTCTTTCGCGATGATGGACGGCAGTTCAAAGGCACCGTCATCGCGTTTGACCCACGTCGCGACCTAGCCATTATCTCGGTGCCGGGATTCGACCGTCCCGTGCTCCCGATCCAGTCTGCGATCGTCAAGAACGGAGTGACTGGTGGCGTTTTCGGGCACCCTGGTGGCGAGCCCCTGCGTGTCGCTCCGTTCTCCGTCGCACGCACCCTTTCGGCGACGGGGCGCGACATCTACGGTTCGGGAGTTACCGAGCGACAAGTGGTGGAGCTTTCATCGTCACTTAGGCCGGGAGATTCCGGCTCGGCGATCATTGATCCCAGTGGCACGGTCGTCGGAATTGCTTTCGCAATCGCTCGTGATCGCCCCGATGTGGCCTACGCACTCTCGACGGCAGAATTGGCTTCGGTGTTCGACACGCTGCCGAGCGCAGGAGTTTCTACAGGACCCTGTCTCAACTGATGTTTCTGAACTGATCCCGGGTGAACTGATCCGGCTGACGATGGCGTCAGCAAAGGGTCAGTCGACTTCGATGAAGATGCATTCTCCGGGGCACTCTTCAGCGGATTCGATCACGCCATCAAGCTGTCCATCGGGGATGTTGGCAAGGCCAGCGGCGCCGCCCGGTTCAGAAAAAACCTTGTCGCCCTCTCGGACGTAGGCCAAGCCATCGTCGAGCAGGGTGAAAACGTCGGGCGCGATCTCTTCACAGAGTCCGTCGCCGGTGCAGAGATCCTGATCGATCCAGACCTTCATGTGCCTTAACACCTCTTTGTGAGTACTGGTGAGGGGAATAGTGGAGCCGTGGACACACAACATGTCCAGAACCAACCATAGTGCGCCGGGGCGACTGGGTTTGCCTCAGGGGGCCAAATGGGATCTCGCCCCACGTCTCCATCCCGGCAGGTCCCACGGTAGGGTCGGCGCACCGACACGGAGGTCGCAGCGTGAGCGCACATGACGACGATGGAAGTCAGTTCCCCGATGGTTCCGACGTCGACGATGTCGCCCTCCAGGTCAGGATCCTCGAGGATGAGATCGCGTCGCTGCGTCGTCGATTGCAGGATGCCCCAAAGCGGGTGCGGATGCTCGAGGAGCGAGTACTTGAGACCAAGGGTCATCTCTCTCAGGTAGCCGGTCAGAACGAGAAGCTCACCGACACCTTGCGCGAGGCGCGAGATCACATCGCATCTTTGCGCGCTGAGGTTGAGAAACTCACGCAGCCGCCTGGCGCGTACGGAACATTTCTTGGCAGCAACGACGACGGCACTGTCGATGTCTTCTCGGGCGGACGCAAGGTGCGGGTGTCACTTCACCCCGAGATCAGCGCGACGGAACTCACACGAGGTACCGAAGTTGTCCTCAACGAATCGCTGAACGTGATTCTGTGTCGAGCACCCGAGCGGACCGGCGAGGTTGTGACGTTCAAGGACCTTCTTGACGACGGCCGTCGGGCGATGATTGTCGGACGCGCCGATGAGGAGAAGGTGGTCGAACTCAGCGACGAGATGCTCGGCATGAGACTCCGGGCCGGCGATTCGGTTTTGCTTGACCCGAGGGCACAGTTGCTCATCGAAAAGCTTCCCCGTCCTCAAGTTGAGCAATTGATCCTCGAAGAGGTGCCCGACATCTCTTACGGCGATGTCGGCGGCCTTGATTCACAAATCGATCAGATCATGGACGCTGTGGAACTGCCGTTCCTGCATCAGAAGCTGTTTGCGGAACATAAGTTGCCGGCGCCAAAGGGAATTCTCCTGTACGGCCCTCCCGGTTGCGGAAAGACGCTTATTGCCAAGGCGGTCGCGAACTCCCTCGCCAAAAAGGTTGCCGAAGTCTCCGGCGACAAGGAAGCACGGAGCTATTTCCTGAACATCAAGGGTCCGGAACTCCTGAACAAGTACGTCGGCGAAACCGAGCGACAGATTCGACTCGTGTTCGAGCGAGCTCGTGAAAAGAGCGAAGAAGGTTGGCCAGTCATTGTCTTCTTCGACGAGATGGATTCCCTTTTCCGTACGCGCGGAACGGGAATCAGTTCCGATATGGAGTCGACGATTGTTCCCCAGCTGCTTGCGGAAATCGACGGCGTCGAGACGCTCAAGAACGTGATCGTCATCGGAGCTTCCAACCGTGAGGATCTCATCGATCCCGCCATCCTTCGTCCGGGGCGCCTTGACGTAAAGATCAAGATCGAACGGCCCGATGAATCATCCGCCGCTCAGATTTTTGGCCGGTATCTCACAGCTGACCTTCCGCTGGATGCCGGAGAGGTTGCGACCCTTGGTGGCGGCGACCCAGAGAAGACAGTCCGAGTGATGATCGAGGCAACCGTTGCGGAGATGTACCGCGACGACGAGGCGAACCAGTTCCTTGAGGTCACCTACCAAAACGGTGACAAGGAGATCATGTACTTCAAGGATTTCTCGTCGGGTGCCATGATCGAAAACATCGTGCGCCGGGCTAAGAAGTTTGCGATCAAGAGGCTCATCGCCTCCGGTGTACGTGGGATCCGTCTCGACGACTTGATCGAATCGATCCACCAGGAATACAAGGAACATGAAGACCTACCGAACACCACCAACCCTGACGATTGGGCGAAAATCTCAGGCAAGAAGGGTGAACGAATCGTGTACATCAGAACACTCGTAAAGCACCATGACTCGGGCACCGGTGGAGGTCGCTCCATCGAGCGTGCAGCCACAGGCCAGTACCTCTAGTCGTAGAACTCGAGAATCATTGTTCGCTGCGAAATATGGTTCAAGGAGCGCAGCAACTAGGCAACAAGATGGAGAATTGTGTCGATAACGAAGGTCTGTGGCATCGAGACCGAATACGGGATCGTCATGCGGGGAGTGGAGGATCAGAACCCGATCGCGGCGTCGTCGATCCTCATCAGCGCTTATCTCGATGAGGTTGCGGCCGGAGGAGCGAACTCAGGTGACGGACCATTGCTTGGCTGGGACTTCGAGGACGAACAACCCGATAGGGATGCACGGGGCTTCACCCCGCACGGTTCGCAAGCGCCCGATATTGAGATGCACCTCGTAAACGCAGTTCTCACGAACGGTGCCAGGTATTACGTCGACCACGCTCACCCGGAACTCGCAACCCCTGAATGTTCCAACGCCCGATCAGTCGTCGTATTCGATAGAGCAGCTGAACGGATCCTTCAGCTCTCCATGGATGCCGCGAACCGCATTCTTCCTCCGGGCCAAGAGATCGTGATTTACAAGAACAACTCCGATGGCAAGGGGAACTCCTACGGCTGCCACGAGAACTACATGATGGACAGGGAGACCCCCTTCGGACGGATCGTTTCCGACGTGACTCCGCACTTCATCACGCGTCAGATCTTCTGTGGGGCCGGAAAAGTCGGCTGCGAAGCGGGCCTCAGTTCCGACGAGGTTCCTTTCCAGATCAGTCAGCGGGCTGACTTCTTCGAGGAGGAAGTCGGACTTGAAACGACTCTCAAACGGCCAATCATCAACACGCGCGACGAACCGCACGCCGATCCACAGAAGTACCGACGGCTCCACGTGATCATCGGCGACGCGAACATGTCCGAGATCGCAACGTTCCTGAAGGTCGGATCAACCGCCATTGTTCTTGCCATGATCGAGGACGACTTCTTGCCCCGGAAGTTCACGTTTGCGAAGCCGATCCGCGCCCTACGTTCCGTGAGTTACGACCTGACCCTTCGTCAGCCGCTTGCCCTTTCTGACGGGACCACCACAACAGCACTTGCTGTGCAGTGGGAGCTGTTTGAACGGGCCGCCGCCTTCGCAAACAAATCAGGGCTGGCGTGTGTGGGTGAGGAAGTGGGCCGGGACATCCTGGCGAAGTGGGAGGAAGTTCTGACCGGTCTCGAATCGGATCCCATGGCGCTCGCCGATCAAATCGACTGGGTTGCGAAATACCGGCTCATCGAGGGCTACCGAGATCGCCATGGTCTTGATTGGTCAAATGCCCGCTTGAACGCTCTTGACCTTCAGTACCACGATCTCAGAGCCGATCGTTCACTCTCGAGACGGGTCGGGCTCCAAACGATCTGTAACGAGTCGGAAATCGAATCGGCCATGTCCGACCCGCCACTCGACACCCGGGCCTACTTCCGGGGCATGTGCCTCAAGAAGTTTGGGGACGAGATCGTTTCGGCAAACTGGGACTCTCTCGTATTCGATACGGGGGAGAAGCGCCTTCGGCGAGTCCCGATGCTCGAACCGTTGCGCGGGACAGCCGCCCACGTGGGTAGCGTTCTGGAGTCGAGCTCTTCAGCGGCAGAATTGCTTGAGTCGCTCGGCGCATGACTGCCTACGAATTTCGAGATCGCAACAATCCACATCGCCTGCATCCGGTGGTGTCAAAGCAACCGGACCGATGAAAGAGGGGCCATGACTGAACGTGAGCAGATACGAAAGACTCCGACGGAGGCACCCGCCATCGAAGTCGACGAGACGCCCGGCGTCTCCGATCAGGCCGAGAAGCTCAAGGCCGAACTTGATGATCTCCTTGACGAGATCGACGAGGTCCTCGAAACCAATGCGGAGGAATTCGTGCGGAGTTTCGTGCAAAAGGGTGGCCAGTAGTTCCGATCATCCCAATTGGCCACGAACCAGTATCCTTCCGGTTCGTGAGCATGCCCTTCTTTACCCCAGGTGACGATCCCGGTCCCAGCTTTTCCTCCCTCGTTCGAAGGCTCGGGTTGTCGCCGGAAACACCGTCGTCCGATGTGGGAGCAAGGTTGGCTGTCACACATGCCACCACCGTGGTTGCCATCCGGTTTGCCGAAGGTGTCGTCATCGCCGGCGATCGTCGAGCCACTTCGGGGAACCTGATTTCGCATCGAGCCATCGAAAAGGTGTTTCCTGCCGATCGACATTCGGGAGTCGCGATTGCCGGAGCCGCAGGTCCGGCGATGGAGATGGTGAAGCTGTTCCAACTGCAGCTCGAGCACTACGAAAAGGTCGAGGGCACGCAGCTTTCTCTTGAGGGCAAAGCCAACCAGTTGGGACAGATGGTGCGGTCCAACCTTCCCGCCGCGATGCAGGGCTTAGCCGTCGTTCCGATCTTCGCCGGTTACGACCTTGGTCGGCAGACTGGACGCCTGTTCCAATACGACGTCACGGGTGGCCGTTACGAGGAGTCCAATTACGCGTCAAGCGGATCAGGAAGCCTGCACGCCGGCACGGTCGTCAAGCTCGGATTCCGAGAGGGCCTGACCCGCAACGAGGCCGTCGACCTTGCGTTGTCCGCGATCTTCCAAGCGGCCGACGAGGACTCGGCCACCGGTGGGCCGGATCTTGTGCGGGGGATCTATCCGGTCATCGCAACAATCACCGTCGATGGCTTTACGCGTGTCCCGGACGCGGAGATCGCCGATCGCTTCACCGGACTCCTTGACATTCTCGCTTCCCGAGAAGTCGGCATCACGCGGATACCTGAGAACTCGACCGAGACCGGAGGTGAGAAGCGATGAGCATGCCTTTCTACGTCGCACCTGAGCAGGTCATGAAGGATCGCGCCGATTATGCGCGCAAAGGCATTGCACGGGGGCGCTCACTAGTCGCCGCCGTCTACGACAACGGCATCTTGATTTGTGCCGAAAATCCTTCGTCCACTTTGCGCAAAGTGAGCGAGATCTACGACCGCATCGGTTTCGCTGGGGTCGGCAAGTACAACGAGTTCGACCAATTGAGGATCGCCGGTGTTCGCGCCGCCGACCTCAAAGGATTTGCCTACAGCCGTGAAGATGTCGACGCCCGGAGCCTCGCCAACAACTACGCACAGATCCTCGGGCAGGTTTTCACCCACGAGATGAAGCCGATGGAAGTCGAAATCCTCGTTGCCGAGGTTGGAAAGTCACCCGCCCACGACCAGTTGTTCCACATCCTCTACGACGGAACCGTGATGGACGAGGAGAAGTTCACCGTCCTCGGTGGCGAAGCGGAAATCATCGCTTCGAGGCTCGAGGGGCTTTGGACCGAAACCTTGGACCTCCGGGGCGCATTGGCGGCCGCCGTTGGTGCCCTCTCCGGCCCCGATCGTTCTCTGGCCGCCACCGACCTCGAAGTGGCAGTTCTCGAACGAACCGCAGAGCGTCGTGCCTTCCGACGCATAGAGCGCAACGTACTTCCGGATTTACTTCCGTAGGCCTGATCGAGCTCCCGCATCACCCATCAACCTCTCAGCGCCGATAGCGTCACCCTCGATGGAACGGCGTATCTACGGACTCGAGAACGAATACGGCGTGACCTGCACGCTTCGCGGCCAGCGGCGCTTAAGTCCGGATGAAGTAGCTCGCTATTTGTTCCGCAGGGTGGTGTCCTGGGGCAGGAGCTCCAACGTCTTTCTCGCCAATGGCGCCCGGCTGTATCTCGACGTCGGATCACACCCGGAGTACGCAACACCGGAATGTGACTCGATCCATGAACTTGTCGTTCACGACAAAGCGGGGGAGCGAATTCTCGAGCAATTGCTCGTAAGCGCCGAGCAGCGACTGTCTAATGAGGGCATCCGCGGGGATATCTATCTGTTCAAGAACAACACGGACTCTGCGGGCAATTCCTACGGCTGTCATGAGAACTATCTTGCGGGCCGTCAGCAGGATTTCTCGCATTACTCCGATGCGCTGATCCCTTTTCTTGTCTCGCGTCAGATCTACGCCGGGGCCGGCAAGGTTTTGCAGACAGCTCGCGGCGCGATGTTCTGCATCTCCCAACGAGCCGAACACGTTTGGGAGGGAGTGTCCTCCGCGACGACGCGAAGTCGTCCGATCATTAACACCCGTGACGAGCCTCACGCCGACGCAGATCGCTATCGCCGTCTCCACGTGATTGTCGGCGACTCCAACATGAGTGAGCACGCAACGTTTCTTAAGGTGGGAGCGACATCGATTCTTCTTCGAATGCTCGAAGAGCCAAATGTCATCCTGCGAGACATGTCACTCGAGAATCCGATTCGAGCTATCCGAGAGATCAGCCACGACATCACTTGCACGCGAAAGGTTCGACTTGCGAGCGGACGTGAAGCGACCGCACTCGAGATCCAAAGCGAGTACCTCAGCCGAGCGTTGAAGTACGCCGAGCGACGTGATTTCTCTCCGCTTGAGCAGAAGGCGCTCGACATGTGGGAACACGCGATCACTCAAATCGAGAAGGATCCTTTGGGCCTTGATCGAGAGGCCGATTGGGTCATCAAATACAAACTCATTGAGTCGTATCGAGCCAAACACAACCTGGAGTTGACGGATCCCAGAGTCGCGTTGCTTGATCTGCAATATCACGACATAAACCGCCGAAGGGGTGTGTTTTACAAGCTCCAAGATCGTGGGCTGGTCGAGCGCACCTGCACCGACGAAGAAATTGATCTTGCGATTGATACCCCTCCCCAAACCACCCGAGCCCGCCTGCGGGGCGAGTTCGTTCGTAAGGCGAAGGAGCGCAATCGCGATTACACGGTTGATTGGGTGCACCTCAAGCTCAATGATCAAGCGCAGCGAACAGTTCTTTGCAAAGATCCCTTCCGATCCCATGATGAGCGCGTCGAAAAGCTCATCGCTTCTCTGTAGGTCTCATGGCTGCGATTGACGACAAGTTCGAACGACTGATGAATCTCACCGCTGCGCTGCTCGACGCAGAGCGGCCGCTCGGGCGCGATTACATCCTCGAACGTGTGGCGGGGTACACAGCCGACGGCGAGTCAAATCGCAGAACCTTCGAGCGTGACAAGGTCGACCTTCTTAAGTTGGGGATCCCGATTGTTCTCGAGGACATTCCCGGTGAAGCTGATGGAGTTCAGGGCTATCGCATCGAGCGGACTGATTACGAACTTCCGGATCCCGAACTCGATCCCGCTGAGCTTGCTGCGCTCCATTTGGCTCTCCGGGCCGTGCGGGTAGGCGAATCCGACTCCCTCGGTACGCGTGCCCTTTGGCGTCTCGGCGGAGTCCTCGGAGCCGAGGAAAACAACCCAAGCGCATCAGCATTTACTCTCGGCGCTCTACCTACCGACCCCGCCCTTGTTCCACTGTTTGGTGCCGTACTCGAACGTCGAGTTGCCACGTTTGTTTACGGAACGAGTGAGGGCGAGTCGACACGATCACTTGAGCCATGGCGTCTCGAATTCCAACGCGGCCATTGGTACGTGCTCGGTTTCGATGTCGACCGTCAGGGTGAACGCAACTTCCGCATTGATCGAATCGTCGGAACGATCGAGACAGGACCTGCCGGTTCATTCGCACCCTCGACGAGTTCGAGAGGAGACCAGCCATTCAGACCGTGGAATCCGGATGGCTCTGGCGATCAGTCGGTAACCGCGATCCTGCGAGTTGATGGAGATCACGCGGCAACCGCCACTGAGTTGCTCGGCGCAGAGACGATCAGCGCGGCAGAAAATAATGGTGCGATTGTCTACGAGGTTCCGGTTACCTCGTGGCCGGCATTCCGTTCGTTCGTGCTCTCGTTTCTGGACCACGCGGAACTGATAGGTCCTCCCGAACTGCGTAGCGATCTGATCGACTGGCTTCGGACAATGGACGACAGGGGCGCTGACTCGTGACGAAACAACTCACTGCCGCTGAGCGTCTCGAAAGGATGTTGGCCATCGTCCCCTGGGTTGCGGCGCACCCTGGAGGCGTTTCCCTCTCCGAACTTTCCGACCGCTTTCAGTTAACGCCTACCCAGCTCGAGGAATGCCTCCGAATTGTCTGGATGGTCGGCGTGCATCCCTACACCCCAGATGCGTTGATCGATCTGACCCTTGAGTCCGATCACGTGGAGATCCGCCTCCCGGATTACTTCACTCGACCATTACGGCTCACGGTGGCACAGGCTTTCGCCCTTGTAGCCGCAGGACGAAGCGTCCTTTCCGCTCCTGATGCGGATCCGGATGGTCCCCTCGCCCGGGGGCTTGACAAGCTTGCGGGGGCCCTCGGATCCGATCGCTCCTCGGTAGTCGACGTTGAACTCGGGGAGAACTCGACCGAAGTAGCGGTGCTTCAGCGAGCTGTCACTGAACGACGCCAACTTGAGATCGACTACTACACCTACGGTCGCGACCAGCTCGCGACGCGAAGGATCGATCCATGGTCCGTTCAATCAGTTGACGGCTTTTGGTATGTGAAGGCCTTCTGTCACAGCGCCGAGGCAGTCCGAACATTCCGGGTGGACCGAATCCGCGACATACGGCCTCTCGGGACCAACTTCATCGCCGGATCAGAGGATTCCCGGATTGAGTCGTTTCGACCCACTGATGCCGACCCGCAGATCACGCTCAACCTTGCCCCGTCAGCCGGCTGGGTGGTCACCCAGTATCCGATTCGCGAAAGCAAGACACTCGCTGATGGCCGATCGCAAGTGACCCTTGCGGTCTCTTCGCCACAATGGCTGGAGAGGCTGCTCGTGAGACTCGGTACCGATGCTGAGGTGGTCGCCAGCGATCCGTCTCTCGCTACTTGCGGGTCAGACGCCGCCCGGCGAATTCTCCACAGGTACCTGAAGTAACCTCACATCGTTTCCCCCCACGAACCGAGGGTTCTCGTGACTTCCCCAATTGATGAGTTCAACGAGAACCTCGCGGTTGCCATCGGCGAGATAGGTGTCCGTAGCTCTCGTCGGCGACGCCTTGAGCGTCTTTTTGGAACGACCGGCGCCAATATCGCAGAATGGATTGCGGTCATCGGGGGAGCGGTTCTTCTCGCCATCATCGTCAAGCTTTTCCTGCTGCAAGCGTTTTACATCCCATCACTGTCGATGTTTCCTGCCCTTCACGTAGGCGATCGGGTGCTTGTCAACAAGCTGAGCTACAAACTTCAGGATGTGAATCGGGGCGACATCATCGTGTTTGAGCGTCCAGCATCAGAAACCTCGAGCGAGATTCCAGATTTGATCAAGCGAGTTGTGGGTCTGCCTGGAGAGGAAGTCGTCATTGACGGTGGGCATGTGTTCATCGACGGAACACAACTGCCGGAGTCCTACCTACCCGACGGCATAACAACTACCGCCGATAACGCTCCGAATAAATGTCCACGAACGGCCCCGTGCGTAGTGCCTGGCGGCCAGGTGTGGGTCATGGGCGACAATCGCAATGATTCGAAGGACAGCCGTTACTTCGGAACTATCGATCAGAGCAGCATCGTCGGACGTGCGTTCATCCGGGTATGGCCGCTTAGTCGCCTCGGCCTGCTCTAACTCACAATCAGATTTGAGATAGGGCCGCGCGCATTCGGTCGACATGGTCGCTGTAGACAGCATCGATTCCCGAATCAAGTAGCTCGTCAAGAATTCGGTCGAACTGTGCATCCCAGCCGAAGGCGAGCAACCCGAATCGGTGAACCGTGGCGATTAACCCACCGGTCCAGTCCGAATGGTGCATGTTGATCACATTGATGCCCGCTTCCGTGCTGCGGGAGACGTGGATCTCCGGCCCGCCGACCATCTTGGCGAGCCTCGTCGATTCAACGAGTTGGACATCAGCCGAAAGAAGTCTCCAGTCCGAGACAACATCCCGTTCGGGGTGACAAAGCCAGAGCCGGGATTCCGCTGTGTGAGCACGAGCACAGGCCACAGTGGCCGTCGCAGCGCCGACATCTTTCACGTCGAGTGACAGGTCAATCCGGTCGCCGATTAGGTCGTACAAGTCGTAAAGCGTCGGGATGTGATCGGGTAGTTCGCTTCGAAGACACTCCGATATCGGCCGCCGTCTGGGGCGTCGTCCCACAAGCCCGTCGTGGTCGAGCACCGCCCATCCATCAGCCGTGACCCAAACGTCGCTCTCGAGCGCTTGTGCCCCCAGCCTGAGGGCTAGCTCAAATGCTTCCATTGTGTTTTCCCTTGCGTGGGCTGAAGCCCCGCGATGGGCGAAGCCGATGGGGGGGCGCAGCGAAGGCAGACGAGTCACCCCTAGATCATGCCGTGTGGAGGGCACGAGCTGTGACCCGAGCGAGGAATGGCCGCCCGACCCTCCGGTAGGATCGACGCATGTTCAACGTTGGAGGCGGGGAGATCATTGTCGTCCTCCTTCTTGCCCTCATCGTCCTCGGTCCTGACAAGCTCCCGGAGGCGGCGCGCAAGGCGGGCAAGTTCCTTCATGAGTTCAGACGCATGACATCGGGCTTTCAAGAAGAAGTCCGAAGCGCCATGGACCTCGGCTCACTCTCGGTCACGCCAAAGGACAATGCGCTTGATCGCACTGAACCGGGTCCGCGTCTGGCGCCGAAAACCCCATCTGCTCCTTTGAGTCAGAGCCCGGACATGCCTGAGACTTTTTCCGCTGACGTCGTGCCGACGATTCCGCCGGAGAACTCAGTTGAGGCGGGCCCGCAGGGAAGTGGCTCAGATGCCTGATCGAGTGGTTCGACAGTGACCTCGAGTAAATCGGCGACAGAGCAAACGTCCGATGGTCATATGACGATCTGGGAGCACATCGGAGAACTCCGATCCAGGCTGCTCAAGATTGCCGCGACCGTCCTTATCGGAGCAATCGTTGGCTGGTTTCTGTTTCCTTACGTCATCTCTTTTCTGAAACATCCCTTCAACGAAGTGCAGCCCGATGCGCCGTTCATCAGCACCGAACCGCTTCAAGCCTTCACTCTCCGAATCAAGATGTCGGTTTACATCGGTATTGCTGTGGCTATGCCGGTGATTCTTTGGCAACTCTGGAGATTCATCACTCCCGCCCTCTATTCCCATGAACGCCGCTACGCCGTTCCGTTCACTACGAGTGCCCTCATTCTCTTTGTCGCTGGCGGATCGCTGGCCTATTTCATCCTGAACCCGACGCTTGATTTCTTGGTGCATATCGGGGGACCAGACATTGAGCCGTATTACACGGCAGATAGCTATGTAACCCTGATCGTCTGGATGATGCTCGCATTTGGTATCGGATTTGAGTTTCCGGTTGTTGTCGTCGCACTGCAGTTGCTCGGCGTGGTCACGCCCCGCCGCCTTCTCGGTTGGTGGCGTCTTGCGATCGTGGTTGTGGCGGTCATCGCAGCGGTGATTACGCCGAGCGGCGATCCAATCAGCATGATTTCGCTAGCGCTTCCCATGACTCTGTTGTACTTCGCGTCTATTGGCATCGGCGCATTGGTTCTCAAACTCAGACGCCGCAAGGCGACACGCGCCGACGCCGAATCCTCAGCCTGAGTCAATGGGGGAGCGCAGCAGCAAGTTCACACTCGACAGGTTCCAGCGCGAGGCCATCAGTTCCATCGATGCTGGGAAGTCAGTGCTTGTCAGTGCGCCAACCGGGTCCGGTAAGACGGTCGTTGCGGAACATGCGTTGACCCTCGCCATGAAATCCGGGCAGCGCGCCTTTTATACGACGCCGATCAAGGCGCTTTCCAATCAGAAGTACCACGATCTGGGTGCGGACCACGGCACAGACAACGTCGGCCTTCTTACCGGCGACACATCGATCAATGGTGACGCGCCGATCGTCGTAATGACGACCGAGGTCCTGCGCAACATGATTTACAGCCGGGCTGCCTCCCTCGAGCGTCTTGGCTGGGTGATTCTCGACGAGGTTCACTACCTGCAGGATGCGTATCGCGGACCGGTATGGGAAGAAGTCATCATTCATCTCCCGCAACATGTCCGACTCGTGTGTCTCTCCGCGACGGTTTCAAACGCCGCCGAGTTGGCGGAGTGGATCGGCACTGTGCGTGGTCCAACGGACGTTGTGGTCGAGGACACCCGTCCTGTCACACTCGATAATTGGTTTTTGGTCGAAGACACCCATTCATCGGATCTGGTTCTCCTCCCGACGCTCGTGGAAGGCCGATCGAACCCTGATGGCGCTCGATTCAACAATGACCCACGAGAAGCATGGCGATCGCGAGGCGGGGGCCGCCCGCGCCGGCGCTATGCAACACCGAGGCGAGTCGAGGTCGTTGAGCTACTTGCGCAGCGGTCAATGCTTCCTGCCATCTACTTCATCTTTTCTCGAGCCGCCTGCAACGACGCTGCGCAAGCGTGCGTCGACGCCGGGCTCAGTTTCACCACCGACGATGAACGTGAATCGATCCGTGAGATTGCTGAACGGCATGTGGCCGACCTCGGCGATGACGATCTCCGGATCCTCGAGTACGACCGCTGGCTCCATGGCCTTCAGGCCGGAATCGCATGCCATCACGCTGGGATGATTCCCCCGTTCAAAGAGGCCGTCGAAGCCTGTTTCCTCGGTGGGCTAGTGAAGGTCGTGTTCGCCACGGAAACACTCGCCTTGGGCGTGAACATGCCCGCACGCACAGTCGTCATTGAGAAACTCATGAAGTTCACGGGAGAAACTCATGAATTCCTCACTGCCGGCCAGTACACCCAGCTCACCGGACGAGCGGGTCGACGTGGGATCGACAATCACGGGCATGCTGTCGTTCTCTGGTCGCCGTTCGTCACATTCGAGGACGTCGCAACGCTCGCGGCGAGCAAAAGTTTCCGGCTCACAAGTTCATTTCGACCGACCTACAACATGGCTGCGAATCTCGTCCGCCGTTATGACGCAAACGAAGCCCACCGGCTCCTGACGCTCAGCTTCGCTCAGTTCCAGGCGGATGCAGAAGTGGTGCGGTTCGAGCGTCGACGCTCTCAGCGAGAAACCCTTCGGTCTGAACTGGTGGCTGAGTCGGAATGCGAGCTGGGAGATGTCCGCGAGTACCGATCGGCGCTCGAGGGTGCCCGGCACACCAATGGTCCCGGCAAGTCACTCTCGGGCAACGACGTTGAGCAGAGCCTCCAGTCGCTCAAGCCTGGAGATGTTCTTTGGCTGGCTGGCTCCGGTGGAAATGACCGGTGCGCGGTGGTGTCGGTGTCGCATCGCAAGGGTGGACAGGTTCGCGTCAATTCACTTACAGCGAATGGACGAATCAAACGTTTAACGGCGGCCGACTTCGCCGAACCAGCGATCGTCGTCGATCGGATTGCCTTGCCGGTGCCCTTCACTCCCTCAAAGCCAGCATTCCAAAAATCAGTAGCCCGGTTGCTTGCCAACTCGACCGGAAACTCATCGACGCCGGGTTCGGCAAAAGGCAAGAAATTGCATTCGTCGAAGCGGGTGCGTCTTGTGCATGAGTCGCACCCAGTGCATCGGTGTCCTGATCGCGACAGTCATATTCGGGCATTGCGTCGGTTGGACCGCCTCGAACGGGAACTCACCGACCTCGATCGGCAAATCAAAGAACGTTCGGATTCACTGGCAGAAACGTTCGACCGTGTGCTGCAGATGCTCGAGCAGTGGAACTACTTGGACGGTTGGACGTTGACCGAAAGAGGCGAGCAGCTTGTCCGGATTTATCACGAGGCGGATCTGTTAATAGCCGAGGCTCTTGAGTTGGGGCTCTTTGACGGCCTCGACGCATCAAGCATGGCGGGAGCGGCATCGTCATTCATTTACGAGCACCGCAACTCGGGCCCCGATCTTGAACCGTGGTTCCCGAATTCGGACATTGCCCATCGTATTGATGAACTCGATTCCGTTGCGCTCGACATGAATGGTGACGAGCGTCGGCTCGGCTTACCTACCACTCGTCGACCCGACGCCGGCTTCTTTGCTTTAGCTCACGCTTGGGCAGCGGGTGACGATCTCGAGAGGATCCT
Source organism: Bifidobacterium breve (assembly GCA_945878725.1). Classification (GTDB taxonomy): domain Bacteria; phylum Actinomycetota; class Acidimicrobiia; order Acidimicrobiales; family Acidimicrobilacustridaceae; genus Acidimicrobilacustris; species Acidimicrobilacustris thunensis. Next base: position 6,820 of record CAMCTY010000004.1, on the reverse strand, counting down.
CGCCGATGACGAGATGCCCGGCGGTGACTTCGTACGAACCATGAAGCAGTTGATCGATCTACTTCGCCAGATCGGAGATGCGAGCACCAACGACCTCACATCGGCGGTTGCTCGCCGTGCTGCCGACGACCTTTTCCGCGGAGTGGTCGCGGCGTCATCGCCTTCCGGTGCCTCGTCTCCAATCGGATCCGGTGATGAGTCATCCGCGCCGAATGCTGATGGCGTTTCCCTTCAATGACCATTCGCAAGGGAAGCTCTTACGGTATTGATCACTCCGGGCATTCCGAGCCACAAGAAGCGTCGACTGATGTCGAGTTGGCGCAGATCATTCGCCTTGCCTTGGAGCATGGGGAACGTCAGCCACTGATTCGCGTCAGAGGTGGCGACATGTTCAGAACGCTTGGAGGTCAACAGTCAGTCGCCGGCGGAAGTACTGAGGGTCTCGCGCTGCCCATCGATGTTGCCTACGCCACGTTTAACAGCGAGGAACACCTCTTCGTCTCGCATCTTGTCGCTCGGCGCCGCTGGTGGTCGGGACGGTTTGTCGTTGTAATGAATGCTGAATGGCTCGGTGATCTCGATCTTGGAGTTCGCTCGCATCCTGGCGATGGCCTGCTTGACATCACCGATGGTCGACTGTCGCTGAGAGACAGATTCGCCGCAAGGCGTCGGGCCCGGACCGGGACCCATCTGCCTCATCCGAGCCTCAGAACATCACGAGTTGGTTCGTATCAGACCACGTTCGATCAGCCCATCACCGTGTATCTCGACGGAGTACGGCACGCGAAGGTGCGAAATCTGTCTGTCCGCTTAGAGACCGATTTCGCGCTTGTTGTTCTCTGAACGGGGAACACGGTGGATCCCGTCGGCGATAGCGTGCGGGCATGGACATTGTCGGGGCTAAAAAGGCGGTTTGCGATGCGGTCGACGCCCGAGCGGATCTGTTGCTTGCGGTGTCACATCAGATTCACGAGCATCCCGAAGAGAACTTCGAGGAGCATTTCGCCCATGACCTTCTGACCCGCTCACTTGAGAGTGACGGACTTACGGTTGAGCGAGCGGCCTACGGCCTCGAGACAGCCTTCGAAGCCAACGTGGGCTCCACCGGACCAACCATTGCGGTACTCCTCGAATACGACGCCCTTCCCGGAATTGGTCACGCATGTGGCCACAACGTCATTGCCGCAGCCGGACTCGGAGCGGGTCTCGCTGCCGCGGCATTCGCCGAGGAACTGGGCGGCCGGGTCCGCATCCTTGGCACACCAGCCGAGGAGGGTGGCGGCGGGAAGATCTTCATGGCTAATGCCGGCGCCTTCACGGAAGTCGACGCGGCCTTGATGATCCATCCCGCTGATCACGATCTTCGCTCGATGACGACCATTGCTGTCCAACGGTTGGACGTCATGTACAGCGGTCTTGCCGCCCATGCTGCGGCCTATCCATGGCTCGGCCGCAATGCGCTCGACGCTGCAGTCCTCGGATATATGAATGTTGCCGCTTTGCGCCAACACATACGACCAGATGAGCGAGTTCATGGTGTTTTCACCGACGGGGGAGACAAGCCCAACATCGTCCCTGCCACCGCGGCGATGCATTGGTTCGTCAGAGCGGCGAGTCTTCAGAATCTTGAGGTGCTCAAGCCGAGGGTGCTGGCTGCTCTCGAGGCGGGCGCCAGTGCAACCGGATGCACCTTCGAACACCACTGGATCGATCCCGCCTATGCCGAGTTGAGTTCGAACACAGCATTGGAAGATCTCTACGTAGCGAATGCCAAGAGCATCGGACGTGACGTCGGTCCTGTCACCGATGCTGCGAATGTCGTGGGTTCTACCGACATGGGCAACGTCAGTCACCTCGTACCAAGCATCCACCCGATGCTCGCCATCGCTCCTCCAGGGGTAGGGATTCACACGCCCCGTTTCGCAGAATTCGCAATGGGGGCAGACGGTGACCGCGGGGTGATCGAAGGCGCCAAGATCATGGCGATGACGATCATCGACCTCTGGGCGAACGATGAGGCACTCGGTCAAGTCCGGCAGCAATTCGTCAACTCTGACTCCTGACTATCACCAAAAAAAGCATCCGCGGCGAAGCGGCCCGGAGGTCATACGGTGACCGGTCGTGAGTGTCTACGTGGCAGAAGAGTTCAGCGCAGAGGAAGCCGACGTTCTTCGTCGTTACTTCACCAATCTCTACGGTCCGGTGTTCGCGCTCGTCAACCTTCCGGAGGTTGTAAAAGGCGCCCTCTTCGCCCGTTATTCGCGCTCTCCGAAGAGTCTTCGTCGCTTGTTCCTCGACGAATTCGTTGTGGAACTAGATGTCAGCGGTGATGTTTCGATCGACGCCACGATCGGGCTGCGCAGGGCGGAAGAACTGTACGACCGAGTCTTTTTCGAATATGGAGATGATTCTGTTGCCCAGCTCGGGGGAGTCCACCTCGCCTGCGAACAGGCCTCGAATCTGCTCACGAAAGTTCTTGAGTGGGGTCGCCTCATGGCCTATCTCGAGCAGTCAACTCGCTACATCGCATACGACGAACGGCTCGGCGGTCGATATCGCTTCTTCCGTCCACCAGAGGTTCTTCAGTCGTCATTGGGCACCCGCTACGTCGGCGATATGGATCGGATGTTCGATACGTACGCAGAACTTCTGCCAGTAGTTGTGGAGCATCTTCGCTCGACAATTCCGAAGGAAAAAGCCGACAGCGATTTTGTCTACCGACAGGCGATTCGCGCCAAGGCCTTTGATGCTCTCCGAGGTCTACTCCCGGCAAGTTCACTCTCGAATGTCGGTATCTATGGGACCGGTCAGGGATATGAACAGCTTCTTATGCGCATGCGGGCGCATCCGTTGCCTGAGGCGCGCACCTACGCCGATCTGATGCTCACCGAGTTACGCAAGGTCGTTCCTTCGTTCCTCAAGCGCGTCGATCTCGACGATCGCGGGCTCGCGTGGAGTCGATACCTTGATACCAACCGTCAGTCGATGGACGAAATTGCCGAGAAGCTCTTTCCTGCAGGGATCGACACCGATCCTGCTCCCGTCGTGACGCTTGTCGATTTCGATCCCGATGCCGAAGTGAAATTGGTAGCAAGCGCGCTCTACTCGCATCTTTCGCTCCCCGAGGCTCAGATCGAAGCACGTGTTCGCCTGATGTCGACCGAAGAGCGTCTCGCCGTACTCACTGCCTACGAAGGTGACCGAGCCAATCGTCGTCTCAAACCAGGCCGTGCCATGGAGCGTCCCGGATATCGGTTTGATGTCCTCGCCGACTACGGCGCGTTCCGTGATCTGCAACGCCATCGGATGCTCACCATCGAATGGCAGAAACTGACGCCAGCTCATGGCTACACGAGGCCCCAAGCAGTCGACGAGGCTGGCGCTGCTCCGGCCTTCGACGAGGCTATGGCCCGATCGGCATCGCTTCACGATGCGCTCGCTGAGCGTTTCCCGGCTGAGGCCTCCTACGCAGTCGCTCTCGCTTACAAGGTGCGGTTCTCGATGCAAATGAACGCCCGCGAGGCGATGCACCTCATCGAACTGCGGACGACGCCCCAGGGGCATCCTGCGTATCGAATCGTCGGTCAGGAGATGCACAGACTTATCGCCGAGCAGGCCGGTCACCATGCGATTGCCGAAATGATGCGGTTCGTGGATCACAGCGCCGAACCTGAACTCGAGCGCCTTCAGGCCGAACGACGGGCTGAAAGTAAGCGTCTAGAGGCCTGATTAGACGTGCCGGTTGTCACTTTGACTGGCCGGCAGGACATCAGGTGGACATTCACCCTTGAAATCTGCGTAACATCCGCCGCACAACACGCTTTCGTTATCCCCCCGATACGGAATGCGACCAAACCGAGGAACCCATGGCTGACGATTCAATCGACGAGGAAGAGTTCGAGGAAGTAGGTCTCGAGGAAGTTCTTGCCGCCGAAGACCTAGACGATGATGCAATCGACGACGACCTTGTCGCCATCGTCGTCGGTGGCGACGATGGCGATGACGAAATCGCGCTGGTCGACGATGACGAAGACGAAGAAGAAGTAGGCACCGCCGCCAAGCGCGACGATGACGACGATGACGAGGAAGAAGTCGATCCCGACGATGTCGAGGCAGACCTTGATGCGATCCTGAAGGATCGAATCGCCGCAGCTGACGACGACGAAGAGGAAGACGAAGAAGTTGTGCCGGAGACGAAGTCCCCGGCAGAAGTCGCCGAAGGCGTGACGCCCAAGAAGGCCAACGAGTTCACCTGCACGGGTTGCTTCTTGTTGGTCAACCGAGGGCAGTTCGGACCCGCAGAGCAGATGACGTGTCCGGTTGGAGAATCCGACTGTCCGGCCATCAAGATCTTGTCGGCGCCTCCTAAGGTTGTGAAGAGCACCAAGTCGGTGAAGCCCGTGAAGGCTGTCGCCAAGGCAACCAAGAAGCGCTGACTATGGACGACGGCGAAGGCAGTGAGGACGTAGATCCGATCGAACGGATCCTCGATTCTTTTGTCTATGCACCTATCGGGCTTCTCCTCGACGGGAAAGATCTCATTCCTGATCTCGCCAAGCGGGGCCGTGCCCAGGCCGCTAACGCTCGCGTTTTGGGCACGTTCGCGCTCTCGACTGCCGACTCACGGGTTCAAACAGCAGTCGCCGATGTTGAGCGTCAACTCGGTCTGCTTTTCAGTGCGTTGGCCGGTTCCGCTGCTACGGCAAAGACTGATGGGGGAGTGAAGCCACCCACGGAGTCTGCGACATCGACTTCCTCGGCGTCGACGAAGTCGAAAACTTCACAGGCCAAGTCGCCCGCCAAGAAGCGTGCCAAACCCGTAGCAAAGACCCCAGGGCGAGTGCCTACGAAGGCAAAGGCCGCTCCACCAAAGCCACCTGCTGTGGGTTCGTTGGCGATCGACGGATACGACACGCTTGCGGCTTCTCAAATCGTCTCTCGACTCGAGGGCCTGACGCCCGCCGAGCGCAAAGCTGTAGCCAGATTCGAATCGGCGAACCGCAAGCGCAAATCAATTCTCGACAAGATCGGGCGCTTGGATGCCTCGAGCGGAGTTTGATTCAGAGGGTTGTGCCCGAGTTGGCATCATTGCGGACATCGACGTCCTGTCGGCACTAGCTACAGACCTCTATCGAGCGCTGCGAACGGAACGTGGGGGATCGGCCCATCTTGCGCTGCACGGTCGTGCAGAGCCGCTTATGGATTCAATCGTCGCCGACATGTCAAATCCAAGCGCTCTCGTCGTATCCGGCATGGTCGACGGATCGATCCTCGGCTATGCCGTTTGCCGATTAACCAAGACTCTTGACAGCGCGTTGATCGCAGTCATCGAAGAGATCTATACCGATCCCGACGCCCGGCGCGTAGGAATTGGCGAAGCGATGCTCGACCTAATTACTGAGTGGGCAGCAGCGAACGAAGCCGCCGGAATCGACGCCATCGCGCTGCCTGGGATGCGAGACACCAAAAACTTCTTTGAGAGTTTTGGACTCACAGCCCGAGCCATAACCGTGCACAAGAAACTGCCCTGACCGCTGCCGCACAGGATCCTGGTTTCACCAGAACCATGCGCGGCAGATCGTTCAGTTCAGCGACCCTTCCATTCTGGGGCGCGCTTTTCGATAAATGCGGTGAGTCCCTCTTTGGTGTCCTCGGAGGCAAGCACCCGTCCGAACGCCGCTCCGGTCGCAGCCTTAATCGTGTCCTCGTCGTCCCAATCAGCGGCGAGTACAAGCGTCCGACTTTCCCACACCGCGAGCGGAGCATTCGCAGCAATGGTCTCGGCGAGGGCGAGTGCTCCAGCGAGAGCTTCGCCGGTCTCGGTCACCTGATTCACGAGGCCGAGTTGGTAAGCGCGGTCAACGGACAGGGGAGTGCCAGTGAGGGCAACCTCGAGAGCGACGTTCTTGCCGATCAGTTTCGGAAGCCGATAAAGGCCGCCGGCTCCGGCTACGAGATTGCGCTTCACTTCGGCGAGCCCGAACGCTGCGTTCTTCGATGCGACGACCATGTCGCAGGCAAGCGCGATCTCGCACCCGCCGGCAGTGGCGAGACCATCAACGGCCGCGATCACTGGCTTCGTGCGCGGGTAGGTGGTGAAGCCGCCAAAACCGCCCTTTGCGGTGGCGAGTTCACCAGCTTTTCCGGAATTGATTGCCTTGAGATCAGCTCCGGCACAAAAGACAGGACCATTCGCAGCGAGTACCGCAACCCACACGTCGGGATCGGCTTCGAGACGATCAAGACAGGACTCCATAGCCTGCGCAAGTTCACCATTCACAGCGTTGCGAGCCTCGGGGCGATTCAGCGTGAGGATGGCAACATGACCTTTAACTTCGTATTCAACCATGGTCGCAAACTGTAGCCATCTCTTCGTCGCCGGCACCCTTTGAGGATGTCGACAGACGAAAAGAGTCCGAACCTGGTGAACTACTCGGACTGCTCGGCGTCTAACACGGCTTCAGAGATTTCCTCTTCAGGAGTCTCTACCGCAGTCTCAGTCTCTGTCGCAGGTTCAACCACACTCTCGGTGTCGACAACCGATTCGGCAGGAGCGACAGCCGCAGACTCAACTGCGGACTCGACCGCTGCTTCCACCGGAGCTTCAGCGACCGGATCCGTTGCAGTCGGAACCGAAGCGTCAGCAGTTTCGGCCGGGACAGCGGCGGGCAGATCAGGACGAGGCGGCTTGACCTTCGGACGGGGCTTACCCGCCTTCGGGGCAGCGGTCGCCTCGATACCGAACAGGGCAGCGATTGCCGGCAAGCGTGATGCTGCCTTCTTTACCGCGCTGAGAAGTTCAGGAGTCGGTTCAGCAGGA
>CAMCTY010000003.1 GCA_945878725.1 Bifidobacterium breve | reverse complement strand
CTCGAACCCGCGGTGCGGATGCCAATCGGTGCCTTTGGCCTGGAATGGCTTCCAAGTAACCGGTCCCATCTGGTCCATGTGGAGGAACGGATCGAGATCGTTTAGCGACACACCGCTGAAGGCACGACGCACAGGGAATCCCTCGCCCTCGAAGCTCTCAAGTGCAGTGGTGATGGCGCGGATCGCCCGGGTGTTGCCCGTGGGAAGGGTGAGAACGGGGAGGGCAGTTGGTCCGGCGTTGGCGTTTGGCATGGAGGACTCCAGTGCGTGGGTTGGGTTGCAGTCAGTGCAACGCCAACCACCGGCATTTTATTGCGCCCGCAACTAAAGATCGCGCTTGGGCGCCAAATTGGGTGATTGGGGGAGCCGGTGGTTGACAGTGGGGGGAAATGGGGCGTAAGTTGCACCCCGTGGGGCTCCGAAGGGGCCAGGTGAGAGGGTTGTCATGTTCGTAGGCACGTTTGAGCATTCGCTCGACGACAAAGGGCGAGTCGTCCTGCCTGCGACCTTCCGCGCCCAGTTAGTGGACAAGGGATTCCTGTCCCAGCTCGACCGCTGCTTGGGTCTCTGGACCGAAGAGGGTTTCGCCGAAGTGGCGCAGACGCTCACCGAACGAATCCGCGAGGGGCTCGCTCCTCAAGAGGCCATGCGTGCCTTCGCCGCAAATGCCCACGAAGTCCGACCTGACGCTCAGGGCCGAATCACCATTCCGCAGCGCCTCCGGGATTTCGCCCGACTTGAGCGCGATGCGGTCGTGATCGGCGCCATCAATCGCATCGAGATCTGGGATGCCAGTCGCTGGGACGATCAGTCCGGAATCGCCGACGACAGCCTGATCCAGGCGGTCACTGCCCTCGGGCTCTAACCGCTGCCATGTCTTCCCTGCCCGCCCCCAGAAAGGACCAACCGACCTGCCGTCGTCCGGCCACCCGCCGGGCCTGCGGCCCGATCTTCAGCAGTCTCTCGGAACACACGATGGAAGGCCCCTACTCCGCCCGCTTCCCATCGAGCCCAGCCGGGGAGAAATCCCGGCGGGCGCCCGTGCTCCGAGGGACTGCTGAGGACCGGACCCGGCTCTGCCGACTGGTTCGACCATGGAAGGAACGCGCCATGGATGCCCAGCCCGATCGCGAGTTCGCCCACCGCCCGGTGATGGCCGACGAGATCGTGGCCCTGTTCGCCCCTGTGCCGGCCGGTTGGTTGATTGATGCGACGCTCGGCGGGGCCGGCCACGCCAAGCTTCTTCTTGATGCGCACCCGCACCTGAAGGTCCTCGGTCTTGACCAGGATCCAGATGCTTTGGTTGCTGCGCAATCGCGACTTGAACGCTTTGGCGATCGCTACAAGACCGCTCGGACCCGTTTCGATTCGCTTGCTTCGGTGGTTGCTCAGACGATTCCGAGCGACGAGCCGGTGGTCGGAACGCTCTTCGACCTCGGTGTTAGTTCGCCGCAACTCGATCGCGCCGAGCGCGGTTTCAGTTATCGGCTGGACGCACCGCTCGACATGCGCATGAACCCGGCGCAAGCGTTGTCGGCCACGACGGTGGTCAACGAGTACGACGAATCGGCGTTGACCAAAGTCCTACGTGACAACGGTGATGAACGTTTCGCCGGACGCATCGCAAAGGCGATCATTGCGGCTCGTCCTGTTGCCACCACGGGAGAACTTGCCGAAATCGTGCGCAACGCAATCCCGGCGCCGGCTCGCCGCCGCGGGGGTCATCCCGCGAAGCGAACCTTTCAGGCGATCCGGATCGAAGTGAACGACGAACTGGGTGTCCTTCCGGTTGCGCTCGACGCGGCACTTGACGCGCTGTGCGTCGGGGGACGAATCGCAGTGCTCTCGTATCACTCAGGTGAAGACCGCATCGTGAAGCAGGTCCTGCGCGCGGCCGAAACCGGTGGTTGTTCCTGTCCGACAAACTTCCCCTGCGTCTGCGATGCGATCCAACGTGTTCGCCTGCTGAGCCGTGGCGGTCGCACCCCGAGCGCGGCGGAACTCGTTGTGAACTCGCGGGCCGAAAGTGCCCGCCTCAGGTCGGCCGAATGCATCGCGCTCCTTCCGGGCCGGTCCCGATGAGCGCTCCGGTCGCGGTTAACCATCGCCGCAGTGTCTTCGGGGCACTCGCAGCGGCACTGCCAGATTTGGCTCTGCCTCGTACGGCCGAAAGCGGCGACGAACGTCCGAGTTTGCGGGTCGTCGAGAAGGCACGTCGCGAGCGTCGTCGACACATCGGAACAGTTGCTTGCGCGGTTCTCTTCGTGGCCCTCTTCGCCGTGGCCGGCTCTCAGGCGTATCTCGTACAGCAACAACGCCACATTGACAGAACGAACATCAAGATCTCCCGTGCCGAGGATGATGCCGCACTTCTTCGTATTGAACTCGCACAGCTGCAGTCACCGCAGCGGATCACCCAGGACGCGGCTGCGAAACTCGGCATGATCCCGGCTCCGACGCCCGTGTATCTCGAGCCGCGTGTCACCGATGATCTGCATGCAGCCGAAGAGCCGCCTGCTCCGACGCCGCCGAAGGCCATCGTGAAGGCGACGACGACGCCGACGACTGCACCTGCGGCAAAGTCGACGACTCCGACAACGGCAGCGGCGGCCAAACGATGACGCCTCCCGGCCCCGGCGCACCGCCCCTCGATCGAACAAAGACTGCTCCGTGGAACGCTCCCGAGTATGTCCAGCATCGCCGTCGACGTACGCCGGAATCGACGGAACGATCACCTCGTTCTGTCCATCAGTCGGCATCAACCCGAAACCAGGGAGGCAACCCTCGCCGGACTCCGCGATCGGTCGCTCCCAGTCCGGTTGAACGCCTTTCGAGTCCGATGCGCGCCGTGTCCGGTTACGCCGCGTCAGGGAACTCAACGAGAGCCGGATCAAGCTTCGGCGGTCACGGCAGCGGTTCGGAACTTGCAGGGCAATCGGTTGCCAGATTCCTCACTTGGTCGAAAATCATTCTCGATGAAACAGTGCGAGCAATTTCCGGACGGCCATCGCAGCAACCAGTGCGTCGTGAATCCCAGGACCGTTTGGGTTCCGTGCGTCATCGGCGACGACTTCTTCTCGTTCTTGGTGTAACGGTCATCCTGTTTTCGATTGTCGTCGGCAAGGTTGTCCAACTTCAGGTGATCAGTCCGGAGCGTTACGTCTCCTTCGGGCAAGCTCAACGAACCAACACACAGGTACTGGCGGCGGATCGGGGATCGATCCTCGATCGCAATGGGGCAGAGTTGGTCATCTCGCGACCGGCGCGTTCGGTTTTCGTCGATCCGAAACTCATCATTGATGCTCCGGCCGAGTCGGCGGCACTCGCTTCGCTACTCGGCCTCGATGCGGCTTGGGTGGAATCGAAGATGACAGGGCCCGGCCGTTTCGCGTACATCGCCCGCAAGGTGAGTCCCGAGGTCGCCGATCAGGTCGCAGCGCTGAAGCTTTCCGGCGTGGCGTTTTTCGATGAATCCGAGCGCTATCTCCCCGCCGGCGACTCGTTACGCGGCATTCTCGGCGGTGTCGATGTCGACAACAACGGTATTTCCGGTCTGGAAGCTCAATACGGAAGCGACCTCACTGGAAATCCTGGGCAGCTTTCACTTGAGCGGAGTCCCACAGGGCGAACGATCTCGGTTGGCGAGCACACGTTGACCCCGGCGCAAAAGGGTTCCGATCTCGTTCTTACGATCGATCGGTCGATACAGGTTGAAGCCGAACGTCTTCTCATCGAGCAGGTCAAGCTCACTGGATCGAAGGGTGGAACGGCAATCGTGACGAAACCCTCCACCGGTGAGGTGCTCGCCATCGCAAACGTCGTGAGCGATCCGGCGACTGGCGATGTCAAGGTCGGCACGAACAATGCTGCGCTCACCACGCAGTACGAACCCGGTTCGGTTATGAAGATGGTCACGGTTGCGGCGGCACTTGAGGCGGGCAAGGTCACTCCCTCCACGCAGTTCAACCTCCCCCCGACGCTCAAGTTCTACGACTACGAATTCGGTGAAGCCGAAGGGCGCGGGACGGTGACGTGGGATGTCGGACAGATCATGACGAACTCGTCGAACGTTGGAACTATCAAGATCGCGCAGACCATCGGCAAGGAAAGTCTGTACTCGGCGCAGAACCTTTTCGGCTTCGGGAAGAAGACCGGACTCGACTTCCCCAACGAAGCTCCGGGGGCAGTCCTCGCGCCGGCGAAGTACTCCGGCACCTCCTTGCCGTCGATCGCAATAGGGCAGGGAATCTCGGTTACGCCGATGCAGATGCTTCTTGCGTACAACACCATCGCGAACAAGGGCGTCTACGTTCCGGCGAAGCTTGTGCAGGCCACCGTCGACGCCGACGGAGTCGAACACCCGGCTGCAACTGGCGACACCCGACGGGTAATTAGCGAGTCGACATCGGATCAGATGAACATCATGCTCCGTTCGGTTGTGAGCGGTGGCACCGGCCAACTCGCGAACATCGACGGATACTTGGCGGCCGGGAAGACAGGTACTGCGCGGAAACCTCAAGCGGGCGGCGGATACACCGACCAAAGCGGTGTCACCCGATATCAGTCGACGTTTGTCGGTTTCGTTCCGGCTGAACAGCCAGCGCTCTCCGTTTACGTGATGATGGACGAGCCCTCGAAAGGCGATTACACCGGCGGCGCAACCGCAGCCCCGGTATTTTCGAAGCTCGGCTCGTTCGCATTGCGCCGGTTGGGGATCGCTCCTGCAGCTACCGATTCGGCGCGCGGCGGTGCGGCTATCGACACAACCAACGGTCGAGTCGCACCGGCTCCTGCCACCGTCGTCGATGGTGATCGGGTGCGTGCCGTGACGACCGGATCGCCCGAGGCGAATCCTGTTCATGCGGTGGTGCCCCTCCACGGTTTTGACGCACCGACTACGAGCACAACGATTCGTCGATCCGGAACATCGGGGTGAGTGGTGTGCTTTTGCACGCACTCGTCGAGAAGATTCCATCAGCGGAACTTCTGGTAGCAGAGGGGCTTGACCGTGGATTGGCCTCGGAGATTCCCGTCACCGATGTTGTCCATGATTCGCGAAGCGTTTCTCCCGGTGCACTGTTTTGCTGCGTGACTGGAGCACGACACGACGGTCACGACCATGCGGCCGAAGCAATCGAAAGGGGTGCTGTTGCGATTCTTGTCGAGCGGATGCTCGACGTCGACGCTCCTCAGATTCGGGTCCCTGACACGCGAGCGGCCATGGCTCCCGCCGCCGCCGCTTGCTTTGGTAATCCATCGGACTCGATCACTGTCGTCGGAATAACCGGCACGAACGGTAAGACGACTACCACTTGGTTGCTTCGTGCGATTCTGGAGCATGCAGGTTGTCCAACCGAAGTGTTGGGCACGTTGTCGGGTGCGCGCACGACTCCTGAGTCTCCCGATATCCAGAGGCAACTGGCGCAGTGGCGCGACGGTGGCGTCAACGTGGTTGCGATGGAGGTGTCCTCCCACGCGCTTTCGCTGCACCGCGTCGACTCCACCAAATTTTCAATTGCGGTATTCACGAATCTGTCGCGGGATCATCTTGATTTTCACGACTCGATGGAGAGCTATTTCGGGGCTAAGGCGCGATTGTTCGAACCCGACCGTGCCGAACGCGCCATTGTCAATCTCGATAGCCCGTACGGACGTCTCCTCGCCGACACGGTCAGTGTCCCTGTCGACGGATTTACATTGGACGAAGTCGCAGATGTTCGACTCGAAGCTTCGGGTTCAACCTTTCTCTGGCGCGGCAATCGGGTCACTCTCGCTATAGGCGGCGAATTCAATGTGAGTAATGCCCTCGCTGCTGCACATGTCGCTTCCGCTCTGGGGATCACCGATGAGGTGATCGCAGCCGGACTGTCAGTTCCGATCGTTATCCCAGGAAGATTTGAATTGGTCGATGGGGGGCAGTCATTCGCCGTTGTTGTCGACTTCGCGCATACGCCGGACGGACTTACCCAACTTCTTGCCGCAGCAGATGCTCTTGTCTCGACAGATCCGTCAGGAAAACGCGGGCGTGTCGTTGTCGTGTTCGGTTGCGGTGGTGACCGGGACCGATCAAAACGTTCTGCGATGGGCGAAGCCGCAGCGGATCTCGCCGACGTTGTCATCGTCACGGCCGACAACTCGCGAAGCGAGAGTACGGACGTAATTATCGAATCGATAATGAGTGGTATCGAGCGCTCATCGGCCCGCAGGGCGACAGAGGTCATGGTCGAGCCCGATCGACGTGCCGCTATCGCACGTGCGGTTTCGCTCGCCAGCGAGGGAGACGTCGTGATCATCGCAGGTAAGGGTCATGAGACGACCCAGACGATCGGAGACGTCGTCGAACCGTTCGACGATCGAATAGTGGCGGCTGAAGAATTGACCCGCATCGAAGGAAGATCATGATTCGCCTACTCATCGCTGCTGCCGTTTCACTCGCGATCTCGCTGATCGGAACCCGCGTCTTGATCGAGTTCCTGAAGCGTCGTGAGATAGGACAGCCGATCCGCGAGGATGGACCTCAAGGTCACATGACCAAGGCGGGAACCCCGACCATGGGCGGAGTGGCGATCGTCGGCGCCGCTGCGATTGCATGGCTGGTGAGTGATTTCCAAGGAGCGGTTTACACGCGTCGCGGGCTCCTCTGCATCGGCGCAATCGTTCTCGCCGGACTCGTAGGTTTCGCCGACGACGTGATCAAGGTTTTCCGGGAACGCAACCTCGGGCTCAACAAACGGGCGAAGACCTTTGGGCTTCTTCTCGTTGCCGTCCTCTTCTCGGTTTCTATGCTCGTCTTCACGAATGTGAAGACGACGCTGTCATTCACCCGGTTCGATTACCCGGGTCTAGAACTCGGAAATGTTGGATGGGTAATCCTCGCAATCGTCATCTTCTACGCCACGACGAATGCGGTGAATCTGACGGATGGACTTGATGGGTTGGCGGCAGGTGGGGCGATCTTCTCGTTCTCTGCGTACACGGTGATCGCATTCTGGGGATTCCGTTACAACGCGATCTACAACGACGAAAGTTTCCTTGACACGGCAGTTGTTGCGGCGTCCATGGTCGGTGCCTGTGCCGGCTTCCTGTGGTGGAATGCCGCTCCGGCGAAGATCTTCATGGGCGACACCGGCTCGTTGGCGATCGGTGCGGGTCTCGCAGCTATTGCCCTCAGCACGAACACGATTCTGTTGCTCCCGCTAATCGGCGGCCTCTTCGTCATGGAGACGGTGTCGGTGATCTTGCAGGTGGGCAGTTTCCGTATCTTTGGCCGGCGCATCTTCCGTATGGCACCGTTGCATCACCACTTCGAACTAGCTGGTTGGCCAGAGACGACGGTGATTGTCCGCCTCTGGATCGTCGCTGGGCTGTTCACGGCTCTTGCGCTTGGTCTCTATTACGCCGACTTCATCAACATCCCAGGAACTATCTACTGATGGATGTCGAGGAACCGTTCGCGATCGATGGAGGGCACGCCCTCATCGTCGGCTTTGGCGTCACGGGACAGGCCGTTGCGAGGGCTCTCCTCGCCCGGGGTTTCGGCGTCACCGCGGTCGACGAGCATCCCTCCGCTGCGGTTCACGCTGCGGCAGCATCAATGGCAGTGAAACTTGTTGAAGCACCTTCGGTAATTGATCTTGCGCGCCTCGTCGAGGCGAGCGACTTCGTGCTTCCCAGCCCTGGGGTCCCGGAGACGCATCCGCTCTTCGCTGCCGCTCAGAACGCATCAAAGCCGGTTCTTTCCGAGTTCGATCTAGCCGGCGCTTGGGACGATCGGACCGTTGTCGCAATCACGGGGACCGACGGAAAGACAACTGTGACGACGATTGTGGCCGAGATGCTCAACCGATCGGGGATCGCCGCAGTTGCGTGTGGCAATACTGAGACGCCCTTAGTTGAGGCGATTAGCGAGTCATCGACCCAAGTCTTCGTCGTCGAAGCGTCCTCGTTCAGACTTGGAACGACCCGACGATTTCGACCTGCCGCCGCTGTCTGGCTCAATTTCGCACCGGATCATCTCGACGCCCACGAGTCGCTGGCGACGTACGAGTCGGCGAAAGCCAAGATTTGGCGAGACCTCGATGCGGACTTCGGACTCGCCATTGCGAATGCCTCTGATCCGGTAGTGCTGGCCAACCGGAATGCCGACGCGCACACCGTGACCTTCGGTGGGCCGGGAACCGCCGCCGATGCAACCGTTGTCGATGGTGTCATGCGGCTTGCAGATGGAACGCCCCTCGTGGCGGTTCACGAACTTCCGCGCCAGTTGCCCCATGACGTCACGAATGGTCTTGCGGCCGCAACCGCTGCAATGGCGGTTGGCGCGGACATCGATGCTGTCCGATCCGTGCTGCGTTCTTTCGCAGGACTTCCGCATCGGGTTCAACTCGTGGCCGAAGCCGACGGGATCCGATGGTTCGACGATTCGAAGGCTACGACCCCGCACGCGACGCTTGCCGCCGTCGCCGGTTTCGAGTCTGTGATCCTTCTCTCGGGCGGACGCAACAAGGGGCTTGATCTTTCAGTTCTTGCTGCGGCCGTTCCCCCGATACGCGGCGTCATTGCGATCGGTGAGGCCGCGGATGACGTAGCTCGAGTATTCGATGGCTCATGTGACGTGGTCCGAGTCACGACCGACATGAACGATGTGGTCGCCGCGGCGCAGGAGATGGCCAAATCTGGTGATGTCGTGCTGCTGTCGCCGAGTTGCGCGTCGTTCGACTGGTTCGACTCCTATAGCCAGCGCGGCGATGCGTTCGCGGCGGCCGTCAGGGCTTGTGTCGGCGACGACGGCGGAACGCGATCATGACGACAGCAAAGACGTCAAAGTCGCCGAAGACAGCGAAAACGAAAAGAGCGAAGCGAGGGGACAACTCATCCGCTGATCGCCGGGAATCGACGGCCGAGCTTCGTCAGCAAGCCAATCTCTATCGCGGCATCATCGGCATCGTCTCTGTGCTGAGTCTCATCGGACTCGTGATGATTCTCTCCGCGTCATCGGTCACAGCTCTCTATGAGAACGGTTCGACCTGGTATCAGGTCCAGCGGCAGTTCATCTGGTTGCTCCTCGGTGTCGCTGCACTTTTTCTCGTGCAGCGAATCGACTATCACCGGCTGGTCAATTGGATCCCCTGGGCGTTGGTGATTACCGGAGTCCTAATGGTGCTCGTCCTCATGCCCGTAATCGGCGTCAATGTAAATGGCGCGTCGCGTTGGTTGGGATGGGGCCCGCTCCGTGTTCAGCCCTCGGAACTGGTCAAGCTCGTGATGATCCTGTTTGTGGCCGATGTTCTGACCCGTCGGGCGAAGCAACTCGATAACAACCGGGCCGTGCTCTGGCCGATTCTCGTTGTCTTTCTTAGCTTTGTGGCGCTCTTGATGCTCCAGCCGAATCTCGGGACGACGATTATCCTCGCTTCGATTGTTCTCGTGATGCTGTTTATCGGGGGGATTCCGGGAAAGCCGTTGGGATTGCTCATTGTGATACTTGTCGGCGCCGCGGGTTTGGCGGCCCGTTTTGAGCCCTATCGGTATCGACGTCTCGTCGCATTCATCGATCCGTGGGCCGATCCGTTGAACACCGGTTTCCAGACGATTCAGAGCCAAGTGAGTCTTGCGAGTGGCGGGCTACTCGGAACGGGTCTCGGTGCCGGCCGAGCGAAGTGGGGCTTTCTCCCTGAGGCCCACACCGACTTCATCTACGCCATCATCGGCGAAGAGGCCGGTTTGGCGGGTGCCTTAATTGTGATCGCCCTCGTTCTCAGTCTTGGCCTCTTGGGCGTGCGCACGGCTCTGCGCTCGTCGGACCGTCTCGGAATGCTCATCGCCACCGGTGTGACCACGTGGATTCTCGTGCAGGCGCTCATCAACGTCGGAGCCGTCGTTGGGGTGCTCCCGATCACCGGCGTACCGCTGCCCTTCGTCTCCGCTGGAGGGTCATCGCTCGTCGTGACGATGGCCGCCGTGGGCGTGTTGCTCAACGTCGCTCGTCAGGCGCGCTGATGTCGGTTCGGCCTTCAGCCGAGCCCGCCACGTTCGCCCTGATCGTCGGAGGCGGAACGGCAGGACACGTGCTGCCTGGTCTCGCCATTGCGCGCGCGTTGGTGGACCGGGGACATGAAACGGCTTCAATCCATTTCGTTGGAAGTAGTAGGGGGATGGAGAACGTTCTCGTGCCAACTGCGGGTTTCGGACTCACCGCGCTGCCGGGACGCGGTATCCAGCGGCGTCTAACCCTTGACAATTTCGGCGCGGTCTGGGGTCTCATCCGCGCCGGCGTGAAAGGGATCGGGATCGTCCGTCGCCGGCGTCCGGCCGTGGTCGTCACGCTCGGCGGTTACGCGAGTGTTGCCTGCACACTCGGGGCAATTCTTTGGCGTGTTCCGATCATCGTCACCGAACAGAACGCGCGAGCGGGTGCGGCGAATCGGCTTGCAGGAAGGTTCGCCAAAGCGAGCGCGGTTCCCTTCGCCGAGACAGATCTTCCCCGATCGGTGTTGACCGGTAACCCGGTCCGCGCTGAGGTCCTCGCTATCGATCGTTTGGCTGATCGCGATCGGTCGCGTGAAGCACTTGGGCTCCCGCTTGATCGAACCGTCGTCGCCGTCGTCACGGGTTCGCTCGGCGCCCGAAAGGTGAACACGGCGGTACTCGAGGCTCTTCCGTTGCTGGCCGCCAGGAGCGATCTCGCAATCCGCCATGTCGTTGGAACTCGCGATTGGGATCTCGTTCAGGCAACTACTCCGACGTTGCCCGACGGAGGGCTCGTCTACGAGCAGATCCCCTACGAGGAGCGCATGGATCTTGTTCTGGCCGCCGCCGATCTTCTCATCGGTCGCTCGGGGGGAACAACAGTGGCCGAACTCGCCGAGGTCGGCCTCGGAGCGGTGCTCGTTCCTCTCCCGAGTGCTCCCCGGGATCATCAGACTGCCAACGCCGCGGCACTTGTTCGAGTGGGAGCGGCCATTCTTGTTCCCGATGACGAACTCACTGGTCGCCGCCTTGTTACCGAACTTCTCCCGCTTCTTGATGCTCCGGCATCACTTGTCGCCATGGGCGAAGCGGCGGCAACTCTTGCTCATCCCGATGCAGCCGACCGTGTCGCTGAACTCGTAGAGAACCATGCCCGTGCCGACCGCAACTGAACCTTTCCCGGATCTTTCCGCGTCGC
Organism: Bifidobacterium breve; assembly: GCA_945878725.1. GTDB lineage: Bacteria > Actinomycetota > Acidimicrobiia > Acidimicrobiales > Acidimicrobilacustridaceae > Acidimicrobilacustris > Acidimicrobilacustris thunensis. The sequence continues at coordinate 164,164 of CAMCTY010000003.1, read as the reverse complement.
TCTCGATCCACGTCGTGGGTGCCGGTGGCCCCGGCATGTCGCCGATCGCGACGGTGCTTGCTGCGATGGGCCATTCGGTGTCGGGGAGCGACATTCGCGAGTCGGCGGTACTTGATCGACTGCGTTCACGCGGCGTGCGTGTGTTCGTTGGCCATGATCCAGCCAATATTTCGGCGACTACCGATCTCGTTGTCATCTCTACGGCGATTCCATCCGACAATGTCGAAGTCGTTTCGGCCGGTGAACGTTCCATCCCTGTTGTCGGACGGTCGCCAGTCCTTCAATCCTTCGCGTCGATGCGCCGCACCATTGCGGTCGCCGGAACACACGGCAAGACGACAACTGCGTCGATGCTCGCGCTCATCCTCCGCGCCGCGGGATCCAAGCCTTCGTTCATTATCGGGGGAGAAGTACTCGATCTCGATACCAGCGCCGATTGGGATTCGGGGGAGTGGTTCGTCATCGAGGCGGACGAGAGCGATGGATCAGGATTCTCGGTCACCCCCGAACTGACACTGGTAACCAACATTGAGCCGGACCATCTCGAATACCACGGCTCTGTCGAAAATCTCCATAGCGCCTTCGCAGCGTTCATGAAATCGACTTCAGGTCAATGCATTGTCTGTGCCGACGACGACGTAGCTGCTGAATTGGGAAAGGCGGCCGGCGCGCTCTCCTACGGTCAGTCTCCGCTGGCTGATGTGCGCATCGTCGACCTGCATAGCGGGCGCGACGGTTGCACGTTTGGCGTTGAGCACAATGGCGTTCAGCTCGGGACGGTTCACCTGCCGCTCCCCGGAGTTCACAATGCGCTGAACGCGTGCGCAGCGATTGCCATCGCACTCAAAGTTGGAATCGAGTTCGCTGTGGCCTCGCAGGCCCTGGCTGCGTTCGGCGGCGTGGGACGTCGATTTCAGGCCCGCGGCGAAACCGCAGGCGTGACATTCATCGACGATTACGCGCATCTCCCGACGGAGATCGCCGCCGCGGTGTCGGCCGCTCGCGATGGCGATTGGCGCCGACTAGTTGTGGTGTTCCAGCCCCATCGTTACAGCAGAACCGCATCGCTCTGGCATGAATTTGCCGATGCGTTCGAGGGCGCTGACCAGCTGGTGCTGACAGATATCTATGCGGCGGGGGAGTCGCCACGCGATGGGGTTTCGGGAAAACTGATCGTTGATGCAGTCCTCGGATCTCACAGTCAGCGCAACGTCGCCTACGTCCCGGTGCGCAGCGAGTTGGCTGCGTTCCTCGCTTCCAGACTTCGAGCAGGGGACCTCTGTCTGACGCTCGGAGCAGGCGACCTGACCGACATTCCCGATGAAGTCCAGCAGTTGCTCTCCGCGAAGGTGAGAGCCGAGCGATGATCGATTCGTCACTCCTCGACAAACTTTTCGCAGCGCTCGGACCGGCTCTGGAACAGGACGCACCGATCGGACCGCTCACGACCTATCGGGTGGGGGGAACCGCAGCACTTCTTGTGCGTGCGCGCACGGTTGAGCAGGTGCAGTCCGTCGGACAGGTTCTGGCGGGCTCGGGAGTTCCGATGGTCGCGCTCGGTCGCGGGTCCAACCTTCTTGTCGCCGATCGCGGATTTCAGGGTGTTGCGATTCTCCTGACCGATGAACTCGCAACGGTTGCCATCGACGGCACCAACGTGAGCGTCGGCGCAGCGGCAGCCCTTCCCGTCGTCGCCCGCCAGACGGCGGCGGCCGGCCTGACTGGATTCGAATGGGCGGTCGGAGTGCCCGGATCAATCGGCGGTGCTGTTCGCATGAACGCCGGAGGCCACGGATCCGACATGGCGGCGTCCCTTGTCTCGGTTCGGATTGTCGACCTGAATTCGGGTGCAGTTCAGACAATAGATGCGGCGGCGTTGGGGCTCGGTATGCGTCATTCCGATCTGGGCGATTCCCAAATCGTGGTGGAAGCTGAATTGCGTCTCGACCTTGGGGACAAGGAGATCGCGGAGAATGCGATCTCGGAAATCGTGCGATGGCGCCGGTCCCACCAGCCGGGCGGAGCGAACGCGGGATCAGTGTTCGTGAATCCTCAAGGAGACGCGGCAGGACGACTGCTCGACGAAGCCGGAGCGCGTGGATTGCGCGTCGGAACCGCGTCGGTCTCCGAGAAGCATGCGAATTTCATCCAAGCCGACGATGAGGGATCGGCCGAGGACGTCCGACACTTGATGATCGAGATGCGCAGATTGGTTCGTGAAAAGTTCGGAGTCGAACTTCGGTCCGAGACCCATTTGCTCGGCTTCACCAGCGAAGAGGCCGATGCGGTCGGTGCGCGCCTTACCGCTTCGGGAGAGTTGACGACGTGAGCAACCGAACCGCCGAGGTGGATCCCCGTATTGCTGCCCGCCGCGAAGCCGTGGTGACAGAGAAGCGTCGCAAACGCGAGCGCTGGATCGTCGCTGCCCTTGTACTCATTGCGGCCATTGGTGGCGTATGGCTGATTAGCCAATCGGCACTCTTCGATGTCGACCGGATAACGGTCGAAGGGACATCAAGACTCACTGCCGACGACGTTTTGGCCGCAGCCGCTGTAGAGGTCGGTACGCCGATGGTGGCGGTGAACTCGTCCGAGGTCGCCCGGCGCATCGAGATGCTTCCGTGGATCGCTTCGGCAACGGTGGATCGATCGATCTCTGGTGAACTGAAGATCATCGTTGTTGAACGCATTGCCGTGGCGACGATGGCCGACGAAACAGGAACTCCAGTGCTCGTCGACGGAAGTGGCCGGGTGCTCGGCCCCCCTGGGCTTATCGACGGACCTGCGATTCAGATAGAGGGCCTCACTGCCGGGGCTGTGGGTACCGATGTCGATAGTTCTGCCGGTTCCCTGGAAACCGCGTTTCTTCTGACTCCAGGGGTTCGCAGTCGGGTATTAGCGATCGTCGTGCTGCCCGATGGCAACCTCCAATTGCGGCTGAGGCCTCAAGGAATTGTGGATTTGGGACCGGCAACGAATCTGGCCGAGAAGCTGGCCTCTCTCACGATCGTGATGGGGCAGGTCGATCAAAGGGACCTTGCCCGCATCAATCTCGTGAACCCAGAGACCCCGGTGGTATCGAGAACCCCGAAATGACGCCTTACCTGAAGTATCCTCGCTTCGTCGGGGAGAAGTTCGTTTCATCCCCCTAAGTCGTTGTCGTAGCTCTATCGCTCTCATTGCACGAAACCCAGTCTCCCGGAAGACATCCGTCCTCCCAAGACCCTGTATCTCGAAGGAGATCCCCATGGCCGCCAGCCCGCAGAATTATCTCGCGGTAATCAAGGTCGTCGGTGTCGGCGGCGGTGGCGTCAACGCCGTCAACCGCATGATCGATGCCGGCCTGAAGGGTGTCGAGTTCATCGCGGTGAACACCGATGCCCAGGCGCTCCTTATGAGCGACGCAGACGTAAAACTCGATATCGGCCGAGATCTGACCAAGGGCCTTGGCGCCGGTAGCGATCCCGAGATCGGCAAGGCTGCGGCCGAGGCCCATCTCGACGAGATCGAGGAAGTCCTGAAGGGCGCCGACATGGTGTTCATCACCGCCGGCAAGGGTGGTGGCACCGGAACCGGAGCCGCTCCCGTGATCGCCCAAGCAGCGAAAAGTCTGGGCGCCCTCACCATCGGCGTTGTCACCCGTCCGTTCGGGTTCGAGGGCAAGCGTCGCTCGACCCAGGCTGACACCGGCATCAAGACCCTCAAAGAGAAGGTCGACACGCTGATCGTCATTCCAAACGATCGACTTCTCACGGTTTCCAACGACAAGACCTCAGTACTCAACGCATTCAAGATGGCCGACGAGGTGCTGCTCCAAGGCGTGCAGGGGATCACCGATCTCATCACCACCCCCGGCCTGATCAACACCGACTTCGCCGACGTCAAGATGATCATGAGCGATGCCGGTTCGGCACTCATGGGCATCGGTTACGGCTCCGGCGAGGGCCGTGCGCTCAGTGCTGCTCGTGCCGCTATTTCGTCCCCGCTGCTCGAAGCTTCAATCGAGGGTGCCCGGGGCATCCTGCTCACCATCGCCGGTGGCAGCGATCTCGGCCTGTTCGAAGTCAACGAAGCCGCTGAGGTCATCCATGCCGTCGCGCATGTCGATGCGAACATCATCTTCGGCACGGTCATCGACGACGAGATGGGCGACGAGGTTCGTGTGACCGTCATCGCCGCCGGCTTCGATCGCTGGGACGGAGATCCCCGCACAACCGGCCGCCGCAGTTCTGCCGACTCGGGTTCAGTGCGTGACGTGTTCGCCACGTCCGACGACGACGATCTCGACGACGGTGGCGAATTCGACGTTCCGTCGTTCCTGAAATAACCGGATCCCGTCTCCACACCGTGGAGTCATGGTCGAAATCACTCGAACACAGCGTTGGCCCTGAGGGGCCAATTCGAGTTGAAATCAGATGTACAGATACGTCAGATGGGAATTTCGCCATCGACTCTGACGCGGGCCAGCTGAATGACAATCGGAAACGGATCGTTGACCGTCGTTGGATCTGGCTTCGCCAGGTTCACGGCAATCGGGTGGTTGTCGTTTCGGACAGTGCCGACGCCAATGATCTGGATGCGATCCTCGGCACGGAAGCCGATGCGCTTGTGACCCGACGCGCTGATGTGGCGTTGGCCGTGCAGAGCGCGGATTGCGCGACACTCGCCCTGTGGTCGGACGATGGCGTCATCGGGGCCGTCCATGCCGGTTGGCGGGGGCTAGAAGCCGATGTCATTGGGGCAACTGTCAAAGCGATGCGTTCGCTGGGCGCGGAAACGATTCATGCCCGCACAGGTCCGTGCATCGGCGTCGAATGCTACGAGTTCGGCGCAACTGAACTCGAACGCATGGTTGCCATCTTCGGGGCCGAGGTTGTCGGCCGTTCGGCGGAAGGCAACGATGCTCTTGATGTGCGCCGGGCCGTTTATCTCTCACTCGAACGTTCGGGGGTGCATCTGGTCGGCGGATCACTTCGGTGTTCAGCTTGTCGGCCGGAGGAACTCTGGTCACATCGCTCTCGCAATGACAAACAACGTCAGGCGCTCGTCGTCTGGATCGGACACAACCAATGACTAAAGCACACGCATCAATCACGGCCGAGATAGTCAGCGCCCGTGCTGAAGCGCTGCGGACTCGGATCGAGACTGCATCTGGTGGTCGCTCAGTTGAAGTCATTGCGGTGACGAAGGGGTTCGGCGCAGAGGCGATTCGTGCGTCTGTTGGGGCCGGGTTGTTTCGCGTCGGTGAGAACTACGCCCAGGAACTGATCGCAAAAGCCGGGGAGCTCGGCGCCGATCCCCTGCTGGCGCCGGAATGGCATTTCCTCGGCCGCCTCCAGAGCAACAAGGTGCGTCAGCTCGCGGAGATTGTCGATGTTTGGCAGAGCGTCGATCGAGTTGAACTCGTCGATGAAATCGCGAAACGTGCTCCAGGCGCAAGGATCTTCCTGCAGGTGAACCTCTCGGGGGAGGAGCAAAAGGGCGGAGCACCCCTTGGTGATATTCCGTCCCTCGCCGCTCGAGCCGCTGATGTTGGTCTGCGCGTTACCGGGCTCATGGGAGTCGGTCCGGCAGGCGATCCCGAACTGGCCCGACCGGGATTCCGGGATCTCGTGGCGATGGCGGATCGGCTGTCGCTCCCCGAGCGGTCGATCGGGATGAGTGCCGATCTTGAGATCGCCGTGGAGGAGGGGGCCACCCTTGTCCGGGTGGGCCATGCTCTGTTCGGTGATCGCCCTCCACGCTGAGCCAGCCCGGGAAATAGGCGGTTACTGATGGGCGGTGGGCCGGGGGTGCCCGGAAACAACTAGGTTTGTGAAGTTAAACGCAGGCCGCCGATCGCGTGGCCACGTACGGAGGATCTGATGTCGACGATGTGGCACAAGGCCATGGTGTACCTCGGTCTGGGACCAGACGACGAGTATGACGAGACCGAAGGCGGTTACAACGCCCGTCCCTCGACTCCCGAGATGACGGCTCCGGTGCGCCAACCGGCAGCGAGGCAGTCGACCGGGACGGTACGTCCGCGACCGCAGGCGCCGGTATTCTCAACGCCCCCGGCGGATTCAAGTGAAGTTTCGGCAGTTCGTCCATTGCTCGCCGCGGGTGCCGATGCGGCGAAGCCCAGAGTTCGGGCCGTACCTCAGCGACCGAATGTGCGCCCTCATCTCGTGACGCCGACTTCGTTCAACCAGGCGCAGGAAGTCGCCGACAAGTTCAAGAACAATCAGGCTGTGGCGTTTGACCTTGCCGAGGTTGATCGCGATCTCGCTCGACGACTCATCGATTTCGCCAGTGGTCTTTGCTACGGACTGGGCGGCAACCTCGAGAAGGTTGCACCGAACATGTACCTACTCACGCCCACCGGCGTTGAGGTCCCGGCCGCCGAGCGGAGTCGTCTCGTCGACCGCACGTTCGCGGATTCCTGATCGGTTCAGTCCATGGCACAACTGATCTACGTCGTCGTCCAACTTTTTCTGCTGTGTCTGCTCGGCCGCATCGTCCTGAGCTGGTTCCCGCCATCTGGCCCGGGGCCGCTCGAATCAATCCGGCAGGTGCTCTTCCGGATCACTGAACCGGTACTTGGGCCGATCCGACGCTTGCTGCCCCCCGTGCGTATGGGTGGCATGGGTCTTGATCTGTCGCCGATGATCGTCTTTCTGGTTCTCCAGATACTCATCTCGGCGCTGCGCTGACGCGATAACCGGCGCCACTTTTCCCGATCTGTCGTGAATCGGGAGTGTTATTCCCCGCCCCTTCTTCGCGGCCGGTAGCCTCCATCCCATGGAAGCCACCCCAGGAACTCCCCAACTTCTGACCGACGTCCGGTTCTCCGTGAGCCGTAAGGGTTACGACCCCGACGAGGTCGACAACTACCTCGAGCGGGTCAGCGCCGCAGTGGCGCAACTGCAGGACAAGCTCCGCCAGGCGACTGCCGATGAGCAGGAGGCTGTTCGAGCCCAATCGCAGCTCAGAGCTCGTATTGCCGAACTCGAATCCGGCGGCGCAGTGAGGGTTGCTGCTGTTGCTGTCCCCGCTCGCTCCGGCGAAGAAGAAGCCGAAGCAGCAGCGTCGGTGCTGATCATGGCGCAGCGGACGGCTGATTCCACTGTGAACGAAGCCCGCACAAACTCGGCGCAAATGCTTGCCGAAGCCGAGCAGGAAGCATCGCGAATCCTTGGTGATGCCCGAGCTCAGGCTGATGAGTCACTGCGTGATCTCGACAAGACACGCAACAACCTCGCCGCTGACAACGCGGCGCTTGAAGCCTTTGTCAACGAACAGCGTGCGGTTCTCGCCACTGGCGTCTCACGGATCCAGGCGATACTCGACGATCCGTCCGCACTTCGCGTCAGTCCGGCTCCGGTGGCAGTGGCACCAGTTGTCGAGCCCATCGCAGCAGCGCCGGAAGCTCCTGTTTCTGAACCTGTCGATGTCCCAATCGTGACCTTCGATGATCTCGATGACAGCGCTCCCGCAAAGCTCTTCCCCGCTTCGGAGAAACAGGACGACAGTGGTCCTCCGACCGCAGCCGTCTCGATCTTTGATGCCACTGACGAGGACGACTTCCTGAGTGACAGCGACGACGATGCTGATGCAGCAATGCGCCGTTTCTTTGACGCCGACTTCGAGGACGACGAGCGCTTCGGGCGCTAAGCCATCCGTTCGATCGAGATGCCGATGGCGACGCCGTCGATCTCGATCGAACGATCTCCCGGACCGAAGTCGATCCGGTTAGCGAGGATTTCGGGGGCGATTGTTTCTCGGTGAGTCTCGACGACCAGACGAAGGGCTTCGTCCGCGTCGATTGTGACCAAGATCCGATCAGCGATTGCCAGCCCGGCCGCCTTGCGGGCGTCGTTCAGGGCGCGGATGAGTTCTCGGGCCATTCCCTCGGAACGCAGTTCGTCGGTGAGCTCGAGATCGAGCGCTACCGCCCAACCCTCGTCCTCCACGAGCGCAAGATCAGCATGTCGTTCAGCACGGACCTCGACGTCATCGCCCGAGAGTCGTTCACCAGCGATCTCGATGAAACCGTCAGCCTCGAGTTGGGCGTGAAGTTCGGATCCGTCCGCTTCAGCGAGTGCTGCTTTCACTTCGTTGACACGCTGACCAAGTCGAGGACCAAGCGTCCGGAAATTCGGGATCACGTTCCATCGCATGAGTCCCGACAGCGTGTCGAGACGCTCAAGTGACTTCACGTTGAGTTCGGAACGAATCTCAGCCTCGACGTCCTCATCGAGCGCCGTGCCGCCATGAAGTAACAACGCCCGTTGGAGGGGCTGGCGGACACGAACCTTCGCATCGGTGCGGGCGGAGCGTCCGAGTGCCACAAGTCGACGAGCGGCACTCATCTGCTCGGCGAGTTCGGAATCGAATCGGCCCTTATCGACCGGCCAATCGGTGAGGTGGACCGACCGCCCGTCGGTGAGAGTGGTGTAGATCTCATCGGCGAGGAACGGGCAAAACGGCGCCAGCAGTTGCGACACTGTCACGAGACACTCGTGCAACGTCGCGTGCGCGACCGAGTCGCTGGCTTTCCAGAACCGCGGCCGACTTCGACGCACGTACCAGTTGGACAGATCGTCGATGAAACGGGCGATTCGATTTGCCCCACCGAGCGCATCGAAGGACTCGAGCGCGGCGGTGACGGTCGCGATCGTGTCGTCGAGTTCGGACAGAACCCAGCGATCGAGGACATGCGTCGGAGTAGGCGTCGATGCATCGGGTACCCAGCCATCGAGATCGGCATAGGTGGTGAAGAACGAGTGAACGTTCCAGAGCGTGAGAAGCGTTTGGCGGGTGGCCTCACGGATGCCATCTGGGAACACACGCCGGGGGGTCCAGGGCTGACCGGATGAGAAGAAGTACCAGCGGAGTGCGTCAGCGCCAAGCGAATCGAAAATCTCATTCGGGACAATGACGTTGCCCTTGGACTTGGACATCTTTTGCCCGTTCTCATCGACTATGAGTGCGAGACAGACGACGTTCTTGTAGGGAGTGGAACCGAAGACGAGTGAGTTCACCGCAAGCAACGAGTAAAACCAGCCACGGGTTTGATCAATCGCCTCGCAGATGAAGTCAGCGGGAAAGGCCCCAGTGAACGAATCGTCGGGGGCGAACGGGAAGTGCTGCTGAGCCGATGGCATTGAACCGGAGTCGAACCATGCGTCAAGAACGGGGGCGACCCGGCGGAACGTGCCTCCGCAACCGGCCGTGTCGCATGGGAACACAATGTCGTCGACATACGGGCGATGGAGGTCGAGTTCGGTGAGATCGCGGCCAGCGCGTTCACTCAGTTCAGCTACCGAGCCGATACAGCACTCATGGCCGTTGGCATCGCAGCGCCAGATCGGAAGGGGGGTGCCCCAATAGCGATCGCGCGAGAGTGCCCAGTCGATGTTGCCCTCGAGCCATTTGCCGAAACGACCGTTCTTGATGAACTCGGGATTCCAGCCGATGCTTTCGTTCTCGCGCATCAACAGATCGCGATTCTCTGAGGTGCGCACGAACCACGAAGTCTTGGCCCAGTAGATCAGTGGCGTGCTGCAACGCCAGCAATGCGGATAACTGTGCTCGTAGGACTGCTCACGAATGAGTAGGCCGCGCGATTCGAGGTCGGCGATGATGTCGCGGTCGGCATCCTTGACGAACGTTCCGGCAAAGGCCGGCACCGACTCGTCAAACGCCGCGTCGGCATTGACGGGGTTGAGTACGGGAAGCCCCTCGGCCCGTCCGACCAGTGAATCCTCCTCGCCGAATGCGGGGGCGAGGTGAACGATGCCGGAGCCATCGTCAGTCGTGACGAAATCGGCACCCACGACCCGCCAGCCATCGGCTCCGGGCGGGGGGACAAGGACGTCGAACGGTCGTGCGTATCGGAGGCCAACGAGGTCGGCGCCGGTGAACGTTTCGACAATCTCGGCGTCTTCCGGTGCCCGTGCCGCGGCCATGACGAGATCGCGTGATCCGTCGTACGAGCGAACCCGAACGTAAGAGATCGTCGGGCCCACCGCGGCGCCGACGTTGGAAACGAGAGTCCAGGGCGTGGTGGTCCAGACAGACAGATCGAAATCGCGGTCGACGACCGGGAAACGGACGTACACGGACGGGTCGACAATGTCCCGGTAGACATCGGGTTGGCCGAGTTCATGGCTCGAAAGCGCAGTGCCGCAGCGACCGCAATACGGCGAAACCTTGTGGCCCTCGTAGAGCAGGCCCTTGTCCCAGAGTTGGCGAATGAGCCACCACACGGACTCGATGTAGGTGTTGTCGAGAGTCCAGTAGGCGTCAGCGGTGTCGATCCACACCCCGGACCGTTCCGTGAGCGTTTCCCAGTCGGCGACATAGCGCTGAACTGATTCACGGCATCGGCGATTGAACTCGGCGATGCCGAAGTCTTCGATTTCCTGCTTCGTCGAGAGTCCGAGTTCCTTCTCGACTTCGAGTTCGACCGGGAGTCCATGGCAGTCCCAGCCGCCCTTGCGGGGAACGTCCCGGCCGCGCATCGTCTGGAATCGGGGGTAGATGTCTTTGAAGACCCGGGCCCAGACGTGATGGAGACCCGGACGGCCATTGGCGGTGGGGGGACCTTCATAGAAGACCCACGGCTCGTTCCCGGCCCGGAGGCGTCTGGTCTCACCGACGATGTCATCGTCACGCCAGCGCCGCAGCATACGCTGCTCAAGGCTGGGAAGGTCCAGATCAGGGTTCACGGGGCCGAACGACATGGTCGCAAGCGTAGGCGGTTGGGCAAGGGGCCGATTCGACTCCCCGATGCACGCGACAGGCTCGGCCGCCCGATGGGGAGGGCGTAGATTGACGCCACGTCTCTGCGGACATACCCTCCGGCGTCCTTTGCGGCGAGGATTCGGGGCATTTCCGGTGCAGCGATCATCGGGCTACTCGTACTCGGCTCCAGTCACTCGCTCGCTCGAATTGTTGATCAATCATGAAGAGAGAACCTGTGGCATCAAAATCGGCAAAGAAGGCTCCGGCCCGTAAGGCAGCTCCGGCCAAGAAGGTTGTGAAGAAGGCCCCGGTCCGTAAGGCGGCGCCCGTGAAGAAGACCGTGAAGAAGGTGGCGCCGGCCAAGAAGGCAGCGCCAGCCAAGAAGGCAGCGCCGGTCAAGAAGGTTGCGAAGAAGGCAGCGCCGGTCAAGAAGGTTGTGAAGAAGGCGGCACCGACCAAGAAGGTTGTGAAGAAGGCGGCGCCAGTCAAGAAGGTTGTGAAGAAGGCGGCGCCGGTCAAGAAGGCTGCGCCGGTCAAGAAGGCTGCGCCGGCCAAGAAGGCGGCGGCTCCGACAAAGGCGGCACCGGCGACGAAGGTGGCCCCGAAGGCCGCGGCCGCGAAGGCTCCGAAGGTGAAGGAAGCGCCGGCGAAGGCTGTCGAAACCGTTGTCGAACCCGAGGTTCGGAAGTCGGTCATGCCGCCTCGTCCGCCTCGCCCACCGGTTCCTGAGCCGAAGCCGATGAAGCCGGTGAAGTATCCGTTCGATGCCAAGTTCCTCGAGTCCCAGCGTGAACTGCTCCTGTTTGAGCGGGGTCGATTGCTCCACGATGCCGACACGCTGACAGCGGAGGCCAATGCCCTCGCTGAGTTGCGCGAGCCCGGTGACGTGCAGTTCGACGAGGAATCTGGCGAAGGGGACACCCTCGCTGTTGAACGCGAGCGCGATCTCGCCCTCTCAGCACAATTCCGGGATCAGATTGTCGAGATCGATCGGGCCATGCTGAAGATCGATGCCGGCACCTACGGCATCTGTGAAGTTTCGGGCCAGCCGATCCCTCGGGAACGTCTCAAGGCGATTTCGTGGGCCCGCGAGCGCGTTGAGTACAAGGTCGGCGGGTTCGGCCGCCGCTGAACGAGCAACCGGCCTCCCCGCCTCCCGCTGAGGCACCGTCCGCACCGACGCGAACGGGGACCCATCGGGTCCTGTTCGCCGCGGTCGCCATCGGATGGATTGTGATCGACCAGATCACAAAGACATGGGCGGAGTCGCAACTCGCCGATCGCACGATCGATGTCGTTTGGACCCTCCGATTCCATCTCACGTTCAACACCGGGGCGTCATTCAGCCTTGGTGATGGCTTCGGCCCCCTGATTGCGATCGTTGCCCTCGTCGTGGTTGGCGTTGTGGTCTGGTATGGACGGAGCGTGTCATCCCGATTGGGTGCGGTTGCTTTAGGAATGATTGTCGGCGGAGCGTTGGGCAATGTATTGGACCGGCTTTTTCGTGGATCCGGCGGATTCTTCGGTGGGGCAGTGGTCGACTTCATTGATTTCCAGTGGTGGCCCGTCTTCAACATCGCCGATGTTGGCGTCGTGTGCGGCGCGATTCTTCTGGTGATCTCGATGTGGCGTGCCCCAATAAATGGCACGAGCGGAACGGATGTAGCGGCGGGTAGTTCAACCGGCGGTTCGACAGGGAGCACGATCTGACATGGCCTATTCCGAAACCGTTCCATCACCACTCGACGGTGAGAGGATCGATCGTGTTGTGGCGATGATGACTGGTGCCAGTCGATCGCAAGTTGTCGAATGGCTCGACGCCGGCCTCATCATGCGCAATGCAGTCGTCGTCACTACTCGTTCGAATCGCGTTGTCGAAGGTGATGTCATCGACCTCGACGTGGATCTTGATGCCGCTGCGCCGGAACTGATCCCCGAGCCCGATATCAACATCCCGATCGTCTACGTCGACGATGACGTCATCGTGATCGACAAACCCGCCGGTCTCGTCGTTCACCCTGGAGCCGCGAACACCACAGCGACGCTCGTCCACGGACTGTTGGCACTCTTCCCCGAGATCGCCACGGTTGGCGATCCGGCGCGACCCGGAATTGTTCATCGTCTAGACAAAGACACATCCGGCTTGATGGTTGTGGCCCGTTCGAATGTTGCCTACGAGCAGTTGGTCGAGAAACTCGCCGCCCATGACGTCGAGCGCCGCTATCTCACTCTCGTTTGGGGTACTCCGAACTCAACGAGCGGCATGGTCGATGCACCGATAGGCCGCTCGATTCGGGAACCTACCCGGATGGTCGTCAGTGCCACCGGCAAGGAAGCCCGGACGCGTTACGAAGTGAAGCAGACCTTCATCGAGCCCTCACCGGTTGCACTTGTCGAATGTCAGCTCGAGACGGGACGCACCCATCAGATTCGCGTCCACATGTCGGCGATCGGTCATCCGGTCGTGGGCGACGAGCGATACCGCGGAGTTCGACAGACGATCTCGTCGCCCCGCATGGTTCTCCACTCTGCTGCGATCGCGTTCGATCATCCGACGCGTACCGACGAGCGTTTGGCATTCGAGTCGCCGCTCCCGGCCGATCTTGCCGCCGTGATCGCCCAACTCCACTGACAGTTCAGTCAGGTTTGAGGTTCGCCGCCCATGTTGGCGTGACGACCGGGGCGGGTGCACCCTCACCGGGCCATGCGGCATTTCCCTGCGCTATCGACAGCACGTCGGCGAGCGTCGCAGCTTCGAGATAGCGGCGCATATGTTCGCCGACGTCGGCCCAAACTGACAGCAGGACGCACTGCCCCTCGTGATCGCACGCTCCGTCGGTATGCGGCTGTCCGAAGTCGCCGGCAACGATCGGACCGTCGACGGCGCTGACGATGTCGGACAGGCTGATCTCGGCTGGCGTGCGCGCCAAGACGTAACCGCCGCCGACGCCACGCTTCGATCTCACGAGCCCGGCACCCTTCAGAGCGAGAAGGATTTGCTCGAGGTACGGCTGGGGCAAACCGGTTCGCTCCGCGATATCGCGCACCGAGGTGGGTCCGCCCTCATCGGTATGGAGTGCGAGAGAGAGCAGGGCTCGGCTCGCATAGTCGCCTCGGGTGGACACCTTCACATCGTCATCGTAGGTGCCGAACTGGGGCGACGGGGGAGGCGGGATCTGGCATCGCCGGAACGAAGGCCTGTGTCGACGGTTGAGGGCGACGCATTACCGTACGATCGACCCCTGGAGGTCAGACGTGACTGTCGAAAAGCTCGTGCTGCCGGACTACGGCGGTGGGTGCATCTCAAACATCGTTCCTGCGTTGCTCGAACCATCGGCGCCGTGGCCCTCATGGATGCCGCCTGCGGTCGCTGAGGCAGAGCAGGTGGTGCTTCTGGTGCTTGATGGTCTGGGCTGGACCCAACTTCAGAGTCGACTTTCGTTCGTCCCTACCTTGCGAGGACTCGTTGAAGGCGCGGGACCAGATTCGGCTGGTCGCGCGATCACGAGCATTGCGCCATCAACGACAGCAGCGGCGTTGACGTCAATCAGCACCGGGCTGGCCCCCGGAGAACACGGAATCACTGGCTATCGCATGCGCGTGAACGGCGACATCCTGAACGTGTTGCGATGGAACGCCGCCGGCCGCGACGCCCGTGTCTCGATTCCTCCGGAGTCCGTGCAGAACCACGACGCGTTCGCCGGTCAGCGTCCTCCGGTGGTGACACGCGCCGAGTTCCGCGAATCCGGATTCACGCGTGCCCACTTGGACCGAACTCGATTCTCTGGCTGGAGATTGCCGTCTACACTCGTCACCGAGGTGGCTGCGCTTCTGCGCAGGAACGAACCGTTCGTCTACGCCTACTACGACGGTATTGACAAGATCGCTCACGAATTCGGGTTGAACGAGTACTACGACGCCGAACTGGTTGCCGTGGATCGACTTGTCGCCGACCTCATTGACGTACTCCCTGCCGGGGCGTCGCTCGTCATCACCTCCGATCATGGGCAGGTAGACGTCGGATCGAATCTGATCACCCCGGATCCAGAAGTGCTCTCCCACGTTTCGCAGCAGTCCGGCGAGGGAAGATTTCGTTGGTTGCACGCCCGGCCCGGGCGCTCTCGCCAACTGTTCGAAGCGGCTACGGCGCATCACGCCGATCGCGGTTGGGTCGTAACCACCGACCAGGTTGTTTACGAAGGATGGTTCGGTCCGAAAGTGACCGACGCCGCGCGTAGCTCTCTCGGTGATGTGGCTCTCGTTGCTCGTGATGCGGTGAGTTATGACGATCCCGCCGATTCCGGTCTCTTCAAGCTTGTGGCCCGACATGGTTCGCTCACCGAAGCGGAAATGCTCGTGCCGTTGTTGAGTTGGTCTCGGTAGCCTTAGGAGATGAAGGATGCATCATCTGGGGCAGTGTCTGGCGAAGTCGTGAATAGCGAAAACGTGAACAGTGAAGTTGTAGGCGCCGCAAAGGCCTCAGGTTCAGACCCCGTCTCCGAATCGGCGGGTCACGGGTCGGATCGGGAGTTTGTCTCGGAGCCGGCCAAGGTCATGCGCGTGGGTTCAATGATCAAACAACTTCTTGACGAAGTGCGGATGACGGAACTCGACGAGCCTTCCCGTCAGCGCCTGCGAGCGATCTACGACACGTCGATCACCGAATTGGGTTCGGCGTTGTCTCCAGATCTACGCGACGAGCTGGGGCGACTTGCCTTTCCCTTTCAAGAGGAGGGTGTGCCGACGGAGATCGAACTGCGCGTCGCACAAGCTCAACTCGTTGGTTGGCTCGAAGGGCTGTTCCACGGCATCCAGGCAACGCTGTTCGCTCAGCAGATGGCAGCGCGCCAGCAGTTCGAAGGCATGCGGGGGGAACTCCCACCCGGCTCTGGAGACCTCGTTGGCGCCGTCGATCCTGACGAACGCCCGGGTACCTATCTTTAGGCTGGTCTCGAAGCCGGCAATCTTCTTGTTCGGCAACAACCACGAACGGCATTCCTGTGGGACGGCGAGTGTTCGCCGTCCCACAGGTGCCAACGTTTCAGGACTTGACGAGTACGGCCTTGGCCTTGGTGAGCTGGTATCCCGAGAAGAGGAACATCAGCCCGAGCACGATCAGCACGAGGCCGATCACGATCGCCGCGGCGTGCTTGATCGAATTCGGCCACGCCATGACGAGGATGCCCAGAGCAATGGAGATGATCGATTGGATCAGGAGGCTCCCGCGTCCCATTTCCTTCGAAAGCATGAACGACACGATGAGTCCGAGAACGCCGGTGATGGCGAAGTCGAGACCGATGAGCCAGACGATGGTGGTGAAGGCGGCACTCGACCAGAAGATGAGGGCGAGACCGATGCCGAGGTTGATGACGCCTCGCAGCAGCAGCAGGCCCCAGTACGAGCCGGCCCGGTGGGTCGTGACTGCTTCAGCTGATTGTCCGAATCCGGAGATGACGAACAGGATGCCGAGGATGACGGCAACGACATGTTCGGTGCGGCTCGGCCAGGCAAGCAGCACGATACCGGCCACGAGACTTACGAGTCCGAGGCTGTAGGCGGTGATGCGGGACCCGCGTAGTAGGTCCATGGTGGATTGATCTTCAGTGGCCATGAGGCCCCCCTTTTGGTTGGTCTGGAACTGCCCGCAAGGCTATGACCGGCCCGGATAGGGGCCGGGGATGCCCGGGGGCGGGGCCGATACGGCGGGGCTACGATCAGCCCTCACGTCGGTGTGGTTCGCGTCGATGAATCTTCAGGAGTTGCGGGTGCCCGACTCGTTCACCCATCTACATCTGCATACGGAATTCTCGATGCTCGATGGAGCGGCGCGGGTGGGTGATGTCGTGGCGGCGGCAGTGGCCGACGGGCAGCCGGCCGTGGGAATCACCGATCACGGCAACATGTACGGCGTTCTGGATTTCTACCGGGCGGCCAAGGAACAGGGCATCAAGCCCATCATCGGTACCGAGCTGTATCAGGCCTATGACCATCGCACCGAGCGACCATCGCGGCGGGGCCGCATGGACGATTCCGGGGGCGAGGCCGAGGGTGGGCGCAAGGCCTACTACCACCTCACCGCGTTGGCCGAGAATGCGATCGGCTACAAGAACCTGATCCAACTCTCGAGCCGGGCCTATCTCGAGGGCTACTACATGAAGCCCAAGGTCGACTGGGAGCTCCTCGAGGCCCATCACGAGGGAATCATCGCCAGCACTGGCTGTCTCGGTGGTCAGGTTCTCCAGGCACTCATGAACGGCGACGAGCGGGCCGCCCTTGAAAAGGCAGCCCGCCTTCAGGACATCTTCGGCAAAGACAACCTCTTCGTCGAGATCCAGGATCACGGAATCCCCGAACAGCGCACGACAAATCCGCAACTGTTCGATATCGCCCGCAAGATCGGTGCGCCTCTTCTGGCCACCAACGACAGCCATTACACGCATCAGCACGACGCGGTCTCCCACGACGCCCTTCTCTGTGTGCAGACCGGCTCGCTAATGAGCGATCCCGATCGTTTCAAGTTCCACGGCGATCAGCACTATCTGAAGAGCGCCGCCGAGATGCGGTATCTCTTCTCCGAGGTTCCCGAAGCCTGCGACAACACGCTCTGGATCGCCGAGCGTTGCAATGTCGAGATCGAATTCGGAAATCCACAGCTCCCGAACTTCCCGCTTCCTGAGGGCTTTGCTGATGACGGCGAATACTTGCGCCATCTCACCTTCGAAGGCGCTCGCCAACGATGGGGCGATGCACTGCCTGACCATGTGACCGAGCGACTTGCCTACGAGCTCAAGGTCATCGCCGACATGGGCTTCAGTTCGTATTTCCTGATCGTCTGGGACCTCATCAAGCACGCCCGCGACGGCGGCATCCGCGTCGGTCCCGGTCGAGGCTCAGCCGCCGGTTGTGCCGTGGCGTACACACTGCGCATCACCGATCTCGATCCGATCAAGTACGACCTGCTGTTTGAACGCTTTCTGAACCCAAGCCGTGTGTCGATGCCCGATATCGACATGGACTTCGATTCGCGTTACCGCGACGAGATGATCCGTTACGCCGCGGAGAAGTACGGCCGCGATCACGTCGCACAGATTGTGACGTTCTCCACGATTAAGGCTCGCGCCGCGGTGCGCGACGCAGCGCGTGTGCTCGGGTATCCCTACGCAGTTGGTGACAAGGTCGCCAAAGCGATGCCGCCGTTGGTGATGGGTCGAGACACGCCTCTCTACGCGTGTCTCGAGGAGCATCCGAAGTTCGTTGATGGTTACAAGATGGCGGGCGATCTGCGCGAGATGTACGCCAACGACAGCGATGCCCGTCAGGTCATCGAGGTGGCCAAGGGGCTTGAGGGACTGCGCCGACAGGACGGCATCCACGCCGCCGCGGTGGTGATTACTAAGGAACCCCTCACCGAGTACCTGCCGATCCAGCGCAAGCCTGAGGCCGGATCCGATCCGGAACTCGCTCCGGTTGTGACGCAGTACGAGATGCACGGGGTCGAAGATCTCGGTCTACTCAAGATGGATTTCCTTGGTCTACGCAACCTCGACGTCATCACCGACACCATCGCGATGCTCACGCGTACGCAGGGCATCACTGTCGACATCGACAACGTGGCGCTCGATGACGAGGTCACGCTCCAGATGTTGCGCAATGGGGATTCGATCGGCGTGTTCCAGCTCGAAGGTGGCCCAATGCGAGCGCTTATGCGTTCGTTGGCACCGACGTCGTTCGAAGACATCGCCGCCCTTGTTGCTCTGTACCGACCGGGGCCGATGGCGGCCAACATGCACAACGACTACGCCGATCGGAAGAACGGTCGAAAGACAATCGACTATCTCCACGACGATTTGTCGGAGTTGCTGGGGGATACCTACGGCCTGATGATTTATCAGGAGTCGGTGATGCGAGTCGCGCAGAAGTTTGCCGGCTACTCGCTCGCCGATGCCGACAATCTCCGCAAGGCATGCGGCAAGAAAGTTCGCGAGCTCATCGTTAAGGAACGCCAGAAATTCGTCGATGGCTGTGAGGCAACCGGTTACGGATCAGCCATCGGCATCGCGTTGTTCGATGTCATCGAGCCGTTCGCCGACTATGCCTTCAACAAGAGCCACAGCTACGGCTACGGGCTCATCGCGTATCAAACCGCCTATCTGAAGGCCAACCATCCGGTCGAGTATCTCGCTGCGCTTCTGACAAGCGTGAAGCAGAACCTCGACAAGGCGGCGATTTATCTCAACGAATGTCGTCAGATGGGCATCGAAGTACTGGTTCCCGACGTCAACGTTTCCGAGAGCGATTTCACTGCGGTCGATAATCCGGATGGAACTCGGGCGATCGCATTCGGAATGTCCGCAGTACGTAATGTCGGTGAAGGACTCGTCGGGCACATCATCGCCGAGCGTTCTGATCGTGGCCCCTTTGTTGATTTCTACGATTTCTGTGACCGGGTCGATATAACCGTCCTGAATAAGCGCACGATCGAATCGCTTATCAAGGCGGGTGGCTTCGATTCGATGGGCTACAGCCGCAAGGGTCTTCTCGGGTTCTACGACAAGATCATCGACGACACGGTGGCGCGTCGACGTAAGGAATCCGAAGGTCAGTTTGATCTCTTCTCCATTGCCGATGAGGGCGAAGTGCCGGGGACGATCTCGGGAACGCGTTATGTGATTCCCGAAGAAGATTTCGACAAGCGTCTGCGGCTCACCTTCGAGCGCGAGATGCTCGGGCTTTACGTTTCTGATCATCCACTCATGGGCGCCGAGGCGTCACTGCGTCGGCGCACCGAATGTTCGCTCACCGATCTCGAAGGCGTCGAAGACGGTTCGATGCGCGTTGTCGGCGGACTCGTCACCTCCCTTCAGAAGAAATGGACTCGCAAGGGTGATCTGATGGCGGTATTCGTCCTCGAAGACCTGCAGGCGTCAGTCGAAGTGATGGTGTTTCCGAAGACCATGCAGAATTACGGCCACCTGCTCGAAGACGATGCCATTGTGATCCTGAAGGGTCGCGTCGACACCCGCGACGATCAGCCGAAGCTGATGGCAATGGATCTCGAGCGGTTCGAGCCGGTCACTGACGGCTCACCGCCTGTTCACATCAATCTGGCCGCTTCCGCTCTCAGCGACGATCTGCTTGGCCATCTGAAGTCGTTGTTGACGGATCATGCCGGTGAATCCCAGGTGTTCCTGCACATCGGCGAACGCCAGGTTCTGCGACTGCCGGACGAATTCAATGTCTCGGCCACGACGGGGTTACTCGCCGAACTGCGCGTGCTGCTCGGCCCCGAAGCTTTATCCGGTTAGGTCCAGCAACCAACGATCACTCGAGTGTCGAAAGACTGGCCTCGACGCGGGCCCGAACGTCGGGATCAAGCCGATCCATGTCGAGAACGCGTCGGTATTCGCGCCGAGCCTGTGCCGGCCGATTCGTGGCGAAATAGGCGTAGCCGAGGAGATGACGAAGCTTTGCCTCGCCGGGGTCCGGGGCGTCGCTGCGACCATGGGCTCGGCGCCACGCGGATTGGAGAAGGAGGCCGCGTTCGAGATGGGGTATCGCCTCCTCGGCGAGGCCGAGTTCGAGCAGCGACTGTCCGAGCGCCAGTTCGAGAGCCGGACGCCACTGGCCTTCATCTTCGTCGGATTGGGCGCTGAGGAGGGCCGGAGCGGCGGCGACGACGGTCTCCCATTTTCCCTTGCTGTAGGCGTCGAGTGCGGCCCGGACCCCTTTCGGGCCTTGGATGATTCGGGTTCGACTGCTTCCCTTGCGGAGAACAAGAACCCAGAAAACACCCAGTCCCAGCGCTGCGAGAATCGATCCGAAGAGGGCCACGAGGTCCGACCCTAATCTGACGGAGTTGCGCCCAGCGGCTGCAGAGGCTGGACTGTTGCTTCGCTTTTATCTGTCTCAGGGGCTGTTCAACTACATGGCTATCGAGGTCGTTACCAAAGACTGCACCCAACTCAGCGATGCTGATCTGGCCGAAATGGCTGATATCTGTGCCGACGGCCCGAGTCGGTTCGAGGTCGGCCTGCTTTCGAAGCAGACAGAAGCGTGGGTTCTTGTCACACTTGCTCGTGATGCGGGGCTCAAGGGTTTCTCGTTTTGCACCCTCGAGCGCATCGGCGGAACCCCGAGTGTTCTGATTGGTCTTGCGACCGTTCGTCGCACCGCCAAGCGCAATTCGATTCTCAAAGCGATCATGCACGATCAGTTCAAGCGTTCCGTGATGGCCTTTCCTGACGAGGACGTACTCGTCGGAACCCGTTTCACCTCAGCGGCCGGCTTCGAGGCGTTCAAGACGCTCGACGACATCGTGCCCCGCCCGGATCACAAGGCAACGGGAGAAGAGCGTGCGTGGGGACGCCGACTTGCGAAGCGTTTCGGAATCGACTCCAGCTCGTACAACGATCAAATCTTCACGGCGACCGGCGACAACTCGTTCCCATTGTCGCTTGATCATGAATCGCTTGAGCCCGAGAACTTTGATCCCGAGGTTGTCGCGTTGTTCAAGGGCGTCAATGCGAAGCGTGGCGATTCCGTCATCGCCTTCGGCTGGGCCATGGCCGAGGATCTCGCCAAGCTCAAGTAGGACAATGCGCGCCGTGACCATTTTCTCGGCAGGCGCGTGATGGAATTCGCAGACGTAGTTCGCTCGCGCCGCATGGTTCGGTCGTTCACAACGACGCCGGTTCGGCCCGAGGTGCTGCAGCGCGTACTCCTGTTGGCTTCGAAGGTTCCGGCCGCGGGAAACACGCAGGGACTCGACCTTGTGGTGTTGGAGGGAGAGCAGACTCGCCGCTACTGGGATGCGAGTCTTACCCCGGAGCGGCGCGATGCATTCCCCTGGCCGGGCCTACTTAATGCTCCCGTCCTAATCATCCCCGTCGGAAATTCTCGGGCCTATGTCGAACGCTACGGCGAGAACGACAAGAAGAAGACCGGACTCGGTAACGACGAGGGCGACTGGAGTGTTCCTTACTGGTATGTCGATACGGCATTTTCGGCGATGATTGCGTTGCTGGCGTCAGTCGACGAAGGGCTCGGTGCGCTTTTCTTCGGCCAGTTCGAGCACGAACCGGCGATCAAGAAGGCACTCGGAATTCCGGCGGACCGGCGACCGGTCGGAACGATCGCACTCGGGTACCCGAACGATGATCAACGTCCGAGTTTGTCGTCACAGCGTCCCCGCCGATCGATTGACGAAATCGTCCATCGCGGCGGTTGGTGAAATCCTTCAGGCGATCCCTGCACTCAAGCTCTCGGCGAGGGCCGCGGGGTCAGTGACCGGAAGCGTGCAGACGTAGTCCCGACACACATACGCCCGACCTGACGAGCCTTCGTCTCGACGGCCTTCCCAAAGAGGGGAGTCGGTCGGCTTGCCCCACGCAAGGACGGCGTTTGGGAGCCATCGGCGCTGAACGACATCGACGAGATCGAGTCGATCGCCGGTCACGACGATCTCGGTGGTGCCAAGTACGGACAGTTCGCTGGCGAGCAGCAGATTGCCGAAGCCGAGGGGAACCCGGCCGGCGGCTTCGGAGAGATGTCCGACGATGGCTTCAGCCCGCTCGACGAACAGTTGGTTGCCCGTGAGCGTTCCGAGACGCAGGAGACCGACGGCCGCAAGCGTGTTCGCGGACGGCACGGCGTTGTCCATCCATTCTTTGGGCCGGGCTACAAGCGAGTCGGCGTCCGAACCCGTGGTGAACACACCGACGGCATCGTTGTCCCAGAACAACCCGAGGAGGGCATCGGCGGTGGTCGTTGCCTCGTCGAGCCATCGGGGGTCACCGGTCGCTTCAGCCAGTCGGGTGAAGGCGTCAACAAGTGCGCCGTGATCGGCGGCGAAGGCTTGGAACTTCGCGTGGCCACGAGTTGCGTCGGGATCGAGCGGACCCTGCCAGGTGCGGAGCCAGCGGCCGTCGGGTGCGCGGAGATTGGCACAGAGAAATTCGGCGTTGGTGACCGCTGCCGAAAGCCATTCGGTGTTTCCCGTGGCGGCTGCCGCCTCGGCCAACGTGGCCAGCATGAGTCCGTTCCACTCGGTGAGGACCTTTGTGTCGAGTCCGGGCCGGATACGCGTGGCGCGATGCGCAAACAGCGCGGCGCGGCCTCGTTCGACGGCAGCAGACCGAGCGAGGTCTCCCCGCACGGGTCGCTCGAGAATGTTCGAACCTTCCCAGTTCCCTGATGGGGTTACGCCGTACCACTCGACGACTTCGTCGGCGTCGTCGCCGCAGATCGAACGGATCTCGTCGATGGACCAGACGTAGAACTTGCCTTCGACACCTTCGGAATCGGCATCCTCGGCGGCGAAAAAACCACCAGCGGGATGGCGCAATTCATTGAGTACGTACCCGATCGTCTCGTCGAGCGTCTGTCGGAAGCGGGGTTCCCCGGTGAGTTGCCACGCGTGCAGATACACGCGCGCCAGTAGGGCCTGGTCGTAGAGCATCTTCTCGAAGTGAGGAACGAGCCAGCGACCATCGGTCGAATACCGCGCGAATCCTCCGCCGAGATGGTCGTAAATGCCGCCGGCCGCCATGGCGTCGAGCGAGAGCAATGCGCTCGAACGTGCCTCGGTATCGCCGGTGCGCATCGCATGACGAAGCAAGGTGTCGATCGAGAGTGTCTGAGGAAATTTCGGGGCGTGCCCGAATCCGCCATCGCGTTGGTCGGTCTGGGCGACGAGGGCATTCGCAGCAGCAGTAAAGAGTTGATCATCGAGGGTCGCGCCGGTCGATGGAATCTCGTCACCTGATGCGATGGCCTCGGTGACTGATTCGGCTTGCTCGACGAGATCGGAGCGGCGGGTGCGCCACAGTTCATCGATCCGCCCGCAGAGTTCGGAGAACCCGAGGTGATTGCCGCGCGTCTCTTTGGGGAAGTAGGTGCCGGCGTAAAACGGGCGTCCGTCCGGGAGGCAGAAGACCGTCATGGGCCAGCCCCCTCGACCGGTCATGGCCTGAACCGCATCCATGTAGACCGCGTCGACATCGGGCCGCTCTTCGCGATCAACCTTGATGTTGACGAAGAGTCGGTTCATGAGCGCACCAACCTCTGGGTCCTCGAAGGACTCATGAGCCATGACATGACACCAATGACATGCCGAGTATCCAACCGAGATAAGCACCGGGACATCACGTCGCTCGGCCTCGGCGAGTGCATCAGTGGACCATGACCACCACTCGACAGGGTTGTCACGGTGCTGGGCCAGATAGGGGGAGAGGTGGGAGAGTTCCTCGTCGCGGATAAGCATGGGCGTCAGTCTGCCGGTTGGAATGGGCAACCGGTGTCGTCCGGGGCAACAATGCGAGTTCTGCGAACCGATCTGGAGATTTCGAATGCCTGACGTGCCCACAATTCAGCTCAATGATGGCTACGGAATTCCGCAGTTGGGGTTCGGTGTGTTCCAGATCCCGGCCGAGGAGACGGCACGCGTCGTTGGTGATGCTTTCGCCGCCGGCTATCGCCACATCGACACCGCCTGGGGCTACATGAACGAGGCCGGCGTCGGCGAAGCAGTGGCGTCGTCCGGTATCGCCCGTGAGGAACTGTTCGTCACGACCAAGGTGTGGAATTCATTTCAGGGCCGCGACAAGACGCTCGAATCGTTTGACGCGAGCCTTACTGCACTCGGATTCGACTATCTGGATCTGCTGCTCATCCATTGGCCCGCACCCGAGAATGGTCGGTACGTCGAGACATGGGAAACCTTTGTCGAGCTTCGCGACAGCGGTCGCGTGCGTTCTATCGGTGTTTCCAATTTTCAACCGGATCACATTGGACGGATCGTTGAAGCGACCGGCGTCGTTCCTGCGCTCAACCAGATTGAGTTGCACCCGTATTTCCAACAGCGCACGCTTCGGAACTTCCACGATCTACACGGAATAGTCACCGAAGCATGGAGTCCGATCGCGCGAGGCCGCGTGGCTGATGATGCGGCGATCAAGGCGATCGCCGCTGCGCATGGGCGCACTCCGGCCCAGATCACGTTGCGCTGGGAAATCCAGCACGGCATCGTGGTCATCCCGAAGACGGTCACTCCGGAACGAATCATCGCGAACATCGACGTGTTCAACTTCGAACTGGGTTCCGACGAAATGGCGGCCATCGACGCGCTTGATGATGTTGTCTCGGGCCGGATGGGTCCGGATCCGGACGATTTCAACCTGGCCTAGCGAAAAGGGTTGGTTAGCGACCCTTGAACTCGGGCTTGCGCTTCTCGGCGAACGCTTTCATTCCTTCTTTGGCATCTTCTGATCGCATGACCGGGATGACATGGCCGATCTCGATGGGCTGCGCCTCAGCTTCAGGCAACCAACCGGTTTCGATCATGGAGGCCTTCGAGGCTTTGACCGAGAGCGGGCCGTTTTCGCAGATCACCGCAGCGATTTCGCGGGCCTTGTCCATACCGGTACCCGTGGGAACGAGATGACTGACGAGTCCCCAACGCAGAGCTTCATCAGCATCAAGAATGCGTCCAGTGAGAAGCATGTCCATCGCAACCGCGTAGGGGATCTGACGCTTGAGGCGCATGGTTGATCCGGCTCCGGCGATGAGCCCACGCTTGACCTCAGGTACGCCAAAGGTTGCGTGTTCTTCAGCGATGCGGATGTCGGTCTGCTGCAGCATCTCGCAACCGCCTCCCATGCACTGACCGTTGACGACAGCGATGATCGGTTTGGTGCACCAGTGAGTGAGGAGGAGACCCTTGCCGGTGATTCCGGGATCGGCCTTGAGGCGTTCCTGGATGAGGCGAGCTTCTTCAGTGATTTCTCCGGACATCCATCCATCGGCGAGATCGCCACCGGCGCAGTAGGCGATGTCTCCAGCGCCGGTGAGGATGACGGCCCGGATCGAATCGTCGCTATCGGCGAGATCCCATGCGTCGGCAAATCGGACAAGCATGTCGGGAACCAACGCGTTACGGCGATGCGGCCGATTCATCGTGAGGATGAGAACGTCTCCCTCGCGCTCGACGAGAAGAGTTGGCTGATCGGTCATTACATCCCCCGGTTGGTCTGGCACAACGTGTGTTGGGATCGTAGTCAGTCAGATTCGGTGACCGTGCGAGTGAGGGTTGCTCGCTGCACTTTGCCGAGTGCGGTGCGGGGGAGCGCCGTAACAATCTCAAGGCGGCGGGGCGCGCAATATGCGGGGAGCACGGCCTTGACGGCATCGCGCAGCGATTCGAGATCAGGCGGTGACACCGGGTCGGCGGCGACGATCACCGCGGTGACGACCTGACCCCATTCGGGATCGGGTCGGCCCACGATCGCAACTTCGGCAATCGAGTCGAGGAGTTCCAGCGCTGATTCCACAGGAGTCGGCCAAACGTTCTCGCCGCCAGTGATGATTAGATCGCCGCGCCGTCCGTTCACGTGCAGCAGACCGCGCTCGTCAATCGCGCCGGCATCGTTTGTGTGCAGCCAACCGTCGGCGGTGAGCGGGCTAGTGCCGTCTCGATATGCCCGAAGCACCATGTCGCCACGGATCTGTATTTCGCTGTCCACGATCCGTAGCTCGACGCCGGGAAGTGCGGTTCCATCGAAAACAACGGCACTGCCGGTTTCGGTCATTCCGTAACTCATCCGGCAATTCACGGGAAGTGACGCCGGAGCGGCCGATCCGCCGACGATGATTCGCCGAAAGAGCGATGCGTCGACGCGGGCGAGCGCTGTCGGAACGAGCGAGGTAAGCGTGGCGCCATTGCGGGCAGCGGCCATGACTGCAGTGGCGTCGAACCGGTCATGGATGTCGATGGGCATGTCCAAGGTCAACGCGCGAATGACGACGGCAAGGCCAGCGATGTGCGAGAGAGGCAGACAACACAGCCAGCGGTCGGTTGCTGGTTCGACGCCGAGCGCGGTCGACGTGGAGATAGCGGAGGCCCGCAGCGATGCGTGGGTGTGTACAACCCCTTTCGGGGTGCCGGTACTGCCACTGGTGGCAACAACGAGGGCATCGCCGTCTTCGATTGGCTGGGGTGAATCGCAGGAGCGGCTCAAGCCATCGGCGAGAACAAGTCGTGACGGTCGCATCGCCGCAAGGAGTGTCGAAACCGCGGCATCCGGTAACCGGGGATCGATCGGAAGGATCGCATCACCGTTCTCCCATGCCCGTTGCATGGTCTCGACCAAGGCCGTGCCGGTCTGGACTGTCGCAAGTAGTTCGAGCATCAACCTGAAGGGTAGGCGCCGATTCGTGAACCGGGCCGCTCAGGGGGCAGGCTTGGCCACCTATGAAGGATTGGATCGCAGGGGCTCGCCCCCGCACACTCCCAGCCGCTGTGGTGCCGGTACTCGTGGGTACGGCGGCCGCGGCGGGGATGAACGGTGGATCCGACGCGCTTAAGGGCCTGATCGTGTGGCGCATCGTCGCTGCACTCCTGGTGGCTTTGGCGCTGCAGATCGGAGTCAATTACGCCAACGACTACTCCGATGGCATCAGGGGAACCGACGACGATCGAGTCGGTCCGATGCGTCTGACCGGTTCGGGCGTGAAGCGTCCCGGGGCCGTCAAGCGGGCAGCCTTCGCCGCATTCGGAGTTGCTGCTGTGATCGGACTCGCGCTTGCCGTTGCTACCTCGTGGTGGCTGATTGTCGTTGGTGCCGCGGCCATCGCCGCCGGTTGGTTTTATACCGGTGGCCCCCGCCCCTACGGATACGCAGGGCTCGGCGAAGTGTTTGTGTTTGTGTTCTTTGGTGTGGTGGCAACGACCGGATCGGCCTTCGTGCAGATCGAGCGAATCACGCCATTGACACTTCTGATTTCGATTCCTGTCGGGTTGTTTGCAACTGCGTTGCTTGTTGTGAACAACCTTCGCGACATCCCGGGCGACACGGAAGTGGGCAAGAACACGCTTGCAGTTCGACTCGGCGACAAGCGCACGCGAATTCTGTATGTGCTGCTTATGGTGATCCCGTTCGTGACGGTTCCGTTCATCTGTGGACTCGCCAACCGACCGCTCGGTGCTGCGTGCCTGTTCGTAATCCTTCTCGCCCGAATCCCGGTTCAGAAGGTTCTTGAAGGAGCACGCGGAGCGGCACTGATTCCCGTCTTGGGCTGGACCGGCCGGATTCAACTCGCCTTCGGCATCGTGTTGACCGCCGGGTTATTCATTAGCGGCTGAGCCACTCCCGCACGATCGTCGCCGCTCTCGCCGGGTTCTCGAGCTGCGCACTGTGGCCGACGACGGGGATGATCTCGAGTTGCGCGTTCGACCCGATCATCTCGACGAGACGGCGGGCAAGTGCGACGAACTTCTCATCGTTTGCCCCGGCGATCACGAGTACGGGCATGTTGAGTTCGTGAAGCCGTGCCCAGAGCGGCGATTGGGTTCCGGTCCCGGCCAGTCGGAGGCTCGAGGCGAGACCAGTGGCGGTGTTCGCCTTTCGTAAGTCCGCTAGTGATGCATCAACCGCAATCGAGGAGAACATCGGTTGCGCGAGCCACTCGTCGATGAATATTTCGACACCGATGTCTTCAATGTGGGTGGCCAGCGTGTCATCGGCCTCCCTGCGACGAGAGCGTTCGGCATCGTCGTCGATTCCTGCGGTTGTGCTGATCAGGATGAGGCGCTCGACAAGCCCGGGATACTGGAGCGCGATGTGCAGAGCGAATCTCCCGCCCATCGAATAACCGAGGTACGTCCCGCGACCGCCGGTCTGCGCCAGAAAATCTGCGCCGTCGACAAGATCAGCCATACGTGCGGACGAGTCGCCGTGCCCGGGAGCGTCGAGCAGCAACAGTTGGTGATCCTCGGCGAGGTTCTCGGCGAACAGACCCCAGCAGGCCTTGGTTTGTGTGAACCCATGGATCATGACGATCGGAGGACCATCGCCGCGCACGGTTAGCCCGGGACGAGGGTTGGCATCGTTCTCCACGTGGTCAGCGTAGGGCCTGCCCCGGCCAAGGCCCATAGGCTGCGGACGTGTCTTCCTCCCGGGACGAAATGATCGCCACGATGAACGCGACGTTCTGCGCAACGCTCGTCGATGAATGGGCCGCCCTCGGCCTGACCGATGCCGTCGTTTGTCCCGGATCGAGATCGACTCCTTTGGCGCTGGCGCTGGTGGGCGACGAGCGCGTACGCGTGCATGTCCATCACGACGAGCGCTCGGGATCGTTCATGGCCCTCGGAATCGCTCGTGCGTCGGCTCGCCCGGTCCTGGTGCTGACCACGAGCGGGACTGCAGCGGCACAGCTCCACGCCGCGGTTGTCGAAGCATCTCTCGATCACGTTCCGCTCATCGTTGCCACGGCCGATCGTCCTCCGCGGTTGCGAGGGGTCGGTGCCCCGCAGACGATTGATCAGATAGGTCTCTACACCTCGTCGCCACGGTTGTTCCTTGACGTTGATCTTCCGGATCCGACGAATCGTGGCGACTGGCGTGCGATCGCGCGCTCGGCGTTCGCAGCCGCGACTGGAGCCGATCCCGGTCCCGTGCATCTCAACCTTCCGTTCGACGAGCCGTTGCTCGGAATCGCCGAGGAACTTCCTCCGACTATCGATGGCGATAACGGGAATGCCGGTCGTGCTGCGCCGACGACCTTCGAGCCCGTGTCAACGTGGCCCGAACGCGGAGTGATCATCGCTGGTTCGGGAATCGATGACCCGATGGCGGTTCTCGATCTCGCGAAACGATTGCACTGGCCGGTGATTGCCGATCCCCGGAGCGGCTGCCGGATCGATCAACCGATGGTTATTGCTCACGCGGATGCGCTTATGCGCGCCGACGGACCGCATCTCGATGCCGAGATGATCTTGCGGTTCGGATCGCTCCCATCGTCGAAAGTTGTCAATCAGTGGGTAGGCGCCCTCGGGGTTGATCAGGTGCACGTCGACTCGACCGGATCCGTGAATGATCCGCAGGGGGCAGTTACCCGATTCGATGTGGTGACCGCTTCGGAGTTCTGCGCCGGAACACATGGGGCAATCGACAACGATCGCGATGGCAGGTGGCTGGCCTTATGGCGCGACGCCGATGATGCGGCCGAGCGGGCCATCGCCGAGACACTCGTCGCTCCCGACAGTCGAACCGAACCGGGCACGGCCCGTGCTGTAGTCGCGTCGATTCCCGATGGGGGATCCTTGGTCGTGTCGTCGTCGATGCCGGTCCGCGATGTCGAGTGGTATGCAACGGTCCGCGACGGGTTGTCGATCTTCTCGAACCGTGGCGCCAACGGGATCGATGGTGTGGTCTCAACCGCTGTCGGCGTCGCCCTCGCCGGAACCCCCACGGTCCTGTTGATCGGTGATGTCGCTTTCCTTCACGACATCAATGGATTGCTTGGTGTCGACCGGCGGGGGATCAATCTGTGTGTCGTCGTGATCGACAATGACGGTGGCGGAATCTTCTCGTTCCTGCCTCCGGCCACATCGCTGAGCCATGACGAATTTGAGTTGATCTTCGGTACCCCTCATGGCGTGGATTTATCGATGCTCGTTCACGCCCACGGATTGCCTGTGCTTGAGGCCGCTGACGATCTCTCGGTTGGTGTCGCCGTGGCCGCAACGCTTCAGGCCGGAGGAGTCCATGTGGTCCTTGTGCACACGGACCGTGAAGCCAATGTCGTGACGCACGAGTTACTCAACAGCCGCGCCCTCGATGCAGCGAGGGCATCGGGATGGTTCAGGGCCTGACGATCGCTCCGAGGAGCGCCTGAAGTTTGGCGCGGGTTTCGGCGAGTTCGGTATCGGGATCAGAGTCTGCGACGACACCGACGCCGGCGAAGAGACGTGCACTGTTGCCGTTGAGTTCGGCGGAGCGAATGCCGACCGCCCACGTTCCGTTGCCGGCAGCATCAACCCATCCGACCGGTCCGGCGTAGCGGCCTCGATCAAGGCCCTCGAGTTCACGGATCATCTCAAGCGCAACCGAGCGCGGGGCGCCACCGACAGCGGGTGTGGGGTGCAGCGCTCCGACGAGTTCGAGCACAGAGGCGGCCGGGCTGGAGAGGCGGCCTTCGATTCGGGTCGACAGGTGCTGCACGTTGGCCATCGCCACGATGGAGGGCTCGTCTTCCTCGTCGAGATAGGAGCACCAGGGCAGCAACGTGTCGTGGACCATGTCGATGGTCTGACGATGTTCGTCGATGGTGTTGCTTGACGCGAGCAACGCAGCAGCGAGGCGCGCATCCACGACGGGATCGCCGCTGCGGGGAGCGGTTCCGGCCATCGGATGTGAACGCACCGAATCACCGTCGCGGGCTACGAGAAGTTCTGGGGTGGCGCCGACGAAACCATCAATGGAGAACAGGTAGCTAGCGGGAAAGGATCGTCGCAAGAGCGCAAGGACCGCGCCGGCCCGGAAGGGTTGGTCGGCAATGATCTCGACGGCACGGGCGAGGACGACCTTCTGGGCTTGGCCAGCGGCGATTCGTTCCGTGACCATCGCGACCGCGTCACACCATTCGTCGGAGGGCCGCTCCGGGCGAACCTCGAACCGCGAAGGTGAAAGTGCGACAGTTGACGCAGCGGCGTCACCGGCGAATCCGCGCGACACGGATGCGGCCCGTCCAAGAACTGCTTCGATGCGACGATCGCGGGGGAGATCATCAGCGGGGCCGATGATGGTGAGCCAGCTAGTCCCATCGGCGCAGCGAGCGATGGTGATGGCGGGGATGGTCAATTCACCGCGGGCACTTGGATCGAAGGGGAGTGCTCCGAGAGCGACGACTCCGACGCCAGCGAGCGCCGGTGCTCCTTTGCACTCGATTGACTCGAGGGCGACACGAACCGTTTGTGCGTCATCGGCGCCGCCTGTTCGCGGCAATCGGATCTTTCCCGCAACATCGATACCGGCGAAACCGATCGATTCATGCACAAAGAGCAAACCGGAATCACCGGCGGCGGCAACCAAGTCAGGCTCGAAATCAAGCTGACGCGTGATTGCGACGAGGCCGCTGAACTCGCTCACGTCTCGGGTTGAGTCCGCGTCGCCGTGATCAGTTGCGAGATGCCGGTGGAGAGAAGCGTGCGCTTCACATCGACAAAGCCGGCCGAGGCAAGTTGTTGGAGCATCACGGCCGGATCAGGAAGATACGCCACGGACTTCGGGAGGTATCGGTAGGCGGAGGCATCCGACAGAAGCCCTCCAACCTTCGGCACGACTTTCCCGAAGTAGATCGAGTGACCCCAGCGCAGGAATCGATTGGGCGGTTCGGCGACCTCGAGGATCGCAATCCGACCGCCGGGGCGAACTGCCCGAGAGAGTTCGACGAAGAACGCCTCAAGTTCGACCAGGTTGCGCAATGCGAAGCCGCAGGTAATTCCGTCGAGCGACGCATCGGGAACTGGGAGGCGCAAAATGTCGGCCTCGGTGAGCGGAGCGGAGGTGCGGGCGGCAGCCAGCATTCCGTACGAGAGGTCAAAGCCGACGGGCCGGAGTTTTTGTGCTTCGAGTTCACGGCAGAAATCTCCGGTTCCGCACGCAAGATCCGCGACTAGCGAACCCGGAGCAAGAGCGAGTTCGCGGACCGTGCGCTTACGCCACCGGACGTCCATACGGAACGTCATGATTCGGTTCACGAGGTCATAGCGAGGGGCGATCGAATCGAACATCGATCGGACAGCCCGGACCTTCTCGTCACCTTGGGGGAGATTTTCTGCATCCATGTCGACCACGAGTTCAGCCTACGGGTGCTGGCGGTTCGCGACCGTATCGGAGGCGATGGGGGGCTAGAGATCGACGAGGGCGTGTGCGTTCAGGGCGGGAAAGAGAGTGTTCAGGGTCGTTGAGTGGGCCCCGGCGATGGCGTCGTCGACGCGTCTTGTCTGTTCCTCCGCTCCCCAGCGGCCAAGCACGAGTGCCGGAAACCAGTCGGGGGCGATGGCAACATCTTCGGGAGATGCCGCATCGTCGGACGGGGAGGCCGCACGGGCGTCGGCAATCATTCCGGCGCGGATTTCGAGGATGATCGCCGAGGTGAATAACGACAGGCGAAGATTCCGGTCCGGTTCTGGCACGGAAGCAGAGTCGAGCCGTCGATCGAACTCTGGTCGGAGGAGTCGGAGAAGCCCGACAGGATTGGGTACGCGCGCGGAAACCCCGAACGGGAGGGCCATGACCGGAGCCTGCGCCGCAAGGTGATCTCGCCACACTGCATTGCCGCAGTGGAGTGCGAGCAATCCGGCACTCCCGACTCCTGAAAGTGCAGCATGGAGCAGGCGAGCGACTTCGGATGTATCGGCGTATGAGGCTTGGACGCGCAGCACATCGTCACTGTCGAGATGGGCCCGA
Organism: Bifidobacterium breve; assembly: GCA_945878725.1. Lineage (GTDB taxonomy): Bacteria > Actinomycetota > Acidimicrobiia > Acidimicrobiales > Acidimicrobilacustridaceae > Acidimicrobilacustris > Acidimicrobilacustris thunensis. The sequence goes on along the minus strand of CAMCTY010000003.1, from coordinate 131,183 downwards.
GTGAACCCGACGAGTACTCCATCAGATTCGGCAACGAGGAGATGATCGGTTCCAGGACCGAACGAGGAAATCTCGAACCATGTGTCCCAAGGGGATTCCCCGGGAGCAATGTCATATCCCGAAGATGATTTGGCCACATACCGATCAAGGCGTGCGATGTCCGTGGTCGCTGCAGGTCGGACAGTGATCGACGCACCCTCGGCGCAAGAGTCGCCAAGTACGTTCGCAGTGGCGACGCGCGGGAGGACAACCATCCCCGGTGCTTCCAGCGCATAACCGAATCCGAACTGTCGGTAGAAGTACGGAAGGCCGTCGGAGAGTTGAACGACATCACCGCGACGATCGCTGTCAGCAACGAGTTCTCGGACGAGGCTCGAAGCATGGCCTCGTCCTCGGTGGCTCGCTCTCGTGGCGACAAAATCGACGCGCGCGGCGGGGATGGCGACGGATCCGAGACGGATGGGTGTCGGAAGGCATGCAGCGATTGACACGATTGACGGAACTGCACCGGGAGATGCCGACCGATCGCGGACAACTCGCCACGATCCGGGAATCTCGAGGGTTTGTCGGAGCCAGGCCCGAGCCGACGGAACTTCGTGTCGACCGAGCACGTCTTCGACGACGTCGATGATCTGATCGGCGTCATCGACGCAAGCCTCGTCGGTGACAGCTAGCCGTTCACTCAACGTCGCGTGGTTGACGATGTCGGTGCAGTTGTCGAATTCGTCCCGGAACCGGTTGCCGAAGGCGTAGTCACTCGTGGGGTCGGAATGCCGAATTTTGAAAGATTCGAAACGCTCGGATGGGCTGCCCCAGCTGGTCCCTTCGAAAAGGCGCCGAGAATATTCTCGGTGACCTTGACGACGCGACACTCGACATTGGTGTCGGGTCCATTCGGGCAGATCGCGTCGACGGTCGGCGACCATCCGAATGTTCCGGCGGAAAAGACGCCGGCGCCGCTTGGGGCCGAGTACCACGTTGAGTTTGCCCACGAGGTGAGCGTCTTACAGGTAACGGGAGAATGGGCGATGACTTGGATGTTGGCGGGAGTTGGTACGCCTTGTGTGACACGGTCGTATTCGTTGCCGACCATTTTGGGAACTCGGTCGCCGTTCTTGAAGCCGGATCCCTCGAACATCCACACGGATGCGTCGCCGACAACCCAGTCCGCAGAGACAGGATTGCATTCGTAGTAGTTGCCGATCAGCGAACTTTCAGGATTCGCATTCGGGGCTTCGCGGAAACTGGTGGTGACCTCAGCAGGGTTCTTGCCGTTGAGCGGATCTCGTGATGCGTCGCGGTAGTTGACCATTTTCCGACTGGATCCGCTGGGCGAATTCTCCAGGCGGATCCGGCGGTAGACATTGTTTGCCCCGAAGAAACCGAGGTTCACCCCCGCGTCACGGGCGGTTTCCAAATTCGTGCGCATTTGTACGGTGTAGTACTCGTCGTGTCCCGGAATGATGATGCCGCGGTGGTTCAGGGCGAGTTCACCGCGCTCATGAAGATCGATGTTGGTCCAGTACGAGACGTCGTAACCCACGCGCTCGACAAACCAGATGAACTCGAACTCGCGGCCGAGGAATTCACCACTGCCGTTGCCGGTGTACGGGCGATCGAAGCTGACCACGTCGGCCCGGCCACTGTTGCCGGTGTAGATGCTGGCGCCGCCCCAACCGTTGTAGGCCTGCCACGTCGTCACCGCGCTCTGCATGAGGATGTCTGAGCGGCTCCCGTCATCACGGATTACGAGCGGTACGAACGTCGCACCACCGTTGTCGCTCTCAAGTCGAAGGAGATACTGCCCGGGAGGCCATGTCTCGTCGGTGTCGATCGTGAGCGACGGTGTCCAGGGCGCGCTCCATGTTTTTGTGGGGTTTTCAACCGTTGCTTTTGGCTGGTTCACTCCGGGTTGAGGGGCGCTGCGCCAAACGAGCCGCCCACCGGGACCGCCGTAGTATCCGATCCGGTAGGCAGACACCTGCCAACTTTTCGCCGCAGTCGAAACGTAAATAGTGACGGACTCGCTGAAGTTGATGCTGGTTGCGCTGGCGTAGCCCTGGATCTTGGCCCACATCGCTCTGTCGTCGGGGATATGCCAATCGGTCGTTCCCGGTTTCGCGTTTTCCTCCGCGATCCACCCGGCCTTGCGGTACTTGGCGATGGGATCGCTGGGAGAAGTCGCTTGTGCGCTGTTACCAACCCGTGAAGTCGGATTGGTGGCCTGTGAACTGGAGGCTCCGGAGTCGAGGGTCGCGAATCGAATCCCAGCGAACGCCAAGAGGATCACGATCGCTGTGACCCCGAGGATCTCGAGTGCTCGTCGATTAGCGCTGCGCGTAGTCACCGGTCGTTCAGGCTAGGGCGACATCGGGCTGTTGGTGTGGCAGGGGAGGATCAGTCGGTCGGCCCGGAGTTGACGACTGACTTTGCCCATCGGTAGTCAGACTTTCCAGCGGGTGAACGCACGACGCGGTCGACGAAGAGGATCTCTTTCGGGAACTTGTATCGAGCGATGTGCTGTCCGCAGACGTCGAGAAGTTCGGCGCTTTCGACAGCGAACCCGTCGCGCAACTGCACGATGGCGACAACTTCCGAGCCCCATCGGGTTGAATCTCGTCCGGTCACGATGACGTCATAGACGGCCGGATGATGCGCAAGAGCCGCTTCGACCTCCTCGGCGAAGATCTTCTCGCCTCCAGAATTGATGGTGACGGAATCGCGCCCATGCAGTTCAAGGAGTCCGTCGCCGTTCACCCGCGCCCGGTCGCCGGGAACCGAATAGCGAACGCCATCGATTGTCGGAAACGTGCGAGCAGTCTTTTGTTCATCGCCGAGGTAGCCAAGCGGGACCCGACCGTGCTGGGCGAGCCATCCGAGCTCGTCGGTTCCGGCTCCGAGCACTGTCGAAAGGTCCTCGCTCACAATGGCCATGCCCTTGCCGGGGTTGAACGTGCCTGTGCTGACCGGTCCACCGGCGCCACTGACTTGACTCGCTTGCTGGCCGGTTTCCGATGAGCCGAGACCGTCCATGATCGCCATACCGGGGAGTCGCTGCAGGAGACTTCCTTTGACCGGTGCCGAGAGCGCGGCACCACCGCTGACGATCAGCATCAACGACGAGAGGTCGTGCGGTTCCCTGTCGATTTCGTCAAGGAGTGGACGGCCGAACGCATCGCCCACGATGAGCATGATGTTGACCTTTTCCCGTTCGATCGTGGCGCACACATCGGCGGTGTCGAACGTGGAGGCGCGATCGGGAAGCACGATTGTGTTGCCGTTGCCGAAGGCGTTGATCGCCATCCAGTGCGCGGCACCATGCATAAATGGTGCCGACGGAAGCACACGGGTGCCACCTTCGAGCGTGTTCTCGATGATCGCGTCGAGCGACGGGTATTCATCACCCGTCGAGATTTTCCGACCTCCGAGTGCGGCGGGGTAGATATCGCCCTGACGCCAAAGAACACCCTTGGGCATGCCCGTCGTGCCGCCGGTGTAGAGGATGTAGAGGTCATCGGCCGATACCTCAAGTGGAACGAATGGCGGGGCGGAAGCGAGTGCGTCTTCGTACCATTCGGCACCGGGAAGTAGTTCGTTCGCTGATTCGTCTCGGACCTGGAGTAGCACCTGAAGGTCGGGAAGTTCTGCTCGGATTGCCTGCAACGTCGGAGCAAAAGCCGAGTGGAAAACAATGGCCCGGGCTCCGGAGTCGGCGAGGAGGTAACGGAGTTCCTCGGCCACGTAGCGATAGTTCACATTGAATGGAGCAACTCGAGCGGCGTACGCACCGAACATGCTCTCGAGATATTCCGGACAGTTGTGGAGATAGACGGCGAGGTGGTCCTGGCCGGACTCCCATCCCCGGAGTTCGGATCGATTCTGATGAGAACCGAGGCCGCGCTCACCGAGGGCCGACGCGAGTTTGTCGGTACGGGCCAGAAACTGGGCGTAGGTGAGGCGAGTGTCTTGGTGCACAAGCGCCTCCCGGGTGGGGACGGCGCCGGCAACAGCCCGCAGAACCTGCGACAGATTGAAATCCATGAGTTCCCCCGGTTGCACTCCTGTCGCTACGACAGGAAACGTGTCGCCGGATGGTATCGGCCGACGGCCTTCGGCGCGAGGGCGGGGCTGGATTCAGCGGAACCAGATGCGCTGGTATTCGCGACTTTGCGGGTGCACAAGTAACGCGAACAGGGCGACGGGGAAGATCAGGCTGATGAGCAGGGTGATGCTCAGAATCGAGCCGACACCGTTGGCGCCGATATAGATGACGAAGGGGAGGAGTCCGACGCCGGCGACGAGGACACCGATCCAGTATCCCCAGCGCTTTTCGTTAGCGATGCCAAACCCGGCGGCGGCCTGACCGAGCACGATCGCCAGCCCGAGAAGATTGAACAACCCGCCACCGAGAACGCCGAAAACCGCGGAGATGTAGAACAGCATCACGGCGATCTGAAGAGTCTGAGGTTGGGTCGGGTTTGTCCAGCGGCGGGTTTCCATGGGTGACAGTCTGGCAGCGGAGGAGACAGTGGACCACGCGTCAGATCGTGAAATTGTTGGAATCGTGCTGGCCGCCGGAGCTGGATCCCGGTTGGATCCACTCAATTCGGTGCGGCCGAAGCCGCTGTGTCCGATCGGCAACGTGGCGCTTCTCGACCTCGCAATCGACAGGGTCCTCCGCCACACCGCAGCAGTGGCAGTCAACCTGCATCACGGAGCAGAAGAGATTCTCGATCACCTCGAACGCACCAGAGCAGTGAACGATTCAGAGGTTCATGTCTCCGTCGAAAAACCCGAAGCATTGGGAACGGCCGGTGCAATCGCGAATCTGCTTCCGTGGATTGACGGTCGCGATGTACTCGTCGTGAACGCCGATGCATGGAGCACTGATCCGCTCGATGGCTTGTTGGCCTCCCGGAACCCCGACCGAGTCACGGTGCTCGCCCACGAGACCGACGCGTTCGGGCCGACGATCGGTGTCGTGGCAAGTGTCCTTCCATGGTCATTCGTGAGGGACCTCAAGCCAGTCCCGACTGGTCTTTACGAGGTCGTCTGGCGCAATGCCCATGAAGCGGGAGTGCTCGACGTCGTCAGATCCGGATTGCCGTTCGTCGACTGCGGAACTCCGGGCGATTATCTGCGGGCGAACATGTTCGCCGTCGGATTCATCGGCGAGTCGATCATCGATCCTTCGGCCACGATCAGCGAGCGGGCACGAGTCAGTGGCAGCGTCATCGGACCCGGCGCTGTCATCGAGGGATCAGTGACTGGCTCGGTGGTCTGGGCCTATCAGGTTGTCGGGATTGATGAGGCGCTCGACGGGATGATCCGTGCCACGCCGGAGATCACGCTTCGCCCGACACCCCACGACGTGTAGCGCCGAGCGTGATCTCGTTCGATGTGTTCTTCCCGATCTCGTGTGCCGCGCGCAGTTGTCCGCACGCGGCATCGATCTCGGTGCCGCGATTGGCGCGCACGGTGGCATTGACACCGAGATCACACAACCGCTCGCAGAAAACCTTCACTCGTTCGGGCGACGATCCGACGGTGGGCCAACCGGGAGTGGCATTGAGCGGAATGAGATTCACGTGAGCGCGTAGATCACGGGCGATGGCTGCGAGTTCACGGATGTCGGAATCACGGTCGTTTACATCGCCAATGAGCGCCCATTCGAACGACAATCGGCGATTCTTCGCCTCGAGGTAATCACCGCACGCGGCGACGAGATCACGAATCGGATATCTGCGATTGATGGGGACGAGTTCGTCGCGAAGCGTGTCGTTCGCAGCGTGAAGTGAGACAGCGAGATTGACCGGAAGTGGCTCGGTAGCCAACCGGCGGATCCCCGGGATGATCCCGACCGTGGAGATCGTGAGGTGTCGGGCCGAGAGTCCGAGATCGCCATGGATTCGCGTCACCGCTCCGATGACGCGGTCGTAATTGGCCATGGGCTCGCCCATGCCCATGAACACCACATTCGAGAGTCGCCGACTTGGGGTTCCCTCGGTGGCACGTCGAGCGGCAATCACGACCTGCTCGACGATTTCGCCGACCGAAAGATTCCGCTCGAAGCCAGCCTGACCGGTCGCACAGAATCCGCAGGCCATCGCGCAGCCGGCCTGGGTGCTGACACAAACGGTCGACCTGTCGCGGTAATGCATGAGGACGGTTTCGATCGAAGCGCCGTCGGACAATGACCAGAGCCACTTCACGGTGTCGCCGTCGTCACTAACCGATTCGGCCACAGGGGTGAGTGCCGGCGGTAGTTCCTCGACCAAGCGAGACCTGAGCGATTTTGGAAGCGTGCTCAGTTCGTCGGGAGCAAGCTTGTGTTCGTAGAGGCCGGTCCAGATCTGGTCGACCCGATAGCGGGGTTCACCGTCCAGCATTGAGGCGAGATCGTCCCTCGTGAGGTCATACCGAGTCGTCTTCACAGGTGTGAGGTCACTGGGGGAGGAGTTCCTTCGGCGGCCCACCAGCGATGGATTCCGTGAATGTGGAACCCCATTTTTTCGTACATGGTGACCGCGGCGATGTTGCCGCTCTCGACATGAAGCATGCCGACGGTGATTCCTGCGTCGGAAAGCAATTGCAGGCCAGCCATTGTGAGCGCTCGGCCAAGTCCTACTCCGTGTGAATCCGGATCGACCGCAATCACATAGATCTCGCCGAGCTGGGGTTCATCGTCGAGAGCTTCATGGACTTTTGTCCAGCAGAATCCATCGAGCTTGCCGTTGGTTTCGTGGACGAGAAATCCATTTGGGTCGAACCATGATTCAGCCATGCGTTCGTGAAGATCATCGGCCGTCAAGTGCGAACGATCGGGATGCCATGCGAAGGCCCGGTTGTTTACCGACAGGAATGCATCGGTGTCGTGTTCGGCGAATGGACGGACGTCGAGATCAGTTCGCTCGTCAAGCGGAAGGGGCCGCCGGAGCTGGAGGATTTCGCGGCAGCACACAAGCCCGTGTTCGGTTGCGTAGTCGTCATCGGCCACCGAAGCCGGATCCGCCTCAAGCAGCACGAGGGTGTTGTTGTCATCACGGATCTCGGCACGCACATCTCTGAGGCTACTTGTGCGCCACCGCTAGGGTTCTTTTGGCAATGACTAGACCGCGCACTCCTAAAGGACGGACCCGAGAGGTCCTGGCCCGCCTGAGGGATGAATACCCGGACGCGCACTGCGAACTCGATCATCGCAATCCGTACGAACTGCTGGCTGCGACCATCCTTTCGGCGCAGTGCACCGATGTGCGGGTGAACCTTGTGACTCCGGCGCTCTTCGCACGATTTCCCTCCCCCGAGGATCTGGCGATGGCCTCTCAGGAGGAAGTGGAGGAACTCGTTCGAAGCACGGGGTTCTACAGGAACAAAGCGCGATCACTGATCGGAATGGCACAGGCGCTCGTCGATCGCTTCGGGGGTCAGGTTCCCTCGTCCATGGAGGATCTGGTGGGGGTGCCCGGAGTTGGACGCAAAACGGCGAACGTCGTGCGCAGCGTGGCCATGGATCTTCCTGGGCTTCCGGTCGACACGCATGTAGGTCGACTCTCGCTGCGGCTGCAACTGACGGACCAGACCGATCCGGTCAAGGTCGAATACGCGCTCAACGAGATGGTGCGCCCGGCGGACCGAGGACTGTTCAGTCTTCTTCTGATCCTGCACGGACGTCGCGCGTGTCCCGCCCGCAAACCTAAGTGCGCCTCATGCATTTTGAATGACTTCTGCCCCAGCTCGCTGGTTTGACACCGTTACCTCGGGAAATGCCGAAACCGAAATAGGGAACTTACAATGCGGTGACCTGCCTTTTGACGATCATGTGACTCTTGTCCGTCCCCAGCCTTTTTGGATCATTTTCGTCAAATTCCCAAATTTGGTGGGATACATTGCCTTCTGCCAGGTCCCGCCACCTGGCATGGCGTCAACATCTGGGATCCGCCGCCCAGTGACGCCTCGTCGACGCCCCCTCGGGGGCGTCGGCATCTTTTTGCCCCAAGTTTGTCTGGAATACTCGCCAGCGTGGAGAACAGAGAAGCGCAACTCTCGAGTGTCACGACGAGCCTTGACGATCTTGTCAAGCACGTGAGCCGGGTCGCCGAGGAAGTTCACGCGGCCGGTGACGAGTCGTTGGCGTACGACCTGTTTGAAGTCGAACGATCGTTACGAACCGCCCATCGCCGATTGGTCGCTGCGACGCGTCGGATGAAATAGGCGCAAAGTCCGGTTCTGGCGGTCGGTGATCGACGGTCGCGATTGGCCTGCCGCGATCTACATAATTGGTTCGGGTTCCCGTGGGCAGGACCACTAGCGTCTTGCCTCGTGTTGAACCGTCTTGATCTTCGTGGCCGAACCGGTGCCGATCTCGTCAACGATCTGCCGCGTCCCGATCCCGGTGGCGAAGGTCCGATTGCGGCCGTACAGGCGATCGTGGCCGATGTGCGCGAACGCGGCGACGTTGCCTTGCGCGACTACACCGAGCGCTTCGATGGGGTGGCGGCGGATTCCTATCGCGTGAGCCAGCAGGAGATTGATGCCGCTCTTGCCGACGCTCCAGCCACACTCGTCGCTGCTCTCACCGCTGCGCGCGACTCGGTTCGCGCTTTTCATGAGACTCAGCGACGTTCAGATCATTCCTTCACCCGTGGCGGCATAACCGTTCGTGGCCGTTCCGTTCCCGTAGACCGGGCCGGTTGCTATGTGCCCGGGGGACGAGGCTCGTATCCGTCATCGGTCCTCATGACAGCGGTACCCGCCCGTGTTGCCGGGGTACCCGAGGTGGTCCTGTGCACTCCGCCGGATCGCGAGACTGGTCGAATCGCGACTGCAACTCTTGCTGCCGCCGCTTTGGCCGGTGTTGACGAGGTCTATGCCGTCGGTGGCGCTCAAGCGATCGCGGCAATGGCGTACGGAACGGAATCCCTTGCCGCTGTCGACGTGATCGCCGGCCCGGGCAACGTGTTCGTTGCACTCGCCAAGCGCGAAGTGGCCGGACTCGTTGGTGTTCCGATGGCGTTCGCTGGTCCTTCCGAAATCGTCGTGGTTGCCGATAGCAGCGCACCGGTGGATTTCGTAGCGATCGATCTCATGGTTCAGGCCGAGCATGGACCCGATGGTCTGGCGTGGCTGATCACTTGGGACGAATCGGTTGCCGACGCGGTCAACACGGCCCTGATGCGTCTCGTCGGCGAAGCTCCCCGCAAGAGCGAGATTGAGGCAACGTTCGCTCAAGGCGGTTTCTGTGCGCTCGTCGACGGACCCGAGGCAGCCATGGTCGTTGCGAATCACATCGCTCCCGAACACCTTGAACTCATCACGTCCGATCCTGAATCACTTGTTCCGGCGGTCCGTCACGCAGGGGCGGTCTTCCTTGGTCCCTTGGCGCCCGCATCCATCGGCGACTACGTGGCAGGGCCGAGTCATGTGCTGCCCACGTTCGGCAGCGCCCGTTATGGGAGTGCTCTGACGGTCGACGATTTCACGAAGCAGGTCCATGTGATTGACGTCGATCGAAAAGGTTTCGATATCGCAGCACCTGTCGTCGCCGAATTGGCCGACGCGGAAGGTTTCGCCGCGCACGCGGAATCGGTTCGTCTGCGCCAACGCGCACTCGGGGCGGAGTGATGATCCAACCGCGAGATGACGTTGCGCTCATGGAGGGATATCACTCCCCGCAGGTGAACGTCGCCGTTCGCCTAAACACGAATGAATCTCCTGAAGCACCGCCCGAGGGATGGTCTCGCGATCTTGCCGCCGCTGTCGCGTCTGTTGACTGGCATCGCTATCCCGATCGTGCGGCGCTGCAACTCCGATCCGCCATTGGTGAACTTCATGGCGTCGGACCAGAACAGATCTTTGTGGCGAATGGATCGAACGAAGTGCTGCAAACCGTGATGCTGACCTACGGCGGGGCGGGTCGTACCGCCGCGGTTTGGGAGCCGACCTATGCGTTGCACTCACATATCTCTCGCATAGCCGGCACGGCGGTCGCCGAAGGGCGCCGCGCCGACGATCTCTCGATCGACATAGACGAAGTTCGCCGTGTCATCCGCGGTTCGCGCCCCGCTGTCTCGTTTCTCTGTTCTCCGAACAACCCGACCGGAATCGTCGACGACGAATCGGTTGTCCGCGCAACACTCGCTGAGGTGGAAGCGGTCGACGGCCTACTCGTGGTTGATGAGGCATACGGCCAGTTCGCTCCGTGGTCGGCAGTCGGGATGATCGACGCAGACACGCCTTTGGTTGTGACGCGAACGTTCTCGAAGACTTGGTCGATGGCGGCGGCACGTCTCGGGTATCTCGTGGGTCCGGCACAGATCGTCTCCGAACTGGACAAGGTTGTCCTCCCGTATCACCTCGACGCACTGAAACAGATCGCCGGACGCTTGGCGCTCGATCACCTCGACGAAATGAATGCCCGGGTGGATCGGCTTGTCGCCGAGCGAGACCGGATGGCTGCCGCTCTGGCCGAGCTTCCCGTCGAGACCTGGCCGTCGGGTGCCAATTTCATCCTGTTCCGCCCCCTCGGAATGGACGGAGCCTCGGTGTGGAAGGGTCTCGTGGAACGATCGGTACTTGTCCGCAACTTCTCGTCGATGCCCCACCTCAGTGGTTGCCTTCGGGTTACCGTCGGAACACCGGCCGAAGACGACGCATTTCTCGCTGCCCTGAAGGAAGTTCTCGCATGAGTGCACAACCCACACCCGATGATCGCCGGGCCGCCACCGTTGCGCGGAAAACCGGCGAGACCGAAATCGCCATCGAGATCGATCTCGACGGCAACGGTCGGGTGGAGACATCGACAGGAATCCCATTTTTCGATCACATGCTGGCCCAGTTGGGAAGGCATGGCGGTTTCGACTTGATCGTGAACGCATCGGGCGATCTCCACATTGATGCGCATCACACCGTCGAGGATGTCGGCATCGCTCTGGGCGAAGCATTCGCCGTGGCCGCTGGAAACAAGGCTGGTGTCACGCGTTTCGCTTCGAACCGCGTTCCCCTCGACGAGGCGCTCATTGATGTCGCCCTCGATCTGTCCGGCCGTCCTTTCCTTTATTACGAAGTCGAGTTTCCCGGTCAGAAGATTCTGAGCGATCCGCCGTTCGATCCCCAGTTGGTCGAAGAGTTCTGGCGCGCCTTCGTGACTGCGGCTGGAATCACGCTGCACGTGACGCGCGTACGCGGTGTCAACACCCATCACATCGTCGAAGCAACCTTCAAGGGTGTAGCTCGCTCGCTGCGCGACGCGGTCCGCATCGAAGGAGGAGGAGTTCCCTCCACCAAGGGCGTGTTGTGACCGACCCGGACTCCCGGCCGCTCATCGCCGTGCTCGATTACGGGATCGGCAATCTCCGTTCAGCCCAGAAGGCACTGCAGCATATGGGTGCCGACGCGCGGCTCACGGCCGACGCAGGATTGATTCGCGACGCTGATGCTGTTGTTCTTCCCGGCGTCGGAGCGTTCGGCGCATGCATGAGCGCTCTGCGTTCGTCGGGACTCGACGAACTGGCCATCGAGTCGGCGACGGGCAACCGTCCTTTCCTCGGTATTTGTGTCGGAATGCAACTGCTCTACGAAGGGTCCGACGAATCACCCGGGGTTGCCGGCCTCAGAGTTCTGCCCGGCGTCTTGCGACTACTTCCCGACACGGTGAAACGGCCACAGATGCAATGGAACCGACTCTCGGTCGACCGTCCGTCAGCACTTTTCGCGACGGTTGATGATCCGGTCTGGGTTTACTTCGTCCACTCCTATGCCGCAGATGCTGACGCTCCTTTTGTCGTCGCGACCTGTGACTACGGAGGGCCCGTGGCCGCGGCGGTTGAGCGCGGTTCACTTTGGGCGACGCAGTTCCATCCTGAAAAATCAGGCGGGACTGGGCTCGAGATGCTTGGCGCCTTTGTTGATGTCGCACGAACCGGAGCAGCAGCCTGATGGATCTCTATCCCGCAATTGATCTCCGCGATGGCCGCGCCGTGCGGCTGTACCAGGGTGACTACGGCAAGGAAACCGTCTACAACGACGATCCGGTCGCACAAGCAGTCGCGTTCGCCGAGGCTGGTGCCGCGTGGATCCATGTCGTCGATCTCGATGCAGCGCGCAGCGGCACTCCGCGCAATCGGGAGATCATCGCGGCGATCGCCGATGCGGTGAGCGTTCCGATCCAAACGGGTGGCGGCATTCGCGACGAAGCGTCCGCTGATGCTCTCTTCGCGGTTGGCGTCTCGCGGATTGTTCTCGGGACGGCGGCGCTAGAGCAACCGGAACTGGTTCGCTCCCTTGCATCGCGGATGTCGGTCGCCGTTGGCCTCGACGCCCGCGGGCGCGAGGTGGCCGTTCGCGGTTGGGAGGAAGGTTCAGGCCGTGACCTTCTCGACGTCGCCAAGGAGTTCGCCGACGCCGGCGTCGAAGCACTCATCGTCACCGAGATCGGTCGGGACGGAACCCTGAGTGGACCGGACCTCGTCGGATTGGGCGATGTCCTCGATTCGACTGAGCTGCCGGTGATTGCATCAGGTGGCGTCGGATCCCTCGACGACCTTCGTGCCCTCGACGCACTTCGCTCAGGTGGCCGCAGACTCTCGGGAGCGATCGTTGGACGTGCTCTCTATGAGGGCGCGTTCACCCTTGGTGAAGCGCTAGCTGCCTCGGCGATGTCGCCGGATGGAACGGTCTGATCGCATGAGGAACGCACGTGTTATTCCCTGCCTCGATGTGGATGCTGGTCGCGTCGTGAAGGGCGTGAATTTCATTGGCTTGCGCGACGCCGGCGATCCGGTGGAACTCGCGTCGCGCTACGACGCTGAAGGCGCCGACGAAATCATCTTCCTCGACATCACGGCATCATCGGACCAGCGCGAGACGATTGTCGACGTTGTCCGCCGCACCGCCGAGCAGGTCTTCATTCCGTTCACCATCGGCGGTGGGATCCGCAGTGTCGATGATGCGCGCCGTCTGCTGCGAGCCGGGGCCGACAAGGTCTCGGTGAATACGGCGGCCGTGGAGCGTCCGGAACTGATCTCGGAGATCGCTGCTGAGTTCGGTAACCAGTGCGCGGTTGTCGCGATCGATGCTCGCCGACGCCGCACTCCCGAGGGCGACATGGGGGATGGGTGGGAAGTATTCATCCACGGCGGGCGCACGGCGACGGGGCTTGATGTCATTGAATGGGCGCGCAAGGCCGAACAGCTCGGAGCGGGCGAGATCCTTCTCACATCCATGGACCGCGACGGAACCCGTGATGGTTTCGATCTCGAGCTGACGGCGGCGGTTTGTGCTGCTGTTGGTGTCCCCGTGATCGCTTCCGGCGGCGTTGGTTCGCTGCAGCACTTGGTCGAGGGTGTCACCATTGGCAACGCTGATGCAGTGCTCGCCGCGTCGATCTTCCATTTCGGTGAGCACACGGTTCACGAAGCAAAGGCGCATCTTGCTGCCGCTGGCGTGAACGTTCGCCCCTGAGCAGTGCCATCGCCCACGCCGGGAGCGTCGTGGGTTCGTGCGCCGATTGCCTAGGCGAGCTCGGTCAGAAATGACGCCACGAGTCGAGCGGCTTTGTCGGTGCGACCCACAAGGAAATGATCGCCACCCTTGATCGTTTCCAGTCGGGTGTTTGTCCAATCTTTCGTGGCCTCGGCTGCGGCTTCGGGGACGAGGAATTGATCGTGCTCGGGGATGATGAGGAGCTTCGGGCGGGAATCTGCTCCGGCGGCGGCACTGATCTCTTCTCGGGGAAGAATGCGCAGTGGAGGTGCGATTCCGACCCAGCCGTCGAGTCGATCGTCGGTCATCGAAAGCGACACATCAGCGCCGAATGACCATCCGCAGAGAACAAGGGGATGCTGAGGCCAAAGCGGGATGAGGGCGTCGATCGCGGCCGTGATGTCGAGCGACTCGGCCCGGCCATCCCCGTGTTCGCCTTCGGATTTACCAACTCCACGAAAGTTGAAGCGCACCACGCCGATGCCCCGGAGGGGGAGGAGTCGGAAGAGTTCACTCGTCACGAGTGAGGTCATCGACCCGCCCTGAAGGGGATGGGGATGGGCCAGCACAACGGCGCCAGTCACGGGTTCCTCGACAACGGCGTCCGGATCAGGGAGCCTCACCTCGGCTTCGAGGGCGATGCCATCCGAGGTGTGCAGGGTCAGTGGGAGAGGCACGCTGTCGTAAGTCACGATCCCAGACGGTACCGTCACGGCGTGACCTCACCCCAGACAGTGGACATGTTGAGTGACGGCGTCGGACGTTCGGGCGAGAGTCTGCCCATCAAGATGCTCAGCGACCGAGTGCTCGTGGATATTGGCGGTCCTGAGGGCGAGCGGCGCTCGACTGGCGGAATCCTGATTCCGGCGACAGCTCAACTCAACAAACGGCTGGTGTGGGCCGAGGTCGTGGCCGTCGGCCCGAATGTTCGTGCAATGGAACCGGGAGATCAGGTTTTGTTTAGCCCTGAGGATCGCTATGAGGTCGAGGTTCGGGGCTCGGATTACATCATCCTGCGCGAGCGCGATGTCCACGCCGTCGCGGCGGAGCGTCTTGCCGAGGGCAGTACCGGGCTCTATCTCTGATCCTGCAGTCACAGCTGAGCGAAACCCGTTCGTGGCTCGTAGTCCGCACCGCTAGCGTTGCCGCATGCCTGAGAGTGTCCCGATCACCGTCACCGCCGAACAACTCGCCGCTGTCACCTACAACTCTGATGGTCTTGTTCCGGCCATCGTGCAGGAACAGGGGACCGGTCGGGTGCTGATGATGGCGTGGATGAACGCAGACTCGCTGCGCACGACACTCGAGACCGGTCGTACCTGGTTCTGGAGCCGTTCGCGTCAGGAGTACTGGTGCAAGGGTGAAACGTCTGGCGATCGCCAGTATGTACGCGAGGCCTATTTCGACTGTGACGGCGACACGTTGCTTTTTGTCGTCGAGCAGGAGGGCATCGGCGCCTGCCACACGGGCAACTTCTCCTGTTTCTTCACCTCGTTCGGTTCGAACGACTGAACCAATGCATAAGCCGACTCGCGACGAGTTCCACTCTTTGGCGCAAACCCACACAGTTGTTCCCGTGTGGCGAGAACTTCTGGCCGACCTGATCACGCCGGTGGCTGCATTCGCGCGTCTCTGTGGCGACGATCAACCGGGTTTCCTCTTTGAATCGGTGGAACACGGTGAGCGTTGGAGCCGTTGGTCATTTCTCGGGCGGAATCCCCTCGCGACTCTGGTCCTCAGCGACGGAGTCCTGTCGGTCGAAGGTGATCTGCCCGCCGAGATGCCGCGCGACAAAGGGATCCTCGCGGCGATTGAGTGGATCCTTGAGCGTTACCGCTCACCGATTCTCGATGAACTTCCGCCGTTGCATGGCGGCGTCGTCGGCTATCTCGGTTACGACGTTGTTCGCGAGGTCGAACACCTTCCCTCGATTCCGCACGATGCCACGGGTTATCCCGATGCCGTCATGTCGATCATCGGTCAGCTCGCAGCATTCGATCATTTTCGTCAGCGGGTGACGCTGATCGAGAACGTCCTCGTTCCCGCCGGAGCCGGACGCGACGAACTTGATCGTCTCTACGACGAAGCCATCGTCCGCCTCGATCAACTCGCAGTGGATGGAGCGAAGCCGCTCGACGAACCGATGGTGCTGCCCCCTCCGGCCGAACCAGTGCTTCCGGCGGTCAGCTCGTCGATGTCGACGGCGCAATACGCCGCAGCTGTCGCCGCGGCGAAGGAACACATTCTCGCCGGCGACATTTTCCAGGTCGTTCTGTCGCAGCGTTTCTCATTCCAGCTCGACGCAGATCCATTTGATTTCTACCGAGTGCTCCGTCAGGTCAACCCAAGCCCGTACATGTACTTCCTGCGCACCGAAGCGCTCAGCCTGGCCGGATCGTCACCTGAACCGATGGTGAAACTCGTCGACGGTCGTGTCATTTCCCGACCGATCGCAGGGACCCGACGTCGCGGAGCGACCGACGAGGAAGATCGCCGTCTCGGAGCAGAACTTCGTGAGCATCCGAAGGAACTGGCCGAGCACGTGATGCTCATCGATCTGGCTCGCAACGATGTGGGAAGAGTCGTCTCGTTCGGAACCGAACAGGTCGACGAGATGATGGTTCTCGAGCGTTACAGCCACGTGATGCATCTCACCTCGCAGGTTTCAGGTGAACTGGCTCCGGGACGAACGCCGATCGATGTCCTCCGAGCGACGCTTCCGGCGGGAACAGTTTCGGGTGCGCCAAAGGTTCGCGCGATGCAGATCATTGATGAACTCGAACCGATAAAGCGCGGTCCCTATGCCGGTGTCGTGGGGTATATCGATTTCTCGGGAACAATCGACACGGCAATTGCGATCCGCACCCTTGTCGTCGGCGCCGACGGAATGGCGCACGTTCAGGCGGGCGCGGGCATCGTCGTCGACAGTGTTGCTGAGCACGAAGATCTCGAATGTCACAACAAGGCGCGGGCATTGCTCAGCGCGGTCGACGGTGCCCGAAAGATGACGGCGCAGCGTCGGGGCCGACCTCACTCCTGAGCGGTTCGATCGGTTGGTGCTGCAATCGACTCCTCGGGCTGCGACACTTGGGCCATGACTACTTGGACGATTGACGAGATCCGTGACGGGTTCGATGCCTTGAACGGGACGGGTGCGGGAGCGATCGTCGGACGCGAGGTCATCTCTGTGCAGGGGCCCGATGCCGGCCGCTATCTCCAAGGGCAGCTGAGCCAGGACGTCATGGCGATGTCTGGCACGAGTGCGTGGTCGTTCATCCTTCAGCCGAACGGCAAAGTGAGCGCATGGCTTCGGGTTCATCGTCTTGCCGACGACGATTTCCGCCTCGAGGTGGAACCCGGTTTTGGCGACGTACTTCTTGCCCGATTGCGGCGATTTCTCCTGCGAACCGACGCAACCATCAGCGAACCGCAGACATGGGCTCTCGTGTGTAATCGCTGGGATCCGTTGACGCCGAAATTCGGCATGGAAGATCACCCCGATGTGCTCCGTGGTTTCCCGGTAGGCCCGGGCGTTGCCGGATCGGACCTCCTCCTCGCCGTTGGCGAGGGCGCGGCGGCGAAGTACGTCGACAACGCCGTTGTGTCACCGGCATCACTTGAGCGCCATCGGATAACACACGGCGTGCCCTCTCTCGGAGCCGAACTGACTGACGAAACCATTCCCGGCGAAGCCGGTGCGTGGGCAATCGAGGCCTCGGTCAGCTTCACCAAGGGCTGCTACACCGGTCAGGAACTCGTGGCTCGCATCGACAGCCGTGGGGGCAACGTGCCGCGCCCTGTGCGACTCATCGAGGTGGAGAACGGTTACGACATCGGGAGTGGCCCATCGCTGGGGGACGAGATCCGGCAGGGCGACACCGTGATCGGAACAGTCACGAGCGCCGCTCCGTGTCTTGGCGAGCTCCACCCGGCCTTGGTGCTTGCGCCTGTGGCGCGAGCGGCCGAGATCGGCTCGGCGGTTCAGATTCTTTCCGGCGGCGTTGCGATGACGGGCGTCATCGTTGATCCGTTGGACCGGCGCTGATCATGGCCGCCCACGGTTCGCCGACGCACTACGAGACCCTCGGGGTCGACTCCTCGGCATCGTCGGATGCCGTTCGCAAGGCATATCTCAAGCTGGCGCGGGATCATCATCCTGATTTCCACACCACAGCCACGAGTGCCAAGCGACAAGAGAACGAACGAGAGATGCAGCGCATCAATCAGGCTTGGACGGTGCTCGGGGACCCGGCGAAGCGTAAGTCGTACGACGACATGCTCCTTGGCGGTTCGACCTTCGGGCCAAACACTGCGACCGGTCCGGCGCCGGCCCAATACGACTTCGTCCCCTATGACGACGATGACACCGACTATGCCGCCCTTCTCGACGACACCCCCACCAACGCAGTCCGGATGGAACGATCGGTACAGATGGCGCCGGCGATCTGTCTTGCCATCGGCCTAGCGATGGTCATCGTGGGGGCGATCGCGCAGATCGGATTTGCGCTGGCTCTCGGTGTCGCTGGCGTGGTTGTCGCCATCATCGGATTTTTGGCGGCACCTGCTGTAGCGATTTCCCGGAGCCTGCAATCCGAACGCGAATCCTGAACTGATCGCCTAGTATTTCGAGCCATGAGCCAAACATCGCTGTTCGTAAAGATGGTGTTCCAGCCCGGCAAGCGCGACGAAGGTGTCGCCGCTCTCGAGACGATGCTCCCGACGGTGGAATCGGAGGGTGGAACGCTCATCTATTCGTTCCATCTTGATGCCGGTGACGAAAATACCGTCTGGATCTTCGAGCTCTACACCGATAGCGAAGCCCTCGGAATTCACGGTGGCAGTGAAGCGATGGGTGCCCTGTTCGGTGTGCTCACCCCGCTGATGGCCGAACCGCCGATGATGGTCATGGCAACGCCGACCGCAAAGGCAAAGGGTCTTCCGCGCTGAAGACCTATCTCGACCGAATACTTGCCGCCCACCGTGCGACGGCAGCTCGCGACGATCGCCCTCTCGACGAACTTGTTGAGAGGGCGATGTCCGTTGCGCCGGCGCGCGGTTTTCGTCAGGCGCTGGAAGCGGTCAGTGCTGGTGGCGAGGTAGCGGTTATCGCCGAGATCAAACGCAGATCGCCGTCGAAGGGTGAACTCGCACCTGGACTTGATGCGAGCCAACTCGCACGAAGCTACGAACTCGGCGGGGCCGCGTGCCTTTCGGTCCTCACTGATGTCGATTACTTCGGAGGATCAATCCACGATCTCCGCTCGGCGAAGGAAGCCTGCTTGTTGCCCGTCCTGAGGAAGGACTTCACGGTCAGTGCTCACGACGTGTGTGACGCGCGGCTTATGGGGGCCGATTGTGTGCTGTTGATTGCGGCGGCTCTCGATCAGGAGGAGCTCTGCTCTTTCCTTGCTCTTGCGCACTCCATCGGTTTCGATGCGCTGGTCGAGATCCATGACGAAGCGGAACTAGCTCGGGCGATTGCCGCTGGGGCCGACCTTGTTGGTGTGAACCAGCGCGACCTCGTCACGTTCGAGGTCGACACAGCCCGTGCCGTTCGAATGGCGCCCCAGATGCCTGATGGCGTCGTGCGCGTCGCCGAATCCGGTATCACCGGGCCCGCCGACGCCGCTGTTCTCTCCCGGGCGGGATATCACGCTGTTCTCGTCGGAGAGCATCTCGTCACCTCCGGTGATCCGCTCGCCGGTGTGGCGGCACTTCGCTCGGCCCGCTGATAGCGCTCCCCGGTTCCGGAGGAATGCAGCGGTAGCGTGATGAAGGATGTTCGTAAAGATCTGCGGAATCACCAATGCCAAAGATGCCCTCTTCGCTGTGGCGATGGGGGCAGACGCGATCGGTTTCGTACTCGCTGCGTCGAAACGGCAAGTAGATCCCGAAGCATTGCGGATGATGACGCTCGAACTGCCGACCGATGTCGTGACAGTGGGCGTCTTTCGTAACGAGGTCCCCGGGCGCATCCTCGAGATCGTGGAACTCGCCGGTCTGCGCGGGGTGCAACTCCACGGTCAGGAAACGCCCGCCGACGTTGCGCTTTTGCGTCGCCGCGTGCCGTTCCTAGTGCAGGCATTCACCGTCGACGATCCTCGCCTCGAACGGCTCGACGAGTACGACGTCGATGCCATCCTCCTCGATTCTCCTTCTCCCGGATCGGGTGAGACCTTCGACTGGTCCGGCATCGGTTCGCTGGTCGAATCCCGCCGAGTGATTCTCGCCGGCGGTCTGGATTCCGAGAATGTCGCCATGGCGATCGAAACCGTCCGCCCGTGGGGAGTCGATGTGGCCAGTGGCGTCGAGTCTTCGTCAGGGGTCAAAGATCCCGTGATGGTGCGCCGCTTCATCGCAAATGCAAGAACTGCTCTTTCCGAGTTCCCCCCCGACGTGCGCCCGGCGTAGCCTCGGGAAAGCCCGCCGTCGGGCATCCCTTGTGGAGAGAGGTCAGTTTTCATGGCTCTTGCAGCGCCTACATCAAGCGGTCGTTTCGGTGAGTTCGGTGGTCGTTACGTCCCCGAAACGCTGGTTCCTGCCTGTCAGGAACTCGAAGAAGCATTTCGTGAGGCTTGGGCCGACCCTTTGTTTCGCGCGGAGCTTGACGGCCTGTTGGCCGATTATGCCGGCCGCCCGTCACCATTGACGGAATGTCACCGGCTGTCGGCCGAACTCGGCGTTCGGGTGTTGCTCAAGCGGGAAGACCTGAACCACACGGGCAGCCACAAGATCAACAACGTCCTGGGCCAAGGCCTACTGGCCCGTCGGATGGGCAAGAAGCGTCTTGTCGCCGAGACAGGTGCCGGTCAACACGGAGTCGCTTCCGCGACCGTGGCCGCTCTTCTTGGTATGGAATGCATGGTGTACATGGGTGAGGTCGACATCGAGCGTCAAGCGCTCAACGTCTTCCGCATGCGTCTACTCGGAGCCGAGGTCGTTCCGGCGATGTCGGGAAGTCGCACACTCAAGGACGCCGTCAACGAAGCCATGCGCGATTGGGTCGCCACAGTTGAGACAACGCATTACTGCCTCGGCTCGGTCATGGGCCCGCACCCGTACCCATGGATGGTGCGCGAGTTCCACACTGTCATCGGACTCGAAGCTCGCGAACAGTGCGAGGCGCTGCTCGATGGCGGTGTCCCTGACATCGTGACCGCCTGTGTGGGTGGCGGCTCGAACGCGATCGGTATTTTCTCCGGCTTTGCCGACACCGATGCCGAACTTGTAGGCGTCGAACCTGCTGGCGGTGCCGCGGTCGGTCGTGGCGTACCCGGCGTCGTCCACGGAATGAAGAGCTATCTCATGCAGGACGAGTTTGGTCAGGTTCAGGAAGCGCATTCGATTTCGGCCGGTCTCGACTACCCGGGTGTCGGCCCCGAGCATTCACACCTGGCGTCAATTGGTCGTGCGACCTACGAGCAGGTAACCGACGCCGAAGTCATCGAGGCGTTCCAGTTGCTCAGCCGTACCGAAGGAATCATTCCGGCACTCGAACCGGCCCACGCGCTCGCGTGGATCAGTCGTGATCGGGCCAAGCTCGCGGGCAAGACCGTCCTGTTGAACATGTCGGGTCGTGGCGACAAAGACGTCGGCCAGATGATGGAGATTCTTGGATGAGTCCGTCAGCTCTTGACGAAGGCCTCGCCATTCCTGATGCACCTACTGAATACGGCACTCTCGAGGCAGCGCTCCGCTCCAGTCGCGATGCCGGCCGCAAATTGCTGGTTCCGTATGTAACAGGTGGTCTCGGTGACGATTGGGCCGACATTGTTCGGGCGGTCGCCGATGCCGGTGCCGACGCCATCGAAATTGGCGTTCCCTTCTCCGACCCGGTGATGGATGGTCCCATCATCCAAGAGGCGAGTGAACTGGCACTTCGATCCGGGGCCACGCCGGTCACGATCTTCGACGAGCTCCGCACGATTGATGCAGGCGTGCCGATCGCGGTTATGACGTATTACAACCTTGCGTTCCATATGGGACACGAGCGGTTCGCTCAATCGCTGGCTGCCGCCGGTGTCTCTGCGGCGATTCTCCCTGATCTTCCCCTTGAAGAAGTAGGTCCTTGGGCGACAGCGGCAGATGCCGCCGGCGTCGAAACGGTGCTGCTCGCCGCACCCACGGCGCCGGATGAGCGGCTGCCGCGCGTAGTGGCGCGTTCACGAGGTTTCGTCTACGCCGTCGGCCTTCTTGGCGTGACGGGGGAGCGCGACGCACTCGCGTCGTCATCGCTGGTCATTGCGAAGCGGCTCAAGGCAATCACGGACAAGCCGGTCCTTGTGGGTGTGGGTATCTCCAATGCGAAGCAGGCTGTCGAGATCTGTGCCGAGGCCGACGGCGTCGTCATCGGGTCGGCGTTGATGCGGCGTGTACTCGAGGGTGTTGGCGCCGCCGGCGCCGGGGCTTTCATCGCCGAGATCCGCGCCGCGCTCGACGCCGGCTGAGCAATGGTCAAGATTCCTCTCGAGCAGCCACTCTTCGACCGTGTCGACGGCGTGGCGTTTTTCGAGCGCCTCGTCGACCGGTTCTACGAGGCGGTCGTCGTCGATCCGTATCTGGGCCCGCTCTATCCGGCCGACGACATTGACGGCGCCCGCCAGCGACTGACCCTTTTCCTCGTGCAGTACTGGGGTGGCCCCACCACCTACGGCGATACGCGCGGACATCCGCGCCTTCGGATGCGTCATGCCGAGTTCAGTATCGGTGAGGCCGAGCGCGAAGCCTGGTTCCGGCACATGGCGATTTCGGTTGGTGTTGCCGTCGAAGCTGGCGAGTTATCTGAGGAAGACGAGGCGCGGATGCTCGCCTATTTCTCGATGGCCGCCGCTCACATGATCAACGTGCCCGAGACCGATTGAAAGATCATGCATCTATTTGCATGATCTTTCAGGAAATATCCGGCCTATCCACCAACCGGAGCCGAATCCCCGCGATGCTCTTGTGCATCGGGTGGATCTGCCCGAGTTCGTCACGATCTCCCGGGATTAGCCCGGGAAACGTTCCGTGCTGGGCCGACAGGCCGGGCCGACAGGAGGACTCCATGACCAAGAGCGAACTCATCGCCGAGATTGCAGAACGGACCGGCCAGGCCAAGTCCGACGTCGAGAAGACCCTCAAGGGCTTCGAAGACGTGTGCCACGAGATTGTGGCCAAGGGAACTGAGAAGCTGACCCTTCCGGGTTTCATTAGCTTCGAGCAGACCGACCGCAAGGCACGTACCGCACGTAACCCGCAGACCGGTGAGCCGATTCAGGTTCCGGCCAGCAAGGCTGCGAAGGTCACCGCTGGTTCGAAGCTCAAGGCTTCAGCCAAGGGTGCCAAGTAAGTCATTCGTACATTTCGAGAGTTGTGCAAACGGGGAAGCGCTTCGGCGCTTCCCCGTTACGCGTCTGGACCTCGGGACCTCGGGACCTCGGGACCTCCGGCTGCGCACTAGTTTCGGCCCATGACCGACATCACGCTTAGCCCCGGTGACAAGGCCCCCGCCTTCACCCTCCCCGATCAACATGGCACTCCGGTCAAGCTTTCTGGATACAAGGGCGGGAAAGTACTCGTGTACTTCTACCCAAAAGCCGATACACCCGGCTGCACGACACAGTCCTGCGGCCTGCGCGACATCGCCGGCGATATCGGTGAGACCGCAATCGTCGGGATCAGCCCCGATCTGCCGGCGAAACTGAAGAAGTTCGATGACACGTACTCGCTCGGATTCACCTTGCTCTCCGACGAGGATCACGCCGTCGCCGACGCATTCGGCGTTTGGGGCGAGAAGAGCATGTACGGAAAGAAGTACATGGGAATCGTGCGTTCGGCGTTCCTGATCGACGAGAAAGGGATTGTGGAGCAGGCCTGGTATAAGGTCAGCCCCAAGAACACCCCGACCAATCTTCTGAAGGCGCTCAAGGCATGAGTGCCTTCCCCGCCCCAGCCGATGTCCTTCCGCACCGCGCACCCTTCTTGCTCCTCGACGAGGTGACCGACCTCGTAATCGGCGAAAGCGCCAAAGGCATCTGGCGACTGACGGGCGATGAGTACTTCTTCGCCGGCCACTTTCCTGGTCGTCCCACCCTCCCCGGTGTTCTGATGCTCGAGGCGATCGCTCAACTCGGGGCCTACGCCGTTCTCAGCGACGCAAAGTTTGCCGGCAAGCTCCCTCTGTTCGGTGGTGTCGAAAAATCGCGATTCCGTCGTCAGGTCGTGCCCGGCGACGTGCTCGAGCTAGAGGTCACCCTCGGTCGTATGTCAGCCCGGGCCGGTAAGGGCGCGGGGCGCGCACACGTCGGGGGCGAGACAGCATGCGAGACCGAACTGCTCTTCGTGTTCGCCGACGCGTGAACTGAATCGGCAATGGCCAGTCGGACGATCGCATCACCGATCGGAGATCTGATCCTGGTCGCATCGGAGCATGGTCTCTCGGGTGTCGGATGGAATGCCGACGTCGTTGCTGATCTCGGTGGAGACCAGCATTCGGCAGAGGCCTATTTGGACCAGACGGAACTCGAACTGGGGGAATACTTCGCCGGATCCCGTTCGACGTTTGGCGTGACCCTCGATCGGCGGGCTCGATCGGGATTTCGGGGCGAGGTCCTCGATGTTCTGGAGACAGTCCAATTCGGAACCACGGTCACCTACGCCGAGTTGGCCCAGATGTCTGGTCGACCTCGGGCTGCTCGCGCGGTTGGGTCGGCCATGGCGACCAACCCGATTGCGATTCTGGTGCCGTGTCATCGGGTGCTGCCGGCCGGAGGCGGCTCTGGTCAGTATGCCGGCGGCACGACGGTGAAGGAACTGCTGCTGGGAATTGAGTCGGACAACCGTCAGTCGACGGGGGGTGGCCCGATGACGACGCAGCCGTTGTGACCACCGAAACCGAAACTGTTCGACAACACCGGACCGGGAGTCCAGGGGCGGGCCTCACCGACGACGAGGTCGATAGGGGCCATGTCAGGATCGATGTTCACGTAGCCGGCCGTCGGTGGGATGAGACCCTTTTGCATTCCGAGGATGATGGCAACCGCCTCAAGGGCACCGGCCGCACCAAGCGAATGTCCGGTAACTCCCTTGATGGATGTAACCGGCGGACCGTTTGGTCCGAAGACATCCAGAATCGCAGCAGCTTCGGCGGCGTCGTTGAGTGGGGTTGATGTGCCGTGCGCGTTGACGTGAGTTATGTCGCCCGGAGTCAATCCGGCATCTTCGATGGCCAGACGCATGCAGGCGATGGCACCGACGCCGCCGGGGGCGGGAGCGGTGATGTGATGTGCGTCAGCGTTGGACGCTGCGCCCATGAGTTCTCCGATGATGTTGGCGCCGCGGGCACGAGCGAACTCGAGTTCTTCGAGAACGAGGATGCCTGAACCTTCCGCAAGGACGAAACCGTCACGATCGCGGTCGAAGGGCCGAGAGAGACTTTCGCCGGACATCGCCGTCATGTTCGAGAAACCGGCGATGCTTGTGGGCGTCATCGCTGCTTCCGATGAGCCGGAGATGACGACATCGCAGCGGCCGTACTGAATCATTCGGTAGGCGTTACCAAGCGACTGGGTTCCGGCTGCGCACGCCGTGCAGGTGTTCTCACATGGACCTTGGAAGCCGTACTTCATGGAGATCGCCGCGGCGGCCGCGTTGGCCATAAGCATGGGCACGAGGAATGGCGAGACCCGACGAGGACCTTTGTGCTCGTGGACAACGACCTGTGATTCGAGAGTGGTCAGACCGCCGATGCCAGTTCCGACCCACACGCCCTTCCGGGCGGGATCGCCGCCGATGTCGCCTGCACCTGCGAGTGCTTCTTCAGCGGCGGCAAGAGCGAACTGTGCGAAGCGGTCGGTGCGACGAGCGTCTTTGGGATTAGCGAAGTACTTCTCCGCATCAAAGTCATGGATGTGGCGGAGGCCTTCCGGCGGGGCCGAAAGCAGCCCCTGCCAGAAAGCTTCAGTGCCGATACCGCATGGGCTGACGACACCGATGCCGGTGATGGCGACCCTGCGGCGATCCATCACTTCTTGGAGATGACCAAGTTGTAGGCTTGGCCGACGGTCTCGATGTTCTCAAGTTCTGATTCGTCGACGGTGACGTCGAAGACCTCTTCGAGTTTCATGACAAGTTCGACAAGGTCGAGGCTGTCGGCGTCGAGATCGTCGCCGAAGCGGGCTTCCATGGTGACCTGATCGGCGCTGACGGCGAGAACCTCTATCGCACAGGCCTTGAACTGCTCGAACTGTTCGTCGCTCACTGGGAACTCCTTGCTAAGTGGTGCGCCCAATCTAGTCGGGAGCGTGGTGGTATCTGAGACTTTGAAGGTGCTAAATCGCGCCCATGGCGAGTCCGCCGTCGACCGGAAGAACCACACCTGTAATGAAGGCAGCGGGGTCAGACGCCAGGAAGATGACGGCCGCAGCGATCTCGGACGGCTCGGCGAGTCGACCAAGGGGAACGGCATCGGTAATTGCCGTTCGAGCCTCGTCGGAGACGGCAGCAAACATGTCGGTGGCGACGGGTCCGGGACTTACGACATTCACAGTGATGTTGCGCGACGCGAACTCGCGCGCAAGCGACCGAGCGAGTCCGATCAGTCCGGCTTTGGATGCGGCGTAGTTGGCCTGTCCAGCCTGACCGGTGGCGCCAACGACGGAGCCTATGAAGATGATTCGACCCTTACGGGCGCGCATCATCTTCTGCACGGCGCGCTTGGCCACGCGGAACCCGCCAACAAGGTTGGCGTCAAGGACTGACGCGAAATCGTCGTCCGTCATGCGGATCGCAAGTTTGTCAACCGTCATGCCGGCATTGGAGACAAGTACTTCAACCGCGCCGAGCTTCTCCTCGATCTCGAGGAATGCGGCTTCGACCTGAGCGGGATCGGTGACATCGCATTTCACGCACAAAACGTTGTCGGCGAGTGATGTAGGGGGAAGTTCGCTTCGATAGGTGACGGCTACCTTGTCGCCGATCGCGACGAACGCCGATGCGCATGCCAGCCCAATTCCGCGGTTGGCTCCCGTGACAAGAACGACTCGACTCATGATGCGACCTCCGGAAGATGACCCGTCCAGCGGATGACGGCACTGGCCCAACTCATGCCGGCGCCAAAGCCGACGAGAAGCACGTGGTCGCCCTTCTTGACGCGGCCATTGTCGAGAGCGTCTACAAGTGCGAGCGGAATCGAAGCCGACGAAGTGTTCCCCGTTCTCGCCAGAACGGTGGCAACCCGATCGGCGTCGACATTCAGACGCGAGCAAGCGGCTTCGATGATGCGGATGTTTGCCTGGTGCGGAACGACGAGGGCGAGTTCATCAGCCGAGATTCCGGTCGCGGCGAGCGACGTGTTAGCCGACTGCACCATGACGGTGACAGCCCGACGAAATACCTCTTTGCCGTTCATCTGCATGTAGCCGCCGATTGGAGCATCAAGCAGTTTTCGGGCGGAACCGTCAGATCCGAGATCGAATGCGAGCAACTGTCCGGCGTCGTCGGTGGCTTCGAGGACGACTGCGCCGGCTCCATCACCAAAGAGGATCGCAGTGTTGCGATCTTCCTGATCGGTGAGGCGGCTGAGTGTCTCGGCGCCGATGAGTAGAACTCGATTGAGGCCCATCGCGATCAGTCCGTGAGCCTGCACAAGGCCATAGACGAATCCAGAACATGCAGCATTGATGTCGCATGCTCCGCCACGAATACCGAGTTCCTCCTGAACCTGCGATGCAGTCGAAGGAATCTGATAGTCCGGGCTGGTGGTGGCCAACAAGATGAGATCAATGTCGTCACCGGTCAGTCCGGCCATGTCGAGGGCGGCACGGCCGGCTTCGATGGCGAGTTGCGCTGTCGAACTTCCGTGACGACGTTCCCGGATTCCGGTTCGCTCGGTGATCCACTCGTCGGTGGTGTCGAGTCGTGCTTCGTAATGGGCATTTGTAACAACAGTGTCGGGGAGAGCCGTGCCCCATCCGGAGATGGTTGCGCCCCTAGGGGCGGGAATCGTTGAAGCGGGCATGGGTTTCCCTCGGGGTGAGTCGTTCACGCGGTACGGAGCCAGGCGATGGGCTGGCTTGTCGTTACCCGCTCACCTTCGACGGCGAGCATGCCTACAACGATGCCATCGAATGGGGAGCGAACATCGACATCACCTACGGAACCGAGAACCGTTCCGGGAGCGAGTGTGGATCCGGCTTCGATACCGACTGCCGGAGTGAAGACCCCTGCGGCAGGGCTGACCACCATCCGCTCGGTAGCGAAAAGATGCTCGCCTTCGTGGACTCCAGAGACACTTGCCGATGGCGTGGCAAGAGCTGTGATCAGTTTGTCGAGATCTGAGGGGGTGCTGACGGAGAGCGTCGTGGCTCCGGTCACGGTCCGCTTCGCCATTCCGGTCAGAACGTTGCCTGGTCCGAGTTCCACGAACACGGTGCCACCAGCGTCGCCAAGGTTGTGGAGCGTCTGGCGCCAACGGACCGGACTGCACAGTTGAGACGAAAGAAGCCCGACCCATTCGCTCGCCGAAGTATGGGGACGGGAATCGACGTTGGCGTAGACCGGAAGGTCGGCCTCGCGAAAATCGGCGGTTGCGATCGCCGCTCGCAGGCCTTCGCGTGCGGGCTGCATGAAGGGCGTGTGGAATGCCCCGCTGACCGCCATTGGCATGACCTTCTTCGCTCCCAGTTCCTTCGCGACGTCGCTGCATTCGGCGACCGCTTCGGGTGAACCGGCGATGACGACCTGTCCGGGGGCGTTGTAATTGGCAACCCAGACGTCGCCACTGACGCGGGCACATGCGATTTCGACGTCGTCGTCATCGAGCCCGAGAACCGCGGCCATCGTTCCGACTCGTTCGGTCGTGGCCGCCAACATTGCGGAGCCCCGTTCGGCGACGAGTCGGAGTCCGTCTTCAAAGGAGATGGCTCCCATCGAAACGAGGGCGGTGTACTCGCCGAGACTGTGACCGGCGGCGGCCGTTGGTTCGACGCCGAGACGTTCGACAGCATCGAGGACGATCAGGCTGGTGAGGAAGGTCGACAGCTGGGCGTTATCGGTTCGGGTGAGTTCGTCCGCTTCGGTATGAAGGAGAAGTTTCTCAAGATCGCGCCCGAGAACTGCCGATGCCTCGTCAACGAGCTCCCACGACGGATGCTCTCGCCATTGCTCGCCCATTCCGGGCTTCTGCGACCCCTGACCGGGGAAGGTGAAAACGATCATGGGGTTTCCGGTGAATCCTTTGTGGCCGTGATGTGTGGCCGCGATGTCGGGTATTTACGACGTTACGACCAGTCGACCGGGCAAACGGTTTCATTTGCGATCGGATTGAGGCGATCGGATTCGTGGGGGATCATTTCTCCTGGCGGCGATAGCAGGACTATCGGGGCAGGAAAGCGGGTGCGGCGGGAGGGATTCGAACCCTCAAGCCCTTGCGGGCAGCGGGGTTTGAGCCCGCCCTGTATGCCAGTTCCAGCACCGCCGCAGGGTGATGCGACCGACACGCTACCAACCCGGGGCCGGAGGTCCGGCCGTAGACTTTCTTTATGTCCAGAGCCACCGTCGAGCGTCGCCTTGTCGAGATCTCCCTCCAGATGAAGGCCCTTCGTTCCGAGTTGGCTGTTGTCGACGAACAGTTGCAGCAGCTTTCCTCCGAGGCCGACGATGCCCGGCTTCGTTCGCTGGTCTCCGAAACCCCGCTTGCCGAGCGGGAGCACCGCGAAGCGGCAAAGCATGCGGACGCGATGGGACGCCACAGAACAGAGGTCGTTACCGATCTCCAACGACTCGAAATGCAACAGGATGATCTGCTCGACCGGCTCAACGAGGTTGCAGGCTGAGCCGGTACGATGCGGTCGCGCCGGCACTGTGCTGGTGACTTATGAAGGGAACAGCTCCGGTGCCGATCCGTGTCGTCCTTGCTGAAGACGAGGCGATCATCCGACTCGATCTGAAGGAGACCCTCGAGGAAGAGGGCTACGAGGTTGTCGGCGAGACCGGTCGGGGTGACGAAGCGGTTGCCCTTGTGCGGGATCTCAATCCCGATCTTGCGATTCTTGACATCAAGATGCCGGGATTGGACGGACTGTCCGTGGCCAGAGAAATCTCGGCCGAGCGGCTCTGTGCTGTCCTGATCCTCACCGCATTCAGCCAGCGCGATCTGATCGAACAGGCCCGCGATGCAGGGGCATTGGCGTATCTGGTTAAACCGTTCCAACGCAGTGAACTCGTTCCGGCGATCGAACTTGCTATCGGTCGATTTCGTGATTTCAAGGCCGTGTCGGAGCAGGCGGAATCGCTCGAGGACCAACTCGAAACGCGCAAGATCCTGGATAGGGCAAAGGGAGTCCTCATGGACACACACGGTCTGGCTGAGTCCGAAGCGTTCTCGTTCATCCAGAAGACGGCAATGGGAGAGCGTCTGACGATGCGACTCGTTGGCGAGCGGATCATCTCCGGGGAACTGACTCCATGACGACATTGATGCTGATCGACGGGAATTCGCTCACCTACCGAGCGTTCTTCGCGCTCCCCACCGACATGGCCACGGCTTCGGGTCAGGTAACGAACGCCGTGTACGGATTCACCGCGATGCTCATCAACCTTTTGCGCGATCAGAAGCCCGATCATCTGGCCGTGGTGTTCGATCGTCCGGAACCGACGTTCCGGCACATCGCCTTGCCGTCCTACAAGGCGAACCGGGATGAATCGCCGGACATCCTGCGCCAGCAGATGGGTCTCGTCCGGCAGGTTGTTGAGGCGCTGCGGGTACCGGTTCTCGACCTCGTTGGGTTCGAAGCCGATGACATCATCGCAACGCTCGCAACCGAAGCCGAAGCACGCGGTGACGACGTGCTGATCGTCACTGGAGATCGCGACAGCTATCAGCTTGTCCATGATCCTCATATCCGGGTGCTCTACAACAAGCGCGGTGTTTCCGACTACGCCCTCTACGACGAAGCGGGGATCCTGGAACGAACTGGCGTGACGCCGACCAGCTACGTCGAATACGCAGCGTTACGAGGTGACCCGTCGGACAATCTTCCGGGGGTTCCCGGTGTTGGCGAGAAAACCGCCGCGAAACTGATCACCACCTACGGCGGGATCGACGGTATCTACGCGAATCTCGACGCACTCACTCCGAAACTTCGCCAGAACCTCGCCGAGAACGAAGAGAAGGCGCGCAACAACTGCGAGCTGATGCTTTTGCGTCGCGATGCACCCGTCACCGTCGATCTGGATGAACTCAGTATCGGGAACTACGACCTTGCCGAAGTCCGACAGGTTTTCGATTTCCTCGAGTTCAATGCGTTGTACCCCCGACTGATCGATGCGCTGGGCGTTGCCGATGATTCGGTGCCGGCCGAGTCGACCGATCTCGTCCTTTTCGCCGAGCGGAGTGATCTGCTCTCCGCCACCGATGCAGTCGGCGTGCTGCGAGCTTTGGCCGACGGCGACGATCCGCTTGCTGTTGCCGCGTTGTGGTCAGGAGCCGAGGGTCGATCGCAACTTGAGGGCCTTGCCGTCGTAACGGATGCCGAATCTGCCGATGTCGCATGGATCCCGTCGACTGTCCTCGCTTTACCTGAGGTTGGCGCGGCCTTGGCCGATCTCGTCGGTGACTCCGGCCGTCCTCTCGTTGCTCATGATGCGAAGGCGCTCATCCGCAGTTTCGAGGAACTCGATATCGACGTCCGGTCATTGTCCCTTGACACGATGATCGCGGCCTATCTCCTTGATCCGGCCGAATCTCGTTATGCACTCGAGACCCTTCTCGAGAAATACGCACATGCGCGTCTTCCCGACGGCGACGGTCCGCCGGATGGCCAACTCGATTTCGGTGGCGACACCGAACCCGACGGTCAGAGTGCCGCATGCCGCGCATTGGGCGTACATCGTCTGATAGCGCCTTTGAGTGAGGCACTGAGTTCGCGTGGACTCGCCGAGCTGAATACGACCATCGAAGTGCCGTTGGTTCGAGTCCTTGCGCGGATGGAGATCGTCGGCGTTGGCGTCGACGAGGTTGAGCTGCGACGACTCAACGATTCGCTCATCGCCCGGTGCGACGAATTGAGGGCGCTGATATGCGCCGATGCAGGTGAGGAGTTCAACGTGAATTCCACCGTGAAACTCCGTGAGATCCTTTTTGAGCGTCTTGGCCTTGCGCCGCAGAAGAAGACGAAGACCGGTTTCTCAACCGATGCCGCGTCACTCGAAAAACTGCGGGGACAGCATCCAATCATTGAGCATCTGTTGTCGTATCGGGAGGTTGAGAAGCTCAGGTCGACTTACGGCGAGGGTCTTCTTGCCGAGATCGCGCCTGACGGTCGAATACACGCCACGTTCAACCAGACAGTCGCCCGGACGGGGCGCCTCAGCTCCGATGCGCCAAACCTGCACAACATTCCGGTGCGTTCGGAGCTCGGACGCGAATTCCGCAAGGCCTTTGTACCGGCTTCGGGTTTCCGTTTATTGATCGCCGATTACAACCAGATCGAACTGCGTTGCATCGCCCACCTCGCCGAGGACCCAGGTCTGATCCAAGCGTTCGAAGCCGGCGAGGACATTCACAGCGCAACCGCGGCACGAATCTTCAGCGTTGCCCCCACCGACGTGACCGTCGATCAGAGATCGCGGGCAAAGATGGTCAGCTACGGACTCGCCTATGGCATGGAGGCATACGGTCTGGCCCAGCGACTGGCCATTCCTGTCAGCGAGGCACAGCAA
Organism: Bifidobacterium breve; assembly: GCA_945878725.1. GTDB lineage: Bacteria > Actinomycetota > Acidimicrobiia > Acidimicrobiales > Acidimicrobilacustridaceae > Acidimicrobilacustris > Acidimicrobilacustris thunensis. Next base: position 99,005 of record CAMCTY010000003.1, on the reverse strand, counting down.
GTTCTTGATGCGTACTTCGTTGCGTTCCCGTCGGTGCGCGCGTACATGGATCGGACGATCGACGAAGCTCGCGAGCGCGGCTACACAGAGACCCTTTTCGGTCGACGCCGTCAGATCCCTGAACTGTCGTCACCGAACTTCCGGATTCGTCAGGCCGGCGAACGGCAAGCAATGAATGCCGGGATTCAGGGCTTGGCCGCCGACATCTTCAAGGTTGCGCTCGTCCGCCTTGAGCGCTCACTTGAGGCGAGCGGCGGCAAGAGTCGCCTCATCCTTCAGGTGCACGACGAAGTGATCTGTGAAGTGACCCCGGACGAACTCGACTCGGTCACGGCGCTCGTGCTTGACGCGATGTCCGGTGCCTTCGACCTCAGAGTTCCCCTTGAGGTGCATCTCTCGGTGGGCGATTCATGGGCGGCGGCCAAGGGTTGATGGCGGAGTCGGATTCGTCGCACTGGTTCGAGGCGCTTGCCGATCACCTTGGTGAGGCCTATCTCCGATACTCCTTCACTATGGGGACGGCCAACGAGGCGGGGTTCCTCACCGACGTGCTCGACCTGCGCCCAGGCATGCGTGTGCTTGACGTGGGCTGTGGGCCCGGTCGACACGCTCGTGCGTTGGGAGAAGCCGGCATTGAGGTCGTCGGTGTCGACATCTCGCAACGATTCGTCGAGATCGCCCGGATTGATGCACCCGTTGGGGTGACCTTCGAGAGGATAGATGCGAGAGAGCTTCCGTTCTCGGCCGAGTTCGATGCCGTCATCTCGCTTTGTCAGGGAGCTTTCGGTCTGGCCGGTGGGGCGCAGGCCCCGGGGCCCGATCCCGATGGTGCCGTTTTCGATGGCATGGCCCGAGCCCTCCGACCCGGTGGGGCGCTGGCGGTTTCGGCCTTCTCGGCCTATTTCCAGATCCGCTTTCTCGAGGACACTGACTCGTTCGACGCCGAGACAGGGGTCAATCACGAGAGAACATCGCTGCGGTCACCCGCAGGCGTGGCTGCCGAACATGATCTCTGGACCACATGTTTCACCCCTAGGGAGCTCCGGCTCCTTGCGGCCCGGGCCGGTCTCGAGGTCGAACAGCTGTGGTCGGTGACCCCGGGGGAGTACGCCCGTAACCACCCCGATCTGGACCATCCGGAATTCCTACTTGTGGCACGCCGGCCCCCTGCCTGAGCCCACGGGCTGGCGTTGACAGGAGGGTGCGGTGCTAGTTTTGCGTCCTTGTGCGCGCTCGCGTACGTGTCCCGCCCCGACATCCGGGGCCTGATTCCTTATCCATCGAAGAGAGAACACCTTGTCCGACCTCACGACCCCCGAAGCAGCAGTCGCTGTGGAGACCACCCTCACGCTCGAAGCCCCAGAAGGTATGGGAACGTTCGATAGCGAAGGCCGTTACATCCCGCGCCAGATCGTTGAAGACGATCTTGCCGGCGAATCGCTCGATGAGGCGTACACCGCATCGATGGTGCAGGTCGAAGACGGTCAGATCGTCGAAGGAACTGTCGTCAAGGTTGACCGCGACGAAGTCCTCCTCGACATCGGTTACAAGTCCGAAGGTGTCATCCCCGCCCGCGAGCTTTCGATTCGCAACGACGTTGATCCCTCAGAGATCGTGACGCTCGGCGAAAAGCTTGAAGCTCTCGTCCTCACCAAGGAAGACAAGGAAGGACGTCTCGTCCTTTCCAAGAAGCGTGCACAGTACGAACGTGCGTGGGGAACGATCGAGAAGATCAAGGAAGACGAAGGCGTCGTCAGCGGCCCGGTCATCGAAGTCGTCAAGGGCGGCCTCATCATCGACATCGGCCTGCGCGGCTTCCTTCCCGCCTCGCTTGTTGAGCTGCGACGTGTGCGCGATCTCGCCCCGTACGTCGGCCGCACGCTTGAAGCCAAGATCATCGAACTCGACAAGAATCGGAACAACGTCGTTCTGTCCCGTCGTGCATGGCTCGAAGAAACGCAGAAGGAACAGCGCGACGATTTCCTTACCAACCTCAAGCCGGGCGAAGTTCGCCGCGGTGTTGTCTCCTCGGTCGTCAACTTCGGTGCGTTCGTTGACCTCGGCGGCATGGACGGACTCGTCCACGTGTCCGAGCTGTCCTGGAAGCATGTCGACCATCCCGGTTCGGTTGTTGCTGTCGGTGACGAGATCGACGTGCAGGTCCTCGAGGTCGATCTCGACCGCGAGCGCATCAGCCTGTCGCTCAAGGCCACCCAGCAGGATCCGTGGCAGGAATTTGCCTCGGCCCATCAGGTCAACGAACTCGTCTACGGCCGGGTCACCAAGCTGGTTCCCTTTGGTTCGTTCGTGCAGGTTGGCGACGGTATCGAAGGCCTCGTACACATCTCCGAGATGTCGGCCCATCACGTCGATCTTCCCGAGCAGGTCGTCACGCCGGGCGAAGAACTCTGGGTCAAGATCATCGATCTCGACCTCCAGCGTCGTCGCATCAGCCTGTCGATCAAGCAAGCGGCTGAAGGTGGCATCGTCGCCGCCGAGTACCAGGAGCACTTCGGCGATCATGCCTATGACGCTGAGGGCAACTACATCGGTGGCCTTGGTGAATCGTCCGAAGCTCAAGAAGCGTGGGCCGAGTACTTCGCCGAGCAGGGTGCCGACGCTCCGGTAAGCGCCGCCGCCGTTGAAGCAGCAGCCGAAGAAGTTGTCGCAGAAGCGGTCGAGATCGTCGAAGCCGTGGAAGCCGTGGAAGCAGCCGAGGGCGAATCCGCAGAGTGAACTGAGGCCGGCACCCTTTGGTGCCGGCAATCAGTCGAGGTGAACGATCCCGAGCCGCAGCGCAGTGAGCACAGCCTGCGTGCGGTCTCGGGCATCGAGCTTCTGGTAGATCGATGCCAGATGGTTCTTGACGGTTTTCTGTGACAGGTACAGACGGGCCGCAACTTCCGGGGTTGAACACCCGTCGGTGATGGCCTGCAGGACCTCTTCTTCGCGTCGGGTAACCGGTGCGAGCGTTGCCCCCCATGAGCGGGAACCGGGGAGGCGGTTGCTGATGGGTGTGGTTGTTTGTGTTGTTGTTGTGTTCATTCGGTATATGTCGGCACTTTTCCGCGCTTCTTGAGCAACTTTCTTGCGGGCGGTGCGCTGCTAGGTTCCCGGTCGTGCTTCTTCTAGGACTGACCGGTGGTATCGGCTCCGGAAAATCAACGGTTTCATCCGCCCTTGGCGATCGCGGAGCGGTCGTGATCGACGCCGATCTGGTGGTGCGGGAACTCCAGTCACCCGGTGGCAGTGTCCTCGCCGCGATGGTTGCTCATTTCGGCGAAGGAATTCTCAACACGGATGGCACCCTCAATCGGCAAGCGGTCGCCGACATCGTCTTCAACGACACCGAGGAACTGAAGGCGCTGAACGCGATTGTTCATCCGGGGGTCGGCGCAGAGATTGATCGGCGTATCGAGGAGCAACGGGCCACCGACAACGTGGTGATCTTGGATGTTCCATTACTGATCGAGAGCAAGGCGTACACGACCGAGGGAACAATCGTCATCGACACCGATCCCGACATAGCGGTGCAACGGCTCGTCGCCCATCGCGGTTTCACTGAAGCCGATGCGCGTGCCCGGATGGCGCGTCAGGCGACGCGCGAGGAACGACTCGCCGAAGCCGATTTTGTCGTGCCAAACAACGGAACCCCAGACGAGTTGGAACCACACATCGCCGCTTGTTGGGATTGGATTTCGTCTCTGCACAACACCGACTGAATCGTGGGTTAGAGCGCGAGGCGGCGAGCGAGATCGCTTTGGAAAACACGATTCGGATCGACGCGATCGCGCACCGCACGCCATTCGTCGAGACGGGGATACATGGTGCCGACGAGTTCAGCGCGCATGCGACTGTCTTTGGCGAGGTAGATGCGTCCACCGGCTTCGGCAACGAGATCATCGAGGTGATCGAGCAGTGGCCCTAATCCCGGAACACCCGTGGGGATGTCGAGGGCGAGTGTCCAACCGGCGGCGGGAAACGAGAGTGGCGCCGGATTCCCCTCGCCGAAACTTTTGAGGACGGCGAGGAACGAGGTGCAACCGGCCTTGCTGAGTTCGCCGATGATCTGGGTGAGAGCTGCTTCGGTCCCGAACGGAATGACGAATTGCCATTGCAGGAAGCCCCCCGGCCCGTAGATGCGGTTCCAGCCACCGACCATGTCGAGGGGATGAAAGAAGGTGGGGATTGTCTGAAGTTCATCGCGTCGCTCGGCTGGTGCCTTGCGGAACCAGAGTTCGTTGAACGCTCGGATAGAGAGTTTGTTCAGCAGGCCCGGCGGGATAAACGGGGGAGTGTTGGCGATGACGCCGGCCTTGTACGCGAATGTGTTGCGACCAGTCTTCGGCGCGGCCTCTTCGGCAGTAGCGAACCGGCCGCGAGTGAGAACCGAGCGTCCCATTGATCGGCCGGTTGCCATGAGATCGATCCACGCCACCGAGTAGTCGTACGCGTGATCGCCGGATGACATCAGCTCAAGCACGGAATCCAGATCGGGAGCCCGATCGGTGTCCACGAGCAATCGACTGGAGCCAATCCGGGGACAGCGGATCGTGGCTTCGAGGATGACGCCCGTGAGGCCCATGCCACCTGCCGTCGCCCAGAACAGGTCGGGATCGCGATCAGGGCCCACCTCAACAACAGAACCATCGGCGAGCTGGAGACGCAGGGACTCGAGATGCTCACACCACGAACCCTTGCGATGATGGTTCTTTCCGTGGATGTCGGCGGCGATCGCCCCTCCGACGGTGACGTAACGCGTCCCGGGTGTGACCGGAACGAATAGCCCCTGGGGAACGAGGGCGTGAAGCATTCGATCGATGCTCGCTCCTGCCTCGGCGGTTACGAGGACTGTCGACGATCCCGGCACTGATTCGTGGATTGTGAACGCATCGACATCGGTTGTTTCGATGACGGTGCCGCCGCTGTTCTGGGCGGCATCGCCGTAGGACCGACCGAGACCACGGGCGAGCAGTCCGCGCGCCGAAGCGGTTGGCAGTGCCCGTCGAAGTTCGATCGCCGACGTTGGGCGACGAAGATCCGACGCGGTGGGAGCGGTTCGGCCCCAGCCCATCAACTCGGTGGTTGCCGGTACGAGGAGCTTTGCTCCGGGTTCAGGAGGTGTAGGTGGCACAGGCGTAGATGATTGCCCATGCCGCGCCGGCGGCGAGCAGGGTTCGGTCGGATACGACGAGATTTTCGGGTTCCGCGCCCTGTCCTTTGTCGAGGAGAAGGGCGTACCGGAGGATCGCGATAGCAAAGGGAACGATCGAAAGTTGGAAGAGGAACGAACCGTCATCCTTCGCGTCGGCTGAGGCAAACGCCCACAGGCAATACGCGATGAGGGCTCCACCGGAGAAGATAGCTCGCAGATAGGCGAGGAAGCTCGGGGTGTACGCAGCAAGAACTGGGCGAACTGATGCGGCATCCGGACCAAGATCCGATGACTCGCCGGCGCGCTTTCCGGCAACCATGAAGAGTGCCCCGAAGCTTGTGACGATGAAGAACCATTCGGAGATCGGAACGCTGGTCGCAGTGGCCCCACCAATGGCCCGAAGGACGAATCCGGCGGCGACGGCGACGATGTCGAGGATCGGAATGTGCTTCAACCAGAGTGTGTACAGGGATGTCAGCAGCAGATAGGCGATGATCGTCACGCCGAAGTGCCAGTCGATGAGAAACGCGCCGCCGACTCCCCCGACAAGCAGGACCACAGCGAGGATGCCGGCGAGGGGAACTGGAACCACTCCGGCCGCGATAGGGCGATTGCGTTTTGTCGGATGGCGTCGGTCAGCCGAGGCGTCGGCGATGTCGTTTAGTAGATAGGTCGCACTTGCCGCCGCGCAGAAACAGACGAAGGCGAAAACCGAGTGGAGGATCGTGGTGCGGTTGTCGAAGACGCCCGCGGCGACTGGGGCAGCGAAGACGAGAACGTTCTTCATCCACTGCTTCGGGCGAAGCTCGCGGACGACTCCGGCGATCAAGTTGCTCTTAGCTCCGGTGGCCTCTCCAGGCAGGGCTGAACTCATGTCAGCGAGCGCTCACCTTGCGCCAGAGCGAACGGGGCAGATGGCGTAGGAGTCCGAACACGATCGCCAGGATGGGTGGCGCCCAGATGATCTCGCGTCCTTTTCCGAATCCTGCGACGACAGCATCGGCGATCTTGTCCGATGTTGCTGCGAACGGCGCCGGTTTCATTCCTTCGGTCATTCGGGTGTGAACGAATCCGGGTCGAACAACAACTACGCGTGCACCGGAATCGACGAGTGAATCTCCGAGGCCCTGTGCGAAGGCGTCGAGACCGGCTTTGGTCGATCCGTAGACGAAGTTGTCAGCGCGGGCCCGCACGCCGGCGACTGATGTAATCACCATGAGGACGCCATGGCCTTGTGCTCGGAGACGGGAAGCGACAGCGAGTGACGACGAAACGGCACCAACAAAGTTGGTGCTCGCAGCGATAGCGGCTGCAGTGGGATCGTTGTTGAACGTCTCTTGATCGCCGAGCACACCGAAGGCGGAAATGACGAGGTCGAAATCTCCGAAACGATCGAATGCCTGGGCGATCACGTCAGAATGGGATTCGGAGGCAAGGGCATCGAACGCGATGGCCTCAACCGTGGTGGCCCCACGGCCGCGGAGGGTGTCGGCAGTTGTGGCGGTGATGGGGGAGAGAGGGTCCCTGACGGCGAGAACAACGGTGCGACAACGGCGATCCACGAGCCGCTCAGTGATGGAAATGGCAATCTCGGAGTTGCCCCCGAGTACGAGCACTGACTGCACCGCTCCCAACGCGTCCCGCATTCGATCGATTCCGTTCTCGTTTTGCGCCGGTTTGGTACCTGTTCGCTGGGGAGAGGATAGACGGCATCACCGGCGGTACCGGGGGTATCCGCCGATTGCATCCCTAGACTCGTCGCATGCCGCCGTTTCGACTCGAATCCGACTTCGTGCCTGCGGGGGATCAGCCCAAGGCCATCGAGGAACTGACGAAGAGCATCGAAGCCGGTAACCGGTTTCAGACTCTTCTGGGCATCACCGGCTCCGGAAAGAGCGCGACGATTGCATGGACGATCGAAAAGCTGCAGCGTCCCACTCTGGTGATGGCACCAAACAAGTCTCTTGCCGCACAGCTCGCTAACGAGTTCCGCGAGTTCTTCCCCACGAATCGCGTCGAATACTTCGTGTCGTACTACGACTACTACCAACCCGAGGCGTACATGCCGTCCTCGGACACCTACATCGAAAAGGACTCGTCGGTGAATGACGAGATTGATCGTCTCCGCCATGCCGCGACCTCGGCACTGTTGACACGACGAGACACGATCGTTGTCGCATCGGTCTCGTGTATCTACGGCCTCGGTTCGCCGCTGGAATACAAAGATCAACTCCTCGTTCTTCGTCCCGGTGAGACGCATGAACAGCGGGCGATTCTGAGTCGACTCGTCAACATGCAGTACGAGCGCAACGACCTGAACTTGGTTCGGGGCAAATTTCGCGTGCGGGGCGACACCATCGAAGTTCATCCCGCCTACGACGAAACCGCAGTGCGGATCGAACTTTTCGGAGACGAGATTGAACGGGTGATCGTGGTTGATCCCGTGACCGGCGAGAAGATCACCGAGCTTGAGGAATTGATCATCTTCCCGGCCACGCATTACGTCGCTGGCGAAGACCGAATGAAAAGTGCGATGACTCGGATCGAGGACGAACTGCAACAGCAGTTGGCCAAGTTCGAGAAGGAAGGGAAGCTTCTCGAGGCACAGCGTTTGCGCATGCGTACCCAGTACGACCTTGAGATGATGGCCGAACTTGGTTATTGCAACGGCATCGAGAACTACTCAGGGCAGATCGATGGGCGTAAGACCGGTGAGCCGCCCTTCACCCTGCTCGATTATTTCCCTGACGACTTTCTCGTCGTGATGGATGAAAGCCATCAGGCCGTACCGCAGTTGCGCGGACAATTCGCCGGCGACAAGTCACGAAAGACCACGCTGATCGATCACGGTTTCCGCCTCCCGTCGGCGGCAGACAATCGGCCACTGCAATTCGAGGAAGTCATGGGCCGGGTTGGTCAGGTGGTTTTCCTGTCGGCAACGCCGGGTCCGTTCGAACTCGAGAACTCTGATGTGATCGTCGAGCAAGTTGTCCGCCCAACCGGACTCGTGGATCCCGAAATCATCGTCAAGCCCACAAAGGGGCAGATCGACGATCTGATCGAGCAGATCAACAAGCGAGTGACCAAGGGTGACCGCGTTCTGGTCACCACCCTCACGAAGAAGATGTCCGAAGATCTCACGGATTACCTCCTTGAACTAGGCGTCAAGGTTCGTTATCTCCACAGTGAGGTTGACACGATCGAGCGCATCGAGATCTTGCGAGATCTTCGTCTCGGCGAATTCGATGTTCTCGTTGGTATCAATCTCTTGCGAGAGGGACTCGACCTTCCTGAGGTCTCTCTTGTCGCCATCCTCGACGCGGACAAGGAGGGGTTCCTCCGATCAGAAACAGCACTGGTGCAGACAATCGGCCGCGCCGCCCGAAACATTGACGGTCAAGTCATCATGTACGCCGACTCGATAACCGACTCGATGCAGCGGGCCATCTCCGAGACGAACCGCCGACGCGGTGTGCAGGAGCAGTACAACATCGAACACGGGATCAATCCGCAGACGATCCGCAAGGCCGTCACCGACATTCTCGCCTCGCTGCGTCCGTCCGGTTCGGCCCCTGTTCCTGGTTCCGGACGGCGATCGACGGCACGAGACAAGGTGCGCTCGGATCTCGCCGAGCTGCCGGCCGACGAGCTCGGGCGTCTTGTGATGACGCTGGAGGAGGAAATGAAGGAGGCAGCTGCCGATCTCCGTTTCGAGTACGCAGCGCGGCTCCGGGACGAGATCAAGGACCTGAAACGGGAACTCCGCGAGGTCGGCTGAACTTCGCTGTGCCGTCCCGACCGGATGGGCGTCGGCAGTGGCCCGGTAGGCTCCTCCGGTGGACAAGCTCGTCATTCGCGGTGCGCGCGAACACAATCTTCGTAACGTTTCCATCGAACTTCCCCGTGATCGACTCATCGTCTTCACCGGGCTGTCTGGTTCAGGAAAGTCGTCACTCGCCTTCGACACGATTTATGCCGAAGGACAGCGCCGTTACGTCGAATCCCTGTCGGCATACGCCCGTCAGTTCCTCGGACAGATGGACAAACCAGATGTCGACTTCATTGAGGGCCTGTCCCCAGCGATCTCGATCGATCAAAAGTCGGCGTCGCGCAACCCTCGCTCGACAGTTGGAACGATCACCGAGGTCTACGACTATCTGCGTCTTCTCTACGCCCGTATCGGGATTCCTCATTGCCCCGTCGACGGGTCGGTAATCAAGCGTCAGACCCCGCAGCAGATCGTCGATCGTGTTCTCGAACTTCCTGACGGCACGAAATTTCAGGTGCTGGCCCCGGTCGTGCGCGGACGCAAGGGCACCTACGACACGTTGCTCGCCGATCTAGCCGGTCAGGGATTCGCCCGCGCCATCATCGATGGCGAACTTCACGAACTGACAGAGACGCGCGAGCTCGCCCGCTACGAGCAGCACACGATTCAGATCGTCGTCGATCGCCTCGTCAAGAAAGACGGGATCGAGCGACGCCTTACCGATTCGCTTGAAACGGCTTTGCGCATCGCCGAGGGTGTAGCTGAGGTTCAGATCGTCGGTCGCGGCGACGACACCGGTCTCGACGACGAAATCCTCACCTTCAGCCAACACCTCGGCTGTCCGGCCTGCGGATTGAGTTTCGAAGAACTTGCTCCCCGGAACTTCTCCTTCAACTCGCCCTATGGCGCGTGCGAGCACTGCGACGGACTCGGCACCCGGTATGAAGTGGACGACGAACTCGTTGTCCCCAATCCGGATCTCAGCATCGCCGAAGGAGCACTCGCTCCCTGGGCGACAGCGCGCACGCAGTATTTCGGGCGCCTCCTTGAGTCGGTTTGCGATATCTACGAGATCAACCCGGACACCCCCTTCGCAAAGCTGTCAAAGAAGCATCAGAAACTCCTGTTGCGCGGTACTGGCGCAACAGAGCGAGTCCAGGTTCGTTATAAGAATCGGTACGGACGGCAGAGGTCCTACGACGCGAAGTACGAGGGACTTGTCCCGTGGCTGCAGCGTCGCCACTCTGACGCCGAAAGCGATTCTGCCCGCGAGCAGGTCAAGGGGTACATGCGCGAGGTGAACTGCCCTGATTGTGAGGGCTCGCGCCTGCGTCCCTTCACGCTCGGTGTCACCATCGACGGACATTCGATAGCCGATATCTGTGCGATGTCGATTGCGGACGCGGCAAAGACTCTTCTCGAATTGGAACTGACCGAGCGCGAGCGTCTTATCGCCGAGCGAGTCGTCAAGGAGATCAACGCCCGAATGGGTTTCCTTCTCGATGTCGGTCTCGACTACCTCTCGCTCGTGCGCTCGGCCGCCACTCTCGCCGGAGGAGAGGCGCAGCGGATCCGTCTTGCCTCGCAAATCGGTTCGGGACTTGTCGGCGTGCTGTACGTACTCGACGAACCTTCGATTGGTCTGCACCAGCGCGACAATCGTCGGCTTATCGACACGCTCGTACGCCTTCGCGATCTCGGCAACACCGTGCTTGTCGTCGAGCACGATGAGGACACGATCAAGGTCGCTGACTATGTCGTCGACATCGGCCCGGGAGCAGGGGAGCATGGCGGCGACATCGTCTACGCCGGCAACGTCAAGGGCCTACTGAAATCCAAGGACTCGGTCACCGGTCAGTACCTTTCTGGGCGCCGTTCGATCCCTGTTCCCGAGAAGCGCCGTACCCCTGGTTCAGATGCTCTCGTCGTTCGCGGTGCCCGCGAGCACAATCTAAAGAACGTGGATGTGTCGTTTCCGCTTCACTTATTCATCGCCGTCACCGGTGTTTCGGGTTCAGGCAAGTCGACGCTGGTGAACGACATCCTTCATCGTTCACTTATGCAGAAGGTCTACGGATCGCGGATTCCTCCGGGCCTGCATAAGTCTGTCGAGGGTCTTGATTACATCGACAAGGTCATCAATATTGATCAGTCGCCGATCGGTCGCACACCTCGGTCCAATCCTGCGACGTACATCGGTGTGTTCGATCACATCCGCAAACTCTTCGCCCAGACTCACGAGGCCAAGGTTCGCGGCTACTTGCCGGGTCGTTTCTCGTTCAACGTTTCCGGCGGGCGCTGCGATGCTTGTTCCGGTGACGGCACCATCAAGATCGAGATGCATTTCCTCCCGGATGTTTATGTTCCTTGTGAAGTGTGCAAGGGGGCCCGCTACAACCGAGACACGCTCGACATCACGTTCAAGGATCGAAACATCTCCGACATCCTGAATATGAGTTGTGAAGAGGGCGTGGTTTTCTTTGCTAACCAACCGGCGATCGCCCGTCACCTCCAGACCGTCGTCGATGTCGGTCTCGGGTATGTCCGCCTCGGGCAGCCGGCCACGACGCTTTCCGGTGGAGAGGCTCAGCGCGTCAAGCTGGCCAGCGAACTCGCCAAGCGATCGACCGGCCGCACTATTTACATCCTCGACGAGCCCACGACCGGGCTTCATTTTGAGGACATCCGCAAGCTTCTCGGCGTCCTCTCCCGACTCGTCGATCAGGGAAACACCGTTCTCGTCATCGAGCACAATCTCGATGTGATCAAGACCGCCGACTGGTTGATCGACCTCGGTCCCGAGGGGGGCAGTGGAGGCGGTTCGATCCTTGTTGAGGGAACACCGGAGCAGGTTGCGGCGACTCCCGAGAGCTACACGGGGCAGTTCTTAGGCCCGTTGCTGGGACTTGCCTGATTGCTCAGGTGATCTCAAGCATGCGGTTCAGTGCGACGCGTGCCCATTCAGTAGTTGAGGGATCCACGGTTATCTGATTCATGACCCGACCTTCGACAAGGTTCTCGAGGATCCAGCAGAGATGGATTGCGTCAATCCGGAACATCGTCGAGCACGGACATACGAGCGGATCGAGGGACACGATTGTCTTGTCGGGAGTCTCGTTGTCGAGGCGATTGACGAGATGGATTTCGGTCCCGACGCCGATCACGGAACCCGACGGTGCGTTCTCAACGGCCCGGATGATGAAATCGGTTGAGCCAACCTGATCGGCGACTTCGCACACGTCGTGGGCGCACTCGGGATGCACGACGACAAGGCCGCCGGGATTTGCAGCGCGGAAGGCTTCGATGTGTTCTGGACGGAACCGCTGATGCACGGAGCAATGCCCGCGCCACAGGAGGAAGGTCGATTCCTTCATCTCGGCGTCGGTCAGGCCGCCTTGTTCGAGACGCGGGTTCCAGATCCGCATGTCGTCATGCCCAAAGCCGAGTTGGAATCCGGTGTTGCGGCCGAGGTGCTGGTCAGGGAAGAACAAGACCTGTCGGCCACCGGCGCCGTCGTCGGCACGGTCACCCAGTGAGAGCGCCCATTCGAGCACTGCCTTGGCGTTGGTCGAGGTGCAGACCGCCCCACCGTGTTCACCCACGAATGCTTTGAGTGCGGCCGAGGAGTTCATGTAGGTGACAGGAATGACCTTGGAGATGTCGGTGGATCGGGCGAGGACTTCCCACGCTTCTTCGACTTCTTCCAGATCGGCCATGTCGGCCATCGAACAACCGGCGTTGAGATCGGGGAGGATCACCTGCTGATGATCGCCGGTGAGGATGTCGGCGGATTCGGCCATGAAGTGCACGCCGCAGAAGACGATGAACTCGGCGACAGGGTTCTCCTGGGCCAAAACCGACAGACGGAATGAATCGCCACGGGCATCGGCCCATTCCATGACTTCGTCGCGTTGGTAATGGTGACCGAGGATGAACAAGCGCTCACCCAAGGTGGCCTTGGCCGCGCCAATCCGGGCATGGAGATCTTCCGGGGTGGCGGCGGTGTATCGATCGGGTAGTGGTAGTTGGAGCCTCAGCATTTTTTTGTGAACTCCCAGTCTGCGTTAGGAGTCCCGATTGGTGGCCGGTGGGGGCAGTCTGGTCGCCACGCCACGGGGTTGTCGGCCTCGGGTCTCGATATGTCGCCGGAGTCCAGACCGGCTCCGTAAGTGTAGGCCTGATCCGGTCCCGATGGGTCCTACTCGCCAATACGATGGCGGCACGATGGTGCAGCGACCGCCAGCAGGCACGATTCCCGACGAACCAGGCTCGTACCAGTTCAAGGATGTCCACGGTCGCGTCATCTATGTCGGAAAGGCCAAGAGCCTCCGTCAGCGACTCTCGAACTATTTCCAGAACCCGATCAATCTGGCGTCGCGGACAGCGCAGATGGTCGAGACCGCTGAAACGGTTGAGTGGATACAGGTCAGCAACGAGCTCGAAGCACTGATGCTCGAGTACAGCCTCATCAAGCAACACCAGCCCCGGTTCAACATCGACCTGCGCGACGACAAGAGCTATCCATTTCTGGCAGTCACCGTTGACGACGAGTGGGCGAGGGCCACCGTGATGCGCGGTGACAAGCGGAAGGGAACCAGATACTTCGGGCCCTATGCCCAAGCCTGGGCGGTCCGCGAAACCCTCGATCTTCTTCTCCGCACTTTCCCGATCCGAACCTGCTCTGACACCAAACTGAACCGGCACATCAAGATGGGAAAGCCTTGCTTGCTCTTCCACATCGAAAAGTGCAGCGGTCCATGCGTCGGTGAAGTCACTCGTGAGGACTACGACGAACTGGTCCGCGAGCTCATCACCTTCCTCGATGGCGACACCGACTCAGTGGTCCGGCGTCTTGAGACCGAGATGCAGCAAGCCAGCGACGAACTTGAATTCGAAAAAGCCGCGCGCCTGCGCGATCGGCTTGGTGCCGTTCGTTCGGTGATCGAGAAGCAGCAAATGGTTCTCGAGAAGGACGAGGACATCGACGTGATCGGCATCCACGGCGATCACCTCGAGGTTTCGGTGCAGGTCTTCTACGTCAGGCGAGGCCGTGTCGTCGGACGGAAGGGATACATCCTCGACAAGTCGGAGGATCTCGCTCCCGGCGAACTCGTCGATCGCATACTTGAGGGTCTTTACGGCGATGCTCCTCCGCTCGGTGTGCCTAAGCAGGTGCTGATCCCTGAGGAATCGGCGAATCCGGCGCTCTACGAGGAATGGTTGACCGCCCAGCGGGGCTCTCGGGTGACGGTGAGCATCCCGCAACGTGGCGACAAGCGAGCACTCATGGCGACAGTCACCAAGAACGCGACAGAAGAGTTCGCCCGTCATCGGCTGCGCCGCGCCGCCGATCACAACACGCGAGCGCAGGCCCTCAATGACCTGCAGGAAGCACTCGGTCTCCCCGAGGCGCCCCTTCGGATTGAGTGCTACGACATGAGCCATATCCAGGGAAGCGATTACGTCGGTTCGATGGTGGTGCTCGAGGATGGCCTCCCGAAGAAGAGCGAGTACCGACGGTTCAAAATCCGCGGCGACCAAGGCAATGACGATTTTGCGGCGATGGAGGAAGTCCTCACCCGTCGGCTTACCGCCTATGTCGAGGAGAAACGCAAACCAGTCTCAGAACGAACTGGCCGGTTCGCGTATCCGCCTCAGTTGCTGCTGGTCGACGGCGGCAAGGGACAACTAGGCGTCGCCATCAAGGTTCTGGATTCACTCGGGTTGTCCGACGAGATCCCCGTGGCATCGCTCGCCAAACGATTCGAAGAGGTCTTCGTCCCCGGCCACTCGGAGCCGATGATTATTCCGCGTCAGAGCGAAGCGTTGTACCTCCTCCAACGGATTCGCGACGAAGCCCATCGGTTCGCCATTTCGTTTCATCGCGAGTTGCGCGGCAAACGCATGACAACTTCCGTGCTCGACGACATCGCCGGTCTGGGCGAGAGTCGCAAATCGCGATTGATCAAGGAACTCGGGGGAGTGACGGCCGTGAAGCGCGCTTCGCTTGAAGATCTTCAGGCGTTGTCGTGGCTACCTGATGCGGTGGCCCATGCTGTCTACGACAAGATCCACATGCCCGGCACCGGCCGGGGACGTGCATGACCGGAGGAACAGTGCCTGTCGAAGGCGATGATGTAAATGCCGATCTTTGGGAGGCGCATGCTGATTGGTGGCAGCGCGAGTTCACCGACGGTGTCGACCCGGAGTACACCGAGCAGATCCTTCCGATCGTCGTGGAGTGGACGTCGGGATTCGACAAGATTCTGGAAGTCGGCACGGGTGAAGGGCAGGTGGCCCGGGCGATTGTTGCGGCAAACGGCGCCAAGGTCGTCGGCGTCGACCCGACCGTGAATCAGATCGTGGAGGCCGTCCGTAGGGGTGCCGGACCCAGCTACGCGCGTTCGGGGGCGGAGTCGCTCCCATTTCCCGACGCATCATTCGATGCGGTCGTGTGTTGTCTTGTGTTCGAGCACATCGACGATGTTGATGGCGCTCTCTTCGAGGTTTCGCGCGTGCTGCGCCCCGGAGGTCGATTCGTGTTCTGCCTCAACCATCCGTTACTGCAAACTCCGGGATCCGGCTGGATCGACGATCAGATACTCGATCCGCCCGAGCAGTACTGGCGTATTGGTCCGTACCTGACCGAGCAGGCCGTTGTCGAGGAAGTCGAGAAGGACGTGTACATCCGTTTCGTCCACCGGCCGCTCGGGCGCTATGTCAACGCCATGGCCGATGTCGGAATGACGATCGAGCGCATGCTTGAACCGGCACCTCCGCCAGGGTTTATCGCCCGGGCACCGGAGTACACCGAGGTGGCCACTGTTCCGAGGCTGCTGACGCTTGTGGCACGTCGGTCCGGTTAGCGTTCTTGCCGTGAGTGAATTCGTCGTGATCACGGGATTGTCCGGTGCGGGCCGCTCGCAGGCCGCGGACATCCTCGAGGACCTCGGTTTCTTCGTCATCGACAATCTCCCGCCGGAGCTGATTTCGAAAGTGGCCGAGCTCGCGCAGGCGCCGGGAACCGACATCGCAAATGTCGTGCTGGTAGTGGGGACAGGCCCGTACCACTCCGACGTACTCCCGGCTCTTACCGCGTTACGCCGACAGGGAGTGCGTCTGCGTATTGCGTTCCTCGAGGCCGGTACCGATGTCTTGGTTCGACGCTACGAAAGCACCCGCCGCCGTCATCCTCTTGCCGGCCCCGATCGCTCCCTCGCCGAATCGATCAAGTTCGAACGCGAACTGTTGCAATCAGTCAAGGCCGAAGCCGATGTCGTCGTTGACACCTCAGATCTCAATGTGCACCAGCTCCGATCGCGGATGCTGGATCTGTTCTCGGCCGAAGCACCTGACAGCGGGATGCAAACGACGATCACGTCGTTCGGGTACAAGCACGGACTTCCCCTCGACACCGACCTCGTGATTGATTGCCGGTTCCTCGCTAATCCCCATTGGGTCGACGAACTCAGGCCGCTCACGGGACTCGACGAGTCGGTTCGCGAGTACGTGCTGGCCCAACCTCTCACTACCGATTTCCTGAGGTCGATCGAAGATCTGTTAGCGATGCTGCTTCCGGCCTACGTCGCCGAAGGCAAGTCCTATCTCACCGTGGCGTTCGGCTGCACAGGCGGCAGGCACCGCTCTGTAGCCATTGCCGAGGCCGTCTCAGCGGCACTGCGCACCCGGGGTTTCGAGCTCCGAGTTGCCCATCGCGACGTCAATCGCTGAGGCCCGTACTCGTAGTGACCGGTGCCCCTCCGATCTGACCGTATGCTTCCCCTCGTCAATGGCGACTCCAGGAGGCATCACACATCATGACGATCCGTGTCGGAATCAACGGGTTTGGGCGTATCGGCCGCAACTTCTTCCGGGCGGTGAGGCAGTCAGGCGCTGACGTCGAAATCGTCGCCGCTAATGACCTTGGCTCAGTCCCAGCCATGGCCCACCTCCTGAAGTACGACACCGTCATGGGACGTCTCGACGCGAACGTCGAAGCAGTCGAAGACGGCATCCTCGTGGACGGAAAACTTCTGAAGATCACCGCCATCCGCGATCCGAAGGATCTGCCATGGGCCGAGCTCGGTGTCGACATTGTCATCGAATCGACCGGATTCTTCACCGATCGTGACAAAGCCGCTGCTCATCTTGAAGCTGGCGCTCCGTTTGTCATCATTTCCGCTCCGGCGACAAATGCCGATGCGACGTTCGTGGTTGGCGTCAACGACGACACGTTCGATCCGAAGGTTCACAAGATCGTTTCGAACGCATCGTGTACGACCAACTGCTTCGTGCCGATGATCAAGGTGCTCGACGATGCGTTCGGCGTTGAGAAGGGCCTCATGACAACCGTTCACGCCTACACCGGGGATCAGAACCTCGTCGATGGCCCGCACACTGACATGCGTCGTGCCCGCGCCTCGGCTGCGAACATCACGCCGTCCTCGACGGGTGCGGCGCGAGCGACGGGCCTCGTCCTCGAGGCCATGAAGGGCAAGCTCGACGGCACCGCCCTTCGGGTTCCTGTAACGGACGGCTCGATCACCGACTTCGTTGGTGTCCTCAAGCGAGATGTCACCGTTGACGAGATCAACGCTGCGTTCAAAGCAGCCGCAACAAGCGGGCCGCTCTCAAAGGTTCTCGTGTACACGGACGAACTCATCGTGTCTTCCGACATCGTCGGCGAGAAGGCGTCGTGCACGTACGACTCGCAGCTCACCATGGCTATGGGCAACCTGGTCAAGGTGCTCGGCTGGTACGACAACGAATGGGGTTACTCGAACCGCCTGGTCGACCTTGTCCAGGTCATGGCCAAAGCGGCCAAGTAGTCACGGCCCAATGACCGTTCCCACTCTCGAGGATCTTGGCGATGTCAGCGGTCGCCGGGTCCTCCTGCGAGCTGATTTCAACGTACCGATCGCTAATGGCGAGATCGTCGACGACTTCCGTATTCGCGCTGCGCTTCCGACCATCGAATGGCTGACAAGTCGGGGCGCAATCGTCACGGCCTGCACCCATCTCGGTCGGCCAAAGGGAACACCCGATCCCAAGTATTCCGTTGAACCGGTACGCAAGCGTCTGGCTGAGCTTGCGCCGGGCGTGACCCTTCTCGACAATCTGCGCATCGATGCGGGCGAGACGGCAAACGATCCCGCCTTCGTGCAGCGCCTCATTGAAGGCCAGGACCTCTACGTCAATGACGCGTTCGGTGCTTCGCATCGGGCGCATGCATCAATCGTCGGGCCGCCACAGTTCCTTCCGTCTGCGGCTGGTCGTCTACTTGAGCGCGAGATTGAGGTGCTGCTCCCGCTGCGCACCGATCCCAAGCGACCGTTTGTCGTCATCCTCGGCGGCTCCAAGGTCTCCGACAAGATCGGAGTTATCGAAGCTCTGGCTGAAGTCGCCGACGCGCTGATCATTGGTGGCGGCATGTGCTTCACGTTCCTTGCGGCGAAGGGCCACCATGTCGGTGATTCGCTTCTCGAAACCGATCAAATCCAATCCTGCAAGCGGCTCCTCGACTCCGATGTCGTGATCCACATCCCGCACGATGTCACGGCACTCGGACCAGGCGGCGAGATTGGCAACCCCGAAGCGGGAGGGGACGTCCGTCAACTTGGCTGCGACATCCCCGACGGCTGGAAGGGGCTCGACATCGGCCCCAGCACGGCTGCCGAATTCGCCGAGATCATCGCCGAAGCTCGAACGATCTTCTGGAACGGACCGATGGGCGTGTTCGAGGATCCGCGCTTCGCGGCCGGCACTCGGGTGGTAGCCGAATCGATGGCCGAAGCCCGCGGCTTCACCGTCGTGGGTGGTGGCGACTCTGCCGCGTCGCTCGACGCGTTCGGTCTTGCCAATGAAATCGACCATGTCTCCACTGGCGGAGGTGCATCGCTCGAGCTCCTCGAGAACGGTGATCTGCCCGGTCTGGAGGCTCTGCGAGGAGCATCAAATGTCTGACCGCAAGCCACTCATCTCCGGCAACTGGAAGATGAATCTGAACCATTACGAGGCGACAGCGACGCTCGACAAGCTTCGGTATCTTCTGACTAAAGATGACTATGAAGTCGTCGAGGTGTCGGTCCACCCGCCATTCACCGACATCCGCACGGTCCAGACCTTCATTGAGAGTGAGAAGGTCCAGATCGCCATCGGAGCCCAGAATTGTCATTGGGAATCGAAAGGTGCGTTCACGGGCGAAGTTGCTCCGGGAATGCTTGCCAAACTCAACGTCGTCTACGTCATCGTCGGCCACAGTGAACGTCGCGAGATCTTCGGAGAAACCGATGTCGAGGTAGCGCGCAAGGTTGGCGCGATCTTCGAGAACGGGATGATCCCGATCCTCTGTTGCGGAGAGACGCTCGAAGAGCGTGAAGGCGAAGCGACGCACGGCAAGGTCACGGGGCAGGTCCACGCCGGAATCAATGATCTCAAGCCCGAACAGGTCGCCACGATGGTCATCGCTTACGAGCCAATTTGGGCGATCGGTACCGGTCTTACGGCCAGTGCTGAAGACGCCCAGCAGGTCTGCGCCTGGATCCGGGCGAAGGTCGCCGAGATGAAGGGTCCCGACGCCGCCGCGGCAGTGCGGATTCAATACGGCGGTTCGGTCAAAGCGGCAAACGCAGCCGAACTCATGGCTCAGCCCGATATCGACGGAGCCCTTGTCGGTGGCGCCGCTCTGGACGCCGAAGAATTCGCCCGAATCGTCCAGTATCGGCTCTCCTGATAACCTCGCCCCCGTGCTGATCGTCGTCCTCGTCATCCAAGTGCTCTCTGCGCTGTCGCTCATTTTCCTCGTGCTGCTTCACAGCGGGCGTGGTGGCGGCCTCTCCGACATGTTCGGTGGCGGCTTGGGCGCGTCGGCTCAGGGTTCAACTGTTGTTGAAAAGAATCTCGATCGCCTGACCGTGGTTGCCGCCGTGATCTTCATGTTTGCGTCGGTGGCGCTTTCTCTGTTGCTCGACAGGTAGTCCGGAACAGGCCAACGGGCCTCGTCATGGAACCTGTACTTGCTCTCACCGATGTCTCCTTGATCAGGGATGGTCGGCGTCTCCTCGACAACATCACGTGGTCGGTGGGCGGCGGCGAGCGATGGGTCGTTCTCGGCCGAAATGGCTCAGGGAAGTCGACGCTTCTAAAGATCGCATCGCTTTACCTTCACCCGAGTGAAGGAACGGTCGACGTTTTTGGCCAACGACTCGGACGAGTCGACGTTCGCAAACTGCGAACGGGAATAGGAATGGCCAGTGCCGGTATGGCCGACATGCTGCGCAGCGACCTCACGCCGGTCGATGTGGTGATGACGGCGAAGAACGGCGCTCTCGAACCGTGGTGGCATTCCTACGACGACGATGATCGCTCCCGCGCAAGGGATTGCCTCGCCCTCATGGGAATTGCGCATCATGCAGACCGCAGCTTCTCCACCTTGTCGTCTGGCGAGCGACAACGAGTCCTTCTAGCTCGGACACTTATGAACAGCCCGGGTCTACTTTTGCTCGACGAACCGACCGCAGGTCTCGACCTAGCTGGCCGCGAAGATCTCGTTGAAGGACTTGGCGTGTTGGCTCGGGATCAATCGACGCCGCCGACCGTTTTGATCACTCATCACGTCGAGGAGATCCCCGACGGTTTCACGCACCTGCTCATGCTCTCGGAGGGCAAGGTTCTTGCCGCTGGGCCGCTAGCGGAGACATTGACGGCGGCGCGGCTGTCCACATGCTTCGGCCTTGAACTCGGACTCGAACATCGCCACGGGCGCTGGTGGGCGTGGGGCGAGCGGAATTCCAACGTCGGGGCCGAGACGAGCCAGCCGCTCATCGACCGATAGGATCGTCACGTCCTCCGGCAACGTTCCGGAGTCCCCGTTTCTCGAGGCAAGGAAACTTCCATCTCTACTGCTCTCAGTCTTTTGGCTGTTGCCTTCCTGATCTTCGCCTGTGCGTTTTTTGTTGCGGCTGAGTTCGCTCTCGTCGCTGTCGACCGCAGCCGGGTTGATAGAGCAGCCGATCAGGGTGGTCGACGCGCCCGGATGGCGCGGAATCTCCTGACCCACCTGTCGTTCCACCTGTCCGGCGCCCAGCTCGGCATCACCGTTACCTCGCTGCTGATCGGCATCCTCGCCCGTCCGGCCGTCGCCCACGTGATCGAACCTCTTCTCGAGCCACTTGTCGGTTCGGCGGCGGTGGCGGGAGTGTCGCTGCTGTTGGCCCTTGCGATTGCGACAGTCGTACAAATGGTGATCGGCGAATTGATCCCGAAGAGTCTGGCGATCGCGAACCCGGAGACGACGACCTTTCTTCTGGCTCCCGTCATTCATGTGTACGGGTTGATCTTTGGTCCGATCATTCGGGTACTGAACGGCGCTGCGAATGCGGCAGTGCGACTGTTGGGCGTCGAACCGACCGAAGAACTCTCGCAAGTGCGGACGCTTGCCGAACTCCAGATACTCGTCCGGAGTTCGCTGGCCGAAGGCACTCTCGACGAGAGCGCAACGAGATTGATCAGTCGATCAATTCGCTTCGAAAGCAAAGTCGCCGAGGACGCTCTAATCCCGAGAACATCCATCGTTGGTCTCGCAAAGGATGAGTCTGTGGCTCGACTCGTGGAATTGTCGGTGGAGACGGGACACTCTCGTCTGATCGTCCATGACGGTGATCTCGATCATGTGCTTGGCATCGTCCATGTTCAGGCTGTCCATCGTGTCCCCTACGCCGAGCGGACATCGACAGCGGTTTCCGAATTGATGAGACCAGTTCTCGCCGTGCCTGAGAGTCGAGGTCTCGATGACGTTTTGGTCGACCTGCGCCGTGCGAATTCGCACATGGCGGTCGTGGTCGACGAATACGGCGGGACCGCAGGCATCATCACGATTGAGGATGTTCTCGAGGAGATCGTCGGCGACATCGGCGACGAGCACGACCCGAAGCAGGAACCGGCATTGCGCCCGGGACGCACGGGGGAGTGGCTTCTCGAAGGAACGCTCCATCCGGACGAGGTGATGGAGCAGACCGAGTTCGTGTTGCCCGAGGGGGAATATGAAACCCTCGCCGGTTTTGTTCTTGATCGACTCGGCCACATCCCATTCGTCGGCGAAGCCGTCGAACTCGATGGCTGGAGATTCATCGTGATGTCGATGGAGAAGAGGCGTATCGCCGAAGTCAGGGTCCTGGCCCCGATCGGGCATCAGCGGACAAGCCGTGGCGACACAGGTGGCTCGGGATCATGAGCATCTGGCCCTTCGTCGCGATCATCGTGCTTCTGATAGTTAACGGGTTCTTTGTGGCGCTCGAGTTCGCTCTTGTTGGTTCGAGGCGGAGTCGTCTCGAACCGCTGGCCGAACAAGGAAACCGATCAGCGCTTCGCAGCCTGGGCGCGATGCAAGAACTCAGCATCCAACTTGCCGGCGCTCAATTGGGAATCACGATCGCGTCGTTGTTGCTCGGTTTGGTCGGCGAGCCGGCAATTGCGCACCTTCTCGACGGTGGCATTGAGAATCTCCCGGGAGTTCCTGATGGCTGGGCTCACCCGGTCGCCGTTGTCTGCAGTCTCCTTATTGTCGTGTTCGCCCACATGGTGATCGGCGAGATGATTCCGAAGAATCTGACACTGACTCATCCGGAAACCACGCTGCGCATCGTGAGTGGACCAAACCGGATCTATCTCGTCGTAGCCCGTCCGTTCGTTCGAGTTCTCAACGTCGTGGCGAATGCGGGTGTGCGGCTCTTCGGCGTCGAGCCGCGCGATGAGCTGGCGAGTGCCCACACGGTTGAGGAACTGGCTGTCGTGGTTGCTGCATCGCGCGACGAAGGTGCGATCCCGGATTTCGCTGCCGACCTGCTCGCTGGAGTTTTCGAGTTCGGCAACCGGGAGGTCGGATCGGTCATGGTTCCTCGTGCTCAGATCGCCGCCGTCCCGTTCGGCGCCACTGTGGCTGATGCCGAGGCGATTGCGGTCGATCAGGGTCACTCGAGACTTCCTGTGCTCGGCAACGGTGGCCTCGACAACATCGTCGGGTTCCTGCACACCAAGGATCTGCTTACGCTCGACCCGCAAACCTCATCGGGTCAGATTCCGGAGCGACTCCATCGTGAGACATTTTCGGTGGCACCAGAGACGACACTGGAATCACTTTTGCTGTCGATGCGGCGCCGCCAAACGCACTTCGCGATCGTCGTCGATGACGATCAGACGACTCTTGGGATCGTGACGCTCGACGATCTGCTCGAAGAACTTGTCGGCGAGATCACCGACAATCCCGTCGACTGATCAGGCGCCGGTCGAGTGGTAACCGCCATCGACGTGGACTATCTCGCCCGTCGTCTGTGGGAACCAGTCTGAAAGAAGGACGACACATGCCTTCGCTACAGCCGAGGAATCCTTCACGTCCCAGCCAAGGGGCGCACGTTCGTCCCAAACATCCTCGAACTTGGAGAAACCGGGAATGGAGCGAGCGGCAATGGTCTTGATTGGACCGGCCGCCACGAGGTTCACGCGAATCTGTTGCGGTCCGAGATACCTGGCCAGATAGCGGCTGGTGGATTCGAGGGCAGATTTCGCCACGCCCATCCAGTCGTAGGACGGCCAGGTCATGGTGTTGTCGAAATCAAGGCCGACAATTGACCCGCCCTCGGTCATGAGCGGAGCCACGACATCGGCAAGGGCTTTGAGCGAATACGCCGAGACGTTCATCGCGACGGAAACGTCCTCCCACGTTGCCTCCATGAATGTGCCCCCGAGACACACTGGGGGAGCGAAGCCGATGGAGTGGAGTGCACCGTCGATTGAGCCCCAGCGGCTGGCGATCTCCTCTCGGGCGGCGACGAGGTGATCGGGATTGGACACATCGAGTTCCAGAACATCAGCCTCGACTTCGAGTTTCTTCGCCGTCCGGAGCGTGTGCTTCATTCCGTTGCCGACTCCGGTGAGGAGAATCTCTGCTCCCTCTTGCTGAGCGAGGCGGGCGACGCCATAACCGAGTGAGGAATCGGTGAGGACACCGGTGATGAGAAGTCGCTTGCCGTCTAGAAGTCCCATGGTTTCTCCGATCGGGGGGAACCATTAGACGTTACGTGCCTCGGAGCACATCGTGGGTGAGGCAACCCGATCGTCCACTACGGTCATCGGCATGAAGATCGGAATCGTAGGTGCAACAGGTCCGGCCGGAAGTGCCCTTGCGGTACGACTGGCGTCGGTCGGATTCGACGTCGTGTTGGGTTCGCGGAGCATCGAAAGGTCTGTAGAGGTCCTCGCGAAGTTGCTGGCGAAGTGGCCAGACCGAAACCTCTCGATCACGTCAAGCGACAACGCCGGCGCGGCTGACGCAGATCTCATCGTGATCGCAACCCCATGGGATGCAGCATGGACGACCGCAAAGTCCGTGGGATCGCATCTTGAGGGCAAGGTCGTGATGTGCATGGCGAACGCCCTGATCAGGGTCGGCCATGAGTTTCAGCCTCTGGTTCCTCCCCGCGGCTCGGTGGCGGCCAGTGTTCAGGCTGCGGTGCCCGGTTGCTTCGTCGTCGCTGCACTCCACCACGTTCCCGCCAAGGAACTCGCTGATCTTGGGCACCCGATTGAGAGCGATGTGCTCGTCTGCTCTGATCATCCGACGGCCAAGCAGACCTGCATGGATCTGATCGACAAGATGCCAGACATGCGTGCGCTCGATGCAGGCGATCTCACTCAGGCGGCACCGATCGAGGCGTTCACGGCAGTGCTGCTCGAACTCAATATGCGCTACAAGACGCGTGTCGCCGTGAAGTTCACGGGTATCAACCTCGATCAGTAGCGCTGATTGACGGTTGGCGACCACTAGCGTTCAAGAGTTCGCAGCGCGAGGTGACTTGATGAGCCAAATCCAGACAACCGATCAGGGCCCCATGCGGATCCATGACACGGCACGCGGAGCCGTCGTTCCGTTCGAGCCTGGACCGATCGTCACGATGTACACCTGTGGCATCACGCCCTACGACGCCACCCATATTGGGCACGCGGCAACGTATGTGACCTACGACATCTTGCAACGCCGTCTTCGCGACCTCGGCCACGAAACGCGTTGCGTGCGCAATGTGACTGACGTTGACGACGACATTCTGCGCAAGGCCCGCGAACTCGGGGTTCACTATCTCGACCTCGCCGCGGCCGAGACCGCTCGTTTCGACTCGGACATGGAAGCGCTCAACGTCATCGAGTGCTGGAGCGAGCCCCGCGCCACCTCCGCTATCGCCGACATCCGCGGTTTCATCGGGATGGTGCTCGATCGTGGGCACGCCTACCTGAGCGGCGGGTCGGTCTATTTCGACGTCAATACCTTCGAGCGTTTCGGCCAGGTGTCGCATTACACCCATGAGGAAATGGTCGCTCTTGCCCGTCAGCACGGCGGCAATCCTGACGATCCGAATAAGCGGAACCAACTCGATTTCGTGCTGTGGCAGCCATCGGCCGATGACGAACCGAGTTGGGAATCGCTGTGGGGTCCGGGTCGACCCGGTTGGCACATCGAGTGTTCCGCGCTCGCATTGCGTGAACTCGATACGACCATTGATCTCCATGGAGGTGGCTCCGATCTGATCTTCCCTCACCACGAGTGCGAGGCGGCCCAGAGCGAAGCGGCAACTGGTCAACCCTTCGTTCGCCACTGGATGCATCAGGCAATGGTGCGGATGGATGGCGAAAAGATGTCCAAGTCGCTCGGCAACCTTGTATTCGTAAGCGAACTCCGTAAGACCTGGGACACGCGTGCGATCCGCCTTGGCATCGTGGCGCATCATTACCGGGACTCGTGGGAGTGGGGCGACGCCATCATGCCGGAGGCGGGTGCTCGGCTCGCTGAATGGCTTCGAGTCTCGACGGCACCGAACGCGATCGACAGCAACGTTGCTCTTGAAGCTGTTCGAGCATGTCTTGACGACGATCTCGATACCCCGGGCGCAGTTGCGGCGATCGACGCAGCAGTTGCGTCAGGCGAGGGTGTTGCCTCGGCCGCGGCCCTCCTCGGTGTGTTCCTGATCGGCGAACCCGTTCGCTGAAGCGGCATCCGGGGCCGCACAGGCACTCGGGTACGATCGAGCCATGGCTGACCAGATATCGATCCTGCTCCCCGACGGTTCGGCACGGGAACTTCCCTCCGGCGCAACAGTTGGGGATTTGGCGGCGTCGATCGGTGCCCGTCTGGCCAAGGCTGCTGTTATCGGGTCAGTCAATGGAACCGAACGCGATCTGGTCTGGCCTCTCGAGAACGGTGACAGCGTCGCAATCATCACCGAAACCGATGATCGTGGCCTGTTCACGATTCGGCACTCGACCGCGCACGTGCTCGCGCAAGCCGTTCTCGATCTTTTCCCGGGAGCGACGTTTGCAATCGGCCCTCCGATCGAGAACGGTTTCTATTACGACTTCGAATTGTCCGACGGCGGAACGTTCACTCCCGACGATCTCGATCGGATCGATGTGCGGATGCGCGAGATCATCAAGGAGAGCCAACCGTTTATTCGCGACGAGATCACCGAAGGTGCGGCGCTCGAACTCTTCTGTGATCACAAGTACAAGTGCGAGATCATCCGTGGTGCCGCCGAGGATCCGATGTCGGCCACTGAAACAGGGCTGGTCCGGACCTACGAGAATCCGCCTCGGTTCATTGATCTCTGCCGTGGTCCCCACGTTCCCGACACCGGGCGTCTCGGTCACTTCAAACTCATGCGTGTGGCCGGGGCCTACTGGCGCGGCGACGAACGCAATCCGATGCTTCAGCGGATCTACGGCACCGCTTGGGCGTCGAAGAAGGAACTCGAGGCGTATCTTGTGCGCCTTGAGGAAGCAGAGAAGCGCGATCATCGCAAACTCGCGAATGAACTCGATCTCCTGAGCTTTCCCGAAGAACTTGGTGGAGGTCTTGCGGTGTGGCATCCGAAGGGTGCTGCCATTCGCAAACTGATGGAGGATTACAGCCGGGAGCGTCACGAGTCCGGTGGTTACGACTTCGTGTATTCCCCACACATCGCTCGCGCAACGCTCTGGGAGACGAGCGGACATCTTGGGTTCTACGCCGACGGGATGTATCCGCCGATGGAGATGGACAACGGCGCCTACTACCCGAAACCGATGAACTGTCCGTTCCACATGTTGATCTTCAAGAGCAACCAGCGCAGTTATCGCGATCTGCCGATGCGACTGTTCGAACTCGGCACCGTTTACCGCTACGAGCGTTCGGGAACGTTGCATGGACTCATGCGCATCCGCGGATTCACGCAGGACGACAGTCATATCTTCTGCATGCCCGAGCAGGTTGTCGAAGAGGTTCAGAGTCTTCTTGGTTTCGTGCTCTCGGTGCTCCGCGCGTTCGGTTTTGTCGACTTCGAGGCGAGCCTCTCAACACGGCCGGAAGAGAAGTGGGTTGGTACTGACGAGAAGTGGGACCTCGCAACGGAAGCACTTCGAACCGCTCTTGAGAAAGAGAACATCCCGTTCGACATCGACGAGGGCGGCGGTGCGTTCTATGGCCCGAAGATCGACGTGAAGGTCCGTGACGCCATTGGTCGTAAATGGCAACTCTCGACGATTCAGGCTGATTTCAATCTGCCGGAGCGTTTCGGACTTGAGTATGTCGGTGCCGACAACCAGCGCCATGAACCGGTGGTTCTCCATCGGGCGCTTTTCGGCTCGGTCGAACGGTTCTTCGGCGTGCTCCTCGAGCATTTTGCCGGGGCCTTCCCAGCGTGGCTCGCTCCCGTTCAGGTTCGCATCTTGCCGGTGCGCGACGATCATGACGGCCACGCGCGGATGCTTGTCGAACGTCTGCGAGGAGAGGGTTTCCGAGCCGACATGGTCGAGGCTGATGAGCCGCTCGGTGGTCGGATCCGCAAAGCCAAACTCGAGAAGCTTCCCTATGTCCTCGTCGTCGGCGATGACGATGTGCAGCACAACACGGTGGGTGTGAATCCCCGTGGTGGTGACGTCGATCGCGGCATACCCGTCGACGAGTTCATCGAACGCCTCGCCGCCGAAGTCGCCGGTCACGAGTAACCGATGTCTACGCCGCCTTCCTTAGACCATCTGTGGGCGGGATGGCGGCATTCGTACATCACCGCGGTGAGCGAACCCGACAACACGTCATTGGATCCAGACGAATTCGGTTCGCTCTTTGAGCGCATCCTTGCCCTTCCCGACGACGAGGGAATGATCGTGTTCCGCGGAGCAACATGTTCGGTGTTGTTGAATGCGTTTCCGTACACAAGTGGACACATGCTCGTATTGCCGAACCGTGCGATTGCCGAGTTGGAGGATCTGTCCGACGATGAACTCCTCGAGATGTCGAAGTTGGCGCGCGATGGCGTCGTTGCTCTGAAGGCTTCGTATCGATGCGACGGGGTCAACGTCGGGATCAACCTCGGACGAGCCGCCGGAGCGGGAGTTCCTACTCATCTGCATACGCATGTGCTGCCTCGCTGGGATGCGGACAGCAATTTCATGACCGCAGTTGCCCAGGCGAGGGTGCTGCCGGAGCCTCTCGACGAGACCCTCCGGAAGCTCCGAGCGGCCTGGCCCAACTGAGCATTCGGGCATCTTGAGTGTGCGGTCAGCGATGACCGGAAGCTACGGTCGTCATCGATGACAACTCCGCCAGAAGATTCCGTGACCCCCGAATCCGATTCTCCTGCGGAGACGGCACCGATCACCGATGCCGAGATCAGGGACGCGCTTCCCGCCGATCTTGATGCCACCGGCTATGTGGGTCCGTACATGTTTCCCAACAACAATCGCCGTCGAATCCCCGCCTATCTCTACTGGGGAATCTCGGCGATATGCATCCTCTTCTGGTTCCTCCGCCGAGGACACGATCCTGTCCTGATCAATAACGGCGTGCTTATCGCCGCCATCGTGCTTGCACTTACTGGTCTCTACAGTTTCGTCTCAGGCTGGAATCTTGAAATCGATGAGAGTGATGCGCTCGTTGCGGCGACAAAGCAAGTTGGCTTCCCCGTCGGACATGCTTCGGCACAGATGGGATGGCGCGGGTTGTTGAGTCGGCCCACGTGGCGAATTCTGCTTTATTCGGCGGAAGATCCGCCCGAAAAACGCGGTCTTGTACTTGTCGACGGAGTCGACGGTTCGATCGTGGAATGGTTTGTCGAAGACAACCCAGAGAACTGGGACGAGTTCGCCTCAAACTGATTGAGATCTAATCGGGACCGGTCCGCGATCGGATCGTCCGAGTTCACCCCAGAGCGGCGAGGGTTCGTTCAATTCGGCGCAGATTCTCCGCTCCGACCTGGACGGCCTCCTGGACGATGGCAATGGCAGTGATCGAACCGCCTCCGGCGGTGATCCCCGTTCGGTTCCATCGATCGCTGGAAACGGATCCGATCGCGTCAGCGAGTTCGTTCGCTCCGTCGGCGATCTGTTCGTTGACTGACGAGATGTCCTCGCGGATCGGTTGGTCCCAATGACGAAGCCCCGGATCGGCCACTGCCGGGTGGAGAACCGGTGATTCGGCGAGCTCGATCTGATGAAGGGCGCGGCCCAGGAGAGTCCAAGTCCGGATCGAGTCGACGGCCAGTTCGAGTGCTGAAACACCCTCAGGTCCGAGTTGTTGTGCGCGAGATTCGGTGATTTCTGTCTCTGGTTCACCGAGAAGGGCAGCAAAGCGACGGGGATAGCTGCGAAGGGCAACTTGGGCATCGGAGGGCGAAAGCGAGGAATAGTCGGCCCGAGTCATGGGTGAAACCTAGCGGGGACAGCCAAGGGCCAACTGGTGTACGCCGCCCGGGGGAGGGGTGCTGCTACCGTTTCGGGGTTCGAGAATTTGCTTGACGGAGGGCGCCCGACCGGGCGACGCCGCAGGCGCAAGGAGATGGCCATGCTCGACGGACGCTGGCGTACGAACATCGAAAAGGGTCTCAAGCCGGCCGGCGTAAAGCTGCTCCGGATCGGATTCACCGCCGACCGATTGACTGCTATCGGCGTGGTCATGTCCGCGTTCGCTGCAGTCGCGATCGCCACCGGGCATCTTTCGCTCGGACTTCTCCTACTTGTCCTCACGGGCCTGCCTGACGCACTTGATGGCGCGGTCGCGAAGGCGGCGGGTACCGCAGGGCCTCGCGGCGCGTTCTTCGATTCCGTGGCCGACCGGTTCTCCGACACGCTTTTGCTCTGTGGAGTCGGGTGGTATCTCGCCACGACCGATGGCGGCCTTATGCCGCTACTTCCGATGGCCGTTCTCGGTGCATCGCTGATCATCTCGTACGAACGGGCCAAAGCCGAAGCGCTGGGATTCGACGCCAAGGGCGGGGTCATGGAGCGCGCTGAGCGCATCATCCTGTTGGGTCTCGGCTTACTTTTCGAAGCCCTTCTCGTGCCTGTTCTCTGGATCATGCTGGTGCTCACCCTTGTGACAGCCGGCCAGCGGTTCGCAAAGGTTTGGCGGCAGGCATCACAGGAGCGACCGGCTCCGCCGGCCACCCGACGGGCAGCGCGCCGACGTGCATCCCGTTCGACGTCAGCCGTCTGGCGTCAGAACCTGCAGTCGCGTCGTCGTCGCTAGGTCCCCAGGGATGGCTCTCGATCCGGTGACGGCCGCGTATAAAGCCGGTGCTGCCTTCTCTCGTTCCGTTCCTCGTCCGGTCGCTGAGTTGACTGCCCGGGCGCTGAGTCGGGCGGCGGCAACTGTTTCGACTGAGCGACGGATGCTCGTGACCCGTCATTTGCGCAGAGTCCTTCCGGTCCTCGAAGGACGTGAACTTGATCGCATTGTCGACGAAACCTTCGTCAGCTATGCCCGGTATTGGGTCGACTCGTTTCGCCTTCCGCAACTGACGCCCGAGAAAGTCGATTTCGGTTTGTCCATGGAGGGCTATCGACATATTGACGATGCTCTCGCACGAGGCAACGGGGCGATCATCGTGCTTCCCCATCTCGGTGGATGGGAATGGGCGGGGTTCTGGTTCGCCCAGGTGATGAATCAGCCGATCACGGTTGTTGTGGAATCGATCGAACCGCCTGCACTCTTCGAATTCTTCGCGGAGTTTCGCCGCACTCTGGGAATGAATATCGTCCCGCTGGGTCCGGCTGCCGGTGGAGAGATCCTGCGGGCGCTTCGTGCCAACCACGTGGTTTGCCTGCTTTCTGACCGAGACATCTCTGGCGACGGCATCGAACTCGAATTCTTCGGGGAAACGACGACTTTGCCAGCGGGACCAGCCACACTCGCGTTGCGGACGGGTGCAGCGTTGATTCCGACCGCGATCTATTTCGAGGGTCGCTCCGGTCACTTCGGATACATGCAGGAACCCATCGTCGTCGAACGTCAGGGCCGCTTGCGCAACGACATTGAGCGATTGACCGTCGAAGTGGCCCGTCGACTTGAGCAACTAATCCGGCGCGCTCCCGAGCAATGGCACATGCAACAGCCCAACTGGCCGAGCGACTTCGATGCACTCGATGCAATTGGCAAACCCCATGCACGTCCTGAACACGGGCCGTGTTCTGTGGCGCGCATCGAAACCCGGGAACAGGTCTGATTCGTGCGTATCGGACTGGTCTGCCCCTACAGCCTCACGCTTCCCGGAGGAGTGCAAGGTCAGGTTCTCGCCCTCGGCCGATCCCTGCGTTCTCTGGGGCACGACGTGCGGGTTCTGGGCCCCTGTGACGGGCCTCCACCCGACGCTGGCGTTACGCCACTCGGCAACAGTCTTCCCACTGCGGCAAATGGCTCGGTCGCACCAATCGCCCCCGATCCGGCCGCCCAGTTGCGCACGATACGGGCGCTGCGCGACGAACGATTCGACATTGTGAACGTTCACGAACCTATCGCCCCGGGCGTGGCCCAGACGGCACTGCTGTTCAAGAGTCAACCTCTGGTGGGCACCTTTCACGCGGCGGGGGAGAGCGCCGGGTATCGATGGCTGAACCCGATCGTCCGGTGGTTGGCCGGAAAACTCGATCTCCGATGTGCCGTTTCTGAAGACGCCCGCGCAATGGCGGCGAATGCGGTTGGGGGTTCCTACGAACTCCTTTTCAACGGTGTCGAACTCGGGCTTTATGCGGGACCGGCCCCGGCGCCGGCATCGCAACCGACGATTCTTTTCCTTGGGCGGCACGAACCGCGCAAGGGTCTCGCCGTCCTGCTCGACGCGATGGGCGAGCTCTCACCCGATGTGCGCCTCTGGGTGGCCAGTGACGGACCCGAAACCGCGGCCCTACAGCAACAAGTGGCTGGTGATCCAAGAATCGAGTGGCTCGGACGTTTGTCCGAACAGGAGAAGGTCGAGCGTCTCCGGTCGGCAGATGTGTTCTGTGCTCCGTCGCTCGGCGGAGAGTCCTTCGGCGTCGTCCTTCTCGAGGCGATGGCCGCGGGGACCACAGTCGTGGCTAGCGATCTGCCGGGCTATGCCAACGTCGCACGTTCGGACCGAGATGCGCTCCTGGTGCCGCCCGGAAATCCCTCCGCCCTAGCGGCCCAACTGCAACGGGTTCTCGCCGATTCAGCCCTGAGGGAATCGCTCACGGCATCCGGAAGTACTCGGGCCTCAGAGTTTTCGATAGACCGACTGGCGGCCCTTTACGTCGGTCTCTACGAGCAGGTACTCGAGCGCCGGTAGTGTCTGACTCGTCCCGTCCACGTTTGAAGGCCTCGTGTGATTGATTCTGCTGAACTGTCGCCGCCTCGCACCAAGGTCTTCGTGGCCGCTGCGTTGGTTCCCACCATTTGTCTCGGCCTTGTGGTCACGGCGCTATTGGTCGTCGTTCTCGGGCCGCTCGGGCTGGTTCTGGGAATGCTCGTCACAGGTATCGCTTGCTTTCTGCGGGCCAAGTCGTTCGGAGCCGGCATCGAGGCCGAGGTACTCGGATCGCTAGGCGCTGTTTCTGCCGAAGGCGACGCCCACGCAAGGTTGCTCAACCTCGCTGAAGGACTCTCCGCCACGTGCGGAGTTCCGGTCCCTGGACTCTTCGTCATGCAGGATCCGGCCGCAAACATGATGGTCGTTGGATCAACACCCGAACTGTCGACGATCGTCGTCACGTCGGGGCTTCTCGATGCTCTCGACCGAATCCAACTCGAAGGAGTTGTGGGCCGAGCGTTCGCACAGATGCGTCAGGGAGACCTTCCTGCCGCGACGCTTGCGGTGCGCGCTGCTAATTCACCACTGGTCCGATCACTCGCCGGCGCTGGCTTCACGACTCTCGCTAGTCCCGAGCGGGACATCCTTCTTGACCGAGCCGGTGTCGGGCTCACGCGTTACCCCCCGGGGCTTCTCGCCGCTCTTATCGAATGCGAACGCGTCGGTACGTGTCTTGCCAATCCGGATCGGGCAACGGCACATCTTTGGATGGCTGATCCCGGTCCCGAGGGCGCCCATGATGGTGAGCGAGCGGCATTCGAACTTCGGCTTGAAGGGCTCCGACTCCTGTGAACCGTCGCCGCATCGCCATCATTTCCGGAGCGGTTGCCGTCGTCGTCATCGGCGCAGCAATCGGATTCATCACACTCTCTGGCTCGGAGAATGCGGAGCCGTCTGAGCCGGCCATCACCACGACGACAACGACTGCGCCATTGCCCGTCTGGCCCCTTACCGGTCTT
The DNA here is from genome assembly GCA_945878725.1 of Bifidobacterium breve. Lineage (GTDB taxonomy): Bacteria > Actinomycetota > Acidimicrobiia > Acidimicrobiales > Acidimicrobilacustridaceae > Acidimicrobilacustris > Acidimicrobilacustris thunensis. Next base: position 65,501 of record CAMCTY010000003.1, on the reverse strand, counting down.
CCCGACGCGGCAGCTTCGACCTCCGGAAATCATCCGGCGATCGTCGTGAAGATGGACAACAGTCAAGACGCCCGACCTCAGGTCGGCATCAACCAGGCCGACATTGTCTACGAGTTGTTGGTCGAGGGGATCACCCGATTTGCACTTGTGTACCACTCTGACCTTGTCGACCCTGTCGGTCCGGTCCGTTCAGCGCGTTCAAGCGATGTTGATCTAGTAGCGAACCTGTCAAAGCCACTCTTCGCGTGGTCCGGCGGTAACGCTGGGGTGACCGCCGAAATTGCTGCTGCCGATCGCAAAGGAATGCTGACCGACTCGTCGTACAACATCGCGAGTGCTGCGTACTACCGATCGAATGAGCGTTTTGCTCCGCACAATCTGTTTCTGCATTTGCCTCAGTTGCTCGGATTGAAAGCTCCATCTGGGCAGGGGGCACCGGCTCCGATCTTTACGTATTTGGCCAAGGATGCCGTCTTCGCCGGCTTGCCAGTTCCGGGCATGTCCGTCGACTTCGGTGGCGGTACCGTCATCGACTACGTCTGGGACCCGACGAAAAAGGGTTGGAATCGCTTCCAGATCGACGGAGCTCATCCCCGGGCGAACAGTGCAACTGTCGATGACAAGGGGATCCAGGTTGCTCCGGCCAATGTGGTGATCCTCTTCACGGAGTACGGAGTGAGTCCGGCCGACAGTCGGTCGCCTATGGCGCTCACCGTCGGTTCCGGCGCTGCCATCGTTCTGAGCGACGGGAAGATCGTGGCCGGTCGCTGGTCCCGTCCGAACCCCGCCAGCCCCGCAGTTCTCACCGATTCCCTTGGAGTCCCCATCAATCTTGTTCGCGGCCGAACATGGGTGGAGCTTCCCCGCCCAGACTCCCCGGTGTTTCCCATCGACCAGATCGGTGCCGATGCGCTTTTGGCCTTGCGGAAATAGTCACACCCGCCCGACTTCGTCAGGTGGCGATCTCCGGTCGTAGACTGAAGTCATGACCGAACAGTTCTCCGAGGGTGTCGTGGGCCGCGAAACGGGTACACAACTCGTCAAGCGCGGACTAGCTGAAATGCTCAAGGGCGGCGTCATCATGGACGTCGTCGATCCCGAGCAGGCCCGAATTGCTGAAGACTCCGGCGCAGTTGCCGTCATGGCGCTCGAGCGAGTGCCGTCAGATATCCGCCGCGATGGTGGCGTTGCTCGCATGAGTGACCCGGCGATGATCGAGGGCATTCAAGCCGTCTGCACGATTCCGGTGATGGCCAAGGCCCGCATCGGTCACTTCGCTGAGGCTCAGATACTGCAGTCCCTCGGTGTCGATTACATCGACGAGTCCGAAGTGCTGACGCCTGCCGATGAGGCCCATCACATCGACAAGTGGGCCTTCTCGGTTCCGTTCGTCTGTGGTGCGACCAACCTCGGTGAAGCATTGCGTCGAATTTCCGAAGGTGCGTGCATGATTCGCTCCAAGGGCGAAGCCGGAACGGGCAACGTGGTCGAAGCGGTTCGTCATATCCGTTCGATCCTTGGCGACATCCGCAAGATCACAACCGCCGATTCGGCTGAACTGTTCGAATGGGCGAAGCGGCTGCAGGCGCCTTTGCCGCTGGTTCAGGAGATCGCCGAGACAGGCAAGCTCCCTGTTCCGCTGTTCTGCGCTGGTGGTATCGCCACCCCAGCTGATGCGTCCCTCGTTATGCAACTCGGATCCGAGACTGTTTTCGTGGGCTCGGGAATCTTTAAGAGTTCCGATCCGGCCCTCATGGCACGAGCAATCGTGGAAGCGGCGACGAACTTCCGTGACGCCGACATCCTTGCCAAGGTCAGCCGTGGCCTCGGTGACGCAATGCCCGGTCTCGAAATCGCAAGCCTCGAAACCAAACTTGCCGATCGGGGTTGGTGAACCGGGCCTCAGGGTCCGCTTCGCTTCACTCAACCATGTCGCCAACCCCATCGGAGCCCCCAGGTGCCGGGTCCGATCGTTGGCGTTCTTGCCCTTCAGGGCGCAGTCGGACTCCATTCGCACGCCCTGACGCGCCTCGGAGTTGAACACCTCGAGGTCCGCAATGCCCGGGATCTCGCATCAGTCGACGCTCTGATTTTCCCGGGTGGGGAGTCGACCACAATGTCCAAACTCCTGACGATAAATGCGCTCTTCGAGCCAGTGGCCGCCCGCTTAGAAGCGGGCATGCCGGCCTTCGGAACGTGTGCGGGCATGATCCTGCTCGCCACCAACGTGATCGATGGCCGGGCCGATCAACGCTCGTTCGGGGCCATCGACATCGATGTCCGCCGGAATGCATTCGGCCGCCAGATCGATTCCTTCGAGGCGGATCTCGATGTGATCGGCCTTCCTGAGGCACCAGTTCATGCCGTTTTCATCCGGGCGCCAATTGTCGAGCGGGTCGGTCCGGGTGTGGAGATCCTCGCTGCTGTTGATGACGGACGGCCGGTTGCGTGTCGTCAGGGCAATGTGATGGTGACGTCGTTCCATCCGGAACTCGAGCCCGATCTGCGAATGCACGAACTGTTCGTTCGTCAGGTGGCAGCATGAGTTCACGGGTCTCAAGTCCGCAGGGCACTGAATATCGACAAAGGGGAATCTGATGTCTGGCCATTCCAAATGGGCGACTATCAAGCACAAGAAGGGCGCCGCCGATCAGAAGCGCGCCAAGGTCTTCGCAAAGCTCATCCGTCAGGTTGAAGTTGCCGCCCGCGAAGGCGGTGGCGATCCGGCGATGAATCCGGCGCTGCGAACGATGTTCCAGAAGGCGCGTGATAGTTCGGTACCGATCGACACGATCGAGCGCGCCATCAAGCGCGGAACCGGTGAACTCGACGGTGTTACCTACGAGCAGATCACGTACGAGGGTTATGCACCGAACGGTGTCGCCATCCTCATCGATGTGCTCACGGATAATCGCAATCGCACCGGTAGCGACATTCGTTCGACTTTGAAGAAGAACGGTGGATCGATCGCCGAGCCGGGCGCCGTGGGTTGGCAGTTCGAGCGCAAAGGCGTCATCGTTCTGTCGCGCGCGGTCGACGAGGACGACGTCATGGTTGCTGCACTCGACGCTGGGCTCGAAGATCTCGTCGATGAAGGTGATACATGGCGTTTGATGTGCGCGCCGACGGACCTTCCTGCGGTTCGTTCCGCTCTCGAAGAAGCTTCGATCGCGTTCGAGTCGGCCGACACCACGATGGTGTCGACGACCACGGTCGATCTCGACACTGCCGATGCGGCAAAAGCTGTTCTCCGGGTCATCGATGCGCTCGAGGACAATGACGACGTGCAGGATGTCTACGCAAACTTTGACATCCCCGACGAACTTCTTCAGACGCTCGATGCCTGAGGGCGCAGACGGGAATGTCAGCGATTGCGAGAGGAGCGTTTCGCTCCCTTTGCTTCCTTCGCGAAATCACGATCGGTACGGCGTTGTTCAGCAAGAGTCGCCCGTTCAGCGATCGCCTCGCTTTCCTCGCGCAAGCGACGCCAACCTTCGACACGACCGGTAAGTAGTTCGCCCGATTCGAGAGCATTCGCAATCGCGCATCCGGGTTGACCGTCATGTTGGCAATCGGCGAATCGACACATCTCGGCGATTTCGTCGACGTCACTGAATGTTTCGGCCACGGCGTCATCTTCGGCGACAAGGCCAACAGCCCGAATGCCAGGGGTGTCGATGAGGACGCCACCCGAGGGAAGCAGATGAAGTTCACGGCCGGTCGTGGTGTGACGGCCTTTCGAGTCCCCTTTGCGCACGGATCCGATCGGCACGATTTCTGAGCCGAGAAGTGCGTTGACAATGCTCGACTTTCCCGCGCCGGACTCTCCGAGAAGGGTGACCGTGTCGGTTCCAATGAGAGTCCGCAGTTCGTCGAGGCCGAGCCCTTCGTTCACCGAGGTGATGATGACGTCGATGCCGGGATGGGCGATTCGGACATCGGCTGCCGCTTGCTCGGGATCAGAATCGACGTCACCGATCGCGGCTTTGGTGAGGATGACGACAGGCCGTGCGCCGGCATCGCGAGCGATCGTTGTGCCGCGCTGGATGCGGCCGTCCTTGACCGGCCGATCGAGTCCGCACACGAGCAGGACGGTGTCGACGTTTGCGGCGAGCTGCTGTTCTTTGTCGCCGTGGGCGGAACGTCGACGAAGCAGTGATCGACGATCGAGAACGGCGATCGCCTCGTTGTCGATTACAGCGACCCAGTCACCCACCGTCGGCTCGGGATCAAGACGCTTCGTGAGCATGATGGTTTCGGTACCCTTGGGCAGCGCAACCACGAGTCCCGCCCCGTGATGTTGCAACACGCGGCCGGGTAGTGCCCCAGGCTCGGCGTTCTCAAGTGTCGACGCCCAGCGCTCATCCCAACCGAGGGGAACCAGCGTTTCGAACATCGGGTGCACCGCGCTCAGGCCCCCGGAACCTCGCCGGTGGTGACGTACGTGTCGAGCCGTTCGAGCGTCTTGGCCATGCCGGCCGGATGCTTCTCGGGGTACTTCTGCAATTCGATTACCTTCGGAATGATTGCCGTGGACCAGTCGAACGTTTCGGTAACCCGGGTTCCACCGTCAACGGGTTCGAGCGTGTATCGCCACACGTGTCGGCCGAAGTGTCGCCATCCGATGAGACGGTCCTTCTCGTATTCGACGACCGTGTTCTTGATGGAATACGAGAACCCGATCTTCATGCCCATCGAGAACTTGTCGCCGAGAACCAACTGAGAGGAATTGCCTTTCGCTTGGACCAGCGAACCCGATCCGTCGATGATTGGGTGCTTCGATGGATCGGCGAGTACCGCGAAGATCGCAGCGGGATCGGCGGCGATGACTCGGCTAACCGAGACCTCGCGGGGGTTGTTCGAGGTTGACGTCATGCCCTGATCCTCTCAGGCCGCAGCGGGTCGGGCGAGGATCGCCCGAAGAGCGACCTCGAGCGTGGGATGGGCGAATGGAAAATCTCTGGCCGAAAGGACGCCGGGGAGCACTCGGCTGCTCGTGAAAAGAAGAGCATCAGCGAGTTCTGCGCCCAGAAGCAGTTTGGGGCCAAATGAGGGAACGGGGAAGAGCGTGGGGCGATGGAGAACCTCGCCGAGCACCTTGGTGAGCTCGCGGTTCGTGCATGGGTTGGGGGCAGTGGCATTCACGGGGCCGGAGACGTCGTTGTCGAGGAGCCAGCGGATGACACCGATCTCGTCGGCGAGTGTGATCCAGCTCCACCACTGGCGGCCCGAACCCATACGTCCGCCGAGGCCGAGTTTGAAAAGCGGAAGCAACTTGGCGAGTGCTCCGCCATCGGGGGACAGGACGATTCCGGTGCGCAGGTACGCGACCCGTATTCCGGCGTCGACGGCTGGCGCAGCGGCTGCTTCCCATTCTTCGCAGACACTGGCAAGGAAGTCCTTCGCATGAGCGCCGTCTTCGGCAACGGCGTTGTCGCCGGTCTCGCCGTAGATACCGATCGCCGAACCGCTAATGAGAACAGCAGGTTTGCGATCGAGTCCTGCGATCGTTCGGGCGATGAGATCGGTCCCTCGCGTGCGGCTTTCGAGAACGATTCGCTTGTAGTCCTCTGACCAACGCTTGTCGCCGATGCCGGCCCCGGCGAGGTGAACGACACCGTCGACGCCTTCGAGTCCGGCCGCATCGATGGTGCCCGCTTCCGGATTCCAGGTGACGGCATTCTCGCTGGGCGAAACGGGACGACGGACGATCGGTACGACATCGTGGCCATCGGCCGAGAGTGAGGCGGAAAGGGCCGAACCGATGAGTCCGGTAGCGCCGGTGATTGCGATCTTCAAGGGAAGCTCCTGAACGAGTGACTTGTGTGCGACGGATTGAACCCCGTCAGGCATGAACCTATGCCCGATTCGCCGATGGAATCTGGTCGAACGCTACGATCAATTTCCCATGAGCACCCGAAAGCTGATCGTCCTCTCCCTCGTCTGTGGTCTGGCGATCCTTGGTGCGGCAGCAGCGCAGTTACTAATGGCGGCGCGCTGACACGGCGTCCGGTGACGGCCTCGGGCGGAACATGGTCCATGCGGTTCGGGCGACTGCCCTTCATGGGTAGGCTCAGTACGTTCGTTTCCAGGAGAGAGCTTCGTATGGCTGAGAACTTCGACGTCGTCATCATCGGTGGAGGACCGGCCGGTTATGCCGCTGCTCTTTATGGTGCGTCCGCCGGTCTGAATATCGCCCTTATCGAGAAGTCGAAAGTGGGTGGAACGTGCCTCCACGTGGGTTGCGTTCCGGCCAAGGAACTCCTCGAGACGGCCGCGGTGCGTCGCGCCATCGTGGGTTCGTCGATGTTCGGACTCACCACCAGCGAGCCAATTCTCGATTTCACGGTGACCCAAGCCCGAAAGCAGGAGGTCATTGATGGCCTGTTCGGTGGGTTGTCGGGTCTCCTCAAACGCCGCAAGGTGACGATGTTCGACGGTATCGGCACGCTTCATGCCGGCCACGTGGTGAAGATCAGCGGCGGCGCCTCGGGCGACGTCGAAGTCACGGGCACTCACGTCATCCTCGCCTCAGGTTCTGTGCCCCGAACCATCCCCGGTTTCGAGGTCGACGGCAATCGGGTGATCACGTCCGACGAACTTCTTTCGCTGCAGGAACTGCCGAAGTCCGCCGTGGTCATCGGCGGCGGTGCCATTGGCTGCGAGTTCGCATCAATGATGTCCGATCTCGGCACGGAGGTGACGATCCTCGAAGCACTTCCGAAGATTCTTCCCGGCTGCGACGACGACATCACGAAGATCGTGCTCAAGTCGTTCAAGGATCGCGGCATCAACGTTCGCACCGGCGTGAGCGTCAACGGTCACGAGCCTCGCAAGTCCGGTGGAACCACTGTGAAGTTCGGCGACGGCGAAACGATCGAGGTCGACACAGTCGTGGTTTCCGTTGGGCGTCGCCCGCTTTCAGAGAATCTCGGTCTCGAAGGCACCGCAGTACAGGTGAGCGAGCGCGGACATGTTGTTGTTGATCCTTGGTGCCGCACTGGCGAACCCGGCGTCTATGCCGCCGGCGATCTCATCGCCACCCCAGCACTCGCCCACATCGGATTCGCCGAGGGAATCCTCGTGATCCAGGACATCCTCGGGGAAGACCCCATCCCGGTTGATTACGGAAACGTCCCGTGGTGCATCTACTGCCATCCTGAAGTGAGTTTCGTGGGCCATTCCGAAGCGAGCGCCAAGGAAGCTGGCATCGAGATCGTGGTCAGTAAGCACCGCTACTCCGGTAACGGTCGAGCCCTCATCCTCGGCGAACCCGAAGGCATGGTGAAGGTGATCGCTGAGAAGCGACCCGACGGCACGGCCGGACGCCTGATTGGCGTACACATGGTCGGACCATGGGTGACCGAACAACTCGGTCAGGCCTATCTCGCTGTGAACTGGGAAGCGACCGCCGATGATGTCGCCAAGTTCATTCAGCCCCATCCCACACTGAGCGAATTGTTCGGCGAGAGTGTTCTCGCTCTCACCGGACGATCCCTGCACGGTTAGAACGCCAACCCCGGTGTTTTCGGATTTAGGATCTGAGCACTAACCGGATGTGTGTCGGGCGAACGTCAGGACACACGCCAGAACATCCCAATTCCGCACAATCGATTGACCTGCTTCCCCGGAGGAATTTCCCCAATGGCCGAGATCCAGCTTCCCCAACTTGGTGAGTCCGTCACCGAGGGAACCATCACTAAGTGGTTCAAGCAGATTGGTGACTCGGTGGCGGAGGATGAGGTCCTCTTCGAGGTGTCGACGGACAAGGTCGATTCCGAGGTTCCGTCCCCGGTAAGCGGTGTGCTCACCGAGATTCGTGTGGCCGAGGGAGACACCGTCGACGTCGGCACTGTGATCGCGGTTGTCGGCGATGGTTCAGCCGCCGCCTCGCCGGCCGTAAGCGAACCGGCCGTCGTTGAGGAGGCCCCGGCTCCTGCCCCTGTTGCGGAAGCACCTGCACCGGCCCCGGCCCCTGCCCCTGCCCCTGCCCCTGCCGCTGCGCCAACCCCCGCTCCGGCACCTACCCCCGCACCCGTTCCGGCAAAGGTGGCGAGTCCGGCTCCGGCGACGTCAGGGCAACTTCTTTCCCCGATCGTGCGTCAACTTGTGAATGATTATGGCCTCGATACGTCCCGCATCACCGGAACCGGTCCAGGTGGACGTATCTCGCGGGCTGATGTCGAGGCGGCCATCAGGTCCGGCGTTGCTGCAGGGCAGTCGCCCGCCGCAGCGTCGAGTGTCCGTTCGACGCCGGGCGTCAGCTCTGCCGCACCTGCGATTGCGCAAGGTTCCCGTCGGCCCGTCCCCACTCCTCGCAGCGGAACTGGTGACACGGTCGAACAACTGAACAACATGCGCCGCCGCACCGGCGAGCACATGGTGATGTCGAAGCAGGTGTCGCCGCATGCCTATTCGATCGTTGAGGTCGACTACGAAAACGTTGAACGGGTGCGTCGCAACCATCGCGATTCGTTCCGCAATGACGAGGGATTCGGTCTCACCTACCTTCCGTTCATCTCACGGGCCGTCATCGATGCCTTGCGCGATTTCCCACATCTCAACGCAACCATGGGCGACGGGGAATTGGTTGTACACAACTATGTGAACCTCTCGATCGCCGTCGATCTGGATTTCGAAGGTCTCATCGCCCCTGTCGTCCACGAAGCCGACGACAAACGCCTCCGAGCCATTGCCCGGGACATCAACCAGCTCGCAAGTCGGGCTCGGACCAAGAAGCTCTCTGCCGACGACATCAGTGGCGGAACATTCACGCTTTCGAACTCGGGATCATTCGGCAGCTTTCTGGTTCTCCCGATCATCAATCAGCCGCAGGTCGCGATCCTCTCCACCGATGGAGTTCATCGCAAGCCCGTGGTTGTCACCGACTCTGAAGGTGGCGAGTCAATCGCTATCCACTCGGTCGGCCTGCTCGCCATGAGTTGGGATCACCGTGCGTTTGACGGCTCCTATGCCGCAGCGTTCCTTCGCCAGATCAAGGAAACACTCGAAACCCGCGACTGGGAGGCGGAGCTGTAGCCATGGCCGCTGCCGGGACTCCGGTTGCTGGCGAACGTGCGCGCCCGTTGCGGGTGCGATGGCTCGGCACGGTTCCGTACGACGAAGCCTCGGAACTTCAGCGAGGCTTCTTCACCCACGGACTCGACAATTGGCTCTTGCTCCTCGAGCATCCCCACGTCTACACCCTCGGCTCGCGGGCCGACATGACGCATGTTTTGGTGGACCCGCAATCGGTTGGCGCTGAACTTGTGCGAGCCGATCGAGGCGGAGATGTCACGTATCACGGACCCGGACAACTCGTTGGTTACCCGATTCTCTCGGTGCCCGGTAAGCGTGGTGGGGGCATGGCCGACACGGTCGCCTATGTGTGTTCCGTCGAGCAACTGGTGATCGACGCTCTGAACGACCTAGGTCTGTCTGACGTCGGACGGCTTCGCGATTATCCCGGAGTCTGGGTCGAACCAGAATCTGACAATCCACGCAAGATCGCAGCGATAGGTGTGCGCATCACTCGAGGGCGATCGATGCATGGCTTCGCGCTGAATGTCGATCCCGACATGTCGATGTTCACACACATTGTCCCGTGCGGGATCGTCGGCAAATCGGTTACCTCGCTTGCGGCAGAGGGCATCAATGTCTCGATGCACGACGTCGTCGACACCATCACTGCTCGTGCTGCGGATCGATGGGGATCGGGCCCTGGCGGATGGGAACGCTCGGATGTGATCTGGCGCGAGGGCTCACGCAGCGACGATGACCTGAGCCCGTTCAGCCGGGGTGAGGGTGCAGGTGCGCCGGTTCGTTCGGCGGAGGACCACGGTGTGTCGGCTGCTCCGGAACTGATCGCAGTGTCTGACGGTCCGTCGTTGCGACTGCGGGGAAGGCTGGCCGAAGCCGGGGTCGCTCCAGGTATGGACGTTGCCACGCGTAAGCCGGAATGGCTTCGTGCTCCGGTGAAGCTCGGCGGAAAGTCACTCGAAATTAAGCAGACACTGCGCGATCTATCGCTCGTTACGGTCTGTGAGGAGGCTGGTTGTCCGAATCTTTCGGAATGCTGGGCCGACGGAACCGCGACATTCATGATCAACGGCGAACGCTGCACGCGTGCATGCGGGTTCTGTCTTGTTGACACCCGCAAGCCTGAGCCGATTGATGTCACTGAACCAGAGCGCGTCGCCGAGGCCGTCGCTCGAATGGGTCTTGGGTTTGCCGTTGTTACAACAGTCGCACGCGACGATCTCGCTGATGAAGGCGCCGGCCCGATGGCCGAAACGGTGGCGGCAATTCGGAAACGTTCGCCGGGCGCGAAAGTTGAAGTGCTGATCTCGGATTGTCGAGGGCGGAAAGAAGCACTCGAAACGATCTTCGCCAGTCGGCCGGATGTGTTGAACCACAATGTCGAGTCAGTGCCGCGGTTGCAGCGGGCCGTGCGACCATCAGCCGGCTACGCCCGCTCGCTGTCGGTGCTCGCCCGGGCCCGCGCTGCAGGGCTCACCACCAAATCAGGATTAGTTGTCGGAATGGGTGAAACCGACGAGGAACTGTTTGCGACGCTCGCCGATCTCGCTGGTATCGGAGTTTCGATCGTGACGATTGGGCAGTACCTCCGGCCGACTTCGCATCACCTACCGGTCGATCGATGGGTTACGCCCGCACAGTTCTTCGAATTCAAGCGGGTGGGGGAGTTGCTCGGGATCGGCCATGTGGAGTCCAGCCCATTGACGCGATCGAGTTATCACGCTCGCCAAGCAGCCGAGGTCGGTAGCTAGGCGAACACATGACTTGTTGCTCGTCACTCGACGCATGAGAGGCGTTACGATCATGAAGTGCTGAAGCGATTTCGTCGAAATTCCGAGATTGCATCACTTCCCGTTGCTCCTAGTCCCGACGCAATTCGCGAGGTGATTGTGGAGCCGACCCAGGAACCGACTTCGGAAACGGTTGAGGAATGGTCATCGGTCTTCGGGATCTACTTTGATCCTAGTTTTTATCGTGATCAGATCGACGGAGGATCCGATATGGATCCTGGTGATGCGCTTGAGCATTTCCTCACAGTCGGTTGGAAGCTCGGACTCGATGCGTCGGCGAATTTCTCAACTGATGGGTACCTGTGTGAGAACCCCGATGTGGACGCCGCAGGTCTCAATCCGCTAGCGCACTACATCAACGGCGGCCGGGCTGGGGGGCGACTGGCGGTTCTGCCGTCGAGTTTCGTCTCGCGTGAACATTGGGCGGCGCAACGAGCCGCTGCATTGCGCGTCGAGCTCACGCGTTTTCTCGAATCCATCGGATTTGATATTGATCTTACCGACTTCGTGTTCCCGCATGAAAAGTCTGATGCAGAAGATGCTGGTCCGGAATGGTTCGACGCTGAGTTCTATCTTGCCGGGAACCCCGATGTGCGAGTGAGTGGTCGTGACCCACTCTCACATTTCCTTAACGGAGGTTTCCGCGAAAATCGCCTCCCCGCTCCTCGCAGGACAACAAGCCGATACCAACCGGTTTCCGATGTTGATCGGGTCATCATGGCGAAATCCCACAGACCTGAACCACATGACCTGCATCCGGAAGTGGATTCGGAAATGCGGTGGGCCGGAGATCAAGTTGTTGCGGGTTTGCTTGCAAGTGGCTTCCGAGACCACGACGAACTCGTCGTCGCATTCGGTCACGACGATTACGGAACCAATGTTGGAGGAATCCAGTTGTGCGCAGGATTCGAACAACAGCAATTTGCGCTGTTGGGTGCGACCTACGCCTATATCTTCCCCGTTGAGCCCCGCTCCGCACTGAGATCTACCGATACCGACGACGCCCTCGTTGGATGTCGTGTCAATGGCATGCTTCTATCGGGGTCGTTCAGATTGTCGGAGTTTGTGGATGCCCTGATTACGATTTTCCCTGGGGGGCCAGTAGTGGCTGGAATCATTATGCACTCTGTATTGGGCCACCAGCCGGAACGAATTGCCGAAGCGATTGAGCGTTTGTCTCCGCGAAAGCTCGTGTGGTGGGTTCACGACTTTTCCTCGCACTGTGCCAACTTCTTGTTACTTCGCAACGGAGTGAACTTCTGTGGCGATCCGCAACTTGATTCCCAGAGTTGCACTATGTGTTCCTTCGGTCGGGAACGGTCCGGGCATGTCGTCCGAGTTCGGAGCCTGATGGATGACTTCGACTGGGAGCTGTGCGCTCCTTCCGTGGCAGCTGCAGATGTTTCGACTGCCGGAGGGACTCCACTGCCGAGACGACCGAGGGTGGTCCCTCATGGCCAGCTAGTTGGCTCAGGAGCCATCGCTTCGACAGTTGTCAACGAGGGGAGGGTCCGTGTCGCCTTCATCGGACATCCGGCGTTCCATAAGGGATGGGACACCTTTATGGAGTTCTCTCGTTCATCTTCCGCAGATCTTTTCGAGTTCTTCCATTTCGGTGTCGACGATCAAATGATCTCGGGCATCAAGTTTGTGAAGCTCAATCAGCAGTTTGGGAATCTCGGTCTGACGACAGATCTTCTGGTTGAGCGCGGGATCGATGCTGTGATGAATTGGCCCCGGTGGAAGGAGACCTTCAATTTCGTGAACTACGAATCGCTCGCAGCTGGCTGTCTCGTGATTACAAACTCTGATTCTGGTCACGTGGTCGATGCGGCACGCGAATTCAATCGCGCGATTGTTTTCGACTCGATCGAGGACCTGCTGTCGGATGGTGGGCTTGCCGAGCGAATTCGCTCGCATCACCGCAAGGTGCCCCGGCCGCTAATGGCTTTCGAGATGACCGGTCTGAGTCCGGCACTTATTGCCGTCACCAGTCGCGATTCTGGTGGTGGAAGATGATCAGTATCTTTACCTCCGCCAACCTCGCTTATCTGCCTCAATGTCTCATTCTCCGTGAGTCCGTCGAACGGCACGAACCGGACGCACATTTCGTTCTGGTGCTCGTCGACAAAATGCCGAGCAATCCGATCATTTGTGAACGTCTTGAACTCTTCGACGAGATTCTTTTGGTCGAAGATCTCCTTGGCGACGAGTGCGAGAGCTGGATGGCGCAGTACGACGTTGTCGAAGCTTGTACGTCGGTGAAGGGGCGGGCAGTTCTACGGCTACTCGAGAGGGGTGACAACGTCGTGTATCTCGATCCCGACACCGCCCTGTTCGGCCCGCTCGACGCATTCACTTCGCAACTTGAAACGAGTTCGGTGATACTCACACCCCATCAACTTGCGCCAGCACGTACCGGCTCCCCTTGGATAGCCGACGAGATCAGCTCATTGGCCCACGGCATCTACAACTTTGGGATGTTCGGCGTTCGCGCCTGTCCGGAAGGAATTACCTTTGCGAAATGGTGGGATGAACGGCTGTCGACCCTCTGCGTCGACGACATTCCCCGTGGCCTTTTCGTCGATCAGCGATGGGGAGATTTCGTCCCCAGTTTCTTCCCTGATGCCACGATTTGCCGCCATCCGGGTATCAACCTGGCCTCATGGAACCTTCACCAACGGTTGATGACAATCGACGCGAACGGTGATTATCTCGTCAATGGCGATCCGCTTGTGATGTACCACTTCACCAAGGGCACCGGGATTGGCTTACAGGCGTCCCGTGCAAAAATGGATGACAATCCGTTGGCTGCCGACTTGTGGCGTTGGTATCTCGAGCGTCTCGAGTTCTTCAATAGCGGACACGAAGCGCCATTGTGGGCGTTCGCACCGATGAATCGTCCTCAGACTTCTGCCCCCGCCGGCACTGAATCGATGTTCGAAGAGCGCTCGGATGAGACAGACGTGTTTTCGGCTTTCACCCCCGACGACCAACTTTCGGCCCTACCAGTGGGTTCAATCTCGTCGGACAGGTCGACAATTGTGGGTAAAGGAGGAGTGCTTTTCATCTACCAAGGTTCGAACGGCTACCACGATCAGTACATCAATCGCCGGTCGGATGCCCTTGGAATCGCATGGGCCGAACTCACTGAGGAGCGTCACCGCTGGATCGGCGAGTCGGCAAAGGTGTTGTCGCTGTTTGTTCCGAACAAAGCAACGTGCCTTTCTGACCTCTACCCGCTGCCCCTTGATACCTGCCCAACCCCCGCATGGCGCGATCTTCGCGAGGCGCTCGACTCGCGGAGCGATGTACTTTTTTGCGATTCTCTTCTTGAGGCCTCGCTTCCCGCGAACAGGAGAGAGCGGAATCCATGGGGCTATGTCGATTCGCACTGGAGTGAATTCGGCTGCCTCGAAACCGTCAATGACGTGTTGCGGCGAGTGGGGTACGACGAGTTCACGTTGGATGTGCTGGAGGTCAAACCTTTTCAAAGATCCGGGGATCTAAGCAGTAAGTTCGGAACCACCCGAGTGGGCAATGTTGCGACTCGGCGCCTTGCCGTTCCCACGGCTCAGCCCACGTGCGTTTACCTTTCGGGATCCGACGTCGAAATCGAGAACTCCACCGGGCGACGGGTGACATGGCTGAATCCGGAGGCGCCAGTGCCGTTGACTCTTTGCATCGTCGGAAACTCGTTTGCCGGCGTGGGTGATTCGCCGGCACATCTCGTGTACTGGTTCGCCCGTGTGTTCAGGGAGGTGACGTTTCTGCACAGTGGAGCTATTCCTCTTGATGTGGTGGAGGCATACAGCGCTGATGTCGTCCTGTTCCAAGGGCTCGAGCGCTTTCTTGTGCAGGTCCCATCAGATGCATACACCGCAGCGCAAGTAGAGGCGGTCTACAAGAGCCATAGCGGGACTGCGACGTGACTTTCACCGGTGAGTCGTCGACAATCCGGTCGTTGTTGTTGCATGTCGGGCTCCCGAAGACTGGCACCACAACAATCCAAAACTTCATCCAGCACAACGCCGATGCATTCGCACAATTGGGTGTCGGAGTTCTGTCGGTCGAAGGACTCGGAGCCCACTATCTCCTGGCGCATCATCTCAAGTCGCTCGATGGCGCCCAAAGGGAGAGTTCGTTCTTCGCGAATGTTGCCGGCCGCACCGAGTTTTTTCCCGAGTGGACGCGCGAGGACGTTTATCTGATCTCTACCGAAGATGTTCACATCATCGGACCGAACGGCGCGGCGGCGATCAGAGAATTCGCGTCGGTCCATGACGCGGCCCTAACTGTCCACGCCACGATTCGCAATCCAATTGACTGGCTTTGGTCGTGCTGGACCCAGGTGACGAAGTCCCAGTGGTACGACTGGGCGACTTGGGTTGATCGGGCACTCGAAGATCGAGATGGTTTTCTGTCCGGTTCGCTTGGAATCTGGTTGGAAGATAAATCCGTCGGCTTGGAACTCATGGCCTATGAGGGTCCTGATCTTCTGCGCCGATTCCTACATCGCACGGGACTGGCCGCAGTGCTTGAAGGCGATCTCGTCGACGTCCCGGCGGCAAACATCGGGTTAGCGCCGGTGGAGATCCTTTATCAGGCGATGTTCGTCAGAGATGTTCGTTCGAGTCTGACCAGCCGTCACCTAATCGCCTATCACGATCCGGACTGGGGTTTCATCGAGCGCATGCTCCTGAATTCGGTGGCCTTAGGAACGCCGACATTCGAAGTTGCGCAGAAATACGAACGCCAGGTCCTCGAACTCGATGAAGGTGAGGTGTTCGGCCCGTCAGTCTTTGGCGGTCTAGCCGCCTACGCGGAGGCATGGATCCTCGACGCAGGCGATTTTGCGGAGCGCGCGACCGGGCGCCTCGATGAGGAGTCCCGTGCGACCATTGCGGATGCGTGTGCCTTACTCGAGTCGGATATCAGTGAACTCCGTAATGGTTCCTTCATCCGAACGCGCTTTCCCCAACGAGACTTCGCCGAGCGCCTTCCCATCGACTCCCAGTATCTGGGACTTGTCCGCAATGTAGCCACAATGATCCATCTTGGCGATCGCTACCGACGCAACAGTTCGACCTAGTGGTCGGCGGCCCGATGAAGGTTCTCCTGCCACGAGGCCGGTAACCTCCCGGCATGCACGCAGCGCGACTCGCCCGGGTCAGGAAAGCCATGACCGAGCAGGGCGTCGATGTCTGTCTCCTGTCGGTCGGGGCCGATCTTCCTTGGCTCATCGGCTACCAGGCCATGCCTCTTGAGCGACTGACGATGCTCGTCGTTCCTCGCGATGGCGATGCCACGCTGGTTGTACCTCGGCTCGAAGTGGCGAGGGTCAACGAGGAACCCGACGTATTCAGCATTCGTTCTTGGGGCGAGACGGACGATCCGATTGCGATCGTGTCGGATCTGATTGGCTCGGCATCGACCGCCGCAATTGGCAACCGAACATGGGCGCAGTTTCTTGTTGCGCTCCAGCGCCAAAATCCCGGGCTCAATGTCACCACGGCGTCGTCGGTCATTGGTCCACTGCGCGAAGTAAAAGATGCTCACGAGATCGCCGCGTTACGGCGGGCGTCGGCAGCGGTTGATCGAATCGCTGGACAGCTGCAGTCGGGAGAGATTCCACTCATCGGACGGACCGAAGCGGAAGTCTCAGCCGATCTCGGACAGCGGATTCTCGCCGAAGGTCACCATCGGGTGAACTTTGCGATCGTTGCGGCCGGGGAGAACGCGGCCAGCCCCCATCATGAACCGGGGGAGCGGGTCATCGCCGCTGGCGAAGTGGTGTTGTGCGATTTCGGAGGGACGATGCTCACCGATGGCGGGGCCGGTTACTGCTCCGACATCACTCGCTGTGTCGTCACCGGGGCTCCAACATCGGAGATGTCCGAGGTTTACGAGGTTCTCTTCGAAGCGCAGCACGCCGGTGTGGCGGCAGGTGGGCCGGGCGTACCGGCTGAGGACGTGGATGCTGCGTCTCGAAAGATCATCACGGATGCTGGTTATGGGGAGTGGTTCATGCACCGAACTGGTCACGGCATCGGCGTCGAAGAGCATGAGGATCCGTACATCGTCTCGGGCAACACGGCACCCTTGGTTGCGGGGAATGCCTATTCGGTCGAGCCGGGGATCTATCTGCCGGGCAAATTCGGGTTCCGGCTTGAGGACATTGTGATCGTCACCGAGTCTGGACCGGAATCGTTGAATCACGTTGACCATCGTTTGGTAACGGTCGAGGCTTGAATGCGACACTCATAACCAGATGATCGATTTCGACGCCGCCTCAATGCTGTTGCAATGGTCCGCCGGCGGACTCCTGTTCCTCTGGGTGACCACCCGACGGCGTGAGGTGTCCCTCGGCTATGGCTGGCTGATGAGGGGCACCTATCTGCTTATGGCGGCGGGCGCTTTCTACATCGGACAATTCGTCATCGAACCCATGCCGGTTCGCGACTATGCCTCACTGCTCACCGCGGTCGCTGCTGCGGTTGCACTGGGTTCCTCCATCCTGCGCCGCAAGGCAGGTGTGTCCGGGCAGTCCGCGCTCGCTGAATCGCGATCCGAGCGGGTTGCCGAGATGACGGGCATCGACCGAGCCGTCGCCGTGAAGGACGAGTCGGTGCGCGAGTTCGATCCTCGACTCGACCTCGTCGCCCCGGCATTCGGATTCATTGGGGTCATCGCCGCCGGTCTCGAAGCAGGTGGGCCGGCGTGGCTCAGCGTGGCTCGATTCGTGACCGGAGCTCTGTTCCTCGGCTGTGTCACCGATGCGATGCTTCTCGGCCACTGGTACCTGGTGCAGCCCGGTCTTGCTCGAGGAGCACTTCTGGAACTGGTCAGGTGGACGATGTGGTTGTGGATCCCGGAGGTCGTGCTCTTGCTTGTCCCCACCGGAATGGTGTCGGCGATTAACGGCACGATTGACGATGGTTACAACGGCCTTCTGACGTGGTTCTGGATTATGTGTGCGGTAACCACGATCGGGCTTGTCATAACCACTCGCTTGGCCCTGAAAGAGCGTGCGTATTCTGCGGTGATGGCGGCGACAGGACTTCTGTACCTCGCCATCATGACGGCGTTCGGCACCGATTTGGTGGCACGGGCGCTGCTCAGTTGACACCGGCAGAGTCCGTCCCGCTGCGTCGTCGAATCGCCGATGCAACTTTTGTCATCGGGATTTGGCTGCTGTCACTTGCAGTCTTCTTCCGAGAGTTTGTGTTCTCTGGATTCAGCAGGATCCAGATCCGGGGTGGCGATTCGGATATCGCTTACGTCGTGGCGGAGCACTGGTACCAGTGGCTGTCGGGCTCGGCGGAATGGAGGAGCCCGGCGTTCTTTTTCCCGGTGCAGGGGACGCTCGGATACACCGATACCCAGTTCCTCTATGTGCCGCCTTACGCAATTCTGCGGTGGATGGGCGTCGATATGTTCATCGCACTGCAGCTTGTCGTCATGTTCCTGACCAGCATCGGCTACTTCAGCATGTATCTGCTTCTGCGGAGACACTTGAAAGTCAGGGTGCTCCTTGCCGCGGCGGCATCGGTTGCGTTCGCGTTTTCGAATGCTCTTGCTCTCAAGCAGTTTCACGTAAACACATTTGGGATCGAATTCGTTCCGTTGATCGTCTTGCTGGCAGCAGAAAGCGTCGCGGCCATTCGGTCGCGGCGGCGAACTCGGTCAATCGCGTTCGCCGCTGCCGCGGGGTTGCTTTGGGCACTCCTGTTCTTCACGTCCTTCTACATGGCATGGTTTCTCGGCCTGGCCCTCATGGCGCTGGTGGCAGTTCTGCTGCTCGTCGATCGTGACCTGATTCTGGCTGGGGTCCGGTGGTTGCGCTCAAATCCCCGAAGGTGGCTACGAGAGGCTGCGGGATTCGTGTCGGGATTTGCGATTGGCATCATTCCGTCACTGACGATCTATCTGCCGGTGATCAGCGAATCAGGGGGACGCACATTCGGCGAAGTGCTGGCACTGTCTCCCCGTCCGAGCGACATATTCAACCTTGGTCGGGACAATCTTCTTTGGGGGCGCATCACATGGCCGGGTACGACTCCTCTCGAAGGAGTGGAACGTTCGCTGGCGGTTCCTCCGCTGCTCGTCGTTTCGTCGATCGCGGGTCTCGTGATCCTCTGGTTTGTGCGTTCCCGCGTTTCGGACAACCGACGACTTCGCTTCCTCACCGGATTGGCGGTAACTGCCGCGGCGATAACGCTGGTTTCTTGGCGTTTCGGCGACTGGTCGATGTGGAAGATGATCTGGAAGGTGGTTCCCGGCGGTAAGGCGATCCGCGCCGTCGACCGCGTGCAGTTCGTGATGGCTCTTTTCTGGGCGATTGTTTGGGCGGGCACGATGAACGAGCTCTGGTCGCGCTTATCGGTAACGAAACGTAAGGCAGGATCCCTCGGGATCGGCTTCATCATCCTGCTATCGGGACTCGTCATGCTCGAACAGGTGAACCTGAATTCGATCAAGGGATTCGACCACACTGATCGATCTCGCTATTTCGCATCGATACCGAAGCCACCCGAAGAATGCCTGTCCTTTTATGCGATTGATCCGCGCGAAAAATACGTCGGGGATCAGCTTCAGATGCAGGCGATGCTGGTGTCGATTCAGGTCGGTCTTCCCACCGTCAACGGCCTGAGTGGCATGACCCCGCCAGGATGGGATCTGTGGAGCCCGAGCGACCCGACATATCCAGATGTCGTCCAGAGATGGGCGGAGACGAATGGGATCGCCGAGGGACTCTGTCAGCTGGACTTCTCGAACAAGAAATGGTCTGCCGTCTGACGAGACCAATCATCGTCGTGTCAGCGAGCGACGAAGTATTTCGCCTGCGGATGGTGGCAGATGAGGGCCGACGTGGTTTGTTCCGGTTGGTACTGGAAACCGGTGTCTTCGGAAACGTCGATGCCGAGTCGGCCGGAGTCGAGCAGCCCTGCGACAGTCATGTTGTCCTCAAGATCGGGACACGCCGGATAACCCCATGAATAGCGGCCGCCGCGGTACTGCTGACGGAAGAGTCCGGCGAGTGAAGGACCGTCTTGGTCGACGAATCCCCACTCGGTACGGATCCGATGATGCCAATACTCGGCGAGGGCTTCGGCCATTTCGACGCCGAGGCCGTGCACCATCAGGTACTCCTGGTACTTGTTCTCGGAGAAAAGTTCGGCGGCAACGTCACTGACTCGTTGGCCCATCGTCACGATGTGGAACGCGGCGTAGTCAATCTCACCGGATTCGATCGGCCGGAAGAAGTCGGCAATGCACATGAACGGTGCAGTGTGCTGACGCGGATAATGAAAGCGGGCCAGTTCCGACGATCGGGTCTCGTCGGACCACACCACAAGATCATCTCCGTCAGCATTGACTGCGAAGTATCCGTAGACGAGCTGGGGGATGAGCATGTCTGCCGACTTGGCATCGGCAAGTTGCGAGCGCAGCATCGGCCGGATGCGGTTTTTGAATTCCTCATCCGTCTCGACGGTTCCGTCGGCATTCTTTTCCGGACGGAACTGCCACTGGTTGCGGAAGAGAGCGGTCTCGTTGATATAGGACGCGATGTCGTCGAGGGGGATTCCCTTAATGACTTTGCTTCCCAAGAACGGGGGCTTGAAGACATCATTTTCCGGGTCCACGTCGGGTGAGCGAGCGGGCAACGGCTCGGAGGGCTCGTCCTGTGGCTTCGCTCCGGAACGAGACGGGACGATGCTCTCGCTGGGGACCCGACCCCAATCAGCGTCGTCAGGCTGGTCGCCGCGTTTGATGTCGCCGAGGCGATCCATGACACGGAGACCCTCGAAGGCATCCTTGCCGTAGAACAAACGCCCCTCGTAGACATCGCGCAGATCGCGTTCGACGTAGCTGCGAGTAAGCGCCGCACCTCCAAGAAGCACGGGGATGTCGGACAACCCACGGAGATTGAGTTCCTCGAGGTTCTCGCGCATGATCAACGTTGACTTCACGAGAAGACCGCTCATGCCGATTGCATCGGCCTTGACCTCAACGGCTTTCTCGATCATTTCAGCAACCGAGATCTTGATGCCGAGATTGAGTACTTCGTAACCGTTGTTCGTCAGGATGATGTCGACAAGGTTCTTGCCGATGTCGTGGACGTCACCCTTGACGGTGGCGAGGACGATGCGGCCTTTGCCTCCGTCATCGGATTTCTCCATGAACTGCTCAAGATGAGCGACGGCTGTCTTCATCGTCTCGGCCGATTGCAGGACGAACGGAAGTTGCATCTCGCCCGAGGCGAAGAGTTCGCCGACAGTTTTCATTCCGGCAAGAAGAACATCGTTGATGATGAAGAGCGGAGCAAGGCCGCTCTCCATGGCGGCATCCAGATCGGCCTCGAGGTCCTCGCGGTTCCCGTCGATGATGCGCTGACTCAGGAGTTGCTCGATGGTCCATTCGCTTCGGTCTTCCTGTTCGACTTCGGCTGCTCTCACATCGGCGAAGACATCAAGCAGCGTGGTGAGGGGGTCGTATCCGTGGCGACGACGGTCATAGATGAGGTCGAGCACGACCTCGCGCTGCTCCGTCGGGATCTTGTTGAGCGGCATGATGCGTGCGGCGTGCACGATGGCGGAGTCAAGACCGGCCTGCACGCATTCGTGCAGGAAAACCGAATTGAGTACGTGGCGGGCAGCAGGCTTGAGCCCGAATGAAACGTTGGATACACCGAGCGTCGTGAAGACGCCAGGAAGTTCGGACTTGATTCGCCTGATCGCCTCGATCGTTGCAATCGCGTCGCCACGAAGATCGTCGTCACCAGTGGAGAGTGGGAACGTGAGCGCATCGAAGATGAGATCGCTGGATTCGAGGCCGTAGCGATTGACAGCGAGATCGTGGATCCGATGTGCGATCCGCAGTTTCCATTCAATGTCGCGGGCCTGGCCCTCTTCGTCGATCAGCAGGCAGATGACGGCGGCGCCGTATTCCTTCGCCAACTTCATGACCCGATCAAGACGACTGCCCTCGTTGTCACTGTCCTCGAGATTGGCGGAGTTGAGAATCGCTCGTCCACCAAGCCATGCGAGACCAGCTTCGAGTACCTGAGGTTCTGTCGAGTCGAGCACGATCGGAACGCTCGACTGTGTAGCGAGTCGCTTCGCCAACTCATCCATGTCGGCAGCGCCATCGCGGCCGACGTAATCGACGCAGAGGTCAAGGACGTGTGCGCCTTCCTTTACCTGATCCTTTGCCATCTGAACGCACGTATCGAGATCCTCGATCAGCATCGCATCACGGAACTTCTTCGAACCGTTCGCGTTAGTGCGTTCACCGATGATCATGAACGACGTGTCTTGCTCGAATGGAACCAGCGAATAGATCGACGTAGCGCCCGCCTCGTGGACAACGGTTCGCTTCGCTGGTTCGAGGTCGCGGCAGCGGTTGACGACGGCGGCGAGATGTTCGGGGGTGGTGCCGCAGCATCCGCCCACGATGTTGACCCCGAGTTCAGTGATGAAACGAGCATGGTGTTCGGCGAGCTGATCGGGAGAGAGGTCGTAGTGCATGTGGCCGTCCACGACGCTCGGAAGACCGGCATTGGGAATGCACGAGATTGGCATGCGGGCATGGGCCGACAGGTGGCGGAGGTGCTCGCCCATCTCGACTGGTCCGGTCGCGCAGTTGATGCCAATGACGTCGGGACGGAGTGGATCGATTGCCGCGAGGGCCGCCGCGATCTCGGTACCCGGAAGCATGCGTCCCGTCAGTTCCATGGTGACTTGAACCTGGAGCGGTACGTCGAGTCCGAGACTGCGCATGGCACGACGAGCACCGTTCATTGCCGCCTTCACGGTGAGAAGGTCGAACATGGTCTCGATGATGATGAGGTCGACCCCACCCTCGAGCAGTGCATGGCTCTGTTGCTCGTAGTTGTCCCGCAACTCTGCGTAACGGATCTGGCCGAGCGACGGGAACTTTGTGCCGGGCCCGATCGATCCGGCGACCCATCGTGGGCGATCAGGAGTGGAGTAGCTCGAGGCAACTTCCTTGGCGACTCGGGCGGCGGCGAGATTCAGCTCGTAGGTCCGATCAGCAATGCCGTATTCGCCGAGAGGAATGGCGAAGGCGCCGAACGTGTCGGTCTCGATGACTTCACATCCGACCTCGAGATAGGCAGCATGGAGCTCGCCAATCACATCGGGTCGAGTCACGGCGAGCATCTCGTTGCATCCTTCGAGATCAGCACCGCCGAAATCATCGGGACCCAGATTGCGAACTTGAATACCGGTTCCCATGCCGCCATCGAAGATGACGACTCGTTCACGGGCGGCTTCGAGGAAGTTGCTCACGTCTACTTCTCCTGATTGCTAGGTCCACGGGTGCGTCGGAGATCGCCAAAAGAGATCGATTCGACATCACCGGGAGCTGGGGCCATCTCGCCCTTCCCATCAGGACAGCTTCGGTTCAATCACGATACTAGGGCAGGTGGATGAAGGAACCTCCGGGTCGGCCCACATATCGACGACGGCCTAGGCTCCCTGCCGTGAAGATCTATACGCGCGATGGTGACGATGGAACAACCGGACTTCTTTTCGGAGGGCGGGTGGCGAAGGATTCCGCCGCACCGACCGCCTACGGGGCAGTCGATGAGGCTCAGGCTTTCATTGGTATGGCCCGAGCAGAGGCCGAACCCGAACTAGCCGACATGCTCCTGCACATTGAGCGCGATCTCTGGGTGCTCATGGGTGAACTGGCGACTAATCCGTCGAGCCGCAGCAAGCTGACGCCGGGAAAGACGATGGTCACCGACGAGATGGTTACCCATCTCGAGACGATCATTGACTCGGTAAGTGAGCGGTTCGATCCGCCGACCGAGTTCGTCGTGCCAGGTCAGAATCGCATCGGTGCCCTGCTTGATATTGCACGGACAGTTGTCCGCCGCGCCGAGCGCGACTCGATGGTGGCCGCAGTGCCCGGCAGCATCGTCGTTCCCTATCTCAACCGGCTTTCGGACCTCCTCTGGACTCTTGCACGGTGGCAAGAGGGAACATCTCTCCCGACCCGTTCGGTCCAGCCCTAGCTCGGAGGAAACCAATGAGTCCTGCGATCGTTCACGCCAAAGCTGTTCCGCAAACGAGTGAACTTGTTGCCATTCCGGTCACGACGGCTTCGGGAACACCCGCGGCACTCGAAGCACTTGGTTTGTCGGCACAAGCACTCGCCGCGCAAGGCTTTTCCGGCAAGGCCGACCAACTTGCGTTTGCCACTCGGTCGGATGGCCGGAGCGTGATCGTCATTGGTCTTGGTGACCCGAAAAGCATCAACACCGATGGACTTCGTCGTGCCGCTGCGCGGATAACTCGTGCCTCGAGTCGGGTGAAGTCAGTAGCGCTGCCGCTTCTTGACGCGGTACCTGAACTTTCGGGCAACGCGCTTGCCGAGGCGGCCCGTGCGATCGCCGAAGGTGCCGGTCTCGGTGCTTACCGGTTCGATGAATTCCGATCGGCGGCAACGAAGCCAGTGCTCTCGCGGGTTGTTGTTGTCGGGCGGGGTGGACAGAAGGTCGCCGACGCCGTGGCCGAAGGTGCGCAGATTGCCGCCGCGCAGAATCTCGCCCGGGATCTCGTGAATCGTCCCGGCGGTTCGCTCACCCCGAAGGCTCTCGCCGCCGAGGCAGTGAAAATCGCTCGACGCGAGAAGCTGAAGATCTCCGTGCTGGGCCCGAAAGAAATCACGGAACGACGATTGGGCGGTCTGCTTGGCGTCAACCGCGGCTCGACTCAGGAAGCGCGCTTTGTCGAGATGGCCTACGAACCTTCATCTCCGATCGGAACGCTCGCTCTTGTCGGTAAGGGAATCACCTTCGATTCGGGTGGCCTTTCGATCAAGTCCGGCGAAGGCATGATGACCATGAAGATGGACATGGGCGGCGCAGCCGCTGTTCTCGGGTTTTTCGCAGCAGTGCGTGCTGTAGCCCCGAAGTGTCGAGTCATCGGTTACATGCCCATGACCGACAACATGAGCGACGGCGACGCCACGCGCCCCGGAGACGTTCTCACTATGCGCAACGGAACAACGGTTGAGGTTCTCAACACTGATGCCGAGGGGCGCCTGATCCTTGCCGATGCGCTTTGCCTTGCCTCGGAAGCCAAGCCGGATGCCATTGTCGACCTCGCCACCCTCACCGGCGCCGTTGAAGTCGCCCTCGGAAGTCGGATCGCCGCGGTGCTCTCAAACGATGACGACTGGAGCGCGACAGTCCAGGGCGCGGCTGATCGCTCGGGTGAGCGAATGTGGCCACTGCCTCTTCCCGCCGACTACCGCCCGTTCATTGATTCGGATGTCGCCGATCTGCGCAACATCTCGAAGAGCAGAGGCGGCGGCACCATCACTGCCGGTTTGTTCCTGAAGGAATTTGTCGCCGAGGGGATTCCGTGGGCGCACATTGACATCGCCGGGACGGCATGGTGGGCCGAGGGTGACGTCGCGGAATTCTCCAATGGCGGAACCGGCTACGGCGTTCGTCTTCTACTCGAACTCGCGAGGACGTTCAGCCCACCGCGTCGCTGACCGCTTCGATTGTTCCGTTGGTGACAACGCCGACCGAGCCAATAGCGGGTCGCCCTGGTCGAACGATGACAGGACGTGCGGGGCGGTTCATCGTCGCCGCTGGAGTGACCACGGCTTCTTTGCCGATCTCCGCAGTGCGGTTTGCTCGGTTGGTCACGGCCCACCGCATCGCGTCGTGAGCCATGGCGGGGTGAAAGCGCCAGCGATGAAGTTGGCGTTCGATGGCGTCGGAGTCCTCTCCGAGTTCGAGCATTGAGAGTGCAAGTGAACGGGCCCGTTCGGTCATCTGTGTGACCGATGGAGTCGGTTGTGGACGTTCCATCCATTCGGCGTGCTCATGTTGCAAGCGCGTTGTGAGTCGCTCGACCTGCGATCGCGAGAGCGGGGCGAGACGCCGCCGAACTTCGAGTAGCGATCCGCCGTGCATACGTGCCGCTCCGAACCGGCAACTGCGCTCGACGGTTTTAAGCATGGGGGAGTTGCGTCCACCGCGCATACCCACACCGAGTGAGCGGGCTGTCTCCACGAGGTCGAGCGAATAGCCGTGCGGCTCCTCGTCGAGTTGATCCACGACCCGGCGCAGGAACCAGATGGTCGATGGACCGAGGATCGGCAACCAGAACCGTTCGGCGTATGCCGAACGAGGATCGTGGCCCACTTCATCGATCACGGGATCGGACCATGCCTCGATCGTGAGCGAAACAACTGGAAAGACGGGGTCGGAAGCGAGGGTCATTCGGATGCTCCTTGTGAAGTGCTGTGGTTTCCGCCCACAGCGGTGCGCCGAAGCAGCGGTCACGTGCTGTTTCGGTGCCTTTCGTACGCCTCGGAACTTCGACGGTCAACGGGCCGGATGGCCCCACCTTGATCGGTCTGATCCAGACGGCCCCGCTGCAACAAGAAAAGTGGAAGGGCCTCGTGCGCTCGTTAGCGGAACCGGGGAGAAGCTAGTTTCGACCGTTGTGCCGGAACGTTCTGACGAAACAATTCAGGAGACGGTTGATCCGCTTGATCGGGTTCGATCACTGGTGGCCGCAGCTGGATCCGTTGCGGTTCTTACCGGGGCAGGGATCAGTACCGACTCGGGTATTCCCGACTTCCGCGGACCGAACGGCGTCTGGACGAAGAACCCGGGTGCCGAGCGTCGAGCGACGATTCAGCATTATCTGGAAGATCCACAAGTGCGCCTCGATGCATGGCGAATTCGCGTCGAGTCGGAGATGTTCGAAGCGACACCTAACGCCGGACATCGCAGCCTCGCGTCGTTCAGTCGGACTGGTCGTCTGCATACCCTCGTAACGCAGAACATCGACGGGCTTCATCTACTCGCAGGGACACCGGCCGCGGATCTTGTGGAGATCCACGGAACTGTTCATAAATGGGAGTGCGTCGATTGTGGGGCGCGAGGACCGATGGAGGAGGCACTCGCACGCGTTAGGGCTGGTGATAGCGATCCCAGGTGTGAATTGTGCGCTGGCATCCTGAAGTCGGGGACAATCATGTTCGGCCAGTCGCTTGTACCCGCTGATCTCGTGCGTGCCGAGCGCGCCGCACTCGAGGCTGATTTGCTTCTGGCAATCGGCACAAGTCTCACCGTGTATCCCATAGCGGGGATGGTCCCGACTGCGCTTGAGGCTGGTCGCGATGTGGTCATCATCAATGCAGAACCGACCCCCTTCGATGCTGAGGCGACAGCGGTGGTGCGGGGTTCTGCCTCGGACGTGCTGCCGATCATCCTCGGATAACCAACGACAGTCGATTGCTCGACTTTCGAGCCCGGCGTCGGCCAAATAGCGCAATTGTCGACCTACTGGGTAGGGTTTTAGTCCTATGGCGTCATTCCGCGATCTTCTTTCCCAGACCAAAGCTCAGATCCGCGAGATCGAACCCGCCGAGGCGTCGGTGCGTCGCGAGAGCGAACCGCAGACCGTGTTCCTCGATGTGCGTGAACCAGATGAGTTCGAGCAGGGAGCCATTCCCGACGCGGTTTACATTCCGAGGGGTCATCTCGAAGCTCAGGTTGAGGGTCGGATTCCCGATCGCGATACCCCTGTCATCGTGTTCTGCGCCGGAGGTGTTCGCTCGGCGTTCGCCGCGAAAACGCTTGCCGAGCTCGGCTACACCGACGTCGTCTCCATGAACGGAGGCTTCAACGCATGGAAGGACCAAGGACGAGACTGGAGCGCTCCTCGGACACTCTCCCCGGAACAACGCAATCGCTACCAGCGCCATCTTCTTCTGCCCGAGGTTGGCGAAGAGGGGCAACTCAAACTGCTTGATGCCAAGGTGCTTCTTCTCGGTGCCGGCGGACTTGGTTCGCCAGCCGCGCTGTACCTCGCTGCAGCCGGCGTCGGCACGATCGGCATCATCGACATGGACGTCGTTGATGATTCGAATCTTCAACGCCAGATCATCCACAACATTGAGCGCGTCGGCATGCGCAAAGTCGACTCCGCGGCAAAGACGCTCAAACTGCTCAACCCCGAGGTCAATGTCATTACGCATGACATGCGTCTGGATGCGAGCAACGTGATGGAGCTTCTCTCGCAGTACGACCTCGTCGTCGACGGCGCTGACAACTTCCCGAGCCGCTATCTACTCAACGATGCTTCGCTCAAGACAGGCACGCCGGTTGTGCACGGCTCAATCTTCCGCTTCGAGGGACAGGTCACCGTGTTCCTGCCCCACGACGGGCCTTGCTATCGCTGTTTCCTTCCCGAACCGCCTCCTCCGGAAATGGCTCCGTCCTGCGCAGAGGCCGGTGTACTTGGCGTTCTTCCCGGAATCATCGGATCGATCCAGGCGCTCGAGGCCATCAAGTTGCTCCTCGGACTGGGCGATTCACTCTCCGGCCGATTGTTGGCCTACGACAGCCTTGAGCAGTCGTTTATGACCTACAAACTGCGCCGCGATCCGAACTGCCCGGCCTGTTCGATCGACGCCGATCAACTGGTAATCGCTGAATACGACCAATATTGCGCCCCTCACGCGGTGCTACCGGTTTCGTAATCTCTTTATTCGGGTAGGTCCGGTGGGCAGGGGTCGCCCCCGCTTGTCCTTGCTCGGTAGGTAGGGTTGTGGACTCGGGCGGAGTACCCGGCGACTTTGTCGTCGGTTGAACTATTTTGCCTGAGGACTCTCATGTCGCCCGAAAGCGCTTCGAAGACAACCAACGACGTATCTCGTCGCCGGTTTCGTCGCGCTTTGGGACTGCTGCTCGGGCTGATTGGTTTCGTCGTTCTCGCAACTGGTTGTTTGCCTCCTTTGCTTGACCCGCCGACATCAGGCAAGTCCTATGGCAAAGGTCCTCTCGATTCGATTCGCGAAGCCGCCGATGTCGTAACGAGCGCCGAAGGGTTCCAGGCAAGGTGCGGGCTCTCGTCGACCGATCTCGCCGCCATGATGATGGTTCCGACCTATTTCGAAGCAGGCGGCCCGATTCCGTCCCCGATGGCGCTCTCGCGCTGGGACAACGTCGGCGTGCGTCCTGAGAACGCCAACCTCTTCGCCTTTGGGCGTACGAGCGGCGCGTATGTCAATGCGTTCTTCAGTCCGGGTATCGGTTTGTGGCAGTTCGATTCCGCCGGGGGATGGAACATGACCGCCGCTGACGCAATCGATGCAACAACGGCTGCGAATCAGGCTGCCGACACGATTTCCTGGCGCTGGTGTAATGCCCCTCCGTCCAAGCTGGATCCTGTGGACCGACGTTCCTACGCGTGGGGCCCCTGGTACGGATGCAGTTTTTCGAACAAGATCGCCTGCGAGAACCTATTCAATTCACTTTCAACGGGCGCATTCCTCAATACAGCATTCGACACGTCGGTGACTCGAACAGGCGGGATGATCCGGCGAACCTGCAATGTCTTTGGCATCGGCAATGGCATTGATTGCTGGTATATCAATCCCGCGAATGCCGAAGGATCTCGGGGTTGGGCAAACGGTACGTATGACGGACGAACCGACTACGTCACACCGCTACCCAAACCGTTCTATTCGTTTCGAGCCAACGGTCGCGAATACCGCGTATGGCTGAAGGAAGACTCCGGCTACGACATCAATATCACTGCCTCGAAGCCGGTGTCATCCAACGCGCGGACGTCGCTCACATGGGATTCGACAGCGGGTCTTTGTGACGTGACGACGGGTCACGGTCTGTGTAATCCGCCGAGGATCGCAACAACGCCGTGGGGCAAATTCACTGGCAATCCGATTGGAAATCTCGAATCCGTCGTCACGTCGGGACTCGGAAGAATCAGTGTTGGCGGCTGGTCGCTCGATCCAGATTCCGACGACCCTGTGGCGATCCACGTCTACATCGACGGTGCATGGGGTGGTGCCCTAGTGGCGAACGCATCGCGTCCCGATGTTGCGTCGGCAATTCCCGGTTACGGCGATCTCCATGGTTTTTCGTCGGCCTTCGATGTGAACCCGGGAGTCCATTCGGTCTGTGCATACGCGATCAATGTTTCGCCCTACGGCGACACGAATCCGAGTCTCGGCTGCAGGTCCGTGACGGTTTCGGGTGACCCGGTGGGCTCGCTCGACGGAGCGTCGGCGGTGCTAGGTGGCGTCCGGGTGTCGGGCTGGGCGATTGATCCCGACACCAACTCGCCAGTGCCGGTGAAAGTCACTGTTGATGGTGTGGCCATTATCGAAGCGACGGCTTCAGATATCCGTCCCGACGTTGCGTCGGTGTTTCCCCGTTACGGCGCGGGTCACGGTTATTCGGTGTTCGCCGCGACAACTGGTGGAAGTCGCAGGGTGTGTGTCGAAGCGATCAACCAGCCCCCCTCGGGAACGATCAACCGCAGTCTTGGATGCGCAGTGGTTGTCGTTTCAGGGCAGGTTTTCGGAAATGTCGAAACGGTCATCGCCGGACCGGGTGGAGTTTTTGTCTCGGGCTGGGCAATCGATCCCGATACGAGAGATTCAACAGTCCGGGTCTCGGTTGACGGGGCCGCGATCACTATTCCGACTGCCACAGCGCGTCCCGATGTCGGCGCGGCCTTTCCGGTTTTCTCGGGGCCGCATGGTTTCGAGAAGTTGATTCCGGCAGCCGGTGGAACACGCTGGGTTTGCGTGACGCTGCTCAACCAAGGGGCAAACGGGAGTGATCAACCGGCGGTCTGTCGCTCTGTTGTTGTCTTGTCGGGTAATCCCTTCGGCAACCTCGAGGGTGCAGTACGCACGGGAACAGGCATCTCTCTTAGCGGATGGGCCCTAGACCCTGACGCCGCCGGTTCCGTTTCGATCCACGTCTATGTCAATGGCGCATGGGGAGGCTCGTATATCGCGGACGGACAACGGGGCGATGTGGGTGCTGCATTCCCCGGATACGGATCTGCGCGTGGCTTCGTCATCCCCCTTTCCGCTGGTCAAGCCCCCGCATCGGTATGCGTCTACCTGATCAATCAGGGGCGGGGTTCGACGAATCCGTCGCTGGGCTGCCGGACTCTCTAGACCGGCCTCGTCCTCGTAAACGATCAAGGCTGCTAGACAAGTCCTGTGAAGGGACTGATTCTTTCCGGCGGTGCCGGTACGCGACTTCGACCGATCACCCACACAAGTGCAAAGCAGCTTGTGCCAGTGGCGAACAAGCCCATCCTGTTCTACGGGATCGAAGACATGGTCGAAGCGGGCATAACCGAAATCGGAATTATCACCGGTGACACAGGCCCGGAAATCCGCGAAGCCGTCGGCGACGGCAGCCGCTGGGGAGCCACGGTCACCTACATCCCGCAGGACGCTCCGCTAGGTCTCGCTCACTGTGTGTTGATCGCCCGCGAATTCCTTGGCGACGATGATTTCGTGATGTACCTCGGCGACAACTTGCTGCGCCAGGGCATTGCCGAATTCGTCGAACGTTTCGAGGAGGACCGTCACCAGTCGAGTGCTCCTGGTTCCACCGTTCCCTCCGCGCAGATTCTTCTTGCCCGCGTCTCCGATCCTCAGCGATTCGGTGTTGCCGAGATCGGTCCCGATGGTGAAGTTCTGCATCTAGTGGAAAAGCCAGAGAATCCGCCTTCCGATCTCGCACTCGTTGGCGTCTATCTCTTCGATTTGAGTATTCACGAGGCGGTCGCCACTATCGCTCCGTCACCGCGCGGAGAACTTGAGATCACCGACGCGATTCAATGGCTTATCGACAACGGACACCGTGTTCGCCATGAGGTTCTCGAAGGTTGGTGGAAGGACACGGGCAAACTGCAACCGCTGCTCGAAGGCAATCGACTCGTTCTCGAGACCATCGAACGTTCAATCATTGGAACAGTTGACGAGGATTCGATCATTGATGGGCGGGTCGTTATTGAAGCGGGTGCAGAGATCATCAACTCGACTGTCCGCGGCCCGGCGATTATCGGTGAGCGCACCAAGGTCGTCAACAGTTACATCGGTCCGTTCACCTCGATCTACTTCGATTGCGAGATTGTCGATTCGGAGATTGAGCATTCGGTGATCCTCGAGGAATCGAAGATTCTTGGTATTCCACGCGTCGCTGACTCGCTCGTCGGCAAGCAGGTCGAAGTTCGACGGTCGGAAACTCGCCCGCACGCAACGCGACTCATGATCGGTGATCACTCGGTCGTTGACTTAGCGTGAGCCGCTGGAAATCGGTGTTGTGCATTGCCGTACTTGTACTCCTCGCCGGGGTGCTTTCGTGGGGTCATGTGTGGAGGTACACGACGGTTTCGCCGATCGATGAATTGCAGCATCTCGATTATCTGATCAAGGTTCAGAACGGCGAGATGGTTGGCAATGGCGACCTCTTTGGGCAAAGTGCGATGCGAATCGAAACCTGTCATCGGCTGGATGCTGAATTCGATATCAAGATCCAGCCGTGTGCCGCCGGCGATGTAATCCTGGTTCCACAGGATTTTCAGGAGGGTGGATTCAATTCGGCCTCGATCCACCCGCCGACCTATTACGCAATTGGCGGCGTTGTTGCGCGCGTCATCGATTGGGTTACCCCGGGTGAACACGATTGGCTCACCACCGGACGACTCGCTGGCAGCCTCTGGCTGATGGCGGCCGCGATGATGCTTTGGTTCCTGTTCCGCGAACTGCTAGCCGACCGAATTGCGGCGTTCTCGCTCACAGCCGCGCTCGTAGCTTCTCCGACGGTTTTGCATGCAATTGCGACTATCAACACCGATGGAACGGCTCTATTTATCGGCGCCGCCATTCTCTGGGCAGTGGTTCGATGGGAGCGCTCCGCCGCGCCGTTCTGGCTTCCTGTTTCGGTGGCTGCGTTCGCCGCAGCGACGAAAGTTACGAATCTCGTCGCAGTTGCTCTTGTCCTCTTCTACCTACTGGGTCGGGTGGCGTGGAAATCTCGATCGAGCGACACCGACTTGCGCGCGTGGTTCCGTCAGCAATTGTCGGCGAACAAGAGGTTGTTCCGCATGATGGCTGCGATTCTTGGAGTCGTTGGTGTCGTTTCGGTTGTTTGGCTCGTGACCACCCGCATAATCCAGTTGCTGCCACTCTCGGAGATTCCGATGGTCTCGAGATTTCGCATTACCAGTTTCCCGTTTGAGGGGTTCGTCGAATCATGGCGACAGACGGTGTCCCCATTGTCGACGCCGTATCTGGCCCCGTTCCTTCAGAACAACGGAATCGTCCTCTTCGCAGGGTTGGTCGCATTGTGGGTTCTGGGCGCAGCCGTGGTTTCGACGATTCGCTCCGCCCCGGGTTCTCGTATCCGGATGATCGGCTGCGCCTCGCTCTTAACGGTTGTTCTGGCCGGTCCCGCACTTGTGGTTTTTAACTCGGTCATTCAGGGCGTCTACGTCTTGATTCCGACGAGGTATGCGCTCGCCGCTGTACCTGCGTTGGCAGCTTCGGGCTTGCCGGTGGCCTCCACGCGGGTTGGTCGTGTCACACTTTCGGTGCTCGCGGGCGGGATGGTCGTCAGCGTTTTAGCCGCAATAGCTTTTGCGTAAACGTGGCTCGAGCGATCGTTATTGCTCGGCAAGTAAACATGGGCTTGCTTGCTTTGGGAAGGTCCTAGGCTAAACGAATGATCACATCGACTTTCCATGTCGGCGCGGACTTTCCCCCTGGGTGTGACACGGGTTACCGCCAGCAGACTGTCATCGATATCCCCGTGATCAGTGACTCTCGTGAACCTTTGGCCAGCCAACTGGATCGGTTCGTGGGTCTTGTTCGAGGTGAGTTCGACAAAGACGAGGAACGGGCGTCGATCCTCCCTCCCCACATGGTTCTCGACCAGGTCTTGAAGTCGGCGGCGGTCGGATCCCAGTGATCTCGAAATTGCGGGCGCTCGCCGCGAAATCTCAGGACGCACTTCCGACAGGAACGGCCGCAGTCGGGGCGGGTATCGCCGTATCGGCGCTGACTTCGTACGTCTTCGTGATCGTCGCCCTTAATTCGCTGGATGGGACCTCGAAAGCGGCGTTCTCCGCGTTCTGGGCCGTTGTATTCGTGGTTGGTCCGGGATTCTTTCTCCCACTCGAACAGGAAATCGGACGAGCACTTTCCCATCGACGTTCTCAGAACACAGGCGGTCGTCCTCTTGTCGAGCGGGCGGCGCGTCTGGGCGCGATCATCACCGCAGTTCTGATTGTCCTGACAATCGCAGCCACTCCCATCCTCACGAAGGAGCTGTATCACGGCGACACATTTTTCGCCGTGAGTCTCTCGGTTGCGCTGGTCGGGTTCTTTGCTATGAGCTTGACCAAGGGGGTTCTTGCTGGCGAGGGTCGATTCCGCGCGTACGGCGAACTCATCGCAGCCGAAGGAGTCATTCGGCTAGTGCTCGCTATCGCTCTCGCTCTGGCGGGAGTCGAGAATGCCGCGCTCTTCGCGCTCTGTCTGGGTATTGCTCCGCTTCTAGCGCTGCCATTCGCTCTTCGCTCCCAGCGTGGAGTGCTGAAACCCGGACCCGAGGCTCCTTGGTCTGAACTCTCCGTCAACATCGGATGGCTTCTAGCCGCATCGGTGGCAACGCAAGCGCTTGCCTACGCTCCTCTGCTTGGCGTCAACATCCTTGCGACTGCAGATGAGAAAGCCATCGTGACGGGGTTCGCATCTGCGTTCTTCATCGCCCGAGTTCCCGTCCTTGCCTTTCAAGCCGTTCAAGGCACGCTGCTACCTAAGCTCGCGGGGCTCGCTGGCGCAGGACGACATGACGAGTTTCGAACCGGTCTCAAGAAACTCATGGTCGTCGTTGTCGGAATTGGTGTACTCGGCACAGTCGGCGCGTTTCTTCTCGGCCCCTTTGTCGGAAAGATCTTGTTCAACGACTTCACCATGGACGCCGGGGGACTGGCGCTGCTCTCGGCCGGTAGCGGAATGTTCATCATCGCCCTCACGATGGCGCAAGCACTGATGGCTCTAGGTGGCCACAAGATCACGGCGTTCGCATGGAGCGCCGGCCTGATGGTTTCCATGGGGGTGATGGCTGTTGTCGAGCCACTTGAATTGCGTGTTGATTTGGGGTTCCTCGTGGGATCCTTTGTCGTGGCTGTGGCCATGAGCGTCGGACTCTGGCGCCGCCAGCAATTGATGGTTGATGTCGGTATTGGCCCCCTCATCGAGGCGATCGAGCACGAACCCCTCGAGATTTAGCGAATCCTTCAGATGGCTGCTTGAGGTTGTCGCCATTTTGATGGCTCAACAACCCTGAATGCGTTCGGCGCTGGTCGGTGTCTAAAGTTGGGAGACCGTTGGATAACCCTTCGATTCGATTTACCCTTTTCGGCGATTTGTCCGATTTGCCGGGCCACTTTCATGAGATTGATCTTGCTCCATTCTCCCCTCCCCCGATCGGCTGACCAATGAGCGCGCCCGCGAGAAGCCCCCGCAGGAGAAAGCACCTGATGCGGTTGACGCTCCTGCTCGCCGCCTTTGGGGTCGCGTCCGCTATTGGGTTCGGGGCGGCAGCACCCTCAGACGCGCTCCTGACCGGCATCGATGTTGCTAGCTACCAACACAGCACGAATGCTCCGATTGACTGGAATGCAGTGAAGGGGGCCGGACATTCGTTCGGGTATGTAAAGGCAACCGAATATCGGAGCAGTTCGAGTACGTATATCAATCCATGGTTCAAGCGCGATTGGGACGCAGCCGGGAATGCGGGCTTGTATCGCGGTGCGTACCACTTTGCGATTCCCTCATATCCAGTTGTTGCCGACGCGCTTGAAGAGGCCCGCTATTTCATCTCGGTCACCGGATCAATGACAGGGCCACTCGATCTTCCCGCCATGCTCGACCTCGAATACAACCCCTACGGCGCAAATGCTTGTTACGGGTTGAGCCCCGGGGATTTCGTGACGTGGGCACGCACTTGGCTGGACGAGGTCAAGCGCCTGACCGGAAAGGCCCCCGTTGTGTATACGGGAGCCTCCTACTGGAACGTCTGCTCCGGTCAGTCGACGGCTATCGGGAGTGACTACCGCCTCTGGATCGCGAGTTATCCGAACGATCCAAATTCCACAACATTCCGACCCACAGTGCCAGCGGGTTGGTCGGCGTGGACATTCTGGCAATACACAAGTACGGGTGCGGTCCCCGGGATCATTGGAAATGTTGATGTCAACCGTTTTTGCTGTGACATCTCGAGCCTCGCCGCCCTGAGTGGGAGCGGCGTGGGCGCGGGTAACCCATTCGGAAACATCGAGTCGATGACGCGATTACCGACAAGTATTCAGATCGGTGGCTGGGCGATTGATCCCGATGCGAGAGATCCGATAAGTGTCCATGTCTACGTGGATGGGCAGTGGGGCGGTGCCTACACAGCCAATGTTTCGCGTCCAGACGTCGGGGCGGTCTACACGGGCTTTGGCCCGACTCACGGGATACAGGTTTCTGTTCCCGTTGGCCCGGGAGAACATCGAGTTTGCGTCTATGCAATCAATGTCGGTGGCGGTTCAACTAATCCCGAAATGTCCTGCCGGACAGTTGCGAGCCTTCCGGTAGGGAACTTCGAATCGGTCGTTTCGACCGGCCCGGGGGCGATCCGTGCGTCAGGTTGGTCACTTGACCCGGATACCACGGCAGCCATTGCCATGGAAGTGTTCGTGGACGGCACTCTCGCGGCGAGCGGTGCTACTGGACAGGCTCGTCCAGATGTTGCAACGGTCTTCCCCGGGTCGAGTGGCACCACGGGTTTCGACATCGATGTCAGCGGAGTTTCCGGCGGCTCGCATACGGTCTGCGTAAACGCTGTCAATGCGGGAGAGATTCAAACTCGCGTCTCCTTGGGTTGCCGGACGGTTGTTGTTCCAGGTGGAAACCCGGTCGGCAACTTCGAATCCGCAAAGGCTGGCTTTGCCAACCTGAATCTTGTGGGTTGGGTCCTTGATCCAGATACGGCTGATCCCGTTTCGGTCCACGTTTACGTCAATGGGCAATGGGGTGGGGCGTACACCGCTGACGCCAGCCGGCCTGACGTCGGGGCTGCGTATCAAGGCGTCGGCCCGAACCATGGGTTTGATCTCGCCATTCGACTTCCCGGCGGGACACATACCGCGTGCGTCTACGCGATCAATGTCGGAATCGGAACGACGAACCCTCTAGTCGGATGTCGCACTCTGACGATCGCCTCAAAGCCGGGCGGAAGCATCGATTGGTCGGCGCGTGCTTACGACGTTGCACTCGGAATCTCGGGCTGGGCGGTCGATCCGGACACCAACGCACCGGTTCAGGTGCGAGTCACCGTGAACGGAACAGTTCTGACGACGCTCACCGCTGACATTTCCCGTCCCGATGTCGGAGCAGCTTTCCCCGGGGTGGGGGATCTTCACGGTTACTCCCATGTCTGGGTGGCCACTGCCGCTCCGGCGCGAGTCTGTTTGACGATTCTCAATGTCGGTGCTGGTTCGACAAACACGGATCTGGGCTGTCGAACCCTCTGAAACCCCCGGTTCATCCCCGGTCTAGATGAGCCCGAACCCGACTTCGTGCTCCGCTAGCCTTGCCGGGTCCCCCGCATACAAGAGGCATCTTCCGAATGGCCACAGTTTCCCCGTCAGAGCAGATCCACGGCGTCTTCATCGTTGATCCCGACATCCACGGCGATGAACGCGGTTTCTTTGTCGAGACCTATCGCCGCGAGTGGTTCCCGCAGGGACGCGAGATGGTCCAGGGCAACCGTGGTGACCGTCAGGCCGGCGCGATCGTTGGCCTGCACTATCACCTCCATCAGGCGGATTATTGGTACGTCCCGTTCGGCACTGCCCGCGTGGTGCTTCATGACCTGAGGACGGGATCACCGACAGACGGCAAAACCCAATGGCTCGACCTCGGGCGCCGACCCGACGGTACGCACTCGCATCAGGGTGTCTTCATCCCGCCGGGCGTAGCTCACGGGTTTGCGGCATTGACCGATATGACGATCACGTATCTCGTCGACAGTTATTACAACCCCGCTGATGAACTCGGCGTGGCATGGGACGATCCCGCCATCGCTGCCGATTGGGGAGTGGAGAATCCAATTCTCTCGAACCGGGATCAGAAGAATCCGCGTCGTTCTGAAATCGATCCGCAATGGCAGCCACACATCTCCCTGCGACCATGAACATGTACGGAAGTTTTCAGAGAGGCAGCACCGAATCATGAAACTCTTTGTCACGGGAGCGGCCGGATTTATCGGTTCGAACTATGTGCGTCACGTTCTCGCATCGTCGGATGATGAAGTGACGGTATTTGACGCCCTCACGTATGCCGGGAATCTGTCGAGCCTTGCCGACATTGCCGACAATCCTCGTTATTCGTTCATCCAAGGTGACATCTGCGATCGTGAGGCGGTTGCCGCCGCGATGGCCGGACACGATTCGGTTGTCCACTTTGCCGCCGAGAGCCATGTGGATCGTTCGATCGTTGATCCCGACACGTTCATTCGGACGAACTGTCTTGGTACCAACGTGATGTGTGACGTAGCGAGACATGAGGAAGTGGATCGTTTTCTCCATATTTCTACTGACGAGGTTTATGGATCGATCGATGTGGGCTCGTTTGTTGAGACTGACCGTCTCGGCCCGCGCTCTCCGTACTCATCCTCCAAGGCTGGGTCCGATCTCATCGCGTTGTCCTACGAAGAGACGTACGGGCTTCCTGTGATCGTCACGCGTTCTTCGAACAACTTCGGACCATTCCAGTTTCCGGAAAAGGTCATCCCCCTCTTTGTCACAAATCTTCTCGATGGTAAGAAAGTGCCGCTGTATGGCGATGGCCTCAACATCCGCGACTGGATTTATGTCGAGGACAACTGCACCGGCGTCGATGTCGTTCTGCGTAATGGTCAGATAGGCGAGATCTACAACATCGGCGGCGGCAACGAGACCACGAATCGCGAGTTGACCGAAAAAGTTCTGGCTATGTGCGGCGTCGGTGACGAAATGGTTGAGTACGTCGAAGACCGTCTCGGACATGACCGTCGCTATTCGATCGACTGCAGCAAGGCAAACGCTCTCGGATGGAAGCCATCGCGCAGTCTCGACGATGCTCTGGCCGCGACAGTCGAGTGGTACCGGGCGAACCGCGCCTGGTGGGAACCACTCAAGGGCTGACGGGTGCGCGTACTAATCACGGGGGCTGCAGGGCAGGTTGGCCGCGAGCTCGTCGACGCGTTCGGATCCGATGCCCATCATGAGGTCATCGGAGTCGACCACTCAGGACTCGACATTACGAGCCGCGATGATGCTCTGGCCTTAATCACGAGGGTCCGTCCTGATGCGATCGTTCATCCGGCGGCGTGGACGGCAGTCGACGCCTGTGAATCCGATCCGGATCGGGCGTTTCAGGTCAACGCCCTCGGCACCCGCAATCTTGCCGAAGGGGCCCGCCGTGTAGATGCGCCTGTGTTTTACGTCTCGACTGATTACGTCTTCGACGGAACGAAAGGGTCTCCGTATCTCGAGTGGGATGAGACCAATCCTCGTTCGGTCTACGGTGCGTCAAAACTCGCTGGTGAACGAGAACTCGATCCGGGCTCGACAATTATTCGCACCTCGTGGGTGTGCGGGTTTCATGGCGGGAATATGGTCAAGACAATCCTGCGCCTCGCCTCCGAACACGAATTACTCAGTTTCGTTGACGATCAGTTCGGTCATCCGACCTTCGCTGACGATCTCGCTTCGATGATCAAGCGTCTTGTGATCGAGCGTCGCCCCGGAACGTTCCACGTCACCAACCAGGGTTCGGTGAGTTGGTTTGAGTTCGCCCAAGAGGTTCTGCGTGCGGCAGGACTAGATCCGGAGAGAGTGGCCCCGGTGTCCACCAAAGATCTCCAACCGGCCCGACCGGCGCCCCGCCCGGCCAATTCGGTACTCGATAATGCTGCCCTTCGGCTCGGTGGGGTCCAGTTGCTTGATGACTTCAGGGTGCCACTCGCCCGTCTCGTCGACCGACTCGGAGCGTGAGCTCGGTGACCGAAACTTTCAGCCAACCAGTGCACATCTGCACGATTGCCGCCCGCAACTACCTTCCGCGGGTCAAGGTCTTGGCTGAGTCGTTCCGGTTGACGCACCCGGACGGCATTTTCGACCTCTGTGTCGTTGATGACATAAACGACGAGGTCGAATCCGAGGATGGAATCAACCTGATCCGGTTGGGCGACCTTTCACTAGACGAAAATCAATTGCGGTTGATGGCCATTTTCTACGACATCACCGAGTTTTCGACGGCCCTCAAGCCGTGGGTGATGGAAGCGGCGCTCAAGAGGGTCCCCGGACCTGTTCTCTATCTCGATCCCGACATCGAAGTCTTTTCGTCTCTTGCTGAGCTGGCAAGGTTGGCGTCAGTTCACGGTGTTGTCTTGACGCCGCACGTGCTCGAGCCGATTCCTCGCGACGGAACCACTCCTCCCGAGACGCTAATTATGCGGGCCGGGATGTACAACCTCGGATTTCTTGGCCTCGGTGAGGACTCTTCAAAACTTTTGAAGTGGTGGCAGGAGCGACTCGCGTTCGATTGTGTCTCGCGTCCTGAAGCTGGCTTGTTCACAGATCAGAAGTGGATGGATTTCGTTCCGTCCCTGTTCCCTCACGTGATTCATCGAGATCCCGGCTGCAATGCGGCGTACTGGAATCTCCACGAGCGCCCGATCTCTTTCCACGACGGTCGGTATTTCGCCGGGGGGTCTCCACTCGTCTTTCTTCACTACAGCGGTTTTGATCCGTACGGTCCACATGTCTTGAGCAAATACGCAGGCGACAATCCGCGGGTTTTGCTCAGCGCCGAACCGGTACTACGTGGGCTCTGTACTCAATACGCCGAACGTGTTCGCCGGTCCGAAGCCGAAGTGGTTGCGCCTGCATACGGTTGGAACCGGCTCGCGTCTGGCCTCGAGATCGACATCGTGATGCGCAGGTTGGTCCGGGACGCTGTCATGGCGGCGTCGGCGGGCAAGGACTTGGTAGTGCCCGATCTTGCTGCCGTAGATGGCCCGGAACGCTTCGAGGAGTGGTTGCTACAGGAGACGCCCAATCGAGGTCTACCTCGCTATCTCGATGAGCTACTGGCCATCCGTATTGATGTTGAAGCGGCCTTTCCGGAAATGCTGCGAGGTGACTGCCATGGCTTTCTGCTTTGGCTTCGATCGAATGCCATCCGCGAGAACCATCTTTCTTCAACGATGGTCTCGTCTCTCGACCGCATCATGAGCGACTGGGTCCCGGAGGACTTGGCATCTCCGGTGCGAGGTGCCCCTCCGGTTGTCGAAGTCATCGGGCTTTTTCGCGCCGAACTGGGAGTGGGTGAAGCAGCTCGGCGATCAGCGTCTGCGTTGCGTGCTGCAGGAGTCGTTCATCGAACTACCGGATGGCATCGCGCAAGCGCGAGCCGTGAGAGTGCAGTGGCCCCTGAGTCATCGCTTGATCTAAGAGGCAAGAGCGACGTCGCAATCGTCAACGTCAACGCCGACGTTTTTTCATGGATCTCGCAGGATCTTGGTCCCACCCATCTTCACGGTCGTTACCGAATCGGGGCATGGTTTTGGGAACTTTCGGACTTCCCAAAATCGTTGTACCCGGCTTTCGATCTTGTCGACGAAGTTTGGGCTGCTACCCGCTTCATGCGAGATGCCATAAGTCAAAGTTCGCCGCTTCCGGTCGTGCACATGCCGATCCCTCTTGTTGCCCCCGAGGTCGCCGATGTTCCCCGTGCAGATCTCGGACTCGACGAGCGGTTCACGTTTCTGTTCGTCTTCGATCTACTCAGCGTCAGCGGTCGCAAGAATCCCCTTGGCCTGATCGAGGCGTATACAAAAGCGTTTGCCGAGGGGGACGGAGCAAGACTCGTCATCAAGACCATTAATGGCGATCAGCGCAGGCTCGACCGGGAACAGATCCTGATCGCGGCCGATGGTCGTTCCGATATCGCGGTCCTTGACGGTTATCTCGATGCGGGACATCTCGGCGCCCTGCTGTCAGCCGCTGATTGTTACGTTTCGCTTCACCGTTCCGAGGGACTAGGTCTGACCATGGCTGAGTCGATGGCGCTCGGGAAGCCTGTGATCGCGACTGCGTATTCGGGAAACCTCGATTTCATGACTCCCGAGACTGCGTACCTGGTGAACCACACTCCGGTGGCCGTCGGACGCGGAAACGATCCCTACGATCCCCGTGCTTTGTGGGCAGATCCGGATCTCGATCAAGCGTCGGCCTACATGCGAGAGATTTTCGACAATCCGGTTGAGGCAGCAGCCACCGGAGCTCGTGCACGGGCTGATCTTGAGCGACGATTTTCACCGCAGGTCTGTGGTCGCAGAATGGCACAGCGGATCGAACAGATCCGTGCTGATGCTCGTCGAGGGCGATGACGTGGCGAACACCCATGCACGGGTTCGAGTCGTCGTTCTCAATTTCAACGGTGGTGTCCTGACGCTGAAATGTCTTCGTCATTTGAGAAATCTCGACTGGCCGGTGGGGCAACTCGAAATCGTCTGCGTCGACAATGTGTCGACTGACGGAAGTATCGAGGCGATCCGCGGTGAGTTTCCCGAGGTGGAGATTCGCCAAACCAGTTCGAACCTCGGATTCCCGGCCAACAACCTGGCGATGAGGGATCTCCAGGGAATCGATTATGTGGCGCTAGTAAACAATGACGCCTACGTCGAGCCGACATGGCTTTCGGCGCTGGTGGAGATGATGGAGAGCGCTCCGGAACTTGGTGCTGTCAGTTCAAAGCTTCTGCTGGCCCCCAAGTTCACCGACGTGGTGGTTGATGCTCCGGGATTCGACCCCGGGCAAGGGGACACACGTGAACTCGGCGTGATGCTCCGCGGAGTTCTGGTGGACGGCTCTGATGTTTGGAGTCATGCCCATGTTGGCGAGGGCGGTTGGGGTCGGGAAGCAGACCGGCTTGGGACGTTCGAATGGATCGGGCCCCATGGGGTGGTGCGAGTGCCGTTTGAACCCGGAACAACCCCACAGAAGGTGACATTGATTTTTGATTCGCCGGTGCCCACAACGGTGACAGTTGACGGCGGACGTGGACAAAAATCAGCAGCGGTTGAATCTGGGTTTTCGCCCGTCACGGTCGAGTTGTCCCTGAAGCCGTATGACGTCGTGAACAACGTTGGCTCAATTGTTTTCGACGACGGTGCCGGTGCTGACCGGGGCTGGTTAGCGCGAGACGATGGATCGTTCGACGAACCCGAAGATGTCTTCGCGTGGTGTGGTGGCTCGGTCCTTCTCCGACCTTCGTATCTCGCCGATGTTGGTCTCCTCGATACGCGGTTCTTTCTTTATTACGAGGACACTGATCTTTCATGGCGAGGTCGAGCGAGAGGTTGGCGTTACTGCACTGCTCCGAAGAGCGTGGCTCGTCATGAGCACGCCGCGAGCAGCGGCGAAGGCTCCGAGGTGTTCGCTTACCACGTGGAGCGAAACCGTCTGCTCATGCTGGTGAAGAACGCTCCCGCAGGAATGGCGGCAAAACAGGTCTGGCATTTTGTGCTGACCACATTGTCCTATGCGCGTCGAGACATCATCCGGCCCGTTATGCGTCTGAAGCGCCCAAGACTCACAATTGTGCGCCGAAGACTTCGATCGTTCCTTGGCTTCCTCGCATTACTTCCGGCCATGCTCGTGACCCGAAGGCGATTGCGCTCCACCCAACTTGTTCCGGACGCGGAACTGGCAGAGTGGTTCGTGAAGCGGTGAACGCTCACCGACGTCTCCGCATCGCGG
Source organism: Bifidobacterium breve (assembly GCA_945878725.1). Taxonomy (GTDB): domain Bacteria; phylum Actinomycetota; class Acidimicrobiia; order Acidimicrobiales; family Acidimicrobilacustridaceae; genus Acidimicrobilacustris; species Acidimicrobilacustris thunensis. The sequence continues at coordinate 21,979 of CAMCTY010000003.1, read as the reverse complement.
TTTACAACCGTTACTGGTCGACTGGTGGCGGCGGTGAGAAGTATGCCGGGGGAGTGGCCGAAGTTTTGGTCGGCGACCATGACGTCACGCTCATAGGTCATGAGCCGATTGATACGCCGTGGCTGGGTGAGCGGCTGAATCTCAATCTTGATGGGGTAGCGACGCTGATCGTTGACGAGTGTGACTCCCTTGAGAGAGTCACGGCGGGATTCGATGTTCTGATCAATCTCTCGTATAGGAGTCATGCGCGCAACGGCGCAGCCCGGGGGATTTACGTCGTCTATTTCCCCGACAAGCCCGGTGCGGATATGCGTCCATGGCAGCGGTTCCTGCGGTCGAAGCTGCTTCGTCTCTCGCGAACCGATCGCAGGATGATCAGTTTCGACTCCGGGTTTCATGAGGTTGACACCATTCGTTGGCAAGAGGTGCGCTGGACGAACGGTGCAGGTGTGCTCGACGTCGACGTGCCGGCTGGAAGAGAGAAGTCCCTGCAGCTTCGGTTCGGCCGATTCATCCCAGGCGGAATCGATCGCACCATTTCTGTCGAAGTCGACGGCTCCGTGATGGCTACCGGTGTTCTTCGCAGCGCGCGCAACCGGTTTGAAGTCATTGAGCCGCTGATGCTGCGGGTTCCCGTTGTCGGCCGTGTCGGACAAAATCGTGTGGTGATCCGCAGCGAGTGCGGTTCGCCTGCTCAGATTCTGGGGAACGGTGACAACCGAGTTTTGGGCGTCCCGCTGGTTTCCGCGAGTTTTTCGAGAGGTCCAGTGGGCGCGGCGGTCTCGCGAGCGTCGCTTCTGACAGCAACTCCTTTGGGTACAGAGTGGTTGGAGTCATACGACGTTGTATTGGCGATCTCGGAATTCACCAAGAATTGGATTCAACGTTGGTGGGACATCGAGAGTGTCGTTCTTGAGCCTCCCGTAGGGCTCCGCGTGCCTGGGCCGAAAGTTCCGATGGTTCTCTCTGTCGGTCGCTTCTTCGCTCCGGGCCGTGGACACGCGAAGAAGCAACTCGAACTGGTGCAGGCGTTTCGTGCTCTCGGCCGATTCGCCGATGGATGGGAACTGCATCTGGCCGGTGGTTGCAGTCCTGAAGATGAGCCTTATCTGGACGAGGTGAAGTCCGAGGCGGAGGGTCTCGCCGTTGTATTCCACGTCAATGCGGCGGGATCAGAACTCGATGATCTCTATCGTCGGGCGTCGATCTACTGGCACGCCACTGGACTCGACGAGAATCTCGACGACGATCCCGTCCGTGCGGAACATTTCGGGATCACGACGGTGGAGGCCATGTCGGCCGGTGCGGTTCCCATCGTGATCAACGCCGGTGGACAGCCGGAGATCGTTCGCTCGGGAGTCGATGGTTACCTGTTTGATACTGCTGAGGATCTCGTCGAGTTGACTGCACGCGTAATTTCAGATTCGGTTCTGCGATCGGCAATGGGCGAGTCAAGCATCGAACGCGCCAAGCGATTCGACATAGCAAGTTTCGGCGCTCGATTGAAAGCACTCATCGACGATGTTGAGGCAGGGGGACCGGCACAGCACTGACCCTGAGGGATCCATAAAGGATCCATCTGCGCTGGTACGGTCGGTCCATGGCATTGGCGAGAATCGCAGTTATATGTGGCGATCGGGTCGGTCCTCTGATGGCTGGTCCAGCTATACGGGCGGTTGAGCTGGCGAAGGCGTTGAGCAGCGCTGGCCATGAGGTAGTGCTTGCCGCTCCCGAGGGCAGTGATTCGTCGTCGGTAGGCGTGCCCGAGATGCGTGTGTGGGCTACGTCGTTGGATATTCGTGAAGCAGTGGCCGGATGCGAGATCGTCGTGATCTTCGCCCCAGTCCTAGCCAGCAATATGTGGCTGGCTTCCACTGGCTGCCTTCTTGTCGTTGACGCGTACGATCCCGGGCTTCTCGAGACCCTCGAATCGCGCCGCGGTCAACCGGTGAACGCGCAGCGCGATTGGATCGCCGACGCCGATTCCCAGATGCTTGCTCCGATGTCCGTGGCCGATGTAGTGATCGTTGCCAACGAACGGCAACGACATTTTGTTCTCGGGCTTCTTGCTGGTGCTGGTCGACTTGGTTCGCGAACTCTCGCTGAGGATCCGCAATTGAACCGTCTCGTGATCACGGTTCCGTTCGGAATGCCGGCTGATCCACCGGAGCCGTCGTCGTCGCCGTTACGCCATCCGGCAGGACCTTTCAGTGACGACGCGTTTGTGGCGTTGTGGGGTGGTGGTCTCTATTCATGGCTCGATCCAGTAGCTCTCGTCGAGGCAGTGGCTTTGACCGCTGACAAACGGGTGGTTGCGGCGTTTTTGGCCGGACCGCATCCGACGCCAGCCGTGGGGGAGATGCCTCTCGTTGAGGTTGCGAAACGTCGGGCGCGCGAACTCGGACTTCTCGGCTCGCGTATTCATTTCGTCGAGCAGTGGGTTCCCTACGCCGAACGCGGTGACTGGCTGTTGAGCGCCGATGTAGGTGTCTCTCTACACCATCGTCACGTCGAGACGGAGCTTTCCTATCGAACGCGGATGCTCGATTATCTGTGGGCAAGACTCCCCGTGATCTGCACCTCCGGAGATGTGATTGCGGAAGATGTTGTTCGTTCGGATCTCGGATGGGTGGTCGAGGCCGGAGATGCCGCGGGCATCGCCAGCGCACTCGATGCAGCGTGTAGCGAGACGAATGCCTCAGCTGGAGAACGCAGAATGCGTTGTGAGCGCGCAGCAGAAACCCGGACCTGGTCGATCGTGACAAAACCCCTGATTGAGATATGCGCTGATACCCGTTTGGCCCCCGATCGCAGGAATTTTGTCGCTCCCGGTACTGGCCCTGTCAGCCGCCTCGGCCGTCTCAAACGCATGGCACGGGGTGGCTGAGGTCGGCTGGTAACGTCTTACGTCGCCTGACCCGAAGGGAAGCAGTGACTGCAGCCACCGAGCTCTGGGCCTACCGGAATCTCATCTACAACCTCACGCAACGCGAGCTGCGTTCGAGGTACAAGAAGAGCATTCTGGGTTGGGCCTGGTCACTGATCAACCCGGCATCGACGCTTTTGATCTACAGCTTGGTTTTCGGCGTCATCTTCGGGGCCAAGTCCCCGGTTGCCGGCAACGGGCACACGGCCGTGTTCGCTCTTTATCTCTTCGCGGGGCTCATTGTCTGGAACTATTTCCAGGGCATTGTGTCGGGTTCCATTACAGCCCTTCAGAGCGCCGGCCCGTTGCTCAACAAGGTCTATTTCCCAGCTGCATGTCCTGCCATCGCCCACGTGTTCACGGTCGTGCTTCAGGCACTCATCGAGGGCAGCATCCTTGCCTTGATCATGATTGGTCTGGGCAATGTTTCGTTCACTCTGATCCTCTTCCCGGTCATGCTCGTATTCCTCGGGCTCTTCGCCCTCGGGCTGGGCCTCGTCGTATCGGTCTATAACGTCTATCTACGCGATGTCGGTTATCTCGTGAGCATCGGTATGAACCTGCTCTTCTATTCGACGCCGATCGTTTACCAAATCAGCCAGGTTCCGGAATCAAAGTTCGGGATTCCGTTGCGGGCGATCATTAATGCGAATCCGCTCACCAGGTTCGTGGGCCTTTCGCGCGACGCGTTCTACTTTCTGCAGTGGCCTTCTCTGGTGACGTTCGGTGGAGTGATCATCTTCTCGCTCGTCACGTTCGTTCTCGGTTGGCTGATCTTTATCCGCAAAGCCCGCAACGTCACCGAGGAGCTCTAGATATGGCTGAGAGTGGCCCGGCGATTGTCGTAGACGATGTTTCAAAGCGTTTCCGTCTGTACAAGGAGCGCGCCGGTTCGGTGAAGGAACTGTTCACCAAGTTCCGCAACGAGCGCTATGACGATTTCTGGGCAGTGAAGGAAGTGTCGCTGCAGGTTGAACATGGCCAGGTTTACGGCCTTGTCGGACACAACGGTTCAGGTAAGTCGAGTCTCCTGAAAATGATGGCGGGCATCCTTAAACCGACCATGGGAGAGATCAGAACCGATGGACGGATTTCCGCTCTTCTTGAACTGGGCGCAGGTTTTCACCCCGATCTGACTGGCCGCGAGAACATCTATCTCAACGCATCGATCCTTGGATTGCAGCGGAAAGAGGTCGATGGCCTTTTCGACGAGATTGTCGACTTCTCCGGACTCAGTGGCTTCATCGATTCACCGGTGAAGCATTACTCAAGCGGCATGTTCGTCCGCCTGGGCTTCTCGGTGGCCGTGCACGTGAATCCGCAGATCCTCATCATCGATGAGGTCATTGCGGTGGGCGACGAAGAATTCCAGCGCCGCTGCTTCGAGCACCTTTACAAGTTGCGCAACAACGGCGTCACGATCGTGATGGTCACCCACAGTCTTCAGATCGTCAGGCAGATGTGCGACCGTGCCGCGTGGATCGATCATGGTCAGGTCATGTGCGAGGGTCCCGCCGTGGACGTTGTTCATGAATATCTCGACAAGGTGAACTTGGCCGAAGCCGAACGCCTTCAACTCGAGGATGAGGTCAGGGCTGAAATGGATCTCGCCGCGGAAATCGCACAGCGTGTGTCGACTTCTCCGGCTGAACGACCGATAATTTTGCGCGAGGTCGAGGTTCTCGACGGGAACAAGCGCCCGACGCGACTATTCCGCACCTCCGAACCAATGACTATGCGTTTTCACTATGACAGTCGGGCGGATCTTGCGGAGCCGATCTTTTCGTTCGCGATCGAAAGTCAAAACGGAGTCCTTGTTACGAACTTAGGTTTGCCGATATCGCGTCGACCGGAGATTCTCCGAACCGGCCGAGGTTTCATCGACTACGAGGTTTCGGCTCTCGCTCTCGGGCCGGGGGAGTACACGCTTTCGGCGGCAATACACGACAAGGATGCGATGATCGTGCTTGACAAGCGTGAGCGAGTCTTGACGTTCCGTGTGGATACCGATGAACCAATCGGCGGGATGATGGACCTTCTTGGTGAGTGGCGGGACCTCGAACTCGGTGAAGGAACGACGGTGTGATTTCCGGACAATCCGGACCCAAACGGGGATTGGGGCGCAGGGCAGTCGAGAAGATGCTGCCCAACGGTTCGGCTGCCCGGGCTGTTCTCAGACTCGGTCGCCAGATGGGTCGCGATGGGCGCGATTATGCACCTCGTCTTCGTTCGGTTTGGCAGTTAGCGAATCTGCCCGGTGCGCGTCATATCACTTACCAAAATTGGCTCAATCGTGAGCGAGTGTCCCCCTCGGAAATCGTGCGTCAGATCGAGCGCTCGTTCGCCGACTTGAACCCGGGCCCGAACTCCACAATTGTCGAAGTGATCGTTCTTCCGGCTTTGGGTACGAATTCCAAGGCCGCTCCTATGCGCACTCTTGATTCCCTTCGAAGTCAGACCAGCGGCTCATGGCAGGCGATCTTTCTGTCGGGAGTAGGGAGCGACCTCCCCGAGGCGAATGACTCCCAGGTCAGAGTCGTGGAACTAGCCGGACGCGACGCACTTGAGATGGCGAGAGAGCGGTCCATTCTTGGATCGGCGAACGCACTGGTTGTGATAGTCGAGGCGGGCGATGTTCTTGAGCCGGATTTCGTGTTCGAAGTCACTGCCCGCGCATGGGACGATCCTCATGCCGTCATCCTTCATTGGGACGATGATGTCTTTGGTCCCGACGATCTACTGGCGAATCCACGGTTTCGCCCCTCTTGGTCTCCTGACATCCTCCTTGGTGCCAACTACCTCGGGCGGTCATTCGCCGTGCGGCGGGGTGCGCTGCAGAACATCGGAGGATTTGCTGCCGAATTCGGCGACGCCGCATGGTGGGATTTGCTGCTCCGTCTAAATCTGACCGAGCGCAAAGTCGTGCGCATACCCCGGGTGTTGAATCACATGACTCGACGTCTTGCGGAATCGCAGAACCTCGCCATCAAGACGGTTTCGAACCATCTTGAGCGTTTGGGTCGGTCGGCGACGGTGTCACTTGCGCCAGCGGGTCTCCGCGTCAACTGGCAGCTTGACGAGCCTCCCCACGTCACAGTGATCATCCCCACGCGTCACAACACCGAACTGCTGTCACGGTGCCTTCCGTCATTGGCAGCAACGAACTATCCGTCGTTCGACGTACGGATCGTCGACAACGGAGAAAGAACATCGGAATCGGAGGGCTGGTACCAGACCAACCATTTCGGGCTCGATCTCGACGTCTCTTGGTGGGACAAACCGTTCAACTATTCAGAAGTGAACAACTTCGCCGCCCGCTCGGCGCGTGGTGAGATTCTCGTCTTCCTGAACGACGACACGGAGCTCGTCGATCCAGAGTGGATGGCGGAATTGGCAGGATGGGCATCCCAGCCTGAGATCGGGCTCGTCGGCGTGCAACTGCTCGATGGCGATGGACTCATCCAGCATGGTGGAGTGATGATCGGCATTAACGGATTCGCCGATCATCTCTTCATAGGCATGCAGCCCCATTCCGAAACTCTTGTGGGGCCAACTGACTGGTATCGCAATGCACTCTCGGCGACTGCCGCCTGTGTGGCGGTGCGACGAGAACTTTTCGAGCAGATCGGTGGATTCGACGAGCGATTTGTGCTGTGTGGAAGTGATGTCGTCCTCGGTCTCGACACTCACTTTCTTGGCTTGCGCAATGTGATCACTCCGTTTGTCGAGGTGCGTCATCTCGAATCCGCAACCCGCGGTTCGACGGTCCCATTGTCGGACTTTCACGCGAGCTACTGGCGATATCAGAAGTACTTCCGAGCGGGCGATCCCTACTTCTCGCCGGCTCTTTCGCCCACGACGGGGGCCCCGATGCTCTCGATGGCTGACGAGCAAGGCCCGATGCCCACCGTCGGTTCGGTCATTGGCCGTAATTTCACTGTTTTTCGCCAGACCTCCGACGAGGCGGAGGCCATCTGGCTCGCATCGATCTGTCGCGCCGACGATGCTCTCGTCGAATCGGTCGAGGATCTCCACCGAGAAACCTCGGGATGGGCTGATGTCGAATCGATCAACTGGTTCTTCCCTGACATCGACAGCCCCTTCTACGGTGGCATCAACACCGCTCTGCGCATGGCCGATCACCTGGCTCGCACGCGAGGTGTTACCCAACGATTTGTGATCATGGCCGATCCCAACGAAGGATTCTTTCGTTCGGCCATCGCGGCGGCATTCCCCGCGTTGGCCGACAGCGAAATGGTTTTCATCCATGGTCCGCTCGACGAAACTCTTGACGAAGTTCCCTATGCCGATGTGAGCATCGCAACGCTTTGGGTCACTGCGTACTCGGTAGCTCGGTTTTCGAACACCCGACGGAAGTTCTACCTGATCCAGGACTTCGAACCGCAGTTCTATCCGGCAGGAACGAAATACGCACTCACGGAAGAGGGCTATCGGCTCGGTCTCTACGGGTTGTGCAATACGCAGAGGCTCCTCGGGATCTACGAGGACGAGTACCGCGGCACCGGCGGAGCGTTCATGCCGGCGGTGGATCAGACCGTCTTCCATGCCAAAGATCGGGAGCCGCTCGACGGCGACGGACCGACGACCGTGTTCGTCTACGCCCGACCGGGCCATTGGCGTAACTGCTGGGAGCTTGCTTCCCTTGCGCTCGCGGAAGTCAAAGCGCGGTTCGGTGACGATGTGCGAATCATCACTGCTGGTTCCTGGGCTCGTCCGGATGACCTCGGTGGCGGAATCGAGCACCTCGGGCTTCTTGACTACCGCGACACTGGAGAGTTGTACCGAATGGCTGATGTTGGGGTCGCCCTGACGGTATCGGCGCATCCCTCGTACCTGCCGCTCGAACTCATGGCCTGTGGGGTCCCGGTAGTGGCCTTCGATAATCCGGCTGGCGATTGGATCCTTGCCCATGGCGAGAACTCGCTGCGGTGCCGTCGAACTGTTGACGGACTCGCCGAAGCGATCAGCCGTTTGGTGGCCGATCCCGAGGAGCGGGTACGCATGGGGCGCAACGCTGAGCAGACGATCGCTGATCGATTCTCTGATTGGGAAACCGCGTTTTCAGGCGTCTACGACATCTTGGCTGATCCGCAAGGATGGACTGGTCCGGCTGCAGGATCAACATTCCCATGAAGTTCTATGACTCGGAATTCTTCGAGGACTCGTCGTGGGACATGGCGCTCCGCCTACTCGTGGCGGCTGATGTTGCCCCGGGCGTAGTTCTCGATCTGGGCTCGGGGCACAGCCCGCTCGCTGGTCGCCTTACGGAGCTCGGATTTACGCCGGTTGCGTGTGACATCAATGTCAGTGCGATCGCTGACCTTCTTGCTGACGGCGTTGAAGCTCATGTGTTGAGCCTGATGGCTGACGAGAGTGAACTCGTGGCCGAACTCACGAGGATTCTCGACGGCCGTCGCCTTTCGGCTGTCTTGGCTCTTGATGTGTTGGAACATCTGATCGACCCCGGGGCAGTGTTGCGTGCGCTGCGCACTGTGGCTCTTGAAGTCAATCCTCAACTTTCGGTAATCATCAGCATCCCAAATATCACTCACGTAGATATCGCGTCGAAGCTCCTCATGGGTCGGTGGGACGTCACCGAAACGGGTCTGCTGGACGATACGCACCTTCGCTTCTTCTCAAGCGGTCAACTCGATCGACTTTTTCGCCGATCCGGATGGGCCGATGTGGCGGGTAACGACGTTTTGCGAGACATCACCGAGCAGTGTTTCCCGAGCGATTCCGCCAACATGCGGCCAGGCACGCCACTGAACGACGCGATTCGCTATGCCCGTTCGCACGCCGATCCCTACGGAACGACCTTTCAGTTCGTGCGGCGCTTGGAGATTGCTGACGTCGTTGATGTACCCAATGCGAGCGACTTCTCGGAGAGCCGTGATTCGTTGACAGCGATCATCGTGCTTTCGGAGGGTCAGAGCGTTGGCGATGCCCAGTCGCTTCTCGGCGATCTTGAGCATCAGCGCGATGCTTTTTCTGAGGTAGTTATCACCACTGCTGATGGTCTTGACGATGCCCTCCGCCAATGTTCGACTCGTTGGGTTTCTGTGCTCCATCCTGAGACTCGCCTTACCCGCGATTGGGCGACACTGGTTCTGCAGGCTGGAGTTGCCGCCCCTGGCCAGGTGCTCGGTTTCGAATTCGTCGTGCTTGACGACGATCTGCTTGCTGGATTGGGCCCGGAAACTCCTGATATCGGCGTGATGAAATCAGTTCACGGTTGCGTTGGTGCAGATTCGTTCGATCTTCTGCATTTTGTGTTGCCTCACTTCGTCGCTGCAGATTGCTATGTGGTTCCTGCCGAGTTGGCCCGCTCCAATGGTGTGGTTCCGGTTGGTGTGCCCGGGTCGGCGGCGGCACTCGGCGTTTGGATCGCTCGTGCGCGAAACCTCTCGGGCATATCAATTGTGGAAAGCCCGATCGTCGTAGTCGCAAGATCAGCGCTCGCCGATGCCGATGTTGTCTTCGAGCACGTGCTTTCCCTGATCGATGACGAACCAATCTTCATGCCGGCGGGGTCGGCATCGCGCCTAGCCGAACAGCGTCGCCGATTCCTCACCGACGAACGGAAGTCGGAACTGTATGCGAATCAGTTGCATCGTCTTGACCGCCAGATGGCAGCCGAACGTGAGGAACTAGCAAAGCTTCGTGCAGTCCACTTCAGACGACCGTCACGCCGCATAGTTGTGATTTTGCGCAGAGCGCGTTCGTTGGTCAGACGTCTGATGCGTGCTGGCTAAAGACATCAAGCAGCGATCGCGCGGCTTCTGTCGGTGTTCGCCGACCGGCAGCAACGTCTTTCTCAGCGGCGGGCAGGATTCGTGCAATTTCGCGATCATTCCGAAAGCGCTCAAGCAACGTGTCGCCGATTTCGCTCCAGAGCCACGCTGTCGCTTGGGTGGCTCTGGCTTGGTCAAGTTCACCGCTGCTTTTGAGAGCATCACCGAATCGTTCCACCGCATCCCAGACAGTGGCGATTCCCGCACCGGTAATCGCCGAGCAGGAAAGAACTTCGGTCGCCCACGCGTCCCATTTGGGTCGAAGAAGGTGGACGGCGCCTGAGTAATCGGCTCGAGTCCGCCCAGCGGCGGGAGCGAGATCGCCATCGGCTTTATTGACGATGACTAGGTCGGCCAATTCCATGATTCCGCGTTTGATGCCCTGGAGTTCGTCGCCTCCACCCGGTGCGACGAGAAGTGCAAAGAGGTCAACCATGTCGGCTACGGCGACTTCCGATTGTCCGACACCGATTGTCTCGACGATGACTACATCGAAGCCGGCCGCTTCGCAGAGAAGCATGGCCTCGCGGGTCCGACGGGCGACGCCGCCAAGATGACCTGATCCGGGCGACGGGCGTATGAACGCGGCGGGATTGTTCGACAGGTCGATCATGCGGGTCTTGTCGCCGAGAATCGATCCGCCGGTCCGGCGACTCGACGGATCGATCGCGAGAACTGCAAGTTGATGATCTTCTTCGATCACGTGCATGCCGAATGCCTCGATGAAGGTCGACTTACCAACCCCGGGCGGACCGGAGATTCCGATCCGGCGGGATCGTCCTGTCAGAGGGAGGAGAGCCTCGAGGATCTGATCGGCGAGGACGCGGTGATCGGATCGTGTCGATTCGGCCAGCGTTATCGACCGTGCGAGCGATCGTCGGTCACCATTGCGCACACCCTCAATGAGGGCATCCGCGTTGTCGGGTGGGCGGATCACGCCACCGGTCGTCGGGCCGAGATGAGTCCGAGCACCTTGCGGGCCGCTGCAGGGATGTTTGTTCCCGGTCCGAAGACGGCGGCAACGCCTGCGTCGTAGAGCATGTCGTAGTCCTGAGGTGGGATAACACCACCACACACGACGATGACATCCCCGGCACCGGCCTTCTCAAGTTCCTGAATGAGCATCGGAACGAGTGTCTTGTGACCGGCAGCCTGGCTGGAGATGCCGATTACATGGACATCGAGTTCGACCGCATCGCGCGCTGCCTCGGCTGGTGTCTGGAAGAGGGGACCCATGTCGACATCGAATCCGAGGTCGGCGAACGCAGTCGCGATGACTTTTGCGCCGCGATCGTGGCCGTCTTGGCCCATCTTGACTACGAGCATGCGGGGACGACGGCCCTGTGCGGCCGCAAAGTCATTGATTTCGCCCTGAAGCTCGGCAAAATCCTCGTCGCCTGCATAGGCCGCTCCGTACACACCCGCAATGGTACGTATCTCTGCCTTGTGGCGGCCGAATACTTCTTCCATGGCGTTTGAGATTTCGCCAAGAGTGGCGCGAGCGCGGGCTGCTTCGACGGCAAGAGCCAGCAGATTGCCATCGCCCCTTGCTCCTTCGGTGAGCGCAGCAAGAGCGGCGGCACAGTCGGCGTCATTACGAGAAGCTCGAACATTCGCAAGCTTTACGAGCTGCTGCTTGAGGACATCAGCGTTGTCGATGTCGAGAACATCGACGCTCTCGACGTTCTCCGGCACGTATTTGTTGACGCCCACCACGATGTCCTGGCCGCGATCGACTCGGGCCTGCTTGCGAGCGGCAGATTCTTCGATCCGGAGCTTGGGCATTCCCGATTCGACTGCCTTGGTCATTCCACCGAGTTCCTCGACCTCGCAGATGAGTTCCCACGCGGCATCAACCAGTGATTGAGTGAGCGACTCGACGTAATAGCTGCCGCCGAGTGGATCGACGGTGGAGGTGACGCCGGTTTCGTCGGCGATGATCAACTGGGTATTGCGCGCGATCCGGGAACTGAACTCTGTCGGGAGGCCAAGAGCCTCGTCGAAGGAGTTGGTGTGGAGGCTTTGCGTGCCACCGAGCACCGCGGCGAGCGCTTCGATCGTGGTGCGAACGACGTTGTTGTAGGGATCTTGCTCGGTGAGCGAAACGCCTGAGGTCTGGCAGTGCGTGCGCAACATAAGTGACCCGGGATTCTTCGGCTCGAATTCGCTCATGACTCGATGCCAGAGCACGCGGGCAGCGCGGAGCTTGGCTACTTCCATGAAGAAGTTCATACCGATTGCGAAGAAGAACGAAAGACGTCCAGCAAACAGGTCAACGTCGAGGCCCTTCGCGAGAGCAGAGCGAACGTATTCCTTGCCATCGGCGATGGTGAAGGCAAGCTCCTGAACTGCCGTAGCTCCCGCTTCTTGCATGTGATAGCCGGAGATGGAAATCGAATTGAATTTCGGCATCTCGTTCGCCGTGTAATCGATGATGTCGGCGACGATGCGCATGCTCGGCTCGGGTGGGTAGATGTATGTGTTACGCACCATGAACTCTTTGAGAATGTCGTTTTGGATCGTTCCCGCAAGCAGCGAACGGTCGACACCTTGTTCTTCACCGGCGACGATGAACATGGCGAGAACCGGTATCACGGCACCATTCATCGTCATGGAAACGCTCATCTTGTCGAGCGGGATGGAATCGAACAGGACCTTCATGTCCTCGACGGAGTCGATGGCGACACCGGCCTTGCCGACGTCACCGACCACCTTTTCGTGATCGGAGTCGTAGCCGCGATGGGTGGCGAGGTCGAATGCTACGGAGAGACCCATCTGTCCAGCGGCAAGGTTGCGCCGATAAAAGGCATTCGATTCTTCGGCAGTCGAGAACCCGGCGTACTGGCGCACGGTCCATGGGCGACCGGTGTACATCGTGGCGCGCACGCCGCGTGTGTACGGAGCGAAGCCGGGAAGAGTCTCAATCTCGGCGAGATCCTCGAGATCCTCGGCGGTGTAGAGGGGCTTCACGGCAATTCCCTCGGGCGTCTCCCAGACCAGCGACGCCGGATCGGCGCCCTTGAGGTCCTTGGAGGCCGCAGCGGCCCAGTCTTCGGGGAACGAGGGATTGGTCTTCGTCTTTGGATCCACGGCACAAGACTAAGAGGGAGGAGGCGGGGGTGTCATCCTGACGGCGCCAGATGCCATGCTGACGGGGTGAATACACCCGAGGGAAAGGTCGACTTTCCAGTTCTGCTCGACTTTGAGCAGGTGTCGGCAATGTCCGACGACGGGGTTGAGCGGCTGCATTCCGTGTCGGCTCACGTGCACTCTCGGGACATCCTCGTGATCGTCGGTCCCTCGGGGGCCGGAAAATCCACGCTTCTGCGTCTAGGCAACCGGCTCGATGTGCCATCGGCAGGGGCGGTATCTCTGACGGGAACCGACATAGCCACCCTCGACCCACTGTGGCTGCGTCGGCGCGTGGGCATGGTGTTCCAGAAGCCGTCGATCTTCCCGGGGACTGTCCGGGACAATCTTCTCGTTGCTGCGTCAGATGCCGACGAGGCGCGGATGATTTCGGTTCTTAAGCGGGCAGGGCTGGCTTCGACGTTTCTCGAACGAATCGGTGATGACCTCTCGGGTGGAGAGATGCAGCGCGTCTGCATCGCCAGGGCCTTGCTCACCGATCCACAGGTACTTCTGATGGATGAGCCAACCTCCGCTCTGGATCCGGAAAGTCGGCGCGGGATCGAGTCTCTGGCCCGGGAACTCGCCAATGAGGGTCTCGGGATTCTTTGGGTCACTCACGATCTCGCCCAAGCCCGTCGACTCGCGGATCGGACGTTGGTCCTTGTGGATGGGCGGATCGCCACAGAGTCAGTCGCTCAGGACTTTCTCGAAGATGGCGCCGACAATGGGGAGTCGGAACAGTGAGCGCAACGTCAATCGGATGGGCGGGACTCGCCGCATCATTTGTCTTGATCGTGATCGCCATCGCCCTTTCCGGATGGCAACGGTTGAACCTGTCTCGATCGATCCTCTGGGCATCGGCCCGGGCTGCAGTTCAGCTGCTACTTGTTGGATGGGCGCTGCGGTTGATTCTCGATCCGGACGCGTCCGTAGCATGGGCGTGGCTTTGGGTCGTGGTGATGGTCGTATTTTCCGGCATCACTATTCGCAATCGCGCGTCAGAGGTTCCGGGGATTCTGTGGCTCGGCACGCTTTCGATGTTGACGGTGATCGCAGTGAGTCTTTCGGTGATCTTCGGTTTCGGCATCTTTCCGATCGAGGGGCGGACGGTGGTCCCGCTCGCCGGCATGATGATCGGCAACTCAATGACCTCGTGCGTACTTGTCGGGCGCCGGATCGTCGGAGAGTTCTCAGACAAGCGTGCCGAAGTTGAGTCGAGGCTGGCGCTCGGGCTTTCCTGGCAGAACGCGTCAAGGCCCTACGTGCGGTCGGCACTCGTGACGGCACTTGTCCCACAGATCGAATCTACGAAGGCGGTAGGCCTTGTCTTTCTGCCGGGAGCCATGACGGGGCTGATCCTCGCCGGAGTCGATGCGGTCGATGCGGTGACGATTCAGCTGGCGATCATGTATCTGGTTCTCGGATCGGTGACAACGAGCGTCACCGTGATGGCGCTTGGCCTATCGCGTCAACTTTTTACCCGCGATCATCGACTGAAGCGTCTGTCGCGCGCCTCTCATTGATCTAGTCGACGAACCCGGACCCTGCATTATTCGTTTGAACCCGCGAAGCCGGGAATCGTGCCGCCAGCGCCCGATAGCCTGAACCACATGGCCAAGCGCTTTGTGATCATCGGGGGTGGGCCGGCAGGTAACAGCGCGGCAACGTATGCGGCTCGACTCGGGGCCGAGGTCACGATGATCGAGAAGGACATCGTCGGCGGTGCTGCGCATCTGTGGGACTGCATCCCATCGAAGGCGATGATCGCCACCGGTGGAGCGCTCACGATGATCAACCGATCACGTGGCATGGGTCTGACCGATGTGTCGGCGTCACTCGATTTCGATGCGCTCCGGACGAGGATCCAGACGATCGGAGCGCGACTTGAACGCTCGACGAGTGGCTTGCTCGAAAGCCAGGGGGTGACGATGATCCGGGGGACCGCGCACCTCGCCGATTCCAACACTGTTGTCGTTGAATCTGCCGAAGGCACCAGCGAGATCGAAGCTGATGTCATCCTCCTCGCCACCGGAAGCCGACCGCGGATTCCGGAGTGGGCATCGGTTGACGGTCAGCGATTGCTGACGACTCGTGATGCATACCCGCCGCCCGAACTTCCCGAACACCTTGTTGTCGTCGGGTCCGGCGTCACCGGCGTCGAGTTCGTGCACATGTTCTCCGCATTCGGATGCGAAGTCACCTTGATCGTCAGCCGCCAGCAGGTCCTGCCGGCGAAGGATCCCGAAGTTGCCGCAGCACTAGAAGCAGACTTCATCGATCGCGGCGTGCACCTTTTCAAGGGGGCACGTGCAATCGCCGCAGAGGTCGATGCCGACGGGGTGACAATCATCTGCGACGACGGTCGACAGGCCCGAGGTTCACACGCATTGTTGGCAATCGGATCAGTCCCCAACTCTGAGAGTCTCGGTCTCGAGAACGCTGGAATCGACAGCGATCACGGCTATGTCGTCGTCAATCACAACTGCCAGTCATCGATCCCTCACATCTATGCAGCTGGCGATCTCTCCGGCAAGCTTCCGCTTTCATCCGTGGCCACGATGCAGGGTCGTAAGATTGCCGAACACGCGATGGGTCTGCACGTCGGCCCGCATCGGCACCTTGACTACGAAAAGGCGGCGTCGGCGATCTTCACCGTCCCCGAAATTGCCGACGTCGGATTGGCCGAGGCCGACGCGTTCGCCGAAGGGCGCAAAATCCGAGTCACCAAGGTCCCGTTCTCAGCAAACGCGAAAGCACTCATCGACGATGATCCGCGCGGTTTTGTCAAGATCATCTCCGATCCGGCCACCGGTGTTGTCCTCGGAGGGTCGATCGTCGGGGCGCACGCGGCCGAACTGATCTCTGTGATCGCGCTAGCCGTGACAGCGGGTCTCCGTGTGAACGACATCTACGAAAGCCTGCTCGTTCATCCAGCGTTGGCTGAAGCGCTTTCCGATGCCGCCGAGTGACATGACCGGTTCGGTTCAAGATCCACCCCGCCTTCCTCAGGCGAAGGATTTCCCGGCTACGGGTCCGTTCAGTCTGGCGGCACCGGGCCCGCGGTTCGGCGCTCGAGCGATCGACTTGTCGCTCGTCTTGGCCCCGGCTCTCGTCGTGATTTCGCTTTCGATCCGCGATGTCGCTGGACAGATGCAACTGGACACGCCGGACTGGTTACTTCTCGCAATTGTTGCGCTCGGTATGGCATACGAGTTCGTGTGCATCGCGCTTTTCGGCCGGTCAATCGGCAAAGCGATGATGGGTCTGAAGGCTGTTCGTTACACCGACGGCCTCCGGCCGAACATCGCACAGGCTGCGCTGCGGGCGATCGTGCCGTGGTCGGCATTGGCGCTGCCGCTCGGCCCTTTCGCTTTTGGAGCGTTCCTCCTCGTGTACGGAACCTCACTTGCGGGCGAACTTCACCGGGGCATCCCCGATCAGGCTGCCGGAACGGTCATCATCAGTACGCGCTGAACAGCGTTGATAGGTTCACAGTGCTTTTCCGGGCAATCCGGGAGGCGGGGGAGAAGGGCTAGGGGATTGCGTGGCTGAGGTCAAGAACAGCGAGCGCGTGTATCGCGTTGTGCAGTGGACAACCGGGAACGTGGGGGAGCGTTCGGTTCGGGCGGCAGTCGCTAATCCGAATCTCGAGATTGTCGGTTGCTACGCGTGGGGAGTCGACAAGGTCGGACGCGACGTGGGTGAACTCGTTGGTATCGATCCGATTGGAGTCCTGGCCACAGCGGACATCGACGCCCTGCTCGCACTGAAACCGGATTGCGTCATCTACAACCCGAAGTGGCCCGACGTCGACCATCTCGTGCGCATTCTCGAATCGGGGATCAACGTGACGGCGACGGCCGGCTTCATCACCGGCCATGCCCTGGGCGATGGTCGCGACCGGATCATCGATGCGTGTGAGCGCGGACAGAGTTCGATCTTTGGATCCGGCATGAATCCGGGGCTGGCCAACCTTCTCGGCATTGTGTCTGCCGGACTCTGCGATCGGATTGACTCGGTTCGCGTCCTTGAATCGGTTGACTCCACCGGTTATGACTCCGAGGACACCGAGCGGTCGGTGGGACATGGCCGTCCGATTGACGATCCCGAACTCCCGGCCCTGGTCGCCGCTGGTACCGCTGTCTTCGGTGATGCGGTCCACCTGCTCGGCGATGCTCTTGGAATCACGTTCGACGAAATTCGATGTGAAGCGGAATTCGCACAGACCACCGAACGCCTCGACATGGATTCGTGGGCCATCGAAGCAGGATGCGTTGCGGGTGTTGCGGCAAGTTGGCAAGGGTGGCTTAACGGTCGGAAGATCGTGTCGTTGGACGTTCGGTGGCGCAAGGGTCGAACACTGGAGCCCGATTGGAAGGTTGAGCACGGATACATCGTGGAGGTCCAGGGGATGCCTTCGGTACGGACCAAGCTTGAAGTGTTTCCGCCGGCCGATTTCGTAGCTAAATCGTTCAGCGACTACATGGTTCTCGGAATGATCATGACGGCTATGCCAGCGGTGAACGCGGTTGCGTCGGTATGCGCGGCAAAGCCCGGAATCGTGACGTACCTCGACATGTCGCTCCCACGGGCCAGCGGCTGGGTCCCGTCAATCTGACCAAACTCCGGCTGGGCCCAAGCTTTGGTGAAGCGGGGGATAGCGCTCCTGTAGGGTCAGTTTCGGCTTTGTGGCGGCGAAGCCAAACATGGACCTCGATAGGAAGTCGGCAACATGCGGAAGTCGCGGGCTGTGGAGGTCCCCAGAAAAGTGCTGTTGACTGACGGATCAGTGGATCAATGGTCACCGGTTCTCAGAGGCTGGGTCATCGGTACCGAGAACCCTCTCGAGCCCCTAGATATTGCGATCAAGATCGACGGCGTCGAGGCGCATCGGACTCGGTGCGATCTTTCGAGACCAGACGTGGCCCATGCGGGCCACGCGTCCGGCAACTGCGGATTTGCCGTTTCACTCCGTGATCTTGTTTCCGATGATCTTCCTCACGCACTTGAGGTCATTCACGTCGGAACCGGTCAGACGATTTTTCGATCTCAAGATCCGGTCGCAATCCATTCAATGCCGCCGGATATCAGTTCGCAAGGAATGCTTTCAGGCACGGTGCGTAGCGAATCGGGTTTATGGGGATCTTTCGAGAGACGCGTTGCGGCGAGTCGCCGAGTCGCAATCGTGGCGACCCATCGTGGTGCGGGTGCGAGTGATCTCGGTATCCGTCGGCTTGTTGAGGCTCTCTCAACTTCCGGTAACACGGTCCTAGTCGTCGACACGTCACCGACTGCGCCGCCTGATGCGTTGGGTGCTGACTTCTTCTTGTCACGGGAGAACCGCGGATGGGATTTTGCGTCATGGGCTACAGGTCTCGAACGGCTCGGCGATCTTGTTGATGAGTGTGACCATCTGCTTCTGGTCAATGACAGTTGCGTCGGACCATTCGGTGATCTTGGCCAACTCATCACCAAGGGCGAGCAACTTGGAGCGGACGTATGGTCCCTGACCGATTCGTGGGATTTCGGTCATCATCTTCAGTCGTATTTTCTCGGCTTCACGGCGCCCGCCCTCAGGCAAGGCGTGTTGAGCGACTTCTTCGATCAGTATCCGTTTCCGAGATACAAGGAGGGGGTGATTGAACACGGGGAAGTCGGATTGACGTCATTCCTGAACGCTCGCGGATTCACCACGGCAGCGGTTTTCGAGTACTTCGAGCTTGCCGACCGTTTTGAGAAATCTCTGGACGATCGGCTCACCCGCCTGGCCGAATCCGCTTCGGCTGTGCAGATCAGAAAACACGATCCTAAGTATCTACCAGTGGGATTCCGGTCGCTAGTCAAGACCTTTGAGGATCTCGAGATGCGGATGCCGTTAAATCCCACCCACCATTTCTGGCGCGAGCTACTCGAACAGGATTTCCCGTTCATCAAACGCGATCTACTCGTGACCGATCAGGGTGACCACTTCTTCGCTCAGGACTTCACCGAACTCGTCCAGCCGCGACTGGACCAGGGCTCACGTGAATTGATCCGATCAGAATTCGTCGGACAACCGATATCCAAGATTGTGGACATCGGTTGATCGAGAACCGTCGTAGCGGAAGTTCGCTTATTCGATAACGACGACGACGTCGCCGGAACCAACTGAATCACCAGGAGCAACCTTGATCTCCTTGACGGTGCCAGCCTTTTCTGCAGCGATGTTGTTCTCCATCTTCATCGCCTCAAGAACGCAGACGGTTGCGCCGGCTTCGATCTCTTGACCGACTTCGACGAGAACCTTCACGATCGTTCCCTGCATGGGGACGGTGACCGCACCGGATCCGCCACCGGCACCGGCACCGCCGGCACCAGCCGAGCGACGGGGACGAGCAGCGCCGCCTGCCGAACCACCGGAGGCGACAACGGCGCCAGCCTGTGACTCAGGGACGAACACCTTGACCGAGAAGCGCTTGCCGTTGACTTCAACGTCAACGTCGCGCTGCACCTTGGCTTCGGCGTCGCCATCGGCGACGATCGGAGTGGAACTGACGCCGGTGAGATCGAGAACGTCTTCAACCCACTTGGTCGAATGCTTTGACTCGGCGAAGTCGGAGTGCTCAAGGATCGCGATATCGGCCGGGATGGTGGTGGCGATTCCTTCGATGCGGAACTCGCGCAGGGCACGGAGTGTGCGGCTGATCGCGGTGGGGCGATCTGCACCCCAGCAGATGAGCTTGCCGACGAGGTTGTCGTAGTACTGGCTGACGGTGTCGCCGGATTCGTAGCCGCCGTCCCAACGCGTGCCGAAGCCGGCGGGTGGGACGAGGGTGGTGATGTCGCCGGGGGAGGGCAGGAACTTGCCTTCGGCCGGATTCTCTGCGTTGATGCGGACCTCAATGGCGTGCCCGGAGAGCTGGATGTCGTCCTGCGTGAACGAGAGCGGTTCGCCGGCAGCGACTCGGATCTGTTCGGCGACAAGATCAATGCCCGAGACCATTTCAGTCACGGGATGTTCAACCTGAAGGCGGGTGTTCATCTCAAGAAAGAAGAATTCGCCGTCTTGGTAGAGGAACTCGACGGTTCCGGCATTGACGTAGCCGCAGGCCTTAGCGACCTTGACGGCGGCGTCACCCATGGCCTGACGAATCTCGGCGGGGAATGACGGTGCCGGGCTTTCTTCGATCAGTTTCTGGTGACGGCGCTGAGCGGAACAATCGCGCTCGGCTACCCACACGCAGTTGCCGTGGGTGTCGGCGATGATCTGCATCTCGATGTGTCGGGGCCACGTGAGATAGCGCTCGACGTAGCACTCGTCACGGCCGAAGCCCTTGAGAGCTTCGCTCTGGGCGGAGTCTAAAGCTTCGGCTGCCTCGGATTCTTCGCGGACAACGCGCATGCCTCGACCGCCGCCGCCGTAGGCGGCCTTGATGGCTACTGGCCATCCGAATTCTTCACCGAAGGCGACGACCTCGGTTGCGTCATTGAGGAACTGAGTCGTGCCAGGCACGCCGTTCACTCCAGCCGCCTGTGCGGCAATACGACTCGACACCTTGTCGCCCATGACCTCGATTGCGCCGGGCGGCGGTCCGATGAAGGTAACGCCGCGCTCGGTGATGGCCCGGGCGAAGTCGGTGTTCTCGGAGAAGAATCCGTATCCGGGATGCACCGCGTCGGCGCCGCTGCGCTCGATCACATCGAGGATGATCTCGGTGTTGAGATAGCTCTCGGCGGCAGTTGTTCCGCCGAGGGCGTAAGCCTCGTCGGCGAGTCGGACATGAAGGGCGTCGCGATCAAGATCGGAGTACACAGCCACGGTTGCGATGCCCATTTCTTGGCAGGCACGAATGACCCGGACAGCGATTTCGCCGCGATTGGCGATCAGGACTTTTTTGAGCACGCCCTATGGTGGCAGATATGGAGACACCGTTCGAAACACCTGCCGTTCCGGGTACTCGGTTTGCCGAAATCCGCTGGGTCGCCGAGACAGGATCCACCAACCGTGATCTGCTCGAATTGGCCTCAGAGGGGGCCAACGAGGGCCTGGTTTTGGTAGCTGATCACCAGACCGCAGGCCGGGGACGGCTCGACAGGAAATGGTCGGCCCCTCCCGGATCATCGCTACTGGTCTCGGCCCTGATCAGGCCGTCGCTCGACCCGTCAGATGTCTTTCTGGTCACCGTGGCCTCTGCTGTCGCCGCCGCTGAAGCCTGTGAGGCAGTCGCAGGGGTTCGCCCGGGAATCAAGTGGCCTAACGATCTCGTCATCGCCGACGGTGGGCCCTTTGAGGGTCGGAAGCTCTCGGGAATCCTCGCCGAATCAATTGTCGGCGAGGGCCGAGTCTCGGCGGTTGTTCTCGGTATGGGCCTCAACGTGAATTGGCCCGATGATTTGCCCGAGGAACTAGCCAGCATCGCTGTGTCGCTCGCACAGATCGCTCAAATCCATGTTGATCGGGAGGAACTCCTCGTCGCTTGGCTTGGGTGCTTCGATCGCTGGCTCACCCGGATTGAGACTGATGCGGGGCGGGCTGAGCTCATGGAAGTCCTTCGTTCCCGATCTGCGACTTTGGGTCGATCCGTCCGGGTCGAGATGGCCGACCGGATTGTTACCGGTGTCGCTCAGCAAATAACTGGTGCCGGTCATCTGCTTGTGCGTTCAGAGGAAACCGGAGAACTCGTCGAGATCACCGTGGGCGATGTCGTCCACGCAACCATCCAGCGTTAATTCTCCCGGCGGAAGAAGTTGGCGGCGGTACGATCGTGCTTGTGCAGGGCCGTGGGTCATAGGCGACAACTACATCCTTTATGGGTTTCTTGTGCACCAGTAGGGCATGCCGCATTGCCTCAGTGTTCGAGACCGCAGCGGCTGATCAGATTTGCGGTCTGCTGTCTGAGGAAATCGCTTATTACTTGTCGGTCCGCTCGGACTGAGCTTCCAGAAGCTTCCTTGCCGCGAGAGTGTGGCTCCCGGAGGCAATGGACACGGACGTTCCGTCGATAGAAACGACCGGTCTGATCCCCGAGATCGACGAGCCCAGGAAGATCTCATCGGCGCGTGCGATGGCGTTGATGTCGACATCGCATTCGCGGGCGAGACCGGCGTCAAGCAAGACCGAACGGGC